>CAYMCO010000010.1:0-37601 GCA_964388955.1 uncultured Anaerolineaceae bacterium | reverse complement strand
CCCACCATGACAGTGACGCCCACGCCAACGAACACTGCCACCGGCACCAGCACGGGCACACCGACGCCGACGGAGACGCCGACCGGCACGCTCACCGGCACGCCCACCGGTACGGCGACGGTCACCTCCACGCCTACAGAGACGCCCACTCCGAGCGCCTCAAGCACGCCAAGCATCACGCCGACGTTGACTCCCACTCACACAGGCACAGAGACTCCCACATCCACGCCAACCGGCACGCCCACCATGACGGTGACGCCCACGCCAACGAACACTGCCACCAGCACACCCACGCCGAGTCCGACGCACACACCCGCCGTGACCCCCACGATCACGCTGACCGACACGTCCACCAGCACGCCTACAAGAACAACGACGAATACGGGCACGCCGACGTCGACGGAGACGGCCACCAGCACGGAGACCAGCTCGCCCACCGTCACGTTGACGAGCACGGCGACAGACACGCCCACACCCACGCCCACGAAGACGAATACCCCGACCGCGACCCCGACGAACACGTCCACTGCTACGCCCACGTTCACGGATACCCCAACCAATACGCCCACCAACACACCTACGCCGGTGGCCACGATCACGGTAGGCCCCGGCTATGAACTCAACGTTGATTTCAACGGGCGTGAGTACTACACCGCTCGGAACCAGATCCATGGCAATACCGGGGCATCACCCGTGACCATCGGGGATCCCACATATTCTCCCGCGGGAAATCCCCATGACGCTGTCTGGATCTTCTCGGACGGGGGGACGTACATCGATCAAGGCGGCCGCTATGTGACGTCGCAAGCGGGCAACTACTGGAGCCTGCCTATCCAGGGGGATGCGCAGCTCCGCCGGGTGCGCTTCTATGTCACGGTCAACCACAACAGCGCGAGCGAGGTGTCCCGCTATCAAATATCTGCGGCCGGTGACAGCCAGATCATCGAAAACACGGATGGTGGCCGCACCAACTACTATGTCGACATCACCCTGGCAGGGAGTGTGACGGTGCAGATGGAAGTCCTCTCCAGCACAGATCCTACCGCAAGCTTCTGGCTAGCTGCTGTGGAAGCCGAGCCGCCCCCCGCGGTCCCAACATTCACTCCCACGCCCACCGCCTCTGCCACGCAGACGGCCACCAGTACGCCGACTCACACGGCGACGGTGACGCCTACAGCCACACATACGCCGACCAATACGCCGACGAACACGGCGACTCAAACGCCCACCCGTACGGCCACGATGACGCCAACCAACACGCCCACGAATACGCCGACGGCCACGGGCACCGCGACGCCAACCTCCACTCCCACGGGGACACCGACGTCCACTCCGACGCCCAGCCCTTCGGCCACAACGACGCTTACGCCGGGCGGCACGGGAACGGCCACCCCCACTGCGACCGCGACAACACCCCCTCCCGTGACGTACTATTTGCACAATGAAACGTATTCGTTCTATACCGACCGGTATATGATGCACCAAACCGTCCCAAGCGGTTTCGCGAACTCCGCCGGCCGGAGCGTGAACTATTACTCGGATGCCTTTGCCGATGGGTGGCAGCTCACCGCGGGAACGACGACGATATACCTCAATGTGGACAACAGTGGATATCCACTGGATAAGCGTCTGAGTCTGGCGTTGTACCATACAAACGCGGGCGGGGGATACGCGGCGCTGGGGAGCGGCTATCTGAATCTCCCTGGCGGGTGCTGCAGCACTCCCACAGTGCTTATGGCGAGCATATCGACGGGCGCATACACCTTCAACAGCACGGAGCGCCTACTTTTCTCAATCGGGCCAGACCTGGCAGATGGGACCGATTTCTGCGGCAGCTACAACCTGTGCACCGTGTTGTGGGACGGCGCCTACAGCAGCAGCCGGATTATCGTCCCCGGCCTGGCGTCCCCCTAGACAGCCTCATCTTGCGCGCCTTGTTCCCGGTGCATTGTGAGGAGATGGACCATGGGCTCTCGTATCGGCGCGTCGCTTCCTTCCGCGCCCCATGTGACTCCTTTCCTCCCATCCTATGACCTGCGGGCTATGCCTGAGCACGCCCGCGTTAGGGCATTGTAAGGCCCACAGAGCTGGTTCCCAAATACCATATGGGTGTCATCAGGCCGAGATTGCGACCGGCGGCGACCACGTCTGATCCGGGGGAGCGAAGTTCAACCCCAAAAGGGACGGATGTGATCGGCGCATACGCATCTACTAAGTTGGGTTGGTGTCGCGAAGTAGCATCAGGGGGTTCGGGCGAGAAAAGCCCCGTTGGGAGCGGTGGAGTGCGAATGTATGAGGGGAAATAGAAGCGAGGGCCGCGACAGAGGGCAGGGCGCAGCGGAGACCGGGTTACTTTTCGTGCTATTGGTGCTCGCCACGGTCGGCGCCATCAACATGCTGGGCCCGACGGTCTCCAATGTGTTCGACGATACCGTCGGCCGCTACAACGATGAGGCCGTAGCCACCCTCACCGCGGCCGCCGCCCACATCACAACCACCCCTTCCGCCACCCCAACATCAACAAACACCCCCACTCCCACAGACACGCCCACGCCGACCAACACCCCCACCAACACCACCACGCCGCAGCCGGAAGCCGATCTGGAAGTCTCCGCAAGCGTCGACAACCCGACCCCGAACGATGATGATGAGATCGTATACACCGTCAGCGTCACCAACAACGGCCCGATGGACGCGACGGGCGTCTCCGTCAGATTCGCCATCAAGTCCCACCTGGCTTATGTGTCGGATGATGGGGGCGGGGCGTTCGATCAGTCCACAGCAGTCTGGGCCATCGGAGGGCTTTCCAACGGCGCCACTGCGACTTTGCATATCACCGCCCGCGTGAACAATGTCTTCCCAGGACAGACCTACACCAACACTGCCGATCAGTTGACCGGCAGCCCGTCGGACCCGATTTCCTCGAACAACACGGCCAGCGTGGACATCGTGATCCAGGCGGCGGATTTGGCTGTCACCAAGAACGTCGACCAGAGCGCGCCCAACCCCGGCGACACGGTGGTCTATTCCCTCTCGGTGACCAACCTTGGGCCGGAAACCGCGCAGGGCGTCAGCCTCACGGACTTGCTCCCCAACGGCGTGACCTTCGTCTCCGCCACCGGCGATGGGACCTATAGCAGCAGCTCCGGCCTGTGGGCCATCGGGGATATGTCGCTGAGCGGAAGCGCCAATCTGGAGATCACGGTCACCGTCAACAGCGGCACCGAGGGCCAGACGATCACGAACACCACCACCGATTTGGTCGCCACCCAGGGGGATCCGGTCAGCGGCAACAACAGCGACAGCGCCGCCTTCGGCGTGAACCGCGACCCGCTGGCCGTGGATGACACGGCCCAGGTGAACGAGGATGCGCCCACCGATATATCCGTTCTCGCGAACGACAGCGATCCTGACGGAGACACACTGAGCGTCGCATCGGCCACAGATGGCTCCCATGGGACGGTGGTCAGTAACACCACCGATGTGACCTACGCGCCCGCCACCAACTACTGCGGGTCAGACAGCTTCACCTACAACGCCTCGGACGGCAACGGTGGTTCCGACAGCGCCACGGTATCGGTGACCGTCAATTGCGAGAACGATCCGCCTACGGCGGTCGACGACACCGGCTCGGTCGATGAGGATGGCACACTGTCGGAGGGTGCACCGGGCGTGCTGGGGAACGACTCGGATCCAGAGGGCGATCCTTTCTCCGCTGTGCTGGTGAGCGGCGTCTCGCATGGCAGCTTGACGCTCAACTCGGACGGCTCCTACGAGTACTCCCCGGACAGCAACTTCAATGGGGACGACTCCTTCACATACAAGGGATATGATGGGTCCGGGTATTCCAGCGCGGCCACGGTCAGCATTACCGTTAATGCCGTCAATGACGCTCCGGTGGCCGCCGACGACAGCTACAGCGCGGTCCAGGAGACCGAGAAGAGCGTGAGCGCCCCCGGAGTGCTAGGCAACGACACGGACATTGACGGCGACGCTCTGACCGCCATTCTCGTGACCGATGTCAGCAACGGGACGCTCAACCTGAACGCGGATGGATCCTTCACTTACACAGGGGATCCCGGCTTCTCGGGCGAGGACAGCTTCACCTACAAGGCCAACGATGGTAGTGCGGACAGCGACCCCGCCACAGTGACCATCACCCTGGCCGCCTTCAGCGCCACGCCCACCAGCACGCCGACCAACACGCCCACGAGCACATCGACCGGCACGCCGACCAGCACACCTACGATTACACCGACGCCCACAGCGACCAATACGCCGACCAATACGCCGACCAGCACGCCGACCAATACGCCGACCAGCACACCCACCGACACGCCCACAGCGACAGCGACGCCCAACGCCTCCATCAGCGTGATCACCACCTCCAACACCACGGTCGACTTTCTCGGACGCGAGTACTACACGGCCCATGGCGGCATCCACGGCAACACAAGTGTCTCGCCGCTGATCATCAATGACCCGAGCTACAGTCCCTCGGGCAACTCGTTCAGCACGGTGTGGCGCTTCGAGGACGGCGGCAACCTGGTGGATGAAGGCGCCAAGTACGTGACTTCCAACCTGGGCTCCTACTGGAGCATCCCGCTGGTAGGGGACGGCACGCAGCGGGAGGTGATCTTCTACGTCACTATAAACCATACGGGATCGGGGACCTCCCAGTACGAGATCACCGCAGACGGCGCGTCGGAATCGGTCAGCAAATCCACCACGGGGCGAACGCACTACATGATCAGCGTGACCTTCTCCGGCAGTGTAACCGTTAAGATGGAGACCACCATGGGGCTGAGCGGGGGCAGTCTGTGGTTGGCCGGTGTGGTCGACAACTCCGTCATCCCCACCGCCACACCGACCCAAACCAACACGCCCACGGACACGCCCACGGTCACGCCGACTTTCACACCGAGCAACACACCGACGAACACGCCGACGAACACTGCAACCAGCACGCGGACGAACACGCCCACCGACACGCTCACGCCGACCGCAACCAGCACGCCCACCGACACAGCTACGTCGACGGCCACGCCGTCGAATACGCCGACCAACACGAGCACCAGCACGCCGACCAGCACGCCGACGGATACACCCACCAGCACCGTGACCGACACGCCCACTGACACGGCCACGCCCACCGCGACGCCGACGGACACGCCCACCAGCACGGCTACAAATACGCCCACCGCCACGCCGACTCCGCACGCGAGTGTCTCGGTATCCACTACCTTCACGACGACGGTTGACTTCATCGGCCGTGAGTACTACACGGCGCGCCAGGCGATCCACGGCAACACGGCCATCGCTCCGATCACCATTGGTGATCCAACGTATTCGCCCTCGGGGTTTGCCCTGGATCAGATCTGGACTTTCGAAGACGGAGCCAACCCGGTTGACAGCGGGGCGAAGTATGTCTCGTCATCGGCCGGGGATTATTGGAGCCTGCCGGTCACCGGGGTGACCGGCTCGCGAGGGCTGAAGATCTACGTGACGATCAACCACAATGGCGGGGGCGCTTCCGCCTACGACATCACCGCCGGGGGAGCCAGCGAGACGATCAACAAATCCACCACGGGAAAGACCCATTACGTGATCACCATCACGTACACCGATGACATCACGGTCAAGATGGAGTCCAACTACGACACCACCGGCGGCGCCACCTTCTGGCTGGCCGCGGTGGTGGAGAACTCGGTCATCCCGACGGCCACGCCGACACCCAGCAACACGCCGACGGACACACCGACGGACACAGCCACCAGCACGCCGACGAATACACCGACGGACACGCCGACCAATACACCCACCTTCACGCCCACGAACACGCCGACGGCCACACCTACCAGCACGCCGACATTCACCCCCACGAATACGCCCACGGACACGCCGACCAACACGCCGACCAACACGCCGACAAATACGCCGACAAATACGCCGACGAGCACGCCGACGAGCACGCCGACGAGCACGCCAACCAACACGCCGACGAATACACCGACCAACACGCCCACCAGTACTTCGACGGCCACGCCCACCAACACACCGACGAACACGCCAACCTTCACACCCACGCTTACGCCGACTTCGACTCCGACGAACACACCGACGAACACGCCCACGAATACGCCGACGGCCACACCCACGCCGCATGCGGATATCTCCTATGTGACCAGCGCGGTGACCACGATTGATTTCATCGGGCGCGAGTACTACACGGCCCGCCAGGGGATTCACGGCAACACGGCCATCGCCCCGATCACGATTGGCGATCCGAGCTATTCACCTTCCGGAAGTGCCTACGACCAGATCTGGACCTTCGTAGATGGTGGGAGCCCGGTGGACAGCGGGGTGAAGTACGTGATGTCGACCGCGGGCAACTACTGGAGTCTGCCGGTCACCGGGGTGACCGGATCGCGAGAGCTGAAGATCTTCGTGACGATCAACCACAACGGCGGGGGCGCTTCCTCCTACGACATCACAGCCGGCGGCGCCAGCGCCACGATCGACAAGTCTACAACGGGGAAGTCGAACTACCTGATCACCGTGACCTACACGGATGACATCACGTTGAAGATGCAATCCAACTACGACACCACCGGCAGCGCCTCCTTCTGGCTCGGCGCGGCGGTGGAGAACTCGGTGGTCCCGACGGCGACGCCGACGCCGACCAACACTCCGACTGACACTCCGACCAACACTCCCACCAACACGCCCACCAACACGCCCACCAACACGCCCACCAACACGCCGACGGACACGCCGACGGACACGCCGACGAACACACCCACCAACACCCCCACAAACACGCCGACGGACACACCCACCAACACACCGACCAATACGCCGACGGACACGCCCACCAATTCGCCGACGCCAAGCAACACACCCAGCAACACTCCGACCTTCACGCCCACGAGCACGCCGACGGACACGGCAACCTTCACGCCGACCCATACGCCGACTGAGACCCCGACGCCGAGCGACACGCCGACACCGACGGAGACCGGGACCCCCACGGACACGCCGACACCGACGCCGGTATCCACCCAGTTCTATGCAGTGGAGGATGCCTACATCAGGGGGAGCTACCCCAACAACAACTATGGCAGCCTCACTACAATGTATGTATACGCAGGTGGTGCGAGTTCATACCGGAGTGTGGTGAAGTTCGACCTTGGGAGCCTCCCGGCGGGCGCGAACATCCAAAGCGCCACATTGAGGCTATTCAAGGGTGGGGACAACTACAGCTCAGGAGCGATGACAGTCTATGCCTACCGGTCTACGACGGATTGGGCCGAGACGACTGTGACCTGGAATTCCCCATGGACGACCTCCGGAGGGGACTACACCGCTCAGAATGCGACTTCCGTCCTGGTCGGCCCCTCAACCGGATGGGTTGAGTGGGACGTGACGGGGATTGTGCAGGATTGGGCATATGGTGCGGCCAATTATGGCTTCTTGCTTAAAGATTCCGCGGAGACAGCCGGCCTGTACAGTTATTTCTACACCAAGGATTACTCCAGCGCATATGTCTCGCTCTTTGTTGACTACACCCAAGGCCCGACGCCGACGCCGACCGATACCCCGACGCCGAGCAACACGCCGACCATCACCCCAACTCCCACCGACACGCCGACCCCTACTGTGACCGATACACCCGGTGGCTGCACGGAATCGATGACGATCAGTTGGTTGACGAATTCCAGCAGCGGTTATGTAGTGGACTTCGGAGGGAACGAATACTTCACAGCGCGCACCGGGACATGGGGCAACACCGCCGCCTCGCCCGTAGGTATCGGATCTCCGACCTATGATGGCACTGCATACTCGGGCTCAAGCTACGTGTATACGTTCAAGGATCTCGGCACGGCTATCGATTCTGGCGGGAAGTTCATGTACACCACTGCCGGAAGCGAGGCTTGGAACCTGCCGCTGACCACGGATGGGTCGTGCCAGACGGTGACGATCTACACGGCAATCCTGCATACGTCAACCCGGACGAGCGCTTATGACATCACGGCAGGATCGATGAGTGATACGCTTACCATATCCAACTATTATGGGCGCACCGGCTACAAGATTGCGATCACTTTCAACTCCAACCTCACCGTTCGCATGGAACCGCAGGCGACCATCAGCAATGCATTCTTCATGTTGAATGCGGCCGAGGTCGAACCCTAAGGGGGCCATAAGCGGAGCGCCAACTCATCTGAAGCATCATCCACTCCACCGAGCCTTTGCCCAGCCCTCACAGGGCCCCTGCGCAAAGGCTCCCCGCCGTTCAGATATCACTCGCGGCTCGTAATCTGCAGATGGGGCTGCCCCTGCCGGGACTGCCCCTACGGTTTTGCTCTCATTGGGCTCTTTGCGTAGGGCGCAGCACGCTGCGTCCCTACGCGGCTGTTCACGCCGCGGCGGGCTCGCCGCGGCGGAACCAATTCCGCCACTCGTGGTTCTCCCATACCACCAGGATAGGGGAGGCGTTGAAGATCGAGGAATAGGTGCCGCTGAAGACGCCGATGAGCAGGATCGTCACGAAATGGCGGGTGGTCACCCCGCCCAGCAGCAGCAGCGAGAGCAAGGTCAGCATCACCGTGAGCTGCGTGTTGATGGAGCGGTCCAGAGTCTGCACGATGGAGTGATTCACCAGCGTCTCAAAATCCAGGCGCCGGTATATACGCTGATTCTCGCGGATACGGTCGAACACGACGATCGAGTCGTGCACCGAGAAGCCGATCACCGTCAGCAGGGCGGTGAGGAATAACGCGTCCACCTCCCAGCCCAGGAAGTGGCCCACGATGGCCTCCACGCCCATTACCACAGCCACATCGTGCAGCATGGCCAATATCGCCGCAAAACCGTACCGGAAGGCGTTGGGGATCCCACGGAATGCCCAGGTGATATATGCCAGGATACCCAGTGTGGCCAAGCCCACCGCACCTGCGGCCCGCTGCGCCACCTCCGCGCCCACCGACGGGCCTACAGAGGAGAACCGCAGCACTGTGACGGGACCGCCGAAGCGCGATTCCATCTGGGTCACAATATTCCCCATCACAGTCTCATCGATGGGCTTGCTGCGAGCGATGATCTCATCCTGGCCGGCGTTCTGCACCAGGGGATCACCGATGTTGAAGTCGCTGTACAGCTCCACTATCTGCCCGGGTGGGGGAGCGGTCCCTGGTGGGAATCGCACTTCCAGCAAGCTGCCGCCGGTGAAATCAATCGCCAACGGCAGGCCCCACACAGCCAGCGCGATCATCCCCGGTACGATCACCAGCATGGAAATCAAGAAGAACCAGTACCGCTTGCCAACAATGTCGATCATGTCTTGCTCCTAGACCCCGAACAGACTGTGATGCTGAGCCAGGGCGATCTTGTCCAGCACCAGGTGTAGGAACGTGCGAGTCACGGTGATTGCCGTGAACAGGCTTACCATCACACCCAACGCCAGGGTAAGCGAGAAGCCCTTGACAATGCTCGCCCCGAAGGTGTTGCCAAACCAGAACAGAATGGCACAAGTGATCAACGTCGATAGGTTGGAATCCCGGATGGAGGGCCACGCCCGGGAGAACCCCAGATCAATGGCCTGACGCAGGGTCCGTCCGGAGCGTAGCTCCTCCTTCAGACGTTCGAAGATCAGCACGTTGGCATCCACCGCCACTCCAATAGAAAGTACGAAACCGGCGATGCCTGGTAGAGTCAGGGTTACGGGGATGGATTTGAAGAGCGCGAAGGTGACCGCTGCGTAGATCAGCAGCGCCAAATCTGCCAGCACGCCGGGCAGGCGGTAGTAGGTGGCCATAAACAGCATCACCACCGCCAGACCGACCACCCCAGCGAGACTGCTCTTCTGCAGTGAGTCCTCCCCCAGCGTGGGACCCACGGTTTTGTTCTCCACGACATTCAGGGGGATGGGCAGCGAGCCATAGCGCAGTTGGATGGCCAGGTTGTTGGCCTCCTCGTAGGTGAAGTCGCCGCTGATGCTGGCTTGTCCCTGAGTAATCGGCTCTTTGATGCGCGGAAATGAGATCAGCCGGTTGTCGAGCACGATTCCCAGGATGTCGCCCACATGGTTGGTGGTGTATTCGGCGAACTTCTGTCCGCCCTC
Source organism: uncultured Anaerolineaceae bacterium (assembly GCA_964388955.1). Classification (GTDB taxonomy): domain Bacteria; phylum Chloroflexota; class Anaerolineae; order Anaerolineales; family E44-bin32; genus CAYMCO01. Next base: position 27,478 of record CAYMCO010000010.1, on the reverse strand, counting down.
GGGCGTGAACGTGATCGCCACCTGGTAGGCGCCAAACTGATCCTGCTGAACGACCGCGCCCTCCAGGTCGGCGCCCGTCATCACGGTGTGAAAAACCTTCTGGGTTCCTTCGCCCGATGCGGCCGGGGTGGCCTCCGGCGTCGACTCCGCGCCGGCTGCTGGTGTGCCCGTGGTTTCCGGACTTGGCACCGCGGTCGCTTCTCCCGTCGCCATTCCGGTTGAGGGTGTGCTGTCACTTGTCGGCGCGCCCGATGGGGTGGGTTCACCAGCGCTTGGGGTGCCATTCGGTGCAGTGCCGGAGCCTTGCTCCGCCAACTGGGCGGCGTAATCCGTCTGCACCCGCAAATCCGGCCCAAGCTGCTGGATGTCGGCCGGCGTGATCTCGATGAACTCCAGGAGCCCGGTTTCCTTGATTGTGGCTACCGCCTCCTCCGGGTCCTCGACACCTGGCAGCTCGACGACGATTCGGCGTGCCCCGGCGACCTGAACCAGCGGCTCCGTCACGCCCAGCGCGTTGACCCGGCGCTCGATGATATCCCGCGCCGTCTGCATCTGCTCGGCAGTGATATCCGTGTCGGGGGGCAAGTCCGCCTCGAGCAGCACTTGTAACCCGCCCTGCAAATCCAGCCCGCGGACAATTCGGATCTGCTTGTCGAAGGAGCCAACATGAACACCCGGGTTGTTGGGCAGCACCAGCCAGACGGCGAGGGCCACCAGTATCAGAATGGGAATCAGCCTGCGCGTATTTGGATCACTCATGAAACGAGCCTCCACCTCACATTCAAAAGCCAGCCCCGCCTCGCGAACGAAGGCGAAAGGCTGGCGCTGGTCATTATACCTCCCGGAAGCGCTTTGCGCTATGCGCTTTGCGCAGGGAACAGGGTGCAGTCAATAGTGATCAATGACTAGTGAGTAGGGATTGGACCCGGAACGCCTTAGCACGTTGGTACGTTGTCACGTTTGACCGTGGAACCTCATGTTCGACCAAGGACGAACGACCAACGACAACATGCGCTTCGCGCATTTCGCTATCAGCCTTCAGCTATCGGTGTCGACCGCCGGGAGTCCATATCGTCATTCACGCAGGTTCAGGCCCATGCAGGTTCGGGCCGATGGCGGATCGCTGATAGCTGATAGCCTGTATCAACCTTCAACCCTTCCCCGCGCCCTCGAGCCCGGCCGCCTCGAGCATCCGGCGCACCACCTCCGCCGGGTCCATGCCATCCGTGCGGATGTAGACGTCGGCGTTGCGGCGGGCGTTCCCCAGCCGGCGGAGCTGTTCTTGGTGTTCCTCCGGCGTCCAATTGAGTCTCTTGCGCTGAGTGCAGGTTTCAAACGAAGCATCCAGGAAAACCAGCAGGTCGGGCTTGGTGATCAGGCGCCACATGTCTGGAACGAAGGAGTGCTCTTGTGCGATGTCGTGCGCGTCCATTTCGAGCCCCCGGAGATGTTCGGCCAGGGTGGTCTTGCCGGCCCCGCACGGGCCCACGATGGCGATCTTGGGATTCTGCGCGGACATTGGATCAGGGCATCCGGATCTGCGGTTAGAAATGATCCAGAGGCATGCGCACCGAAAGATGGCGCCGGCCATCGCCATCGCTGGGCAGGATACCGGCCACCACGATGCTCATATCGTCCGATGGGCGGCGCTCGTCCAGGTCCAAGGCGTGTTCCAGAATGTGGTTCGCCCAGCGCTCCGGATCAATCGGCCCGGCGCTGATCAACGACTGCACGCACGCGACGATATCCATGGGTTTCCCGATCCGCTCCCCAGCGTGCACCAAGCCGTCGGTATACACGACCGCGCCCAACCCCTTCTGCAGCGGGAACTCCCGGATAGAGGGGCGGATGCCGATTCGGGTGCCCACCGGTTTGGATTCTCCATCCAGAGGCTGCAGGTAATCATCGCGGATAATGAGCACCGCCACCGGGTTGTTGCGCGAGACCACCATGCTCTGGGTGTTCAGATCGATCGAGAGGATGTTCAGCGTGGCCAGCACCTTGCCGGAACGATAGGTGACCAGGTAGTCAGATGCCGCCCGAGCGGCGGCCCCGTCTCTGACTCCATCCGCGAGAAGGCTGATGGCCTTTCGGGTGACCACGTTCGACACCGCCTTTGCGGATCTACCTGATCGCTGCCCGTCGACCAGCACGCAGGAAATCCCGCCGGCAGGGCGTTCGACGATTTCCAAGGTGTCCCCGCTCTCGGAGCTGGCGTACTTGCCGATCTTTGCGGCTGCGATGCGGGCTTCCAGTTTGGCCATTGTCTCGCCTAACTCACTTAGCTGACCACGACTAAAGTCCCCTGCCCGGATCCCCCCAGTTGTTCATAGGGCGCCTCGGGCAGGGTCCAGCGGTAGAGCCATTTGGCGTCCTTGCAGCGCATGTTGACACAACCATGGCTGCGCGGCCGTCCGAAATCGGTGTGCCAATAGGTGCCGTGCAGCGCGACCCCCGTGAGAGTGAAGAACATGCACCAGGGGACCCCTGGAAGCTCGTAGTCCTCCAGATCGGCGGTGAGCAGCCCGTTCCCCATGTGGCGATAAGGCACTTTACGATGCACGGCAAATCGACCCTCGGGCGTTATCGTTGGGACCCCATTATCGCGCGGTTTGGGGTTGGGTATCCCGCTGGAGATGCGCGTGCGCATCACGACCCGGTCGCCCTCGTACGCCCACAGCTCCTGGGTGTCCCGATACACCCGGATCCTCTTCTCCCGAGCGGGGACGTCCGCTGCCAGTGGGCTGAGCTCCCCGGCTGGAATCAGACGCAGATGTTCTGCCCGTGCGAAGTAGTGCAGGCGCAGTGCGTCGTCCAGGCAGCGGTACCAGCGGCGCCCGTCATCACCGGTTTCGACCGCATCCACCCAGGTGGTGGACTGGTAGTACAGCCGGTAGGCGGGGGCAGATTGGGGGCTGGGCTCCTGGTATGAACGAGTATACGGCACCGAGACCTCGAACAGCGCGCCCGCGTTCGGGACGGCCGCCAAGGGCATCTGCGGTCTCCATTCGACGAGCTGCAAATTGCCTGAATGCGCATAGCCATCAGGCGTCTCGAACCACAACGGGTTGTGATATGGCCCGTCGTCCGAGATCTCCCGCTTGAGCAGCGGCAGTAGCTCGTCCCGCCCGAAGCGAACCAGCGGGGGGCTGAGGAAGGAGGGCTCACGATAGAGTTGTATCGAGGCCGCGGCCACACGACCCAATTCGCGGGTATAGGGCTCACGCAGAGGAGGGATAGGGAGTGAGTATGCTCCTGCCAGCCCCGCTCCCGAGAGCCGAAGAAAGCTCCGGCGACTCATGCCTTCACACACGAGTAGATTCTACCTGCCCGATTTCCAGGGAGCAACACCGCCTCCGGTACCGGGGATGCGCCATTTCAGGGGGCGCGGCTGCTTGAGAGTGAATGCACGGCGCTCCTCTCGATACACCTCGTGGTTTCACCACTCGGCACTCGAGATGCGCCTCCCCACAATCGGAACCTGCGAAGCAGGCCGCATCTCGAGTAGCGGCGAGCGGAGCGAGGCGTGTATCGAGAGGCCTGGCCTGTGTTGTTGACAGGGTGCGGCAGGTACGAGTCTGCCGTGTCAGATCGCCCCCTAGGGATGGAACGCACCCTCCGCTACCGGGGCGCTGAAACTCAAACGGGACCCGAAACGCGGATGTCCACGATGCGTTCTGCAATGGGCTCGATCGCCTTCTGCAGAGTCTCGGGATCGATCCCCTGGGTCTTCAAGGTGACAAGCTTGTTCTCGCTGGTCTCCCCCAGAAAGGTCCCCAATGCAACAATGTTCCCCTTCAGGCCAGCGATGGCCTCGGCGAGCTTCGCCAGTTCGCCGGGGACGTCGTGGAGCAAGGCGGTTAAACGGACGCCCCGCTCGCGCGCCCCCATGAGCTCCAGGAAGACCTTGAAGAGATCTGTCTCGGTGATAATGCCCACCACCTCGCTGTCCCGCACGACGGGCAGGCCGCCGATCTTGTTGTCCGCCATGATGCGAGCGGCATCTTCGATGGGTGTGTCCTCATGAATGGTGATCACATCACTCGTCATGATCTCTTCGATTTTCAACTTGCTGATGAGGTAATTCATCTCCCAGACACTGAGCGAAGAGGCGTCTGAGGGGGAGGCGTGGAGCAGGTCAGTCTCGGTGACAATGCCGACCAGTTTGCCCCTCGCACCGACGACGGGCAAGCGCCGAATGTTCTCCATGCGCATCATACGCAGGGCTTCCTGCATGGGCGTCTCCGGCGTGATGGTGAGAGCCGGGCGGGACATTCTTTCTCCTATCAACATGGGTGGCCTCCTATCGATTCGCGGATAGCGCAGCGGATCCTGAGGACATTGTACAATGCAACAGTGTCTTGGGGGCGGTGGGGAGGGGGAACAGCGTTGAAGGTTGATACAGGCTATCAGCTATCAGCGATCCGCCATCGGCCCGAACCTGCATGGGCCTGAACCTCCGTGAATGGCGATATGGACTCCCGGCGGTCGACACCGATAGCTGAAGGCTGATAGCCAAATGCGCGAAGCGCATGTTGTCGTTGGTCGTTCGTCGTTGGTCGAACCTGAGGTTCCACGTTCAAACGTGATAACGTTCCAACGTGCCGAAGTGAAGACGGACTTGTCATTCCTTGTTGGTCGTTAACGGGCAAGCGCGCTTTTCGCTTCCAGCTCACCGCGCGCTTGCCGAATGGCCGCTTTTGTGTGACCATACCTTCCTAAGTGGTTCGTGAGGAAGAACATGATCATGCGTCTCTTTATCGCCATAGAGCTTCCCGCGACCCTTCAAGAACGTGTGACCGGGGCTGTCGCACCTTTGGAGCGGGAGGTTCCACGAAAAAGCGTTCGCTGGGTGAAGCCGGAGGGCCGCCACCTCACTCTGAAATTCCTGGGCGAAGTGCAGTCCGCCAAGGTGGAGGCGATTCGGCTGGGGATGCAAGGGGCGGTCGCCCCCTACGCCCCGCTGCGGGTCGATTTGGCTGGGTTTGGGGTCTTTCCAAACATGAGGCGCCCGCGAGTGCTGTGGGTGGGGGTGGAGAACCTCGATGGGCGACTGGCTGGGGTCCAGTCGGCGCTGGAGGATCGTATGGCCGACTTGGGGTTCGAGCGTGAGCGGCGACGGTTCCGCCCGCACATCACGCTGGGGCGCGTGGGGCGGAACGTGCGCGGGCAGGAGGCCCGGGAGCTGGCGGGGCGATTGGAGGGGTTCGAAATCGGCCCCTTGGGCGGCATCGAGGTCACGCAGGTGCAACTGATTCGCAGTGAGCTCAAACCGAGCGGAGCGGTATACGCGCGAGTGGCTGCCGCGGAACTAGAGGGGGGTTCCGATGTCCGATAGGGCGCCGGTTGTATCGGTGATTGGATCGGCTTCGTGCAGCCAGGGCATGGCGGATCTTGCGGAGGCGGTCGGGCGGGGCTTGGCCGAGCGAGGTGCAGTGCTGGTCTGCGGAGGCCGGGGCGGGGTGATGGAGGCCGCCTGCCGAGGCGCCCAGGGTGCGGGAGGGCTTACCATCGGCATCCTACCGGGGACCGACGCGGACGAAGGGAACCGCTTTTTGAGTGTAGCCCTGCCCACCGGGTTGGGACAGGCCCGGAACACGTTGGTCGCCTTGGCGGGGCAAGCGGTGATCGCCATCGGGGGAGGGGAGGGGACGCTTTCCGAGATCGGGCTGGCCATCAAAGCCGGCAGGAGCGTAATCGGGCTGGAGACGTGGCAGGCGACCGCTTTTGACGGGCGGCCGTTTCAGATCACCCGCTGTGAAACTGCGGAGGAGGCGGTGGCCGCCGCCCTTCTGTTGGGAGCTGAGTAGTCTAGGAGGGACATGACGGAACAAGCGAGCCGGATGGCGCATACCATTGTGGATACCTTGGAGGAGAAGAAGGGCGAGGACATTTTGCTTCTCGATCTGGTGGGGGTGAGTTCCTTCACCGATTATTTTGTGCTCAGCACCGCGGGCAGCCGGCGCACGCTGCAGGCGCTTTCCGAGGAAGTCATGACACGGGTGAAGGAGCGCTATCACGTGGACGCCCGGAGTGTGGAGGGCGATGCGGACAGCGGCTGGATCCTGATCGACTACGGGGATGTGATCTTGCACCTGTTCTCCCCCAGAACCCGCGGGTATTACCGTCTCGAGGAGCTATGGCGAGACGGCAAGGTGGTATTGCGGATTCAGTGAGGCGGGATTGGTGAGAAGTGGCTGGTGAGAAATGAGTAGTGAACAGGGGAGCAGGGGGCATGGGGCGAGGGAATAAGACAAGCAGGGGTGCTGGGGAGCAGAGGGAGCAGGGGTGCAGGGGAGCGTGGGGACGGTTGAAGGTGATACGAGCCCTCAGCCTTCAGCTATCGGCTTGCCTGCCACCGCCGGGAGCCCATATCGCCATTCACGCGGGTTCAGGCCGATGGCTGATCGCTGAGGGCTGAAGGCTGACAGCTTAATGCGCGAAGCGCACTTTGTCGTTCGTCGTTGGTCGTCGGTCGAACAGGGGGTGGCACGTTTCAACTTGCCAACGCACAAACGTGAAACCGGCCTTGCCGTCGTCAGCCCGGAAGCTACTTATTTACTCCTCACCACTCACCGCTCAGTCTTTCTCATAAATCCAACTTGAAAGGCCCTGAGACCAGGGGACGAGTTCGCTCTCTTCGAACCAGAGGTCTATCTCCTCGGCGGCGGTTTGCGGGGAATCCGAGGCGTGGGTCAGATTGCGGCTGATATCCAGCCCGAAATCATGCCTGATCGAGCCGGGAGCCGCCTCTGTAGGTCGGGTGGCACCCATAGTCTGGCGCACTGCCTGGATGGCATTCGTCCCTTCCCACACCATCGCCATTACCGGGGCGGATGTGATGTATTCGATCAGGCCGTTGTAGAAGGGCTGGCCCCTGTGAATCGCATAATGCCTTTCAGCGAGTTCCTTGTCCACATGCAGGAAACGTGCGGCGATGAGTTTCAGCCCCCGCCTTTCCAGGCGGAGAATGATCTCGCCGACCAAGCCTCGCTGAACGCCGTCCGGTTTGATGAGTACGAGAGTCCGTTCCAAGGGGGCCTCCATAAACTGGAACTCGGGGGAGCACCCCGAGTTCACTTGCTGTCACAGCGACAGGAAATTCCTAGATCACCTCCGTGCCTTTCTGGTAGGCTTCGATGGCCTCGGCGATGCGGTCCATCTGCATATAGGCATCGCCCAGTATTTGCCACAGTTGAGGCTGCTGAGGTTCCCGCTCCAGGGTGACTTTCAGATCTTCAACGGTCACGTCCAAGGCTTCCTTCTTGCGCGTCAATTCGCCGTATTGGCCGGCAGCCAGTTCGAAATCTCCCGCCTCCAGCGCGTCCTTTGCGCTCTGCAGCACCTCATCGGGGTCAAATGGTCTCATGCGTGGGGCGACCTCTGGAGGTTCCTCCGCGACAGGGGAGGTCTCCATGCTCGGCGCCTGCGCCATTTCCGGTTCGGCTTCGGGCTCAAAGGGAACCCACCCCTCCGCCTCCGGGATCGCTTCGACTTCTTCCTCGGGGGCCTCCCGTATGGGGGCTTCCGCTTCAGGGGTAAGGGGTTCCTCCGCCGCCGGTACACTCTCCTGCGGGGCGTGGAATTCGGGTTCCCCTCCGGGTTGCACTCTTGCTTCAAGCGCCTCCGGGGCCGCCCGCATATCAGGCTGGACGACTTCCTCCTCGACTTCCTCGGACTCGAATTCGTCTGCAGGCTCCAGAAGCCAATCGGGGATCTCCACTTCCTCCAGCGCTTCCTCTCCCTCCTCCACTCCTCCGGTATCGCGCAACCAGTCCGGTTCCTCCCTCTCTCGGGAATCCGCCCACTCGAACTCCCGAGGTTTGGTGTCGTATTCATCCTCAGATTCGGTGAGGTCCTCCAGCTCTTCCCCGATGGGGACCCCGGGCTCCTCCGTGATTTCCTGCAGCCAATCTGGCGTCTCGTAGAGCTCCTCATCCAGCTCTTCCGCCTCACCCTCGAGGGCCAACTCCTCCTCTGGCTCCTGCGCAGAGGGCAGTCGCGCCAGCCAACCCTCGGCTTTTTCGGCGGGGGCCTCGGCAGCCTCCTCATCCTCCGCCGCGAAGGCCCCGAACTCCGTTTCGGGAGCTTCTGGCGTTTCCGCTTCCTCGACCGGGCCAGGGATGGCTGGCTCCTCCTGTGCCTCCGCCTCCTTTGGCCCCACGCTCATCTCGGTGGACTCGCTGATCTCCTCCGCATAATCTTTGAGCCAATCGGGGGTCTGAGCTTCTTGCGCCAATTCTGGCGCCCGCTCGGCCGCCTCCAATTCATCCATCAGGCGCTCTTCATGCTCCCGAACCTCGGGTTCTCGCCCCTCCGCCATGCCCTCGGGCTGCATGGCCTCCTCCGGCTCGGGCGGTCCCTCGAGGGGCGGCTCTGGGGCGATGGCACCGGGGCCTTCCTCCTCTTGTGCCTCCAACAAACAGTCGGGGACGTGCCTTTCCTCGGGCTGTGGGGAGTAGAATGGGGGTTCCCCCGCCTCGGCTTCTTCGGCGATCTCCGCCTGCTCCTCGTCTCGCTCCGCAAGGCTTTGTGCCCCCAACCATCCGACGATGGTTGAGCTCTCCCCCGGCTCCTCATCTTCGAGCCAGGACGGAACCAAACCTGCTCCGGGCTGAGCGGGGGGCTCGGCCGGCTCAGGCGTTTCCTCTCCTTCTTTCGCCCGGGCCGCTTCCTCCGCTTCTCCCTCGCCCGCCGGTGCGATGCCGCTGAGCCAATCTACCCGCGCCTCCTGGGCGGCCTCGGGCCGGTAGATTTCTTCTTCCGCCCCTTCCAGCCACTCCTCTTCGGGCTCCTCTTCAGGGGCAAGCGCATTCAGCCATCCCAGGTCCGCTTCGGGCTCGAGCTCGCGCTCCTCGGCTGGAGCCGGTCGCTCCAGCTCGGCTTCCCCCGGCCCCTCTTCCATCTCCAACCCGCCCAGCCAGCTCCCGCCCTCCTCGGAGGCTCTTTCCGGCACCCCCGCCTCGGCTTCATCCTCCATTGCTCCGGCGGCGACCCCGCTCAACCACTCTGGCGCTTCCTCCGCGGGGCTCTCCTGTGCGGCCCGTTCAGGGGCTTCATCGGCCGTAATCCCACTCAGCCAATCGGGGCCTGCCTCGGCGGGTTCCTCGGCGGGCTCGCCGATCCCTTGTGTCGAATCCGGGGCTCGCGCCTCGAGTTCCGTCTCCTCTGCCCGCGCCTCCGCCCAAGCGGGCGCACCCTCGCCCTCCTCCGGCAGCTCCTCCTCGGGCACGATCCCGCTCAGCCAATCAGGCGGTTCCTCTTCCTCCGCTTCCTCCCCTGCCCCGAGCACCTCGGCGATGACCTCATCTTCCTCCACTCCAAGGAGCTCCTCCCCCGCTTCCCCGGCTTCACCGGGTGCGATCTCCATCAGCCATTCCGGAATCTCGGCGGGCGCCAACTCGTCCTCTTCCTCCTGTCCATCGCCTTCTTCCGGCAAGACGCCTGCTTCCAGGGCGGCCAGCTCCTCATCGGTGAATGTGACAGGCTCCTCTTCCACCTCCCCTTCCGATCGCTCCCAGCCCGCGTCCTGCATCCAGCCAGGGATCTCAGCTTCCGGCTGTTCCTTCTCTTCCTCCGTGAAGGGAGGCGCGCTCGGCTCAGGGGTCTCCTCGACGACCGTCTGCGCTTCCTCCACCGGCTCGATCTCGTCGAGCCACGCCGGCAGTTCCTCAGCCGGCTCCTGGCCAGCAGGTTCCCCGATTTCCTCGGGCGGGGCTGACTTTCGGGGTGACACACCGATATCCTCCAGCCAGGCGGGTTCTGGTAGGGCCTCAACCTCCGGCTCGGCTTCCTCGGACCTCGCCGGGCCGACCTCCAGGCCGATCTCAGCGGCCCAATCCGGCATGCGGCCCTCTCCCGCAGGGATGGGCTCTCCGGGGTGCCACTCCCCACGCATTAATCTCACGGCCTCATCGCTGACCGTATCGGGATCGATGACTGCGCTCTCGATGAAAGCCGCGTAGGGATCGAGCGCCGCGAGGCGCCGGTGGTATACCGTGCCCTCTTCGGCTTGATCGCTGGTTTGCAGCATGGCGGCCATGATACGATTGGCCTCCTGGCAGAAGGGGAGTTCCTCCAGGATCTCGCTGCACACTTCGGCGGCTTCCACCCGCTGGCCTGTTCGCCAGTACATCTCCGCCAGGAGCACCTGCAAATCGGGCCTGTCGGGCTCCTCCTCGAGGGAGGTCTGGAGCTCGACAATCGCCTGCTGGTACATCTCTCCGCGCGCGTACATGTGTGCCAATGCGCCGCGCGTCAAGCGGATTTTCTGCGGCGCAACTCCGTCCCGCTCAGAGATCAGGCGGCGCAGCTCCTCGTGAATAGCATTGTTTGCGGGGTTCGACTCGTAGGCTCTCTCCATGTGCCAGATGGCGGAATCCAGGTTTCCCTCATCCTCTCGGATGACGGCCATGCCAACGTGAGACACGAAGTCGCCCGGCACAGCAGATAGCACTCGCTGGAAGACGTCCGCGGCATCCGTGAACTGGTTGGCTTCCAGGTATGCCTTTCCCAGTTGGCGGTAAGCCTCCAGGTGTTTGGGGTATGCCTGCAAGATGTGCAGGCAATGGGCGATGGCCTCATCCAACCGCTCATTGTCGATGAGAAGGCCGATCTCCCGGATGTATTCACGAAGTGTTATTTCCGCCATCGAATTCCCCTTCGCCTTGAGTATGCCGTAATTGAGCGCTTTCTGCAAGCCGTTTCTTTAAGGAAGAGAATGTGACCCGCGTAACATGCATTCACGCAGCTCGATACAGAATGCGTCATCGAAGCCTTGACCGGCCGGCGCGCGCATCAATCTCCGCCTCCCAGGGCGTGAATCTCCGCGACCTCCGCCACCAGATCCTCGATATCCGGCTCCTGCCGCGGGGAGGGCCCGAAGGGATCCGGGGGAGCGGGCATGTCCAGCATGCCGTGCATGGTCGCCAGCAAACAATGGGCCAACAGCTCCGGATTGTAGCCGCCCTCGAGCACGGCCAGCATGCGCCCCTTGGCCAGCCGCCGTGCGAGCTGGGCCAGATCGCTGGCGATCCGGTGGTATCCGTTGCAGGACAGTGCCAGGGAGGCCAGCGGGTCATTCCAATGTGCGTCGTACCCCGCGGAAACCAGCAGCAGATCGGGCTTGAAGCGATCCGCGGCCGGCACGATCACGCGATCCATGATCAACTGGAACCCCTGATCGCCCGTCCCCGGAGGGAGTGGGATGTTGATGGTCTTTCCCTTCCCGGCCAGGCGCCCGACTTCGAATCGGGATCCGCTGCCAGGGTAGATACCGCGTTGGTGAGTGGAAATGTACAGGACAGAGGGATCCTCCTCGAAGATCGCTTGTGTGCCGTTCCCGTGATGGACGTCAAAATCCACAATCATCATCCGTTGCAAGCCGCGTGCTAGAGCGGCGCGGGCGCAGATGGCGATGTTGTTCAGCAGGCAGAACCCCATCGCCTGCGTTGGGGTGGCGTGGTGCCCCGGGGGTCTCACCAAAGCGAGGCCTGGGCCGGACTCCGCATCCAGGACTGCCCTCAGGGCGCTCAATGCACCGCCGGCGGCCGCCAGGGCGGCCGGGTAGGAGGCAGGCGTCACGTAGGTGTCGCCCTGGTCGATGTAGGCCGGCCCCCGCTGACAGGCGGCCTGAAGCGCATCGAGATAGCCCTGAGGGTGCACGGCGAGCACGGCCTCCGCGGGCGCAGGCTCTGAGTCGATGATCTTCAGGTGTTCGCCGAGCGGCGGCTCTTGGAACAAGTCGAAGTGATCGAAGCGCGTCGGCCGCTCGACGTGCCCGGGTAGATCGTGTTCCGGGGAGCGCACGGTGGCGATCATCAAGGTGGGGGCGTCGGTCATCAGATGGGCTTGCCTCCTCGCTGTCGGCGATCTCAGACTTTAATTCTACATCCTCCCCCTTGAAAATCCATACAAACTTGACGATCCCTGGATATCGGGGCCCGGGGCTGGGAGGTGGAGTTGCGAGAAATCAGGCAAAGGGGCTGGAGGCCGGACGTGCTCGAACGCCCTACAACTCGAGGGGGCCCGGATTTCAGCCTCGCCGCCTGCCCGGTTGGGATGCAACCCGCGTGTGGATGCTCGCTCGCAGCCGCTGATCAACAGGGCATTAATGCGCATAGCCACCAATAGGAGGATGGCTTGGGTGCGAGGCAGCGGTCGTCTCGTTGGACGAACGCCGCGTGGGGTTGGGGATCGATATGGGAGGCAGGGGATGCTGCTGGCGGTATCTGCCCCGTCGATCCAGTCCAGCAACCGGCCGAATTCGGCGTCGGCGCAGGCGACATGCTCATCGTATTCTCTCCGCTTCAGATTCAATGCAGCCGGGGTATGGCCTTGGGAAGAGGTTGGGGATGAGCGGTTCGCCCGACTCGGCGGCCAGCACATCTCGCGGGAACAGCCGGTCGATTCGCTGCCGATCGGCCACCGTCGGTGAACCTCGCGATGGGAGCAGAATCAAATGGCCCCGGATATGGCGCAGGATCAAATCCGATGGGGTGTTTTGCGTAAAGGGGAACCTGCACTGGCCGCACTCGCCCATCAGGTGAAAGAGCGTTTTTCACTGGTGGCCGTCCGCCACGGTCGGGTGTGGCTGCAACGAGCGCTGGCTCCAGGGATGGGCGCCGGTCAGCAAAAAGGCCATCCCGGGCGAAATGAATAGTGCCGGTGATAGACGATCGAAGGCTCCGCGAATCTGGTGATGTTCGGAGCGGCGCCCCGGGGATATCGATGGAGGCGCAAATGAAGCGCGCATAGGGCGTCAAACACCGGGATCAGGAAATTCGAACGGGACGGCAATCCCGCATTCGCAGTGCCCTACTCTGTCGAGCGGGGGCAGCGGGCCTGACTTTCCGGCCGCGCATGGGGAGATGCTAGAGAACGAGACAGCGTCAACCGGGGAAGAAGCGCGCTCAAGCGGAGGAATTGCCGGCGGTTCAGGTGCCGTTCAGTAGCTGCTCCTCAGCGGGTTGCGGAGGATAACGACCAGCACGCCGAACAGGTCCGTGGCGAGGAATATGGCGGCCAGAGGCGCAATGCGTTGGGAAAGGGTTTTCACGCCGCTGGCGAGCCCGTCCATTCGATGCACGAGCGCGATGACCAGACCGGCCGTCAGCAGGTAGCAGCCGGCAAACAGCAGGTTCTTCTCCACGGACCACCAGCGAATGGCCAATGCGTTCTCGTTGTCGAGCACCGCCCACAACATGGTGAGCATGAACAGCGCAGTGCATTTGCCGGGGAAGTACTTGCGCACTAACGACGGGCGGATTCCGAGCCCGATGATCGCCATGGCGGCCAAGGGCACGAGGACTTCCATGAGCGCGAAGCTCGCAGCATAGGAGAACACTCCGGCCAATCGCCCGGGGGAGATGCGCAGGATCAGGGCCCGGAGTTCGTGCAGGAAGGTGGCGACGGCCCAGAAATGGACCGGGGCTTGCGGTATGGCGGAAATCTCCAGCGCCTTGTCCTTCAGAACAAGATCGTAGGTCCGGTTCCCGGATGGCACGGAGGCAGAAGTGCGTGGCTGTTCCGCGTCTGCATGCAAAACTGCAACCTTCGACCCCAGGTTTCCCCCCTGCTCCCCGGCCCCCATGCCGCGCTGCCGGTCAGTACGCCCCCTTGCCGCCCAATACCACCCCCACCGTGCGCGCCAGGATCACCAGATCCAACCAAATGGACCAGTTGCGGACGTAGTACGTATCCAGGCGCACGCGCTGGCCATATTCCAGGTCGTTGCGGCCGCTCACCTGCCACAATCCGGTCAATCCCGGTCGCAGCCGGTAGTACAGGTCGATGGCGCCTCCGTAGCGGGGAACCTCTTCCCGGACGATGGGCCGCGGGCCGACAAGGCTCATGTCGCCTTTGATGATATTCCACAATTGGGGCAGCTCATCCAGGCTCAAGCGACGGAGGGCGCGGCCGACGCTGGTCAAGCGCGGGTCCTGCTTGAGCTTTTGATTCCGCTCCCATTCCAACTGACTGCCCGGGCTCTCGTCGAAGTGCTGCTGCAAGATCTCGTCACCGTTTTGCAGCATGGTGCGAAATTTGTAGGCCTTGAACGAACGACCGTTCAGGCCGACCCGAGAGTGGGTGAAGAAGACCGGGCGCCCGGATTCCAGATAGATCAGCAGCGAGATCAGGCCGAAGTAGGGGAGAAGCAGGATGGAGATGATCCCTGTCAGCGCCATGTCCAGAGCCCGCTTGATGACCCGATTGTGTAGGAAGAGCAGATTGCGTCGCAGGGAGAGCGCCAGCACGCCGTCCAACTCCAGGATGTCGGTGTCGGCGATGGACAGGCCGAACAGGTTTGGGACCACCACGATGCGCTGGCAGATCTTGGACAGCGACTCGATCACCGGCAGCAGGTCGCTCTGGGAGACGTGGGGCATGGAGATCACCGCTGTGCGGATGCGCAACTCCTTCGCCCACTTCGGGGCATCCTCGAGCGTTCCAAGGACAGGGATGCCGCCGATCTCCTGCCCAACCAGATGCACATCATTGTCGAACAGCGCCATCGGGGTGATGGCCGGCGGGTGCTGCCCTCGGATCGCATCCAATATGAATCGCCCGGCCTCCCCTGCGCCGATCAAGATCGCCCGGGGCCCGGACACCCCGACCGCGCTCAGCCCGCGCTTGAACCCTTGGCGGAGGGAGGGGACGAGCCCCAGGCTGATCAGCCAGCCGCCGACCACAACCACGCGTGAGAACTGTGACCCGGTCTTGGAAAGGAATGTGGCGGTCATCGCCACGATACCCGCCAGGGTGGCGCCGGCGACGGCCCGCCGCAGCTCCTCCCGGTCCGTGATCCACAAGCCGGGATAGAGCCCCTCCCGCCAGAAGATCAACGGCCATAGGGCCAGCGCCGGCCAGGCGTTGAGATACACATCCAATCCGTGCTGGAGCGGACCGAGAAAGGATGCCGCGCGGCGAATCACAAATGATATCCAGAAGCTGATGGCGACCGCCAGCAGGTCGACGGCGACCAGGCCGGCCGAGAGCGGCAGGCTTTGGAGCGCGCTCAGATCCGTCGTGATCTTGGACGATTCGCTGATGCTCTCTCCCATGCTCGTTCCGCCCGACGCGTGGGTCAAGGGGTCACCTCACAAGTGTAATTCATCAAAGCGCTGGGTCGGATCCTGAGAAAAGTACTGCCAGGCGCGCCCCACAAGCCGACGGAAGCTGTCTTGAAACGCGGCTTTGCTGAATCGCTGCGCGTGCGCTGACAGTCGCTCAGGAGGGAATCGGGGGGATGCCCCTTCAAACGTCCGTACGGCCTGGACGATGCCCTCCGAGCTCTGTTCGTGGAAGAACAGGCCGGTTTCGCCGTCCACCACGGACTCCGTCACCCCGCCCTCGCCAAAGGCGATCACCGGCGCACCCGCGGCCATGGCCTCCACAGGGGTGATGCCGAAATCCTCCTCCGCGGCGTATACGAAGGCCTTGCAGCGGCTCATATAGTCCGCCACGACCGGGTCGTCCTGCTGCCCAAGCACCTCCACCTCCCCTCCTGCCAGGCGATGGATCGATTCCAGACCTGGCCCGCCGCCGATCACCACCAGCGGCAGCCCCAGGCGGTTGAACGCCTGCACGATGAGATCCACCCGCTTGTAGGGGACCAGGCGGGAGACGGTGAGATAGAAATCCTCCCGCCGGCCGGCGGGCTGGAAACGGTCGACATCGACGGGTGGATGCAGCACCTGCGCCCTGCGCCGGTAGGTCTTCCAGATGCGCCGGGCGACGTAGGCCGAGTTGGAGACGTAAACATCCACGCGATCGGCGGCCGATGTATCCCACAACCGCAAATAGTGCAGGATGAGTCGCGCCACCGTGCTCCGAACGCCGCGCTTCAGGCCCGAGCCTGCCAGATACTCTTGATACATATCCCAGGCATAGCGCATGGGCGTGTGTGTGTAGCTGATGTGGAGCTGGTCGGGGCGGGTGAGAATCCCCTTCGCCACCGCGTGCGAGCTCGAGATGAGCACGTCGTAGGCGCGCAAATCGAACTGCTCGACGGCCAGCGGCATCAGCGGCAGGTAGCGCTTGTAGTGACCACGAGCTCCCGGAAGGCGCTGGAGGAAAGAGGTGTGGATGGGGTGATTTTCGAGCTGCCATCCGGCGTGGCTCCCCTCGTCATAGACGAGCGTGTAGATGGGGGCCTCCGGGTAGAGCGCCGAGGCGGCGTCGAGCACGCGCTCCGAGCCACCCGGGACGGTCAGCCACTCATGGATGAAGGCGAGGGAGGGCATGGGTCCTGTTGAAGGGAGGTTTGATGGTGGAGTCTGATCTTGTCATGGCAGTCAGGGTTGGAGAGGAAGTGAATAGGGAGTAGGGACTAGTGAACAGGGATCAGTGAGCAGGCGTTAGGGCGGGTGATTGAAACCAAATTTGTACAAGAATGCTGGGCGCATTCCAGCGGGAACCTCCACGTCTGCTATCGACGGCCTTGTAGGGGCGGAGCATGCTCCGCCCGAGGGTGCGACTTGTAGTTCAGGCCTCACCGAGGTAGTAGTTCGTCTCCAACGGGTTCCGGCGTGGGTAGTCGATGAACTGCGATTGGTAAGGGTGGGTCTTCTTGAGATGGAAGAAGATCCCCCAGGCGAGGTTGGGCATGATGCTCGCCAGGGGCTTCGCGATAGGGGGTGGGAAGGGGTAGAAGTTGCTCCCGCCGAAATCCTGCACCGAGTAGCCGCCGGGAAAGCATCCATCGATGAAGTCGAGCATCCCGGGCCGGGTGAAACCGCGCACATGGGCGGAGCGCGGCTGTAGGCTTGTGGGCTGGCGCCCGATGAACAGCAGCAGGCGGTTGTGCAGGGATGCCAGGTTGGGCACGCCCACGATCAGACTTCCGCCGACCCTCAAGACCCGCGTGGCCTCATGGAAGACCCAGAACAGCTCCTTGGTATGTTCAAGGATCTGGTTGGCGATGATCACGTCGATGCTTTCGTCTTCGAAGGGGAGCAAATCACGTTCCAGATCCAGCGATGCGATGTGAACCCCGAGCGCCCCCAATTCTCGGGCGTAGTCGGGCCTGATCTCCACTCCGATCAATTCCGCCTCGGGGTTGATATCTCTGGCCACCAACAGGTCCCGGCCATGCCCTGCCCCGAGGTCGAGGACGCTGTTGAATCCATGTGCCGAATGCAAGAAACGCTGGACCAGATGGGGGCCGTAGTTGAGGGAGCGGTCGATCATGAATCAGGTCCCAGAATTCCGTTCCAGAATACGCAATTGCGCGAATAGTAGAGGAATGGAGATCTTCATCCTCAAATCGAGTACAGACAAGAAAGCAGTAATTCCGAACTTCAGGGGCTCGCTCCCCTCACAGCAGGGATCGATATAACTGGATATGCTCCTGTGCGATCCGATCCCAAGAATGCATCAGGATATAGCCAGAAGACTTCTCTCTCTGTGCGCGGATGCCTTTCGGGTTTTCGAGGAGATTCCGTATCCTAGTCAGGGCACCGGCAGGGGTGGGAGCGTCCACAATCGCCGCCTCAAGCTCCTTGGTCGTATGGGGGCCGCGTTTGGTCAGCACCACCAGGCCGTTGGATAGAGCCGCAAGGAGGGATCCCCGACGGGGGGAGGCACCGTCGGGGAAAGGAAGGTATGCGAAGGTGGCATGTCCGAGCGTTCCGCTGACCTCCTCATCATCGAGCCCCGACCAGAACGCGACGGACGTCTGCCTGGCCTCACTCTGTATTCGTTGCGCGTATTCGACATGCTCGGGATGCGGGTTGCCGATGATCTTGAAACGCAGCTTCGGTTCCTTTTGGCGGGCCAGATCCGCGAGCTCCAGGAACTGTTCAATCCCCTTATCTGGGCGGATGAGGCCGAAATAGACGATCTCGTGCTCGTCCCGCTCGTCGTGTGAACCGGTGGGTATGTTGCTTCCAATAGGGATGACCCACGCACGTTCCCTCCGCAGGGGCGCCCAGGAGAGATACGACTCCTTCTCGCCCTCGCTTGGAAAAACCATCGCACGTGATCGAACGCTGAAGGCGAGGGTGGATAGTCTCCGGAGCGGATGCGCCTCGCTGAATTCATGCAGGGTGACCACGGTGGGCACGGTTCCCAAGGACAGCGACAGGGCCTGTGGGCCCAGCCTTCTGCCATAACCCACAGAGGGGTATTGGATGTGTACGATTTCCGGGTCGTGACCCACGATCTCATCCTTCAGCGCGGCTGCGTCGAGGATCCCCCAACGATCCCGGGTCACGCACTCCACGTCCGGCCCCATCACCCGGAGCGCTCTCGCCAGATTGGCGGTGTAGTGGCCCACCCCGCAGACATCAGGGGGGTAGGAGCCGGTCACCAGGCAGATTCTCATGTGGCGGTCTCAGAGGCGCTCTCGACGGATGTACCGGCCGTAGATCGGCTTGAGGAATGCCCTGATCCCCTCGCCCAACCGAAATCCGGGATTTTGGATCTTGGACGCCAGTACCATTCTTCGCTCAGCCTCTTCAACATATCCGTGCTTTCGCTGCACCAAGGCTGTCTCTTCATACCCCTCAACTGTTATCGTCCGCGACTTGGAACGCGCATGAAAGGTGGACGCGGCCAGAACGGTCTCCGTCGATGAGAGGGCTCCCTCGTCACAGATCCGCAACCACAGGTCGAGATCTATCGCAAAGTTCAGGCTTTCATCGAGGCCGCCTGCGCTTTTCCAAGCGTCGGCGCGAACGAAGCACCCAGGCTGCTGAAAGTAGCCCTTGAAGCCCCAATCGGCGATCTCATCCTTAGAAAGGCCCCGCGGATAGGTCGTCTGGTATATCCAGCGCTCCTCGTCAACCCAATGGCAGCCTCCGACCCATGCAACGGCCCGGGGGTTGTCAACATACAACCTGGCAATATGATCCAGTGCTCCATGGAGCAGAAAATCATCGGAATTGAGCCAGTGGAAGATGTCGCCTGTCGCCCCTCCGAACCCTTTGTTGATCGCGTGGGACTGCCCGCGATCGGGCTCGCTCACCCAATGGGTGAGCCACGGTTCATAGCGCCGAATGATGTCGACGCTGCCGTCGGTCGACCCGCCATCAATGACGAAGTACTCAAGGTTTGGATATCCTTGCAGAAGGATGGAGCGTATAGTGCCTTCAAGGAATTGGGCTTGGTTGTAGGAGGGAGTGACGATGGATATCCGTGGCTCATTTCGGCCAGCTTCTCTGCATATTCCAGCCCCGAATTCGCCTTGAATGAACGGCCAGCCCGATTGCTTGGCGAGCGGGAACGGAAGAACCGGAGCATTATCCATCACTATTGGCCAGTACCTCTTTGTACCAATCTAGATAGGCTGACGCCATGATGTCCGTTCTGTATCTGGACCGTGCAATTCGGGAAGCCTCTTCTCCTAATCGCCTGCGTTTTTCAGGATCCTTCAGCAACTCAACGATTCGATTCGCCATTCCCTTGTGGTCTCTGAGACCCACCAGAAAGCCTGACCTGCCATCCTCGACCTGTTCTGGAATGCCTCCGGTTGCCGTGGCGACAACGGGAACGCCACAGGCCATGGCCTCAAGGATTGTCAGAGGGAAGTTGTCCGAAACGGCGGCATGGACGTAAATGTCGCAAGCGCGATAGTAGTCCGCCACCCGTTGAGAATCGCGTTCAATGGGCCTAAACTGGACTCCTCTAGGTGCTCTGGCCGGAGGCACATCAGAGTCTTCACCCAGACAAACGAAGATGACTTCCTCATGTGGAAGAACGCTCGACACGGATTCATACGCTCGATGCATCGTGTCGAAATCCTTATAGTCGTTATTCAACACGCGATTTCCGACGAACAGCAATACCCTGGCTCTAGCGGGGAGGGCCAATCTGTCTCGGGCAGCAGATTGGTCCGTGGGATGAAAGATCTCGGTATCTATCCCGTTCGGTATGCATTCACTCTGAATGATGCCCCCGGCCAATATTGATCTCTCCGCGAGGGAGAGCAGCCACCTGCTAGGTGAGACAACATGTAACTGGCATCGCGAGAAGATCTCCCTCTTGCGTTCCAGGTTGAAAGCTGTCGCATCCCGGCGTATGGGAGGGTATATGTCCAGATATGGGCAATTGCCGCATCCTTTTTCCCAGCGATTGCAGTCCAGCGAGTATCCACAGTGACCCGTGAACGCCCATTGATCATGGAGAGTGAGGACGGTCGGGGCCTTGGTTGAAAGCTCCGGCAGCAGGGACAGATCGAAATAATCGTAATGGAGATTATGAAAGTGGAGTATATCGGGGCGATGTGGAGGAAGGTCCAAGAGGTGTCCTGATCCGGGATAGCTGAAATCTTCAATGCCTCGAAAGCGATGCAGAATACGCTGGGGTTCACCGAGCAAAGCTACCGCCTTGAGGAATCTCTCAAATCTGCCTTTCTTCGGCGCCTGGTTCAGTTCTCCGCATGTGAGCCATGAACGAGACCAAGCATTCCTGAGCTCCATGTTGGATATCCTAAGAACACGCGGGTCCGAGCTATTCTTCTCCCCTACTGCAAGGTAGCAAACATGACCAAGTCGCTGGTAGTGATCGAGCAAATCCCTGGCGATCCTAGCCGCGCCACCATGCACGTCATGGGCGTTGATCTGAAGGATATTCAATGGCACCTTGCAGAAGGGCTACCTAAAGTGGATACGGGTTGATCCTTGGAAAACTCCGCACGCATGCACTCGCTTTTCACCGAAGGAGAACAACCACTTGTGCTGGCAATAGCTGCCCGATGCGCTTCTCAAGCCTAGAGATGGATCCGCCGGGGTTGATCTACAGCTCGGCACAACGGAGATGCCCATAAAATCACACGGAATCAAACCAAAGATATTCATCGCGGGGGGAAAACCCGGTAATAAGCAGCTCGGGATCCCCGTCTCAGGAGGTCCCAAATTCTCCAAAGCCCCCACGCGAATCGATAGACCAATCCTTGAATAGATACGGTTCTTCGGCTGCCGCCTGCCGAAATGTGGGAGATCAATAATGCCCGCATCACTTCATGAGGAGGCAAATCGAACCACCCGGCGAGACGGAAGAAGGTCTTCTGTAAACTCATGCCTGCCTTGGACAGGTCCTCGCGTCTGCCAATCTGCCAGGCCAAAGAGCGAAGGGCTTCCTTCTTTGCGAACAACCTATGTTCGGCCTTCCTTATCCTCTCAAATTCCGCTTCGATACCTTCTAAGGGCGTCGTTGAGGCCTCCGCGATTGCCAGGTCAAGCTCGGCTTTGGCGATGGCTGCCTTCTCATGGACCCCTAGCTCGCCTTTGACGGACTCCTTGGTGAAGAATCGGGACAAGGCTCTTAGATTATCTCTGCATCTGACCTCATCCTGTGTCATCGTCTTCGAATTGGGGTGAAAACGATGCATGCTCCATAGCGATGGGAAGGAAGAGATTGTGAATTCAGGGGAGAGTCTCAGCCATAAATCATAATCCATTGAATGGTGGAACTCTTCGTCCAAGTATCCAACTGCTTCCAAAGCATCCCTGCGGATGAATGCAGACATTTGAGGAATCTGATTGTCGTAGAGTAAATCTACGAGATCGAAATCTGGAGCCTTCCAGTGGCGGAGTGGGCGGCCGATCTCATCGATGATCAAACTGTCCCCATACACGACTGAGACTTCCTCGTGGTTCGCCAGGAACGCAGCAGCCTCTGAGACGGCGTATCGGGTGGCAAACAAGTCATCGGAATTCAACCACGCGACAATCTCGCCTCGTGCCCGCTTGAAGCCCTTGTTGATCGCAGCCGTTTGCCCAGCGTCGGGTTCGCTGACCCAAGAGTCGATCCGAGGCTCATATCGTTTAATGATATCAGTCGTACCGTCAGTCGATCCGCCATCGATGACGATGTATTCGAGATTCGGATAGCATTGGAGTAGCACCGAGCGGATCGTTTCCTCGATGAATTGACCTTGATTCAGTGAGGGAGTTACAACGGTTACTCTTGTCATTGTCGGGTCTATATTGGCGCAACTATCGAGATGTTGACCAAGATGCGATCGCCGGGGCTCTTCCACGGATCGAAGCCAAGCTAAGTGTCGCCCCCGCCTCACCTCAAGATAACCTCTCGCCGTTCTAGAACTTGCCGGTAATCGACGCGGGGAAATACCTCGAGGTCCCCCCCCACCGTTGCATTGTAGATCTGTAGCCCCATTTCCCTCGCAGCAATCGCCACCATTTCATAGTGCTCGATCATCAATTCGGGGTGAGGGTGGTGCCACCTTCGTCCTTTCCCAAAGTAGCTTGGGTCGAAGTGGTTTGGGTCATCGTCCATTGTGGAAGTGAGGCAATGATCGTCACGCTCATTGTATTCGACCGAGCTTGGAAGCGTGTAACTGGTATCGCAACCGATCAGGAAAATCGGGTTGAAGCCCAGATAGGCTGCCAGTTGGATAGCGGTGATCGAAACGGTTCGCACCGTAGAGACCGCAATTGATGCATCTTTCGAAAAGCTGCCAAATGGTATGTTGGACGGATCTAATTCGGCCTCGCGGAACCAGAATACATTGGCCCGAGACTGGAGTATTCTGCGAGTTCGAAATGTAATTGGGATAAAGAACCGTGTGGCGTCCAATTGTCCCGCGAGGGCCATGATCTCATCTGCTATGTCCGGAACAACTCGAGTATCTACGGCCGTGTAGAAACCAGGCCGCCACGAAATACGGTCAAATAGCAGGTAGCATCGGTTCAGCCCCCATATGTGCTCACCATGGAAGAGCTCGAGATCCATCTTGTTTAGGCTAGGACCATTGCCCATGATGAAGCATCTGTTTCCGGCGCGACTTCCTTCAAGCAGTTTCAATCGTTGGCGCATTTTGCGAACGTTTGCGTCGCGAATCCATGTGACTAAGTGTCGAGACCACTGGGCCGGGACGCGACCAATTCGGTGAGGGACAATTCGAGCCGTTTTCAAATGCAGCGCCTCATGGCACGTGGCTTGTTGTGTCTGACTTCTCTGTTCCAACCAGATTGGGGCCCGATATCCAGGACAACCAGGGTCATCTCCTTCTCTTGACTGCGGCGTAGAGGAACTTCGCCCCAGGAATCGATTTGACAATGGAGCGGAACTCATGTGCCCGCCTGTCCCGCCATACCCTCCACAGGTACCTCCTTAGGCCTAGGGTGAATTCCCTCATCGCAGACTCTGGCACAAAGATCAGGTTGCCCCATGCAGGATTATGATCCAGGGGGTACCGTTTGCAGCCAAGAAAAGAGGGTCCATCGATTTCTGGGTCGTCTTCCTTGCGGCCATATTCCTCGATGGGGGACCATTCTGACACGAAAGTCGCATATCCGAACTGACGCATGTATTCCGCCATGTCGTGATGAGAGTAACCGAAATAGGGAATGCTTCGAGAATCCATGAATTCTACGATCACGATTTGTGGCTTCAAAGCTATGAAGTCGAAACTTCTTAGTGCCATGAAATCGGCGCCTTCGATATCAATCTTGAGAATATGGACGTGGCTAATATCGAGGCTCCGGAGTTTCTGGTCCAACCGGACCGTGGTCACATCGGAGCCTCGCCGATGGGTTGGGTGGAATGGTTTGAGAGCATGAATCCCCCAATGTTCACTACTTATGAAGAATTGAGCCCTCGCCCGGGCAGTATCGAAAACTGCCTCTTGAAGGCAGGTGACGAGTGGATATGCCGAGAACTTCTGTTTCAGTGCGTGGAAGTTCTGTGCTTCCGGCTCAAATGCAATGACGCGCCATCCGCTCGCAACGAACGGCTCGGCAAATGAACCAACGTGGGCTCCTACATCGACGAGCAAAGGAGGCTCGTGCAAAGCGGAAGTCAGCGACAAGATAAGGTTACGTTCTGAGAAGCGAACGCTCAATTCTCGTGTCCATACGCTAATGGTTTCCTGCGATAGTAAATCCGTCCATGAAGTGGCGCCGGATAGATTTCGGGGTGGGAAAAGCGTTCCCCTCGCCTGATGGATAATAGTGGCAATAAGGGGCTGTCGATGCGCCAGGGGCCTAGCTCGCAAACCTCGAATCTATAAGATCACATCCCAGCCATCCCTCGTTGACGATACCCTTGATGATGGCCTACATTCGGTCGAGGGAGTGCAACGCATGGGTGGTTTGTGTCGACTCGAGGCTTGGAGATGCACTTTCAGCCATACGGCTATTTCGCCTAATGACGAACGCTCTTCCAACTACGCCGCAGATTCTCCAAGCCGGCGGCTCATTGTTGACCAACTCATCGACGAATCTTCTCACATCGGGCCATTCCTCCGATCCGTAGTCGTCGAAGATCACGTATCCGCCCGGAATAACGAAAGGGGAATAATTCTCCCAATCTTCGCGGATCTGTTGATAGGTATGATCGCCATCGATGAATAAGGACAATACCTCGCGATTCCGCACTTTTTCGACTGCTGCAGGATCGGATGAAAGTCGTTGGACGAGCGAGTAGTTGTGCCTCATCCCGGTCAGGAATCCGATATTCTCAGTCACCGTATCTTTGGATATCGGAAGGCCAGATGTCGGATCTATGAACTCCCCATAGTAGCTATCAAGAGGGTCTATGCCGATGACCCGCTGAGAACAGCGGTTTGCATATTCAAGCAGCAGGAGCCTTGCGGCGAGACTGCCTCCGAAGAGCACTCCAATCTCCACATGCGCAAACCTCGCATCATCGGCCTTCTGACGAGAGGCTAACCAAACCGGGATGAGGTGCGCGAGCCTATCCATGTTGTAGCCTGCATATCTTCCGTAGATCTTGGTTTCTACTTGCTTGATAATGGACAGAATGTGTACTAGAGCAACGAGGGAGATTGGGCCGAAAGCACTAGTCAACCGCCGATAATTCTTGAACCGATCAATCCACTTCCTTAGTCGTGTGAGCACACTTAGTCTCTCCCCATATTCGAATAGGTCCAATCGATCTCGATTCCGAGGACGCCCGGCCTGCGTCTATGCAGCCATTCTCTTCTCATACTGCTGTTATCCACGATCGAGAATACTGCAACGGCCTCATGCCTATCGTAGGCTACCTGGAATGGCACACCCAGGCTTACAGTAATATAGTACTCACCCTCGCCGAGCAAGAAAGCTGGCACCTCGAAGCATCCTGCATACTTTCCCGGCGATCTGCATTGAAGCATTCTTGGATTTGTATCCGCATCTCCAGTGCCGAAGACATTTACTCCCTCATTGGTATGAATAAAACAGATCACGTGGGCCGCGGTGACAGGCCTGTTGATGTCATATTCGACGCACACCCGAAAAGGTTCTCCCATCTCTAGCTGCGTGGAGGAAACCCCACTGCTATTCAGAATTACCACCTTTCTCAACCGCATTGGCTTGGCAGCGTCGGGCTCCAATATGGCCATAGCCTTTATTGGGGAATCCTTACCAATGTACCGTTCGACTACATCCGGGCTGTGTCCGCGATCTGCCAGTTCTCCTTCCTCCAGCCTCAGCGCCTGCTTGCACAACCGCGTAACCGCGCTCATGTTATGACTGACAAACAACACCGTCCTCCCCTCTCCCGCCACCTCGCCCATCTTCCCCAGGCATTTCTTCTGAAATGCCGCGTCACCGACGGCCAGCACTTCATCGACCAGCAAGATCTCCGGCTCCAGATGCGCGGCGACGGCGAAGGCGAGGCGGACATACATCCCGCTGGAGTAGAACTTGACTGGGGTGTCGATGAACTTCTCCAGCTCGGAGAAGGCGACGATCTCGTCGAACTTCGCCTCGATCTCCGCCTGGCGCATTCCCAGGATGGCGCCGTTCAAGTAGATGTTCTCCCGCCCGGTGAGCTCGGGGTGGAAGCCGGTACCGACCTCCAACAAGGAGCCCACCCGGCCGAAGATGTCGACACTGCCCTCCGTCGGGGCGGTGATGCGCGAAATGATCTTCAGCAACGTGCTCTTGCCGGCGCCGTTGCGGCCGATGACGCCTACAACCTCACCCCGTTTCACCTCAAACGAGACATCTTTCAACGCCCAGATGTGGTCATGGCTGGATTCGCCGTTCGACTTCCCGCCGTTCCCCCCCAGGATGGCCGGCAGGCGGTCAAGCGTGCCCTGCAGCCCGTTTGCCAGGGATTCCCGCAGCGACTTGTAGCCGGAGCGCGAGCCCTGGCCGATGCGGTAGCGCTTACCCAACCCTTCGACCCGGATGGCGATGTCAGACATCCGCTTCACACCACATCCGCAAATGTGTTCTCCATGCGCCGGAAGTAATGCAATCCGGTCAAGAGCAATACGACCGATGCCAGCGCGGAGACCCCGATCATCGCCCGCGGGGGGTCGGTCCCCAGCAGCGCCCAGCGAAAGCCCTCGACCACGCCCACCATGGGATTCAATCCATAAAGCGTTCGCCACGGCTCCCCCAGCAGGCTGCTGGGGTAGGCCACGGGCGTGGCGAACAGCCAGGCCTGGATCAGGAAGGGGATCACGTAGCGCACATCGCGGTACTGCACGTTCAGAGCCGAAAACCAGGTGCCCACTCCCAACGCCGTCACCATGCCCAGCAGCAGGAAGAGCGGAAGCAGGAATACACCCAAGGTAGGCCTCACGCCATAGTAGACCATCATGCCCAGCAAGATGAGGAATGCGATTCCGAAATCCAACAGCGGGGAAAGGGCGCCGGAAAGCGGGGCCACCAAACGCGGGAAATATACCTTGCGGATCAGATCCGGGGTCTCGATCAGGCTGTTGGCGGCTCGCTCCAGGGATTGGGCGAAGTAGTTCCACGGCAGCAGCGCTGAGTAGGCGAATATTGGATAAGGAAACTCATCCGAGGGCACCCCCGCCAGCCGGCCAAAGAAGACCGAGAAGATCACCATGGTGGCGAAGGGCTGCAGCACCGCCCAAGCCGCCCCCAGCAGGGTCTGCTTGTAGCGCACCTTGATATCCCGCCAGGTGAAGAAGTAGAGCAGTTCGCGGTAGCGCCAGAGCTCCGCCAGGTCCAATCCGATCCAACCGCGAGGCGGTTCGATATGTATGTGTGTATCTGCGGCTTCCGCGAGTTCCATGGCGCTTTCTGCCCTCATACGCTACTCGTCCCCCTCCTCCCATTTGAACACATCATAGCTCTTGGCGCTGGAGATGAAGCGCAGCTTGCCTTTCTGCACGATCAACCGCACCTCGCCGAAATCCCCCAGCCGCTCCAGCAGTTCGTCGATCATGCAGATCTGGCGCGCGGATAGGAACGCCAGCGGGCGCGCCAGATCCAACCGCTGCCGGCCATCACTCGAGTTCGGATTGGGTAGCTTCGGGGATTCTTCCAGCAGGCACGCTCCGCCGTTCCGAGGTGCGCTGGATTTCGGACACCTCGGGGGATGGCCCTCTGACAGGTGTTAGCTGTTAGGAGGTTGAACTATTCAACTCGGGCCCGCCGGCGGCCCTGTTCTCGAACGGAGGCTGCGCGCCGGCGAGCATAGCGGTTCAAAGCGGACGGGGTCCCGCCCGCACAGACAGCATAACGGACGCCGGTGGGGATTGCAAATATGCGGGAGGTACTAGGGGAGCGGGGGTGCAGGGGAGCAGGGG
>CAYMCO010000009.1:0-142203 GCA_964388955.1 uncultured Anaerolineaceae bacterium | reverse complement strand
CCCCTGCTCCCCTCCCCCCTGCCGGCCTCTCTTCAGCTGCGGCCCGAAGCCGCATCGCCAAGGCAGGAACGATCCCGATTAGACGTCCATCGGCCGGTATGGTAAAATCTCCCCGTCGCTGGGGGTTCGTCTAGTGGTAGGACAGCGGACTCTGGATCCGTAAGCCGAGGTTCGAATCCTCGACCCCCAGCCTGGTGCGCCGGGACCCGCCTCCTCCGGAGGAGCATGCGGGTCCGTTTCTTCTTACCCAGGATCCTCCCTTCCGTATGGCGCCCTGGCGTGTGCCATGCCCTCCGTGGTGCAGACTCAAGGCTCACGTATGGCGGTTGAGGACCAGATTCGTCATGGTTTCTGAGAAGCCACCCCCTTCACCCTCTGCTGAAGCACCGGCAGATGCTCAGCCCCCCAGGTGCGTTCCATCCTGAGGGGCGATCTGACACGGCAGACCCGCACCTGCCGCACCCTGTCAACAACACAGGCCAGGCCTCTCGATACACGCCTCGCTCCGCTCGCCGCTGCTCGAGATGCGGCCTGCTTCGCACCTTCCGACTGTGGGGAGGCGTATCTCGAGTGCCGAGTGGTGAAACCACGAGGTGCATCGAGAGGAGCGCCGTACATTCACTCTCGAGCAGCCGCGCCCCCTGAAATGGAACACACCCAGCTCCTCCGTTGGGTTGCCCCCGAATTCGTGAAGGTATATCCTTTGAACGGATGTGAGCTTCGCCCCCCGCATCGTCCGTCCCTCACTGTGAAATCCGGGCTCATGCTTCCCTGGGCTCAGGGCGAGGAAGAACGTGTCTTGAAGCTATTGGCATCGATTGCTGCGAGGAAGGATCCCCACAGCAACAATCGTTAGGCCGACTCGATACAGGAGACCACCGGCCAATTGATGTCTGAGTCAAGAGACTTGATGATCGACGCTTTGGAGGATGTCGTCATTCCTCTGCTGCGGGAGCGGGGGTTCAGCGGCTCATTCCCCCACTTTCGCAGGCTGTCCGAGGATGGAATCGATCTCCTTTCCTTCCAGTTCGACAAATGGGGAGGTGGATTTCTCATCGAAATCTCGAAGTGCGGCTCCTCGGGTATTCGTACGCATTGGGGGGAGGAGATTCCAGCCGACAAGGTGCGCGCGATCGACAATCCCCCTGACAAGCGCCTCCGGCTAAAACCGGGTGAAGGTGCTTCACGTGGGGATTGGTTTCGATTCGATCAGCATTCCCTCTTCAAGTCTTCAAAGAGGTTTGCTCGAGCAGCGAGAAGTGTCTTGCCGTATCTCGAAGACGCTGAGGATTGGTGGAAGCGCGCATCGTTTTCGCCCGGTGAGTTGGGTTAGCCATCCGCCCCACCCGCAAATTGGGCGGGATCTTCGACAGCACGTTCACGGAGCCTGTCGTGGACGGGCAGCCTGCACCGGACGCAGCCCAGGGGCCAGGGATCCAGGGGCCAGGGAGCTTAACGCCGTTGGGCGGCATTGACCTTCATGACACGACTTCTCGATCGAAGAATACTGCTGCTTTTCGTAATTCCATTCTTGTCCCCCGGGTGCATCAGGGGGCCAGCGCCTCTGGTTCCGTCGCCCGTAGATACTTCCATCTTTGATGGCTCTTATGAGCTCGTGCCAGAGTCCTCATTCGCCAGTGTGCAAGATGGAATCGAGAGGTCGTCGGAAGAGAGCGAAAGAAAGGCTTTCGAGCGCATACTCTCCTCGAATATCGATCAGTTCTCCAATTTCAGCATCGACCATGGGGTAATTCGCTCAGGATCGTTCATTGTTCAGGAGTTCTCCCTGATCAGTGCTGAACGAAGTGAGAACCGCTTGCTCGGACGCGCAATCTGGCATGAAGACGTGGGGGATCCCGGGGATATGAATGAGGTGACCATCGAGATGAGGAGGCAGGGAAACACGCTCAGCTTCTGGATCTATGACCCGAACAACAATCGCGGCGACGCCATTGTCCTGTCGAGGATTGAGTGATGCGAAATGACCCGGTCGCGCATGACCGTTCGCTGCCCCGCAAAGTGCGCGGGATCTTCGACAGCGCATTCGCGGAGCCTGTGCTGAGTGCATCGAAGGCCTCGGTAAAGGCCCCCCCGGGGTTCCTGCCAAGAACATGCAGGAGGGATGGCGCGGGGCGAATTGCATGCCACGTTGTATTATGGGTATGCCGCCGGAGAAGGAGCAGGAGCGAGCCCCGGCCGCTGCCTGCCCTGCCTGCACTGGGCCGCAGGCACACGTGGCAGTCTGCCTGTCCTGCCTGCACTGGGCCGCAGGCACACGTGGACGGACAGTCCAGGGGCCATGGTGCCGCAGGCACATGTGACGGACGGCCTGCACCGGACGCAGTCGAGGGTCCAGGGAGCCGGAGGCACACGCGGCGGTCAGCCCGGGGACGTCATAGCCGTTGCCCGCCGCCGATACAAGCGCCGATTGTTTGTCGACTTTATGCACGAAACGACGTCGTAAGAGCCTGGGTTCTCGAATGAGCCAATGGTCCATGATTACCGGACGGAGGCATGCTCCCTCTGGCATCTTCTGGGGCAGTGCCTTTGCGCTCGGCACTCGCGGCTCGCCGGATTGTTCCAAGGGCCAAATCACCATCGATACCACGTGCATTGTCGCGCCTCAGGGGTTGCAACTGTGATCCGCCGGGGAGAGAGAGTGAGGATCAAGTTCCTTGTTCCGGTCGTCATACTCTTTATCAGCCTGGCTTCCGTATTCATCGTCTGCTGGCTGGCATTCGTGCCCTGCACCCCGCCCGGTTATATTGGTCCACAGTTCCATGGGCCCCTCGGTCCCGATTCGGAATTGGTCTCCCTTGAGGAAGCTCAAGCCGGAAGGCCATATCTACGCCTGCCCCCGGGCCTTGAGCCGAAGGAAACGTGGATGTCGACTGATGCGGTTAGCATCATCTTCACCAACGGAGTAAGGCTTGACGTCGAGCCAGCTGCGTCGCCACCGGATTGGAAAGCCATTGTTCATCAAACTCCGGGACTAAAACTAATCAGCGTGAGAGGCCACGCAGGAATGGGGGCAAATCCGGGAGTAAAGTGGACTTGGGGGCGCAAGCTCTGCTACCCCGGATCCGTCAGCTGGTGGGAGAACGGACTGCTGCTGACGCTCTATTCCGGCGATCTCTCGCGCAAACACCTTCTCCGAATTGCGGAGACAATACCATAGAATAATGAGGCCGTGGTCCAAGACAGCCCCGTCAATTGGCGCGATCAATGAAAGGATCGCTTCACGACTGAACACTGAGAAGAGAGAAAACCCCGATGAACCGACTACTCGCGAACTATGAAGAACTGCTTGAGACCCGCAATCGGGCTGAGCGACGCAATGCTGTTATCACCCGCTGGGCGTTCCTCCTATCACTCATAGGTTACATCGCCTTTGGAATGCTCGGACAACTGCGGGGGCTCTCGCTCTTCGTCGGCTCCGTCTTTCCGATCGCGTTTGGGGCCGGATATTTCACGGCATGGGCCAGGTCTAACACAACCAGCGAGCTCATGCAACTGGTCGATACGCTGGAGAGATCTTTCGAGGAAGAGTAGCCGGCATAGAACGCCCCACGTTCGAGATCGGACGATTCTCTTCACTTGCTGCCAAGCGTGAGTCTGCATGGGATGGAGAGAATGCTCCACGGCCCTGCATGGCAGATGGCCGGGGCTCCTGCCAAGAACATGCAGGACGGATGGCGCGGGGCGAATTGCATGCCACGTTGAGCTATGGGTATGCCGCCGGAGAAGGAGCAGGAGCGAGCCCCGGCCGCTGCCTGCACCGGATGCGTTCCGGGGTGCAGGGGCCAGGGAGCCGCAGGCACACGTGGCGGTCAACCCGGGGAGGTCACAGCCGTGAACCCTGCATTTTCAATGGGAGACGTATCCTGGTGATCATCCCTATGTGCCGATCTTGCCAGACTCACCAAGGCGAATGGACTTTGAGGGCGACGGCCATTGATTGAGCTGCCGGGCCGCTCAGGTCGAGCCCGTTGGTCTCCGAGGAGGGTTCTATGTCGAACATGCTCTCGAGTGAAGAGATTTCCCGATCGCATCGCTGGCACGCCCTTGCGTGCAACAACCTGGCCTGGGAACTGAGCGATCTACCCGACAGGACACAATCGCAGGATGACGAGATGCTTGACGCGGCGCACGCATCGGCCTTCCACTGGTCAAGGGTAGGCACGGGACTCAACCGTGCAAGGGCACAGATGCTCCTGGGTCATGTATACGCACGCCTCGGATTCGGGCGGCTCGCACTAATCTATGCGAAACAGAGCTTCGACTACATCATGGCGCACGAGGCTCCGGACTGGGAGATTGCATTCGCCTACGCCATCCTCGCCCACGGCGCTTTCGCAGCCGGCGAGAGCGACCTCCATCAACTGCACTATGCCAAGGCGAAAGAGCTTGGCGAGGCGATCGCAGAAACGGAAGACAGAGAGATATTCTTCAAGGCCTATGATCTCATTCCGGGTCCGTCAGGGCAGGACGCGTAAGCACTCGCTGCCCGGCAGACCACGCGCGATCTGCGACGGCAGATCGGGGATGCTGGGACCTATTTGACAAACCTACGGGAGGGGTAGATTATCTGGGGCCTCACCGGGCGACAATGCGACGGAGGCTGCTGGTGGACGCGCAAGAAGGCAAAGCGGAATCATTCGAGGAGTTCAAGGATTCCTTTGATTACGGGTCTCGGGCTGACTTGAACTTCAAGTTCTTGGCGCTGCTCTCGCCGCGTGAGGCCGCGCAGTTTTTCCGAGATCTGCTATGGAAGCTGGGGGATTCGTTCGATGACCGCGATGCCGGGCGGTTGATCCGGCATGCGTATGAGTGGCAGGTGCGCGCGTATGCGGGTCATGATCGGTGGCAGTATGACGAGGCGCCGTTCACCCATTTCGAGACGACGGTGGCACAGGCCCGCATTGGGCTCATCACCTCCAGCGGGCATTTTGTCCGAGGAAACGATCCGCAACCTTTCGGAGAGCAGGCGATGTCCCAAGAGGAAGCGGTCGCCCGCATCGATGATTTCGTCAAGACGAGGCCCAAGCTCTCATCAATACCCGCGCATACCCCGTTGGGGGACTTGCGGGTGCGGCACGCAGGTTACGATATCCGGGCGGCGAAATCCGATCCGAATGTTGTCTTTCCGCTGCAGATTCTGCGCGATCTGCAGGCAGAAGGGTTGATTGGCGAGCTCGCGCCGCAGGCTTTCTCTTTTGTTGGGGCAACTTCCCAGCGGCGTTTGCTCAAGCAGGCGGGGCCTGAATGGCTTGAGCGAATTCGGGGCATGCATGTGGACGGCCTGCTGCTTGTGCCGGTTTGACCGCTCTGCCACGTGTCCGTGGGGCACTTGGCCAGGTTGCTGGAGAACGGCGGCATCCCTACAGTGATCATTGCCATCCGCGCGTTTCAAGATCGGCTGGCAGCCATGTCCCCCCCGCGTGTGCTGATCACGCCGCATCTTATGGGCAGACCCGTAGGAGCGCCCGGAGATCGAAACACACAGCGCGAGGTGGTTCTCCGGGCCCTGTCGTTGCTGGAAAAGGCCCGGAAAGGAGGCGCAGTCGACCTGTTCACTCCTGCAGAAGACAAGAGTCGCCGGGAGGGCAAACGCTCCTCTGGGTGACTGGCCCTCCGCCGTCATCTCATCGCATTCGCAGGAAACCGGGGCCGCACCATGCGCCCAAGCATGCAAGTTGGCGCGACACTGCAGAGAAGGAATTCGCGGTCACCGGACATCGCCGTCTCATAGGCGATCTCCGGATGGCAGGGGGCGTCAATCCGAGAGTGGGCCAACCACCCTCGGCCGGCCCGCGCCACAGGGGCAGAGCTCCGGAAACGTCAACGGAGGCTGCATGGCCATCCGCCGCCCCGCAGACTACTCGGGATCTTCGACAGCCCTTACAGGATGCTGCGCGACGGGCCGGGGATCGTGTTAAGGACATACTGGACGAACGGTGCGGGGCGAAAATGGGCGGGGTCGAACATCCTGGGTGCTGGAGCGGAGACGATCTGGCGGCGACGGCCGAATTGGAATAGGGCCAGCGGTATCTTGGCGAGGTGCGATCAGGCAGCGATGCATTTGCCAAGGGCTGATGTGTGACTGGTTCCACCCTTCGGAACGTGACCGGCGGCATTCACATAGTCCCTCCGTCGCTTTGCTCCCGATTTCATGAGGGTATATCATTTGGACGGACGTCAGCTTCACCCCCCGCATCGCCCGTCCCGCATTGAGCAATTCGGACTCGCGCTTCCTTAAGACTCAGGCCGAGGAAGAAGGTGTCTTGAAGCTGTATGTAGCGATTCATATGGGGAAATCTACATAGAAACAATGGTTGGGCCGCTCATATGGCCTCCCAAGGAGGGGCGCAAATGAATGCGATATACCACCTCTGGGCGAAACAGCTTGCCCATCCGTCTGGGTTCCTGGGTAGGCTGATGGGCAAGGGTATGAATCGCGACAACCGGCGACTCATATATTGGACCCTGGAGATCCTCGACGTCCAACCGGATGATAGCGTTCTAGAGATCGGCTTTGGAGCCGGTTTGGGCATCCAGAAGGCAGCGGAGCTGGCCTCCCGGGGATGGGTGGCCGGGATCGAATTGTCAAGAGCGATGGTAGAGGAGGCGAAGGGGCTGAATGCATTGGCCATCGCTGCGGGCCGTGTTGAGCTTCGGGAGGGGACAAGCACGTCCCTTCCGTATTCAGACGATGAGTTCGACAAAGCCCTTGCTGTGAACGTTCACTACTTCTGGGAAGATCCGGTGTCAAACCTGGAGGAGATCAGGCGCGTCATGAGACCGGGCGGGCGATTGGCGCTCGGGTTTGTTGACAAGGAGGGCATCGGGAAGCAGAAGTTCACCAGGACGGGACTGTTCAAACTCTACGGCGCGGAGGAAACGGCGCTCCTACTTGAGGAGGCAGGATTCTCCGAAGCCAGGGTCGAGATGAAATCGGTTCATCGTGTTGGCATGGGCATATGCGCCATCGCCCGGAAATAGCCTTTGTGGCGCTTTGCCCATTCAGGATCAGCTTGAAACTGGGGCGGCCCAACCATTGGCAGCGGACCGGGGATCCTGCCAAGTACATGCAGGACGAACGGTGCGCGGCGAATTGCAGGTTAGGATGTAATATGGGGATAGCTGCAAGCGAGAGAGGGAGCGAGCCCCGGCCGCTGCCTGCACTGCCTGCCCTGGAGGTCAGCCTGTCCTGCTTGCACTGCCTGCCCGGCGGTCTGGCTGTCCTGCCTGCACTGTGCCGCAGGCACACGTGGACGGACAGTCCAGGGGCCGGGATGCCGCAGGCACATGTGGACGGACAGCCTGCACTGGACGCAGCCTGCACTGGACGTAGTCCAGGTTCCAGGGGCCAGGGGGCCGCAGGCACAGGTGGCGGTCAGGCCGGGGAGCTCATAGCCGCTGGGCTGCCGACGGAGGTTCTTCATCAATGCCGAGTTCCGGCTTTCTCTCAAATTCCGAGGTGGAGGCCTTCTTGGCGTTCGTTCGGCCTGAGATCCGGGAAATCGCCCTGGAGCTGAGGAGCCTGGTATCCCAGACCCGCCCGCATGCAACAGAGCGGATCCTTTGGGGTGGACTCTCATACCACGATTCGACCAAGGGCGGCCCGGTGAAAGGCGCCATCTGCCAGATAGAGTTGGATATGGACCATGTACGGATCTCCTTCATCCACGGTGTGCGCTTGACAGATCCTCACGCGTTATTGGCCGGGAATCGCACAAGTAAGCGGCATCTTGTGGTTGGATCGTACGAGCAGGCACCCTGGAACGAGATCTCTGAACTGATCGAGGAGGCGGCTGCGCTGGATCCTATGAGCTTCGATCCACTGCCCGGATCCACAGACAAGACGTGATCAGAGCCCCGGCCGTTGCCTGCATTGCCTGCCCTGCCTGCACTGGGCCGCATGCACACGTGGCGGTCTGCCTGCCCTGCCTGCACTGTGCCGCAGGCACACGTGGACGGGCAGTCCAGGGGCCAGGGGGCCGCAGGCACATGTGGACGGACACCCCAGGTGCCGGGGAGCTCATATCCGCCGGGCAGCCAGCGATGATTCGAAAGGCCGGTACCACATGAACGCAAGACCTGAAACCCCGATCGCCGAGAATCGCTCAGATGTCGCAGCGGGTACCGTCAAGCGCTCTGCAACGGTCGTGATCTCCTTGCTCTTGATAGCGGCCATTCTCTTCTTGGCCGGTGGACATCTCGACTGGGCATGGGCTTGGGTCTACCTGGGAATCTACCTTGTGAGCCTGCTGATCAACGCCTCGATCATGCTCCGCACCAGTCCTGAGACCGTCGCCGAGCGGGCCCGCCCCCAGGACACGAAGGATTGGGACAAATTCATAGGTGGGTTCTGGGGCGTGGCTATATATCTCGTGCTTCCGCTTGTGGCCGGTCTGGATGTCCGTTTCCGTTGGACTCAGGCCGTGGCCCCATCCTGGCACATCGCAGGGGCGGCCGTGCTCGCAGCAGGGCTGGGGTTCACTTCATGGGCCATGATCGCAAACGCGTTCTTCTCTACGGCGGTACGCATCCAAACCGATCGGGGTCACAAGGTGTGCAGCGCAGGACCCTATCGGCTTGTCCGGCACCCCGGGTACGTGGGCTTCATCCTCCAATCCATCGCCGTTCCCTTCCTGTTGGGCTCAGCCTGGGCACTGATCCCCGGCATCGTGGCCGCGGTCCTCATGATTGTCAGGACCGCTCTCGAGGACCAGACCCTACAATCCGAGCTACCTGGCTATTCGGACTATGTCCAGAAAGTGCGGTATCGCCTCATCCCCGGCATTTGGTAAGCACGATTTGAGGCCGCGTAGGTACCGGCACCAGCGGGCCGGGGATCCTGTTAAAGGCACACAGGACGAACGGTGTGGGGTGATTTGCATGCCAAGATGTATGATAGGGATGGCCCGGGAGCAAGAGAAGGGTCGGGCCCCGGCCGCTGAGTTCAACGCGGTTCAGCGGCGGAGCGAGGCGAGCCCCGGTCACGGTTGCGAGGATGGGATCCGATGCGCAAGACGGTCGTCTTGGCCGCAATAGCCGCGAGCTGGTTTCTCGCCTCCTGCCAGGGCTCCGGCGTCCCCGCTAAGTCCGCGGTCATCGAGCGGGCCAGGCTTGCCCAATTCACCGACGACTTCTTCCCGCTGCGAATGGAAACCCTCGGCATCCCGGGCTTATGCTTCGTTCTTGTGGAAGATGGGGCAGTAGTTCTTTCGATGGGCTACGGCGTGGCCGATATCGCCTCCGGCGAGCGCCTCGATCCCGACTCAACCTTGATGCGGATTGGCTCAGTCTCGAAGCCGTTTGTGGCCGTGGCCGTCATGCAGCTCGCGGAGGCAGGTCGCGTGAGCCTTGACGTCGATATCAACCGCTACTTGAAGTCGATGCAGGTGCAGAGTGATTTCACTACGCCCGTCACCCTCGCCCATCTCCTCACTCACACGGCCGGTTTCGACGACCCGCCCTATGTGAGCAACACGGATCCGGCATCCGTCAGGCCACTTGCGCAGTTCCTTGCCGATTCCATGCCGCCCGTCACGCGCATGCCGGGCACATCATTCACCTACAGCAACTACGGCTATGCACTGGCTGCGCTCGTTGTCGAGGAGGTCTCCGGGCAGCCCTTTGACCGGTACGTCTTGGACCAGATCCTGCGCCCCTTGCAGATGTCCGACACCGGCTACTTGCTGGCTCCGCCCGTTCCCGGAAAAATCGCGACCGGCTACAAGCTTGTGGCCGGGGCCCAGGAGCCTCAGCCGATAGACTACGATGGCGACTATCCCGGTGGTTCGATCGTGTCTACGGCGGCCGACATGTCACACTTCCTGGTGGCGCTCGCAGACGGAGGATGCTATCAGGGAGCCTGCATCCTTCGGGCTTCATCCGTGGCAGAGATGTTCGAGGCGCGCGCCGAAACGCCCTATGAGGGGCAGAGAGTCACCTACGGATTCGTGCAAGGCGTGTCAGGAGGCCAGCTTCTGCTCGGCCACAGCGGGGCAATCCGCGGATTCGGCAGTTTGTTGGGCATCCTGCCCGACCCAGAGATCGGCTACTTCTTCTCGTTCAACGAGGAGTGCTACGAGACATCCGCCTGTGATATCATTCCGGAATTCCGAACGGCGTTTGCCGGCCGGTACCTGGATTGACCAGGACCCCGCCGCCCAACGATTCGCCGGACTGTTTGAAAGGTCTCCGTCTTTCGAAGGTGGCGGGACGGTAATTATCAAGACAAGGAGGATGTGTGCCCCGGATAGCGCGAGATTCGGCGCGGGGCATCATGCGCTGCTCGTGGTACGCGAGCGCAGAGGCTGCCGCTGTCGGCTGCGGCCCCAATCCGGGAAGCGCGCGAGGAACATCGCTATGACCATATCGAAGGTACGTCCGGCACTTCGTGCTAGTTTCCCCTGTGGCCTGATCCTTCTCGCCGCCCTTGGATCGGCTTGCAGTCTGCAGGCAACGGCTCCGCCTGCACCCCCGACCGAGTCCCCACTTCCTTCGGCACAACCCCCTTCCACGAGCGCCGCAACAGGAACGACAGTCGTATACACCAAGGATGGGGATATCATGGTCTGGGACGACGTCACCGGCGAGAGCCGGAAGATCTTCGATTCCGGAGACGTCATCCGAGTCGAGCTGAGCGCCGACGGCCAGTTGGTGGCCTTCCTGCGTCGTTCGATCGTGCAGACAGGCGACGCAGAATGGCGTGAGCAATCCGCCTTGTGGACCGTCGATCTGAGCGGCGAGAATCCACGCGAGCTCGTCTCGGCCGACACGCTGCGCGAGCTTCTCGGCGCATCTGAGAGGGATTCGTCCAACATTCCTGAGATGACCTGGATACCGGGGACTCATCGCCTGCTGTATGACGGATGGACCTACCTGGTTATGGCCGAGGGGGAGTCGCATGCCATCCCGCGCGGATTGTATTCCGTGGATGCGAACGAAGGAACACGGGAGGTCTTGGTGAAGGCCGAGGGTGCCCTGCGTTTTGTCGTCTCCCCGGATGGCCGGCAGGTCGCCCTACTATCGCCGACAGCCCTGGCCTTCATCGATGCCGACGGGAGCAACCTACGACCGGATGTCTTGGCCTATGCCCCGGTGGGTGTGCCCGGTCCGCTATTCCCTGTCGGGGTGTGGACCGAGGACTCGCAGGCCTTCGTCATGACGGAGCCGCTTGGGGAAGATCCTGCGGCCGGCATCGACTTCGCGATCACGCGAGTCCCCGCCGGCGGCTCCGCACCTGACCAACTCGCCTCCGTCAGTCGCAGTCATCCCGGCTCCGTCACCTTCTCTCCCGACGGGCGGTTCGCCGCCTACATCCAATACACAGACGAAGTCCCTCCGGAGATAGCGGGATGGTTCATCACTCCGCTGGGTGAGGGGGCGGGGCCGCTGGCGATTCCGCGGAAACTCGAACCCGGGTACGCGAGCCTTCACTGGTCGCCCGACGGCCGGGCATTCACCGGGGAGTTGGCGGAGCTCTGCCCCGGTGCCACCCAGGACAGCGAGATCTGCAGTTCTCCGGTTTCTCGGGGCGGAACCACTGCCATCCAATGGCTCGACCCAACGCACCTGCTGCTGCTCACCCGCGATCCGTCGGTGCTGATGTTCGTCACCCTGGATCCCTCCGGCCGGATGGACGCCACTACCCAGCCAATCGACGTATGGCCGGTGGAGGAATTCGTGGGCCCGCAAAGCTTCGACGCCGTCGAAGCGGGCGGTGGTTGAGCCCCCTCCGACTTTGTCGCCAGAACGTGCCGGTCGACGACAGCGACGCCTGGACCCCCGTCCGGAGGCTCCCGCGACCCTGACGGGAAGATGCATCACGGGTTTTCGAACACACGGGCGAGAAGAGAGGGGTGGCATTCCCGGCCGCCCAACCAGTCGCCACACTGTGTGAAAAGTCGCTCCTCTTCGAAGTCGATGCGATAGCATCTATCGAGATGATGAGGATAACGCCAATTTGCGGACCCAGGGCTGCTCAGGCTGCGCTATTCCAGGCTTTCGCCCCACTGCTAATCCCCTCGCGGGCTTTTCACACAGACTCTCGCTGCCCCGGAGACTGCGCGGGATCTTCGACAGCCGTTACAGGATGCTGCGCGACGGACCGGGGGTGCTGCCAAGAAGATGCAGGACGGACGGTGCGGGGCGAAAACGGGCGGGGCTGAACAACCTTGGTGCTTGAGCGGGATCGACCCGGCAGCGACGGTAAGACTCACAGGGCATAGGAGGGCTTGTACAACTGCCCGAATTGAGCCGGCAGGGATGGATTCGTCGAGAGCCGGTGTGTGACTGGTTCCACCATTCGAAACGTGACCGGCGGCATATTGTGCCGTAGCCCCGGAGGTTGCAGGCTGCACACAGAGGCGGTGTGCTCCTCTAAAGGACCCATCATCGAAATGCAAAGCCAACCGTTTCTTGGGGGAGCCCTGCGGACCTGTGTGTCCGCAGTGTTTCCAGTGAAGCGGGTTGGGGTTAATGAGCTAATGGCCTGAGGCGGTGCCCCGGGCTCGCAACGCCCCGAAAGTGAGAATCCAGGCCGATCCATTAAGCGTGAGAACTCCCGAGCAGTTGCCGGTCGCTCCCCCATCGAGGCACTTCCCCCCATGAGCGTCCGATGCCTGCGCTGCGGCCGGGAATGGGAGCGGGATCCGGCGCTCAAGGTCGCATGCCCCACATGCGGATCCCCGATCGGTGTCCGCTGCAGCCGGCCCAGCGGCTATTCCTGCGCTCCCCCCACTCGGCCAGGGACATGGTGGCGATGGAGGAGC
The DNA here is from genome assembly GCA_964388955.1 of uncultured Anaerolineaceae bacterium. GTDB lineage: Bacteria > Chloroflexota > Anaerolineae > Anaerolineales > E44-bin32 > CAYMCO01. Next base: position 129,418 of record CAYMCO010000009.1, on the reverse strand, counting down.
TGGATTGGTGCGGAAGTGTGCCGCGACCATTCGCCGGAAAGAAGTGGCGAGATCGCAGATAAAGCTGCATTAATGAAACATGAGCAAATGGCATTCGGTATGGCATCAGACGACCGACAAACGCGCGCGGCACGGGGTGTCCAATCGCTGGACATCGTTCAGCCGCGGCTCTTGGAGCTGCATGATACGCGCCGGTTATCATGGCGCGAGATCGCTGCCAGGGACGAGCGCAGCGGCATTCCTGCTAGAACGCTGTGTGCCATGGCCCAGGGTGGCAGAGATCCGAAAGGGCCCAAAAGCGCGCGCATCCTTGGCCTGCCGGAGATCATCGAGATTACTGTCACCAGGGACCTGAAGGAGGGTTCCTCAAGCGGCCTTGATGGCGATGTCGAGCGACGAATCGCACGCGTTCATGCGATGTAGTGGTCTACACGATCTGGGGAAGTCCGCAGTCTAGAATCTCAGTGAAGCACCTCACCCGCGATCAGGAATCGTGGTGCGATCCGACACTTGAATTTCAGTTTCCGACATGGCTTCCACACGCGAGGAACTCCTGCCACGCCCTGAGCGGGCATGATCGCTCCGCCCATACCGACCGAGATCGGTTGGCGATAAAGAGGATCGAACGCCAACGTGTCCACCCTGCAGCCAGGCAGCACTGAATTGCTCCCGCCGCCGTGAAGATACCTTCGGAGACAGGCCACTAACCTTATCGGCCAACTCCATCTCCTCAACATCGTAGGTGAAATCCAGGGGCATTTGGGTTGGCCGCTCATGGGGGTGGGCACCATTATAGCTGTCTACATCGGTCTTGACCTGTTTGCATTCGGCCGCAATACGCCGCCTTCTCAGCCGAAATGCCTCCTCCATGTGGTCGCGGGGTGCTGTACGAATGTCGTCCCAAAGCATCAGTTGCCGCCCGTTCCGCCAAGCCCTCGCGGGGTGTTTTGCACGAACTCTGCGTCCCTTCTCGTCAGTGATATATTCCTCCCTCATTGCCTGAGCCAGCTCTCTTGCTACGAGCTTCTTCGGTCGGGGAGCGGTAAGATCGTATCTCTTCGTCCTTACCGCCCAGTCTGCCACGTCGGCCATTGCGGCTGGCCATTGGTTGCCTTCCCTACGATATTCTTCCACGATTCTCTGCAACTGCTGCTTCTTGGTGAGCATCTTCTACCTCGCAGATCTAGAACTCTACCGGCAGGAAGTACCCATATCCGTCTGTCATTGCCACCGGCGCAATGTATTCCCTGACAGTGGCATTCATGGAGTTGAACAGATTCCACCGCCCCGTTCTATTCCTCACTTGTCCTGCGACAATTCCCGGGTGGATTCTCAGTCTCATTGCGAAGCTCAGAAGGTCCTTCTTCGAGATATATTCTCCCTTTCTGGCGATGAAATTGTCGAGCTGATCCTGCGGGGTACAAAACTCACCAGCGGCAGCATTCGCCCGTCTCTCTTGCTCAGGGAGAGTTGTGTCATTTATGGATTCCGTCATGTTGGAGTCAACGATAGCCTCGTCCTTCCCATCCCCGTTTAGGGCATGCTCAATCTCATGGCGGAGGACGAACCAGAAATTGTCTATTCGGTTATGTCGTAGCGTCATCCCGATTACTGGTGAGCCGCCGATCCAAAAGCACACCCCATCGATTTTTGAAGAAGGCAAAGGCTCCACAATTACGAACCGTACGCCACTCTCCTCCAAAAGCGGCGGAATGCGCCTGATCTCTTCGGGACTTTCCCGGAAGTCTCTCAACTGCTCCAAGACTTCTCTCAACTTGGCTCGGGAGTGTTCCGGAACGAGCATGCCGTCGGCAATATGCTTGACTCTATAGAGCCAAGCAATTTGAATGGGATTCATCCTCTCGTCTTCATAGTCTGATCTCCGCGCGACTGCCCCGCGGGCATATCGCGGGGTCTGGTCCAATGAATCCACTTCGAAGAATCTGAGTAGTTGGCTCTGAATGACTCCAGCGTCCTCAGAATGCACGAGCCAATTCCGCAAAGTCATATCCCTGACGGGATAGATCGAGGCCATCTTGGCCCTGAGCTCGATCTTCGACACGTCTGCATCTGATTTCCAGAGGTTGTACGCACTGTCCAAGTTCATCCAAACCTCTGCGCTAGTGCCCAAGGCAGCACCAATGGCCCTGGCCGTATCCGGGCTGATACCCCTCTTGCCATTGATAATCTCATTCACGAGCCGCGTGTCCCGCTCGATGATTTCGGCAAACTCTACTTGCGACCAGTCGCGCTCCTCGAGCTCATCTCGCAGGTATTCACCTGGGTGAAAAACCTCAGCTGGCCTTCGCGTTGCCATCTGTTCCTCCGTCATTAGTGGTAGTCCTCGACTGAAACAATCAGCAGACTGGTGCTTCCCTTCTCTTCGATTCGCTCAGCGATGATGCGCCATTGATCTGTGATGTCGATGCCGTGCTGATGGCTCCGGTCTCCTTTCAATTTGTGATAGTGCAGTCCTTTCATCCTCCTCAAGTCTAGTTCGTCATATGCACTGGCAATAAAGCCCATCGCCTTCCTGAATCCCTTATCTACCGCAGGCCCATGGCCTAGGGTCGCTGAAGCATCGTAGTAGACCTCTTCAAGGTCGGGATCATTGAACTCGAATTCCATCTGCATAGAGTCTAGCACAGAATGGCAATTTCCACAATACCAGATTTACAGTATATGTAAATCCCACTCCACGGATCCTCGAGCGTTCGTGTTTCGCGAAGGGATACTACTAAAAGGCTCTCACAGCACCGCGAACGCAGATCAAAGCATGTTCTATCGGCGGACTGGACAACCATAATGTAGGCCGCACGATTGAAGCGGCGGAAAGCCCTGATGCTTTGCGACTCATCCGACCATACCCAGCTTGCACCGCCATTTGGGTTGCCTCCGCGCAGCCCACAACCTCCCCACCCCCAGGCCAAACAGCGTTCACATATCCCCTCCGTCGGGTTGCCACCGATTTCGTGAAGGTATATCCTTTGAACGGACGTTAGCAACACCCCCCGCAAGGCCCGTCCCTTATTGAGCAATTCGGACTCATGCTTCCCTGGGCTCGGGCCGAGGAAGAGGGTTCCTCGCGGCTGCACGCAGCAATGAATATGGGAAAGAATGTCCGCAGAAGCGCCGGTCAAGGCGTCTGAGCGGCAAGGAGAGAATTCCGATGAAAGACCAAGCTCAAGAGTATCGTGATCATCTCCTCCTGGCGGAAAAGGATGCACAGCAGGATTTCGACAAGACTGTATTCGCTCTGTCGGGTGGGGCAATAGGAGTCTCGTTCGCGTTTGTCTCTGATATTGTTGATCCTCAAGCGATGGTATCGGTCAAAAACCTCATTTGGGCTTGGGGTTCGTGGGCTGGAAGTCTGCTTTGCGTATTGTTTTCCTACTACTTCAGTCATCTTGCTCTTCGCAAGACAATCAACCAGGTGGATGAAGGAAAACTCAATCAAGAACATCGCGGGGGTTTTTCCGACTATGCAATAGCTCTTTTGAATCCGGCAGGTGCGCTACTCTTTGTTGCTGGACTAGTCCTTATGATCATCTTCGTCAACCTAAATTTGGGAGCTTGAGATGCAGGATCAAGATCATCACGCTATCGAGCCTGATACAACTGAGCAAGAGGATGCTGGCTATCGGCCACCTCCGCCTCCGCCCGATGACGAGGGTGATTCCCAGCGAGGCTATAGGCCTCCCCCACCGCCTCCAGAAGAAGGGTCACCGCGTGAGTCATCCGGCGATCGCTGAATGGCCGGAACTGTTTTGCTGAAACGCCTAACCATTCCGTACATCGGACCGGCGATGCGGGGCGACCTCTGGGTAAGATCGTTTTATGGAGGTTCTCAGGAGCCCCGAGAAGGCGCCATCCATGTCCGCTGACCTCTTGATCGTTTCTCATCTGTTCGTAGTCTCACAGGAAATGGGCCACGAGTTTCAGAGGGAGGGAAATCCCAATGCATATTCCATCTCGATATCCTGGCCACGACTCGAAGGAGCAAGAATCGCTTGGTGTTCTACTCGGATTGGTCAACTCGCATTATGTCAAGGTTGATATGAGGACAAGGGACAAGTTCCCCAATGTTGATGGGATCATCGAGATTGTCGACGAAGACCAAACCCCGGTCGCCAAATTCGATGTGCAACTCAAGAGTATTCCCGAGGGTCAGGCCTTCTATGATTGCCCCCGTAAGCTGGCTGAGTACTCGAACATCTCGACCTTGCCAATACTGTTGGTCTGTGTCGACTCCGCTTCGGAGATAGCCTTTTGGAAGCATATTACGATGTCAATGCCACAGTATCGTTCAGACCAGAAGACCTTCCGAATACAGTTTGCCCAGGAGACTGACCGAATCGACGAAAGAGGCTTTTACATCGCCCGCTGGACTGATATAGCTCAGGAGTATCAGGCGCGACTGGCGACGTATGAAGACTTGAAAGAGATAATTCAGGAACAGATCGAAGTCTCTTCGTTGCCGGCAGAGGACATCGCCCTCTTTCAGAGTTATATCGATGCTCTAAACTCTTTGCTAGACGGGGAGTTGGCAGGATTCAAGACGGTGCTCTTCCCAGGCACATGGAAATTGGGAGTGAGCGTATTTCAATCAGGCACGGACCTAGTAGGCTATCAGCTATACCGCATTCCCAGAGGAAAGCCAGCGCCGTTAGTTGTCGGCAAGCTGTCGGGATTGCCCTTCAAGGATCAATCCCGCACAAACGTGTTTCTCAGAGCTTGGGCCTCCCGAGAGAGTCTAGGGGACCCGGTACAAGCTGGCCGGAGGTTCGCCCTGGACAAAGTAGACGAGGTGGTGGAGAAAAGGGCCCTTCGAATCTTCAGCAGTTTGGCATCGTCAGATACACTGTTCGGATTCATCGACAGGTACTATTCGCTGCTTGGGATGGAGCCTCATCACGTAAGATACGAAATAGACGAACTCGAATTCGCAATGAACACACACTTGATAGACATCTGCTCAAGGATACTCTGGAATCAGACAGGAGCACCATCTGCCAGTGGGCCTATCAACCTCGACCAGATACTTCTTTTCTTCGGAAATCTGGATCTTGGAAGCTTGGAGCCGCCGCCTGAGCCCATGCAATTTGCCATGACATCAGGAAGCTTCCCGCTCCGCGCCGCCTTCAGCGCCCTAGATTTTCTCACGTTCAAGGGCGTGGAAGAGATAACGAGGACCTTTCCTGTTCCAGATTTCTCTGGCATAGAGGGTGGAGCATGGATTTGGCAGGGCTACATGCGTGATCAAGAGATAGACGCAGTCACGAATATCCTTTCGAAGATCATCAAAGAATACGAGGCATTTGTATCAGGGAATCGTCTCGGCTTCCACGGCAGCCCATATCTCGACCCCAATGTGGCGATAGTCTATCAGTACGAGCCACTTGAGCATCCTAATCGGCCGATCCCTCCAATAATGAGGGAATTTCATGTGTGTAATCAAACTCAATCGTTGCCGAAATGCCTGGTTGTGATCAAGCATCCAGGAGATGACAATACGCGGCTGTATTTCTCCAGGTTCCCCGATCTCTTGATCGATAAATCATCCTTTGAGGCCATTCGGGCCTCCCATCGTGCCGCTAGTTTCTTCTTTCAGCCAAGCCCAGTCTTGTCACTGCTATATGAAATGCTCCAGGCCGATCTTGAACGGTTTCTCGGTACTTGATACTCTGTCGTGGCCCTTGAGTCCGTCTGACCAATCGCCTCCAACGGGCCGGGGATGCCGGGGAAAACCGGGCAGGGTTGAACAATCTAGCTGCTCGAGCGGGAACGATCTGGCGGCATAACTCCCGGGGCCCCTAAGCGCAGATACAACTGCCCTGAAGGATGGGGCACCTATGAATCTACCAGGTGCTATTGTGTGACTTGTTCCACCATTCGAAACGTGACCGGCGGCATATTGCCCCCAGTTCCCGGGAGGTGTAAGCTCAATAGAGGGGGTGTGCTCTTCCAGGGGACCCATCATCGAAATGCAAAGCCGACCTATTCTTGGGGGAGTACCGCGGACCTGTGTGTCCGCAGTGTTTGTTTGAGGGCCGGGTCGGGTCGGTTTCCACCCTTGGCCGCAATTGGTCGACTTCACCATCACGCCGCCGACTCTCTGAGATCGTGGAGATCCCTGCAGTGCTTGAAGACGAGGAGCTCATCCTGCACATCCTCCACGATTGCAAAGGGAATGCTCTCTTCCCATCGGTTCTTGAGCGGCTTCACGTCCTTGCGGTTGCTGGTGGCTGCTGCGCGCGATCCCTTCTTGGGGTTGCCTGTGCCCGATGGGGTTGCCCCCGACTTCATGAAGGCATATCCTTTGGACGGACGCTAGCATCTCCCCCCGCAAGGCCCGTCCCTCATTGAGCAATTCGGAGTCATGCTTCCTGGACCGAAGGCCGAGGAAGGAAATGTGTTCAGGCTATAGGCAGCGACTAATGCTGAGGAGAGACATCGCAGAAATAGCAGCAACGGGGCAATCGCCACCATGAATCAGATCATCGAATCCATTGAGGATAATCTGGGAATTGAGCTTTCTTCTCCGTTCAGAAAATCCTGGAATGACTCACTGAAGGATAGAATTCCGCCATTCACAATTGAGAGGACAAGCCTACGAGCCGGGAAGTTTGCAGAGGTTGCCTTCGACGAGACAGTTGGCTGGATCATCCGATTGAGGGACAATGTGCCGCCTGAAAGGCTTGAATCCTCCCTTGTTCATGAATTGTTGCACATCGTTCTAGTGGCCGAGGGATATCCCTTCTTGTGTGTGAAGGATGATATTGATGACGGTGAAGCATTCATCACCATAGCAGAGGCCATTCACAGCATTCTCATTCACCCAATCCTCTTCTGCAGAATGGCCCAAATCTATGGCGATGCAATAGAGCTCACTTCCGCGGCGGAGATTGAAGAAGTTCTAGCCGCGCTTGAAACCGTTCCAGTTCCGATTGTCGAAAACTCCATGAATGCCATTCTATTGAGCTTGAGCCACGTACACAGCACCTTCGAAGGCACAGGTGCCATCTCTTTGAAGATCGAGCAGATATATCCGTCCGCGGTTAAGTTCTCGGATGGTTGCGTATCGTTCATGAAATCGTCCGGGTATTTCAGTCCGCAGGATTTGGAGCCTTCACATGTCAAGGAAGTCGGAAATAGGATAATTGAAGAACTCGGCATCGGTGAGTATTTCAGGTTTTGTTTGCCGACAACGAATGCCAACTCGGAATCTGCATAGTAACAACTCACCCCACCGGACCCTGCAGGGTTGCGGCTCCAATCCGTGCGTCCGAGCCCTAGCCGCAGAGCTCATCGGTAGCCAGCCATACAGGAGGGACTGATAAGGTGGAGGCACAGGCCGAATTCGATGTCGGTTATACGAGACCGACGTCGTTGAGGCAAATCGCTGAGCCGAATCCACACGTTTGAAATATGGCACCAAAGAGACTCTTTTCTCAAGTTCACATGCATCCTACATTGCAGGGCAGAAGGACATAGCCCCAAGGGGGAAACGTGAATCACATCAACCTTCCCGTGATGCCCGAGAATCCAACATGACAGCAGAAGTGATCGTCATGAATCGCCTTGGCATGGCCGTGGCGACAGACAGTGCTGCATCAGTTAGGGTGGAGTTGCCTCGCCGCAATGCTGACGACGATTCCGAGGGTAGACACTTCTTTGAGAAAGTATATGTAGGCAACAAACTCTTCACGCTTTCAAAGCACAAACCTGTGGCCGTCATGATTTATGGATATGCTGACTATATGAGGATCCCTTGGGAGACTCTTGTAAAGATGTATCGTAGCGATCTGGGCGCGAAGTCATTCGCCCGACTTTCAGAGTACGGCGATGACGTCTTCCGGTTCTTGCGATCCTCAACACCAATCAAAGAGAATTCAGATGAGCATTACGAAGCTTTTTCCGAGGCATACGGCCACCTAGAAGCCCTCGGCAAGGAGATCATACGGCAGATAGACGCGGAGCTCCCCGAGAGTGAGGGATCTGAGGAAAAGACAGTCAGGAACTGGATCAAATGGAAATTCAAGAGGGCCGTGAAGGCAGAGCTTGAGAGGGTTCGAAATCTACCTAAGGTTCAGGGCCTCCCAAAGGACTACTCAGATCAGGTCTTGGAGGCGCATCGAGGCTCCTTCGATTGGCTGATCAACCACAAGTTCCCCGAGACACCCATCGTTCCCACGGCGAGACAACTGCTTCTCACCTTGCTTGCCGAATTGTTCAGCCGTGAACTCGACTCCTTTTACCTTGAATCAACACTGGGCGGGAAACTCGTACTGATGGGCTACGGCACGGGAGAGGTTTTTCCCTCTGCGATCGAGTACTCGGTAAGGGGAGTAGTCTGCGGCCATGCAAGATTCCAGAAGGCGACTGAACTCACAGTGAATGCTGGCACGCGCGCACTCATCCGGCCATTCGCACAGAGGGACATGGTGGAAGCGTTCATGTTCGGAATCGACACGAACTTGGAATACTCAATCATAGCTTCCGTCAGGAAGATCCTGTCAGACCTCCTTGAACAACGCGATAGCAGTGGCGGACAGAGCGAACCTGATCGAGACTCGCGGTCTGGCCAGAAGAGGCTAGGCTATTCTGATGTTGAACGCTTGACAAAGGAATTCAAAGACCGCATCTTGGGCCTTCAGCTCAAGAACCATCACAACCCTATCGTTGCTATGGTTGAGCATCTTTCGCTGGGAGAGCTGGCCGAAGTGGCCAGGACGCTTGTCAACTTGACGGTTTTCAAGCGGAGAGTCAGTAAAGAGCCTGAGACTGTTGGAGGAGCAATCGATGTTGCAGTAATATCAAAGGGAGACGGGTTTGTCTGGATAGAGCGAAAACACTACTTCTCGCAAGAATACAATCCAACTTGGGCAGCGGCCTATCGGGAGGAAAGAGGTGGACAAAGGACGCACGGGACAGACGAGGCACCCTCCGACGCGGATGACGCACACGGAGAATCAAGAACGCAGGCGGAGGATACTTGAACGATACTTCGGCCAGTTTGACCTATCAGGAATAGTTGAGCGCAACCCAGAGAGAGAGGGTAGGGAACTGGCGTCAGCAGTAGTGAAGGCAGCCAGGCAGGTACTTTCTCAGAAGTAGCGAGTCCCGAGTCCAGTCCAACGTTGGAATAGGATATGCGTATTCTTCAACGCACGTCCGAGAGGATTTTTCCAACACAGGCAATCATGATTGATGCGGCCTAACCAATGGCAGCGGACCGGGGATGCAGGGCGAATTGCAGGCCAGGAGCATATCCGGGAGATCGGGGAGCCAGAGAAGGAGCGAGCGCCGGGCGGTGAGCATGTGGCCGTTATGCGATATCTTCCCTTTCGGCGGCTTGGTCTCCCACATTCGGATTGCCGAATATAAGTGTGCTACCTCTACCACGAGCATGGTATATGCAAGGAGGCGCCTCATGCCCCCGAACTCCTCAACCCCAAATGCGAGTAGGTTCCCTGAGTTTGATCATCTCCCTCCCATTGACCCAGATGAGTTTGCTACCGCGTTCAACTGGGCCATGAATGCAGCCTCAGGCCGCGCCATCATTGCCGATCCAAGTGACCTCCGTCTCGGCTTTCGAGGTATCGACGGCGGAATTCACGAAATCCGATTCACCGATACAGTGTTGGCTAGAATCACCATCGCAATGAAGGAAAGGTATGGTGATAACACCGAGAAGTATGTCAGCGCTTCCGGTCGCATATTTGCCCTCTTAAGGCTGCTGCAGAGCGGTGAGCTATCAGATTGGATTCGTCCAGATCCATCAGATCCAGGCAATTACGAGATTCATCCTTCATTGGTAGAGGCAGCTTCGAATGTCAGGCTAACGAGAAACTGCACCTTTCCAAGGGATGAATTCCTTCGCACGGTGGAACAACTTGCCTCGCAAGATGATCGCCAAGTCGGCTAGATCCCTTTCTAGAGAATCCGGGCCTTGGGATGCGGATAAGCGCCACAACTGAATGGCGCCTAGTCATTCGCCAGCGGCCCAGGGACCCTATGCGTTGGCCGGCAGCATCGCCCAGCTTGGATGCTCGAGCAGGAACAATCCGCCGGCGACGGACAAACCGGCAGGGATCAAGAGCATCGATCCAACTCCCTGGACTGATCGGGCGCCGCTGGATTCGCCAAGACTCACCTAGTGACCAATTTCACCCTTTGGAACGTGACCGGCGGCATATTGTGTCGAGGCTGCGGAAGTTGTAGTCTGGAGGGGGTGGTATTCCTCTAAGGGATCGATCGTCGAAATGCAAAGCTGACCGTTTCTTGGGGGAGTACTGCGGGCCTGCGTGTCCGCAGTGTTTGTTGTGAAGCCGGGTCGGGTCAATTGGCCAGCGGGACACGGACCGCGTGCCGGACGGTGCGGTTATAGGCGTCAGGCCGCACCGCTATGGTTGAGTGAAGCCTCCTGAGAATCCCCGGCAAATGGCCAAGGTGGGGAAACCCACCGAATCTGCCGAGCACTCACCGCGTCGTTGATCAATGGAAGAAGGGAGAACGTTTGCCATGCGGGGTAAGGTGGATGACTTCCTGGATTTGAATCTGGATTGGACAAGAGAATCTCTAACGATCCAAAGGGAACACACCGAAGCTTCGCAGAATGCCCGAGACAAGATGGAACAAGAGTTGAGCGAGCCCAATGCAGACGCGGAACTGATCGCAGGGCAGTTTCTTCAAGAGATGGAGGCTTTAGAAGAAGATCGCAAGGCCAGGCGGCGAGCATGCGATGAGAAATACATCGGGCTGATCCAGCACCTCCAACAAGGGCTCTGATGTATCGATCGTTCTCGCCTGGAGCGATCCGCCCTTCAGCTTGGGCAGCCTGACGATTCGTTTGGCGGTCTGACGACAACATCCTGGAGATGATCAAGCTTCCGCGACTACAAAGAGGTCCGATGCCGCAACTCTTGAAGATCGAAGTTGAAGGTGAGCTCGTTGCGTGGCTCAGCACCTATAACAAGGGCGGAACAATATACGATGTCATTCTGTGTGTTGCGGAAATTGGAGCTACTTTTCGGCTACCCGACGTGGACACAGGAGTTCAGCGACAGCCGCAAGGGGACCAAGCACGTTGTGAGGACTTCAAAGATGACTTCGCTCACGCTAGACGATGTGTCGCTGCAGCCCTCGCAAGCTCGAACAGATTCCTTCAACTCCTACGGAAACAAGGGAGCCTTGAATACGCAGAGATTAGGCCCATCACTATTAGGTTGATGACAAATCGATACGACCGTGGACTAGTTCAGGTAGATCCCATCGAGAGAGAGCTGGTATATGTGGTTGCTGCAATTGGGGTCGGAGACAATCGTGTGCCCAATTCTTTGCCGAAAAGCAAGTGTGAGTTTGCCTTTGAAGGTCTTGACATATCCGGGGCCCTCACTCATACGGAGCGAGCGTTGAAGGTATTGCATTCAATTGGGCCAAGCCTACTCCAATCACTTGAAGCTCGGGCATCTCACTGATGCAGCCTGATTCGGTTTGCACTCGACCGACCAGCGACAGCGATTATCGGCATCCCAAAGCAGATGACCGCATTGACCGAGCTGCAAGCAAGGCAAGAGCCATCCGCGGATCACCTCTCTCGTTAGGCGATCCAGGGGTCTTTGGCGATTTCCAAGCCGTATTGTATGATCGGAATCCTGGGAGGCAATGGATGACTCATACCGAGGCCGGTGAGGTCACGGGAGTAAGGTTCCACATCGGACATATCGTCGTAGGCGATATCATAACATGGCGGCGCAGCTAAAAGTTGAGGACCTAGTGGAAGGCGCTACGGCAGCCAGACTTGCAGAACTGGCGCACAATCGCCCAGAGGCCGTGACTGCGGTCACATTCATGCAACGACACCCAAGAAGCGCGGCGAGGCCTTGCTGGCTCAAATGTGACGATGAGGTCGTTTATGTAGTCAAGGGGCAGAATGCTGGCCGAATGATATTCAACGACCACGTGATCGGCCTCATTGGATCCCACTTCGGCGCTCCAGTGCCCCGCACAGCATTGGTCTTCATCCCTGAGGAGTTGATCCAGAACGAACCTCAGATGGCTGGGATACCTCCAGGCACCGCTCACGGGTCGGAGTGGGTGCGCAATACGTCGGATAAAGAATGGCTATCGTATACCAACGAGCCCTACAACCGGTCGCGGTTTGCGCATCTCGCACTCTTGTATGGATGGCTTTGCGCCAGAGACCACCAACTGATCTACTCAATCTATGATCCTCACCTCGTCCACTCAGTAGACCATGGCCATTTCTTTCCAGGAGGACCCAACTGGACCGCACAGCAACTGGCCAACGGACCAGAGCCGATTCCATATCAAGAGATACAGGACCAATGTCACTTGCTGCCTATTGATATTCAAGCGGCACCGAACGCTCTCCAGGAGATGACAGATGACATGATCCTATCTGCGGTCGCGGCACCGCCCGATGAATGGGGTGTTTCCATGCAAGAGCGGGAAGCTATCGCCACCTTCATACTGGAGAGGCGCCGCGCTCTGCTCGAGGCATGCAACCCGCAGGAAGGAGGCTAGCATGATCAGCAAGTACTCGGTGATCCAATTCGCCCCTAATGCCCTCTCCGGTGAGAAGATCAACATCGGGGTCGTGACCTATACGGATGATGAAACCCGCGTCAGGTTCCTTAGGAACTGGAAGCGTGTGAAGTCCTTCGCAGGCACTGATATAGAATCCCTCAAGGACTTCACGTCCGAGGTGGAGTTCCTGATTTCCAGGCAGCTTCCCCTTCCTTCCTCCTTTGGTCCGCAACCTCTCATCCCGTCCCTAATCGAGGAGATCGCCGACACGTGGGCTAACTCCATAACTTTCACTCCCCCCAGGGCGTCAACCAGACCTGTTGACGCGTTGCTCAAGAGCATCGCAAAGGAGTTCCTCACTGAGCCAACCACGCGTGAGCGAAGTTACCGCGACCGGCGCGCTGCCGGCAGCCTCGCAAGAACCTACCTGCACGATGCCCTGGTCGAGCGCGAGGGCAAGGCTATGGCCGACAAATACCTCCATTGGCAACGTGAGGTTGTTGGCAGATACGGACCCCATGTGTTCGACGCTGTCGTCGCTAATGGCAAACCCAGCATTGTGGCTCAAGGCATCTCCTTCGAGTTGCCTCAGGCGATCCAGCTTGATCAGTCTATCGACGCCCTCGCGTTTCAGGTGTACGACATTAGGGCTGCCCAGCCTGACCTTCACATAGGGATTCTCACCCTTCCGCCCAAGAAGCACTCCGCCGCACATGCAAAGAAGGCTTTCGATCGCGCAAGACGCACCTACGAAGGCCTTAAGGCGGAAGTAGTGCTCGAAAGAGATGCCGAGGCTTGGGCCAAGGCTCAAATCAGGAAGATTGAGCTCTAGGCACCACGCAACCATTTGTAAAGGACGAAAAAGCGGAGGGAATGGCCGGCCAGGTTGTATTGTCGGGATGTCGGGATGTCGAACACGGGACAGAAGGTGTGAGGTCAGGATGCTTTGCTCTTAGCCATTAGGTATGAATCTGCAGGTGCATGCTCTCAATGTATCAACACAGGGCAACAGGTTCAATCCACCGGAGTTGGAGTTCCAGTCATTGTTTCAGATGACGAACAATGTCCCGAGGCGAGGAATTGCGCTTAACAGGTGACCCCCATACAATCAATGTGTATCGCATCCGTGTAGGGCTGCGATGCATACTGGCTTGCCCAGGTCCCTAATCAGGAAGGATATGCACGGAGAGCTCTTTGGGAATGGGGAATGACAATGAGCGATTCTCACCCCATGCTGAATTACGAGATCAGGTGGAGGAATTTCAGATGCTTCAGGGACACGGGTTGGATCGAGATTAGGCCGATCACAATCCTGCTCGGCCCGAACAACTCCGGCAAGACAAGTCTCATCAGCCCTTTGCTCCTGCTGAAACAAACATATGAGTCTCCAGATCCATATACGCCTCTGGTCACAAGAGGCCGGATTGTCGATTTGGGGTCATATGGTGACTTTGTCTTCTCGCATGATTCCTCACTCAATCTCTCACTGGGACTAAGGTTTCATACCCATGACTTATCTGAAGATATAGAACCGGTGGGATCCTATCCACCCGGAGCAATACACCTCGTGTTTTCCAAGGAGGACGAGGTTTCAAAGTGCAGGCTGCAAAAATACGCTGCCTTCGATCTCTTCAAGCGGCCATTTCTGAGCAGGAATTTGCTGAAATCCGGAGACTATTCGGTCGCTGGCACATTATTCAAGGATATGCCTGGCGATGAACGCAAGGCGTTAGTAGAGTCGATTCCAGTGAATTTCCTCTTTACTGCATATGACGCCATTGACGCTCTTCGAGAGCGAAAGCGGCCCGATGCAGGATTGGCTAGGAAGTATTCCGACTCCTTCACAATGTATTTGAATGCAGTCAATCACATTAATGCTGAAGTTGCACGTATCCTCAGAACGCTCAGCTATGTTGGGCCTTTGCGTGCTGGACCCAAGCGATACTACGAGAGGGGGGGAGAGATTGTTAGGAGCGTTGGCATCCGTGGAGAAAATGCCCCAGATCTATTTCATCAGCAGTATGAGCAGATTAGCGAAAGGATTGACACCTGGATTCGGAGATTTCAACTAGGTGGCTCAATCGCGTGCAAGGATATATCGTCCGACATCTATGAGATACAGCTGCAATCCGCAGATAGAGAATTCGCGACCAACATAGCGGATGCCGGTTTCGGCGCCTCCCAACTCTTTCCGCTCGTCATTCAGGCTTTGGTAGCTCCGGAGGACACTATCACGATTGCCGAGCAGCCGGAAATCCATCTTAATCCGAGCCTCCAAAATCTGCTGGCCGATCTTTTTGTAGAGATGGCAACCACGGGCCACAGGGTGATAATCGAGACTCACAGTGAGCACCTACTTCTTCGCCTGAGAGTTCTTGTCGCAAAGGGGCATATCTCTTCCGAAGATGTCGGAGTCTACTTCCTTAGCAAGGACGGTATTCAATCGAGAATTCGACCTGTGACCATACAACCAGATGGCCACATTGACCAGGAAGAATGGCCTGCCGGATTCTTCTCCGAAACTCTGCGTGAGTCGCTGACGCTCGCTGAAGCGCAATTCTCACAGCCAATTGACGCATTAGGCAAATGATGCTTCAGGATATTGTCATAGATACGAATGTCTTGGTGCATGCATCGAACAGTAATGTTCCGCAATCGCGCTACTCATTGATGTTGATAGACCTCCTCATGAATTCCACGACGATTCTCCGCACAGATCCCGGATTCGACATCGATCTTTCGCGCAACCGAAGCAGAATTGGGTATGAATACTTCAAACACCTCCATCATGGCATGATTGGGTTCTCCCTAGTCTCCTCACTTGCAGCTAATAAGAGGGTTAGGCCTGTATCCAGGCGTGTTCCTCCCCAGGTCTCGCGATTTCTTCGAACTATGAATATCCCGCCTTCGGACTGCATCTTTGTCAAGGTCGCCCACAATTCGCTGGACAAGACCCTATCATCTCATGATGAAACACATTTCCCAGAGCATACGAGGGATCAACTGAGCGAAAGGCTTCATGTCACCATTCTTGAGGCGGTTGCGGTGCTCCCTCTAATCTCGTAGAGTGTCCGATACAGACGTAGCAACTCCATGCGCTAGACATGTGCTTGGATCACCATTGCTCGATTCGCTGGGCCAATCCAGCCAGCCGCAATCAATGCATACCTATTTGCTCCGATGGGCTTGAGTTCCCATGCTGCCGGATGCCCCTTGGGTCTCATGGACAGTAACAGCCACTTGCTGCCAATACTCCTAGCAACCCTCTCCGGCCGAGGTCCCACCAATGCAGCCTTGATTGCCTCCGCCATTATTATGCAATGGTGTGACCGAGGAGATCTCTCCCCCCGCTCCTATCCATCTCATTGTCGACATAGCCCGAAGCCAGGTCAGATCACCAGTGCGACCATCGGAGATATCGGCGCGGACTGCTGAACGCTCGCCGGCGGCTCCCAAGGGAACCGCAAACGCCCCTCAGCAGACCACGCCCGATCCGGACGCTGCCGCGCGGAAGAGATGAAGCGAAGGCGGGGAACCCTCGCAGTTGGCGCCCGTCCACTCGGCCTGCCGCCCCTGGAGACGATTCGCGGCCGCACCCTGCAATAACCACGCATGACCGCACCACAGCAGGAATCGACAGCTCCGACCGTGGGCACGGCGGCCGCGGGTCGGAGCTGTTGTCTCCGGTGCACTGCTTTGGTTGTCCCCCTTGCACCGTTTGCGGAGGGAGCCGCAGCACCATATTAGATCCAAAAGCGCTCTCCCCACCTTACAGGGACTTCTCAATTCAGGGAAAATCGGATCGCCGCAGGGCCGGGAAAAAAAACACCAACCTGGGCAGCGGGGGGAGCCAGGTTGGTGGAGAACCCCCTGATTCTCACTCATGGAAACGACTGCCGGGTCCGATCGTTACCGGGGCCCGGGTGGGACCGTGGTCCTATGATGCCGCGATACCCGGCCCTGCGGCGTCCGAGAATTCGCCCATATGCCGGGCCGCCGGTAGGCCATCCGGATTCGACGATCCCGTGGGGCTGCCGTGCAGGTTGGGTCTGCGCCGAACATCCCCCCACCCCCACTTCGGCTGCCGGCGCGGGCATGGGCCGGCTCCGCCGGGCGAGGAGGGCGGCGCCGCCGATTGATGTCAGGCGATTGTCCGTCGGATACTTCCCAACAAAGATCGAGATTCTCCAGTATAATGGTCGGCGGGCGCCACCCGGGCGCCTCCACCCCGCTATACGGCCGGGGCATCCACAGAAGGGAGCGGTACATGAGCGGCATTCGCGTGCTCGTCGGGACGCGCAAGGGCGCGTTTGTCCTGACATCTGACGGGCGACGGCAAGACTGGAAAGTCAAAGGGCCCCTGTTTCCGGGCTGGGAGATCTACCATATCAAGGGCTCACCGGCCGACCCGGATCGGCTGTACGCCTCGCAGAGCAGCGGCTGGTTCGGCCAGGTGGTGCAGCGCTCGGATGACGGCGGCGAGAACTGGGAGACGGTCGGAAACGAATTCGCCTACGAAGGAACCGTGGGGACACACCAGTATTACGACGGGACCCAGCATCCCTGGGAGTTCACGCGCGTGTGGCACTTCGAACCTTCCCTCACGGATCCGGATGTGGTCTTCGCCGGGGTGGAGGACGCCGCCCTCTTCCGCTCGGAGGACGGCGGGAAGACCTGGGGCGAGCTGCCCGGCCTGAGAGAGGCCAAGGGCCATCTGTGGCAGCCGGGGGCGGGCGGCATGTGCCTGCACACCATCCTGCTGGATCCCGTCCATCCCGGACGCATGTTCGTGGCCATCTCCGCCGCGGGGGTCTTCCGCAGCGATGACGACGGCGAGACCTGGCGGCCGGCGACCAAGGGCATCGTCTCGCCGTTCGAACTTCCGGACCCGGAGGCCGAGGTGGGCCACTGCATCCACCGCATCGCCATGCACCCCGATCGGCCGGAGGTGCTCTTCATGCAGAAGCACTGGGACGTCATGCGCAGCGACGACGCCGGCGGATCATGGCGCGAGGTGAGCGGCAACCTGCCCTCCGATTTCGGCTTCCCGATCGCGGTGCACGCCCACGAGCCGGATACCATCTACGTCGTGCCGATCAAGAGCGACTCCGAGCACTACCCACCGGAAGGCCGGCTGCGCGTCTACCGCAGCCGCACGGGCGGCGACGATTGGGAAGCGCTGACCAAGGGCCTGCCCCAGCAGGACTGCTATGTGGACGTGCTGCGGGATTCCTTCGCCGTCGACGACCTCGATCCCTGCGGCCTGTATTTCGGAACTACGGGCGGCCAGGTGTTCGCCTCGGCGGATTCCGGCGATAGCTGGGAGGCGATCGTCGACAACCTTCCCAAAGTGCTCTCTGTGGAGGTGCAGACGCTGCCATGATGCGGGTCATTCTTCCGGTGCACTTGCGCAGGTTGGCATCCGTTGGACGGGAGGTCGAACTGCAGATCGACGGGCCCGCCACGATTGGGGCGGCCCTGGATGCCCTCGAAGCCGAGTATCCGATGCTGAAGGGCACGATCCGTGACCATCAAACGCACGAGCGCCGGGCGTTCCTGCGCTTCTTCGCCTGTCAGGAGGACCTGTCACACCAGCCGTTGGACGCCCCGCTCCCCGAAGCGGTGGCCACGGGGGAGGAACCGCTGCGAATCATCGGCGCGATCGCCGGTGGGTGACGCCGGCGGCCGGATCTCACCCCGTTTGCGGTGACAGATATGGAGAAGACCGAACCCATCAAGGAATACCTCGACGCGACGAACAATATCCGCCATTGGCAGACGATCCGCTTCGCGCAGTTGACCATCTTCATGGCGATCACCGCGGGCCTGCTGAACGCGCTGCTCGGCAAGGGGTCTCCCCTTCCGGTCTTCGCTGGCCTGAGCGTCAAAGTGGCCGGTTTGGTCATCACGGCCCTCTATCTCGTCCTTCAAGAGCGCACGATGCTCTATTGGAGGCATTTTGTCGCCAGAGCGGCGGAATTGGAGGGCGACCTCGGCTACCGGCAGTACAGCACCCGGCCGCCCGCCGGCCTGTTCTCCAGCAGCAACGCCATGCGCCTGTTCTTCCTGGTGCTGGCGCTGTTTTGGTTGGGGACGTTGTTCTTCGTGCCCTAGGGCACCGGTGTCCCGATCACGGGCACCCACCAGGGGCGCCCCCACATCTGGCCGCCGCGGGCCTGCGAACAGGCCGGCCAAGGTTACCGCGGCCACGGGCGCACGTATCGGGTGAAGAGGAATGCGGCGCTCCTCCTCCAGCCGAATCACCGGGTTTGGCTATGCGCAAAGGAGTGCCGCACATTCGAAGCAGCGGGGCGCTGCGATTTGCGTGGACGGTGCAACAAGTGTAACAATTGCGCGATCTCGCCGTTAACCACGCGACACCACCTCTCGGTTGTGCTTGGCTCATAAACCCTATCCCTTCGGCTATCGGGAGGTGGTGGCTGTATCATTGCGGGCCGGGTCAGCACCCGGCCCGCTTTCGTTTCCCCCCTTATGCCTTGGAGATGACATCCTCTTTGGGAACCATCCACAGGATCCGATCCCGGTTCACCGTCATGAAATTCGTCTGCAGCAGCTTCGAGCCGTCCAGCTTGAAAACCGTCGCATTGGTGACAGCGATGAATTTCTCTTCGAACTTGATCTCATCGATCACCCGCATCGTCCCCCGCACGTGGAACTCGCCTTCGATGAGATCGTCAGCCGTGCGGATGATGACCGGGACGGGCTTCTTGCTGATCTGATCCTCCCGAAAGTACATTTCACGGTCAAATTCCATGACATTTCCCTCCTGTCTATACCGGATGGACTGCCGGTGCGCGCCGCCATCCGTTATACAGAATCGGCGCGCCGGGCACAAGCGCGCCGGCCGCAGGGGTTTGTTCCATCCTGGGGGGCGATCTGACGCGGCAGACTGGTATCAGCCGCACCCTGTCAACAACACAGGCCAGGCCTCTCGATACGCGCCTCGCTCCGCTCGGCACTACTCGAGATGCGGCCTGCTTCGCAGGTTCCGATTGTGGGGAGGCGCATCTCGAGTGCCGAGTCGTGAAACCACGAGGTGTATTGAGATGCGCGCCGTGCATTCACTCTCAAGCAGCCGCGCCCCCTGAAATGGAATACACTCGGCCGCAGGCGCGCGTTCCGCCTCGGAAGCGATCTGACGTGACAGACCGGATTCGGCCGCCCTCCGCTCAGCGCCTGGGCTGCCATGGCGGTGATCCACGCCGCGGAACAGCGACTCCGCCGTCGGAGATCCTTTCCACCCCCCACCCCAATCCCCTCCCCCCGACCGGTCAATGCGAGGAGGTCGAGAGACGATGCCGGGCCCGATCTCGTGCTCAAGCCGGCAATGTCTAGGATAGAGAATCCTAGATTGCCACACCCTGCCAGGGCTCGCAATGACCTTGGTGTGCGAAAGATTGCCACCCCGAAGACTGCGTCGGGCCAGGCGGCGCGGCGCCTCTCCGGGGCTTGCGGAAAGCGCCTCACAGGAGTTCGCGTGGACGATCGAAATCGCTCTCCAGCGTGACACGCGCGGCGCGATGCACTACAATCAGGATCGATCGAGCGCAGCAGGGTCGCGCCCCGGCTGCCCGGGGGCTGAACGCCAATCGCCGGGTGGGGCTGCCCGACGCGCCCGGCGCCATGCCTCCTCATGGGCGCACGAAGAGAACGGAAGATGGACCCGTTGATCCGGTATGCATGCTTTCGACAAACCTGGCTCGGAGAGATCTATGTGGCCCGCAGCCGGAAGGGGATCGTCGCCGTCCAGATCGGCCATCACGGTGATCCCTTCGCGCGGCACGTGCAGGATTCCATGGGAGGGCCGGTGCAGCAAGATACGGGCGCGCTGGCGGATGCCATCCGGGCCCTGCGCGCCTACTTGGGCGGAGCCCAGAAGGAGATCGATCTCTCCATCGATTGGTCGAATATGTCGCCCTTCCAGGAAAAGGTGCTGCGCGCCACCTCCCGCATCCCCGCGGGATCCGTGGCGACCTACGGTGAAATCGCAGTTCATATCGGGCAGCCCAAAGCCGCCCGCGCCGTCGGCCAGGCCTTGAAGCGCAACCCCATGCCGCTGGTGATCCCCTGTCACCGGGTGATCGCGGCGGACGGATCCATGTGCGGGTACGGGGCCGGACAGGGAATCCCCACCAAACGAGCCCTGCTGCGCCTGGAGGGGTTCTTGGGAGCCTGAGCTCGACCACAGCGGAATGGTATAATCCCGGCATGCAGGAAAACACCTGGCGCGACGCTCTGGAGCGCACTCGCCGGACGGCCTTTGGCCGTCTGGCATCTGTGTTGGGCGCCACCGAGATCACCGACGACTTCTGGGATGAGCTCGAGGCGACCCTGATCCAGGCCGACGTCGGCGCGGAGACGACCTCCTGGCTGATCGAGGATCTGCGATCCATCGCCCGCCGGGAGGGTGTGACCCAGGGGAAGGCGCTGTACGAGCACATGGAATCCCTGCTGGCCGAGGAGCTGCGCCCCCCAGACCGCCCCACCTCGAGCGGCGGCCCCCGCGTGATACTGATCGTGGGTGTCAACGGTTCGGGGAAGACCACCACGACCGCCCGACTGGCCCACCGATACCGGGGCGCCGGGCGCGAGGTCCTCATGGCCACCACCGACACCTACCGGGCGGCGGCCATCGAGCAGTTGGAGATCTGGGGGCGGCGGCTGGGTGTGCAGGTGATCGCTGGACAGCCGGGCGGTGATCCCGGCGCAGTCATGTACACGGCGTGCGAGGCCGCTCTTGCGGGGGGCTTCGATGTTCTCATCGCCGACACCTCCGGCCGGATGCATACCAGCCACAACCTGATGGCGGAGCTCGGCAAGGTGCGGCGCGTCGCGGGCAAGAGGATCCCCTCGGCGCCGCACGAGACCCTGCTCGTCCTGGATGCCACGACCGGCCAGAACGGCCTGGCGCAGGCGCGCTCCTTCACCGAAGCCGTCGATGTGACCGGGGTGGTCCTGGCAAAGCTCGACTCATCCGCCAAGGGCGGCGTTGCGCTGGCCGTGACCCGGGAGCTGGGGATCCCCATCCGCTTCGTGGGTGTCGGGGAGGGGCTGGAGGACCTGGCGCCCTTCGACCCCGCCGCTTTCAGCCAGGCACTGGTGCCGCGCCCCGAACCCCTGGGCCGCTGAAGGGCCGGAGCGGTCCAATCGTGGAGTGAATTCAGAATCCGAAGGAGCGTGACATCGGCCATGGAAGACCTGGTGCAGGAACTTACGGAAGCCCAATCTCGCATACAAGACCTACTGGTGCGTCTTTGACGTACCCGCCCAGGAAGCGGAGCTCGCCGAGCTCGAGCGGGAGGCCGAGGATCCGTCGCTGTGGGACGATCAAGACCATGCGCGGAAGGTGATGCGGCGGCTTTCCCGGTTGAGGGACAAGATCGATAGCTGGAAGAAGCTGCAGGCCAGAGCGGCCGATGCGATCGAGCTGGCGTCGCTCGATGACGATGGGCTGCGAGCCGACATACAGGCCGAACTGGACGCCGTTCTGGGGCAGATCGAGCGGCGTGAATTCCTGGCGATGCTCTCGGGTCCCTACGACCGGGACGACGCGATCTTGGCCATCCACGCCGGCGCGGGGGGCACGGATTCCCAAGACTGGGCCGAGATGCTTCAGCGGATGTACCTGCGCTGGACGGAAAGCCACGATTACGAGGCGGAAATACTCGATCTGAGCGAGGGGGAGGAGGCGGGGATCAAGTCGGTCACGATCGGGGTCGAGGGGGAGTACGCCTACGGGTACCTGCGGGCGGAACGGGGCGTACATCGCCTGGTGCGCATTTCGCCGTATGACGCCTCCAGCCGGCGACATACGAGTTTCGCACTGGTGGAAGTCTATCCGCAGGTCGAGACGGATGACGAAGTGAACATCAAATCAACCGATCTGCGCATCGACACCTTCCGGGCCGGCGGTCCGGGAGGGCAGAATGTGCAGAAGAACGCCACCGCCGTGCGCATCACCCACCTGCCCACGGGCATCACGGTAAGCTGCCAGAACCAACGATCTCAAGCCCAGAATCGCGAGACCGCCATGCGAATCCTGCGCTCGCGTCTGCTGGACGTGAAACGACAGCAGGAGGACGAGAAACTGGCGGAGATCAAGGGCGAGTACGTGCAGGCGGAATGGGGAAGCCAGATCAGATCCTATGTGCTCCATCCCTACCAGTTGGTCAAGGACCATCGCACGGAGTATGAGACGGGCAACACGACCGCGGTATTGGATGGCGACCTGGACGGGTTCATCGAAGCATACTTGCGAAGCAAGGTGGGGCAGGCTGCCGGCTGACCTTGCCGCCCAAGAGCCCGTCTGCTATAATCCGCCCGTTCTAGCGGAAGAGGAGGAATCTGCGTGCAAGTATATCTCCATGCCGCAATGATTGTGATTTCCGTCGCCCTGATCGCCGTGATCCTTCTCCAGAGCAAAGGCGCCGGCCTGGGCGGGCTGGGAGGCGGCCAACCGGCCGGGGGCGCCGGCTTTCACGTCCGGCGCGGGATCGAGCGGCTACTGTTCAACATCACAATCGGATTGAGCGCCTTGTTCTTCGTCATGGCTATCGTAAGCGTGATGGTCGGTTAGCCAGAATCCACAACCCATCTCGTACCCGAATCCTGGAAATGCGAAACATCCGCTGGCAGCTCCTCATCGCTTTGGGCGGCATCATCCTGATCATTGGCCTGCTGCTCGGACAGGCGCCGGTGCTGGAGGTCGCCGCCCCCCAGCCGGTCAGCGGAGGCGTCTACGCGGAAGGCCTGGTCGGGGTGATCAGCCGGCTGAATCCGGTCCTGGACGTATACAGCACGATCGACCGGTCCATAGATCAACTGCTCTACGATTCGCTGGTTCGCTTCGATTCGCGCGGCTTTCCGGAACCCGAACTGGCGGAATCATGGGCCATCTCCGCCGACGCCACCTTGTACACCGTCAGCCTGCGCAAGGATGCGCGCTGGCATGACGGCGAGCCCGTCACCGCCGATGATGTCGTATACACCATTTCGAAGCTTCAGGACGAGGACTACCCGGGGCCGGACGATCTGGGGGATTTCTGGAAGGAAGTCAACGTCATCCGTCTCGATGACTACTCCGTCCAGTTCCAGCTTCCCGAGCCCTACGCACCGTTCTTGGACTACTTGTCCGTAGGCCTGCTTCCCGAGCACCTGCTTCGCGGCGTCAGCGCGTCCGAGCTGATCGACCACCCCTTCAACCTGGATCCCATCGGCAGCGGGCCGTTCCAATTCGATCGCTTCCTGCAGCAGGATGGGAAGATCACCGGCGTGCGACTGACCGCTTTCCCGGAATACTACGGGCAGGTGCCGTTTCTGGAGCGCATCGAATTCAGCCTATTCCCGAATGACGAGGATGCCCTGCAGGCGTATTATTCGGGCGAAATCCAGGGCATCGGGGACGTCGGCCCGGCGATCGTCAACACCATCCTTCAGGAACCGAACCTGGATATGTATTCGCTTCCACTCCCCGAAGTGACCATCGTGTTCCTGAATATTCAAGATCCGCAGAAGGAGTTCTTCGCCGAGAAGGACTTCCGCAAGGCGCTCCTGATGGCGGTGAACCGGGAATGGCTCATCAACGAGGTGCTCGACGGCCAGGGGGTGGTGGCCGCCGGCCCGATTCTGCCCTCCTCATGGGCCTTCTCACCGCCTCTTTCGCCCATCCCCTTCGATCCGGATCAAGCCGGCGCCCTCCTGAAGGGCCTCGGTTGGGAGATCCCGGAGGGGGCCACCCCGGGCAGCCCGGAGTACCTGCGGACCCAGGAGGATGAGACGCTTTCGTTCGAACTTGCCTATCCGGATGAACCGGAGTATGCGCAGATCGCCGGGCTGCTGCAGGAGAGTTGGGAGCGCCTGGGGATCGACGTGTCCCTGACCGCGGTGGCACCCGAGGATCTGATGGCCGATTACTTGGAGCCACGCGACTACGAAGCCGCCCTGACCACGCTCGACCTCTCCCGCTATCCCGACCCGGATCCGTATCCGTTCTGGCACGACACTCAGATCGAGACGGGACAGAACTACTCCGGCTTCGATGACCGGAACAGCAGCCTGTGGCTGGAGGCCGCCCGCACCACCCCCGATTCCGCCCGCCGGGCGGAACTCTACCGCAACTTCCAGCACCGCTTCCAAGATCAAGTGCCCTCCCTGCTGCTTTTCTACCCTGTGTACAACTACGCCATCGATCGCGAAGTCCAGGGGGTGAGCATCGGGCCGATCCTGGACCCAAGCCAACGCTTCGAGCGCGCGAACGAATGGTATCTAATGGCGCGCGTCAACGTCTCTCCAGAGGAACAAGGGACCACGCAGGCTGAGGCGCCATGAGAGCATGGTATAATGGCGGCGCTCTGCGAAGGGCACCCTTTTGGGGATCATTGTGGCGATCATCGAGGAAGGTGTGAAATTGGCATCACAAGAGAAGATTATCGAGCCCGAGACGCTTGAAGACCTCAAGCGAGGGATGAAGATCGAAGGCAGAATCACAAAGACGGAGCTGTATGGCGCCTTCGTGGACGTCGGGCTCGACCGGGACGGCCTGATCCACATTTCGCAACTGAAACGGGGGAGGGTCAATCGGGTAGAAGACGTGGTGAAGGAAGGGGACACCATCGACGCGTGGGTGCATCACATCGATGTCGATCGGGGCCGCCTCGAGCTGACCCTGATCCGCCCGGTGGAATTGGGTTGGCGAGACATCAAGACCGGCATGCGGGTGCCGGGGAAAGTGGTGCGTCTGGAGAATTTCGGCGCATTTGTGGACATCGGCGCCGAGCGGCCGGGCCTCGTGCACATCAGCGAGATGAGCGAGGGCTATGTCAAGAGCCCGCGGGACGTCGTCTCGGAGGGCGACGAAGTCGAGGTCACGGTCCTGGATTTCGATCGCAAGAAGCGCCAGATCAGCTTGAGCATGAAGAATTCAGGGGAAGTGGAAGTGGTCGAGGATACCCCTGTTGAAGAGCCCGCCACCGCCATGGAAGTCGCTCTCAAGGCCGCGCTCGAGAAGGCCAAAGAGCAGCATCCCGAGAAGGACCAGGATGTCGATCAAGCCGTCGATCAGGGGGCACCGAAGAAGTCCAATCACGAGACACAGGAAGAGATCCTGCAGCGAACCCTCGAACAGCGTCTCGAATCATCCAAGAGCTAGCCGGAGCCCCGAGCCGTCCAAGCAGCCACCCTGTTCCATTACCCCCAATGTGTGAGACCATCCGCATCGGCGTAGGCCGGAGATCCACGAGGGCCGGCCCTCCACGCCCCGTGTTCCGATCCTGAAGTGCGCCGGATGGAGCGCCGCCGGCCGGACCGAGCAGACCCGCAGCCCGTGCTCCGATCCCGAGCTGTGCCAGGTGGGTTGCAGCCCCCGCACCGAGCGGCCCCACAACGCAAAGGGACGCCCCGCAGCCCCCGCGAACCCCCCCGACCTTACACTTCGTCGCCCAGCTCGCCCGTTATCCAGGCGGTGGCCTGGTCGCCGGCCTCCAACCGCCTCACGCCGGCCGGCACGATCAGCAGGGCGTTCGCCAGCAGCAGCGAGGAGAGCACCCCCGAATCCTGGCTGCCGGTCAGGCGGGCCCGGTATTCCGCTCCCTCCCGGCGGACTACGGCGCGCAAGTAGCTTTCCCGGCCATCCGATTCAGCAGGTTCCTCCAGCCGCACCAGCAACCTGAGGCGCCGGGTGCGCTTCGCCCCGCTCAAGCGATCGATCAGGGGTCTGACGAAGATCTCAAAAGTGACCAACGCCGAGACCGGATTCCCCGGCAGCCCAAAGAAGGGGACGCCGCGGTAGTCGCCAAAAGCCAGCGGCTTGCCGGGCCGGACGTCCACGCGCCAGATCTCAAGTCTCCCGTGGTTCTGCAGTGCGTCCCGGACGTAGTCATGCGCGCCCATACTCACGCCCGCGGAGCCGAGTATCAAATTGGCTCCCGAAGACACGGCCCGTTCGAGCATTCGCTCGACCTCGCTCTCTCGATCGGCTGCGATTCCGAGCCGCTGCGGGTCGGCTCCGGCCTTCCGGACGGCCGCGTGCAGGCCGTAGCTGTTGGAGTCTCGAATCTGCCCCACTCCGAGCGCCTGTTCCGGTTCCAGGAGCTCGTCGCCGCTTGAGAAGATCGCCACGACCGGGCGCCGGCGAACGAGCGGGCGGGCCATTCCCACCGCGGCGAGCATGGCGACATCCTGCGGCCGGAGCCGGTGGCCCGCGGGAAGGAGCTGCATCCCCCGCCGCACATCCTGCCCGGCCTTGCGGACGTAGTCCCCCTCCTCGACGGCGCGGTGGACTTCGACCATATCCGGGAGATCCACCCCCACCTGGGGATCGGGGTCACCCGTGTCTTCTACGGGGACGACCGAATCCGCGCCTGCCGGCAGCATCGCCCCGGTGGTGATCCGCATCGCTTCGCCGGCCCCCAGAGGGGGAGGAGCTTGATCTCCGGCGGCGATATCCGCGCTCACCCGCAGGCGCGCCGGCCGCCTCGATGAGGCGCCGCGCACGTCCCCGGCGCGCAATGCGTATCCATCCATGGAGGAGTTGTCGAAGGGCGGAAGGTCCTCTTGTGCGACAACGGGCTGGGCGAGCACGCGTCCCAGGGCATCCGTCAAGGGGATCCGCTCGACCGGGGGAGGGGAAGCCCCCTGGCTGGAAAGGATGCGTTCCAACGCTTCTTCAACGCTCAAGAGATCGTTCATACGCCTCCGGACCGATCGCTGGAGGATCGTGGCAAATGGGGATTCTAGCCGGGCCTCAGCCGGCGCGCTTCGAGAACATTGGGCAGCGCCTCCAGCCGATTGAGCACCCGGCTGAGCTGGGAGATGTCCGTGACCGCCATCACCAAATCGAATGTCGCCAGGCTGTTCTTGGTGGACACGTTGATGGAGGGCATATTGATGCCCTCATTGGCCACCAGTGTAGAGACATCGCGCATCAGGCCGTCCCGATCATAGGCGCGGATGCGCACCGAGACCGGGTAGGTCTCGCGCGGCTGCCCCCAGGATACCTGCACCAGGCGCTCCCGGTCCCGATCATCGATGCGCAGGATGTTCGGGCAATCTCTGCGATGGATCGTGGCGCCCCGCCCGCGGGTGATGTAGCCGACAATCGGATCGCCGGGGGCCGGATTGCAGCAGCGCCCCAGGTGTGTCAGCACGCCGGAAAGGCCGAGCACACTGATCTCCTCCGATTCCACGGGTTGTTCCAGCGGAGCTTCGAACGGCTCCTCCGGCAGACTGATCTCCACTTCCTGCTGTTCGACCAGGCGGGCCACGATCCTGCCCAATTGAAGGTCTCCACAGCCGATGGCGGCGAAGAGATCATCCGCCTCGCCGAAACTCAGGCGATCGGCGATCTCGTCATGCGAGACGCTGTCCAATCCCAACCGATGGAGCTCTCGCTCCAGCAGATTGCGCCCATGGGAGATATTCTGCTCCCGATCCTGGCGCCGGAACCACTGCCGGATCTTGCCGCGGGCGCGTTGGGTTTTGACCATCTCCAGGCTGGGATTGAGCCAATCCCGGCTGGGGCCGCCGCGCTTCGCCGTCAGGATTTCAACGTTGTCGCCGGTCTGCAGCCTGTGGTCCAGGGACGTGAGCTTGCCGTTGACCTTCGCCCCCCGGCATCGGTGACCGATCTCCGTGTGGATGTGATAGGCAAAGTCGATGGGGGTCGAGCCCGCCGGCAGATCGATGATATCCCCCCGCGGGGTGAACACATACACCCGATCGTCGAAGACGTCGGATTTCATCGCGTCCACGAAGTCGCTGGCGTCGTCCACGTCCTGCCGCCACTCCATGAGCCTGCGGAGCCAGAGCACCCGCTGCTCGAAAGCCTTGTCCCGCTTCCGCCCTTCCTTGTAGCGCCAGTGGCTGGCGATCCCGTACTCCGCGTTCTCATGCATCTCGGGGGTTCGGATCTGCGCTTCGAGGGTGCCCCCGTCGTCGTAGATCACGGCTGTATGCAGGGACTGGTAGAAGTTGTCCTTGGGGGTGGCGATATAGTCATCAAATGTGCCCGGGATTGGCTTCCAATTGCTGTGAATCACCCCGAGGGCAAGGTAGCAATCCGATTCATCCTCCACCAGGATACGGATACCACGCACGTCATACACCTCTTCAAAGGGCACTCCCTTGCGCTCCATCTTTCGGTAGATGGAATACAGGTGTTTGGGCCGTGCCTCCACCTCGGCTTCGATGCCCGCCTTGAGCAATTCCCCCTTGACCCGCTGCGCGATCGCCCGGATATCTTTCTCCCGGTCTGCACGCCGCTCGGCGATGTGCCTTGCGATCTCCTTATATTTCTCAGGGCGCACATAGCGGAAGCTCAGATCCTCCAACTCCCACTTCATTTGCCAGATCCCCAGTCGATTTGCCAAGGGAGCATAGATTTCCAGCGTCTCCTCGGCGATGCGCTTCTGTTTCTCCGGGGCCAGATGCGACAATGTCCGCATATTGTGCAGACGGTCGGCGAGCTTGATCAGCACGACGCGCACATCATCCCCCATCGCCAGGAAGGTCTTGCGCAGCGTCTCGCGGTTGAGCGCCACGCGCGTCGCTCGCTGTTCGTGAGGCCGCCCGTCGTGGTCGCTCACCCTTGGAAGCTGGGCCAGCTTGGTGACGCCATCCACCAGCGACGCAATCTCCTCGCCGAAGTCGCGCTCCAGATCTTCCAGGGTGACATCCGTATCTTCCACGGTATCGTGCAGCACCGCAGCCGCGACGGCAGGCGCGGGGACGTTAAGCTCGGCCAGAATGGCCGCCACCGCCAGGCAATGCTGGACATATGGCTCCCCGGAGGCTCTTCGCTGGCCTTCATGCGCAGCGGCGGCCACGCGATAGGCGCGCTCGACCATGTCCCGCTCCGCGGGGCTCGTATCCGGTGGCAGCAGCCCTAACAGGCCGGAAATGTTCATTCTGACTCCATTAAAATGAGTATATTCTCTGCCCGCCCCCCCAGCAAGAGGTCATTTTGCATGGGGTGCATCCGCTCACTTGCTGCAAGGGCGTCGGCCTCGTGTCTCAGAGGCTGTGCCCCGGGGCGCAGAGAGCAAGTTGATTATGCATCCGTGCGGCTTGGCAGCGGTCTACTTGAACAGAGGACTCGGCATTCGGTTCGCTGCCCCGCGAGATGGGCGGGATTTGCCCCCACCCCAATTCCCTTCCCCCACAGTTGGCGTTGATTCCTCCATACCGAGATCGCTGTGGGGGAGGGGTTGGTTGATACAAGGGGCGGGGCCAAGGGGCCGGAGGCCGATCGAAGCGCAATGCGGGAGGAGGGGGCTCATCGAGCCCGCAGGGCCGAATATCGTCCACTCCCGGGATCACATCGCGCGACAAAAATCCGCATGCACCCTCTTGCATGTGCATTGTGTATTGTGTATGCCCTACCTGATAATTGGCTATGCGCAGTCGCTGTGGCGCGTGAGGCGCAACGATCGAGAATCGGTGTGCGGCGGCACGAAGCCGCTAGGGAAGCTGCTGGTTGGGGACGGGCGGCACAGCCGAGGCCCAATCCGACGCCAGGTTGATATCCGCCGCGTCTCTGGCGGTCTGCACCCAATTCTGGAATTCATCCTGGACCACGCGCTGGAATTCCGCGTCGGACATATCGCGCACCTCGTGGCCCTTCACCAGGAAGACGTGCCATCCGATGCTGGTCTCCAATGGCCCCCCGACATCGCCCACCGGCGTGTCGAATACCGCTTGCGCATATTCCTCGCCGAACCGGCGCGCCATGTCGTCCTGCGTCAGCCAGCCAAGGTCCACGTTGTTCGGCGCACCGGCCTCCCCTTCGCTGAAGCCGGCCACCAGATCGTCCCACGTTTCCCCCTGATCCAGCCGGTCGAGCAAAGCCTGCGCCTCTTCCTCGGTGTCCACGACCAAGTATTCGTGCCATACCTGATCCGCCTGGCGGGAGGTTTCCGCGGCGAAGGCTTCCTCCAGCTTCGCCTGGAGCAGACCCGCCCGGATTTGCTCACGGAACACATCTTCGGGGATATCATAGCCGGCCAGCACGTCAATCGTCTGAGCGTAATCCTGCTCATATGCCTGTAGGGTGTACGGGGTCGGCGTAGGCGCCGGCGTGTTTGTGGGCCCCACGGTCGGGGTCGGCCCTTCGGAGGTCGGCTCGGCGCCTTCCGTCGGCACCTGCGTCGGGGCGGGGGATGCGGTCGGGCGCGCAGTCGGGGTCCCTTCCGGATAGAAGTTGAAGTTGTGGGCGATCTCCCGGTCGAGCTCCTCGTCCGTCACCTCGATGCCTCGCCTGGCGGCCTCTTGACGCACGAGGAGTTCCGTCGTCAGCGTGTCCATGATTTGCTGGCCCAAGGATTCCGGGTTGTCGAGCTGGGTCTGCACCTGCACCAACTGCTGTTGGATGAAGCTGGGCACCTCCGTTTGGCCCGTGTAGGCGGCGCTGAGCTGGTTCAGGTAGTTGTATTCGTCCAACAGGTTCAACTGGGCCAGGCGCACCCTTCCCCGAAATTCCTCGCGCGAGATTTCGTCGCCGTTGACCGTCAGCACCGGGCGGCCAGGGTCAATGATGTTGGTCTTCAGCCAGCCGAATCCCACCAAGCCGATGACGGCGGCAAACACTGCGATGGTGCCGGCGAGGACCCACCGCCGCTGCCGCTGTTCGCGGCGCAGATGCGCCCGGTGTTTGCGTGTCATCCTCGCCCCGGATTGCTTGCGCGCCATTCGCCTATTCTCCTCCCAGGAAGATCAATCGGAAGTGAAGCCGTCGCCTCGGGATCAAGGCGCCCGTTCCACCGCATAGGGCAGTAAGGCGATGTGTCGCGCCCGCTTGACGGCCTTGGCCAGCATGCGCTGGTGCCGGGCGCAGGTGCCCGTCTCCCGCCGCGGGCGGATCTTGCCCTGCTCGTTGGTGAAGCGCTTCAGCAGATCAACCTGCTTATAGTCGATATACTTGGTCTTCTCGGCGCAGAACTGGCACAGCCGAGGCCGCCGTCCGTAGCCGCGCCCGCCCCGGAACGACCTGCGGGGAGGCCCGGATCGACGCCTTCCCGAAGGACGTCCGCCTCCCTCCCCTTCGTCCTCGTCTTCCTCTTCTTCCTCATCCAGGGCATCTTCTTCGTCCTCGTCGTTTTCCGCTTCGTAGCGCTTCCTTCTCTCAGCCACAGGGACACTCCTTTTCATCTTCCTGGAATCGTTCAACCATCGGCGCCGCGGGAGAATCAGGCCGCATCAACCTCATCCTCCTCTTCGGGGGAGGATGAGTAAAGGCGATCGGAGTCCCTCCGATCACCAAGCATGATCATCTCCTCCGCCACAATCTCGGTGGAGGTATGCTTCCGTCCTTCGGTATCCTCCCATTTCCGACTCTGCAGCCGGCCTTCCACATATACCTGGCCCCCTTTGTGCAGGTACTGGTTGCAGATTTCGGCCAGGCTTCCCCAGGCGATCACATTGAACCATTCGGTCTCCTCGTGCCGCCCATCCGAAGACACCCAAGTCCGCGTGGATCCGACGCTGAATGTGGTGACCGGCCGGCCCGATGGAGTGTAGCGCATCTCCGGATCTCGCCCCAAGTTGCCAATAATCATAACCTTGTTCAGGCCTCGAGCCATCACGGCCTCCTTCTCCGTCCCATCATTCCCCAGCCGTCATTCCCTCACGGTCAAGAGGAACCGCAGGACGGGCTCAGACAAGCGCAGATTGCGTTCCAGATCCGCCCCGCCATGCGGCGGCATTTCGACATCCAGAAAGAAGTAGTATCCTTCCTGTTTCTTGCGGATCGGATATGCGAGGCGCTTCCTGCCGCCTCTCTCCGCGCTGAGGATGGTGCCCCCGGCGCCCGAAATCCAGCCGGTGACGCGCTCCTCTATCGATGCCAGTGCCTCCGCATCGAGGTCGGGGTCGACGATAAACGCCAATTCATACTTGCGCATCCTGAAATCTCCTTTCCCCGGGATTGCCCCCTGCGGCGCCCGGCGGCGCGACGAGGAGCGGAAAGTGACGGAATGGGCCTTCCAATGCAACGGGGGGAGTCTATCATGGAGCCCGATGGTTTTCAATACCCACTCCGGCAGCCGGCCCGTGATTTGCTGCGCAAGGCTCCTCCAAGCTGCGGGCGTGCTCGACGAGCCGCATGATCGGGATCGCCCCCCCTAGATCCCCCCAACTTCGGGGAGGCTTGGTCATCTTCGCCGTCTCTCGAGATCTTTCGGACCACATATTCCCCTCCCCCAGCATCGGGAAAGAGGTTTTGGTGGGCGCCGATGCCGGAGCTTCGCACAACACTGTGGGACGGGGCGCCTTCCATCCTGGCGGGCGATCTGACACGGCAGACTCGTACCTGTCGCACCCTGTCAACGTCACGGCCCAGGCCTCTCAATACGCGCCTGGCTCCGCTCGCCGCTGCTCGAGATGCGGCCTGCTTCGCACATTCCGATTGTGGGGAGGCGCATCTCGAGTGCCGAGTGGTGAAACCACGAGGTGTATCGAGATGCGCGCCGTACATTCACTCTCAAGCAGCCGCGCCCCCTGAAATGGAAGACACGCGTGGGACGGGGTGCGTTCCATCCTGGGGGGCAATACCCTCGCCTCCCTCGCCTGAAGCAGCCGCGGCTCACAGAGGGCCTCCGGTCCAGAGCGAAGAGCCGACAACCCCCCACCCCCTTGCCCCCTCCCCCAACATGCTGGGCCGTTTTCCCGGGTCTTCCGGAGGCCGGGGGAGGGGGAGAGGTCTTTGGGGGGGGAGGGGATTGGGGTGGGGGGTGGAAAGGATCTCCAAAGGCGGAGCCGATCTTCCGCGGCGTGGATCACCGCGATGGGCAGTCCAGGAGCTGAATGGAGGGCGCCCGAGTGACGGGCCAGTTTTCGAACATAGCCGCCCCCTGAAATGGAACACACGCGTGGGACGCGCCCTCTGGCCGCCGGCCCGCATTCGAGATATAATGACCTCACATAATGTCAGGAGCGGTGAGAACCCGCCAGGGCGGCGTAAGAAGCAACAGCCTCAGCCCTGGGGCGTCCCCCGAACAAGGAAGCGCAGATCCCGAGGCCAGGCCTCAACGAAGCCTGGCCAATTCTATCTTCTCACCCAGCTCGCAATGAGGAAAAAGTGATGACGCTTCCCCCGATTAGATTTGGGACGGATGGATGGCGCGGTCGCATCGCGGCGGACTACACTTTCTCCGCAGTCCGGCGGTGCGCACAAGGATTCGCCCAATACCTCCAAAGGATGGGGGGAGCGAATCGACTGGTTGTCGTGGGTCATGACAAGCGCTTCGCTTCCGAGGATTTTGCCGCCGCCGCCGCCGAGGTGCTGGCGGCAAACGGCCTGCACGTGCTGCTGACGGACGGGGCCGCGCCCACACCCACGATCTCCTATGCGGTGACGGCCAACGGCGCCCTGGGCGCGGTCAATATCACCGCTTCGCACAACCCCTACAGCGACAACGGCTTCAAAGTCCGGGATCACAGGGGCGGCGCGGTGGATCCCGAAGGGTTGCGCGAGATCGAAGCCGAGATCCCGGGCCGGGAGGCGGAGATCAAGCGCTTGGCGCTGGATGACGCCCTGGAACAAGGCCTGGTGCGCTATTTTGATCCCGCACAGGCGTATGTCGAGCAGATCACGCGGCTGATCGACATAGAACCCATCCGCCGGGCCGGCTTGAAAGTCGTCGTGGATGCGATGTGGGGAAACGGCGCCGGTTGGTTCTCCCGGCTGCTGTCCGGCGGGGCTACGCAGGTCGTGGAGATTCACGACAGGCGAAATCCGATCTTCCCGGAAATGGCCCGCCCGGAACCCATCCCTCCCAATGTGGATGCCGGCCTCCGGCGCACCACGGAGGAAGGCGCCCAAGCGTTGATCGTGACCGATGGCGACGCGGATCGCTTCGGGCTGGGAGATGAAGCGGGCAATTTCGTCGACCAACTGCGGGTATTTGGCTTGCTGGCATACTACTTCCTGGAAATTCGAGCTGAGCGGGGTCCGATCGTAAAGACCCTATCCACCACCTCCATGCTGAACAAGCTGGGGAGGATGTACGGCGTGCCGGTCTACGAGACCGGGGTGGGATTCAAATATGTAGCACCCAAGATGGTCGAGGTGGGGGCGATGATCGGCGGGGAGGAATCCGGAGGCTATGCGTTCCGGGACCATGTGCCGGAGCGGGATGGGATTCTGGCTGGCCTCTATCTCTTGGATTTCATGGTCCGGACCGGAAGGCAGCCCTCCGAGCTGGTGGCCATGCTCTTCGAGAAAGTGGGAGAGCATTACTACGATCGCATCGATGCCCCTCTGGACAGCGACAGCCGCCATCTCTATCGCGAGAATATCGAATCGGCCGATCCTGCCGAAATCGGAGGGCTGAAGGTCACAGGTGTGAACAGGTTGGACGGCTATAAGTACTCGCTGGAGGACGGCGGCTGGCTGCTGATTCGATTCTCCGGAACAGAGCCCCTCGTGCGGGTATACTGTGAGACGACCCGATCCGATCGAGTGAAGGCGATTCTCCAGGACGGCTTGAGGATCGTCGGCATCGAATGAGGCATCCCGCCCCCGCACTGGTCGATAGCCACTGCCATCTGTATGCAAGCGACTTCGCAACCGACATCGAGGCTGTCCTGGAGCGGGCCCGCCAGGCGGGTGTCCGGCGAATGGTCGTTCCGGGCACGGATATCGCCACCAGCCGGCAGGCGTTGCGGATGGCCGAGCGGCATCCCGAGATCTGCTGCGCCGTGGGTGTGCATCCGCATGAAGCCGATGGTTGGGATGAGACCTGCCAGACCGAACTGGCCGCGATGTGCCGTTCCCCCAAGGTCGTCGCAATCGGGGAGATCGGGCTGGACTATTATCGGGACTACTCGGCCCGCAGCGCCCAGAGGCATGCCTTCCGGGCGCAGCTCGAGCTGGCCGGGGAGCTTGGATCGCCGGTGATTGTTCACAACCGGGAAGCGACGGCGGATGTGCTTTCGGATCTGCTGAATTGGTCGGCGGCGCTGCCGGCGGATCTGGCCAGGCGGGCGGGAGTGCTGCATGCCTACTCGGCGGATGTGAGCAGCGCCAGGCTGGCCACGGAGGCCGGCTTTTATATCGGGATCGCCGGGCCGGTGACCTATCCGAACGCGGATGGTCTGCGTAGGGTGGTGAGCGAGCTGGCGCCCGACCGCACGCTGATCGAAACGGACGCCCCGTTCCTGCCACCTCAGCCGCACAGGGGAGAGCGGAATGAGCCCGGCTACGTGCGCCTGGTCGCAGTACAATTGGCGGAGATCCATGGGACGGATCTGGCCGAGATCGGCTTGACGACAACACGCAACGCGTCGATACTCTTTGGTTGGGATAATGGAAACGAAAACTGCAGCATTCTTTGATCTCGTCCGCGAACAGATGCGACTGGTTGAAGAGGCCATGAGGCAAGGCCCCAGGGGCCATGCCCCCTATCTGGGCGCGGCAATTGAGCATATTCTCAGCTCGGGCGGGAAGAGAATCCGCCCGACCATCGTTCTTCTTGCCGGAGGCATGCTTGGATGTGAGACCGGCCGCACGGTCTACCTCGCGGCGGCGATCGAAATGCTTCACACTGCGACCCTGGTGCACGACGATCTGATCGACGGGTCGCTCTTGCGGCGAGGAATCCCGACGTTGAACGCACGCTCAACGCCGGGCGCCACCGTGCTCACCGGAGACTACGTCTTTGCGAGGGCAGCGGAACTGGCCTCTCGCACGGATTCTCTCCGCCTGATGTCGCGCTTCGCGCAGACACTGATGACCATCGTCAACGGGGAGATCACCCAGCTTTTCGAGCAGCAGCATAGAGACGATCTGCGTCGCGACTATTTCAACCGCATCTATGCAAAGACCGCGTCTTTGTTCGAATTGGCCGCCGCTGGGCCGGCCATGCTCAGCGAGATGGACGAGAAGACGATTGATGCCTTGGAAACCTATGGCTATAACCTGGGGATCGCCTTCCAGATTGTGGATGATGTGTTGGACTTCACGGGCAAACAGGAGCGCGTCGGCAAGCCCGTGGCCAGCGATCTGCGCCAAGGCTTGATAACACTGCCCGCGATCTGCTATCGCGAACAAGAGTCCGGCGACGAACGTCTGCAGATCATCCTCAATGGCGGGAAACTGGGTGAAAAGGATCTCCAACATCTGGTCGATGCCATTCGCGATTCCGGGGCCATCGAAATGGCGTTGGAAGAGGCTGGAGGGTTCGCCTCTGCAGCCACGCGTCCGCTGTTGGAATTCCCGGAGTCACCCCAGCATCAGGCCCTGCTGGAGTTGGGCGAGTATGTGGTGCAGAGATCATCATGAGGGAGGAGCGTTGAAGTGGAGATCAAGACGCAAGAATACAAGCGAGCAGCGGTGGTTGAGATTTCTGGCAGGATCGACGCGGCCCGGGCGCCTGAGCTCGAGGCGGTCCTTGACGATCTGCGCGCCAATGGGAATAAGAACCTCGTCCTCGATATGCAGGCCGTGGAATTCGTCTCCTCGAGCGGGCTGCGGGTCATGCTCACGGCGCGCAAGGCGGCCCAACGCGCCGGGGGAGACCTGTTCATCGCCCAGCCCTCTCAGAGAGTCAAGGACACCCTGGATATCGCTGGCCTGGATGTGATCTTCACCACTTTTGACGATCGAGAGGCGGCGATCGCCTCTTTCTAGCCTGATGACCACCCGCCGACTTACGGTAGAGGGCAGGCTGGAGTCCATCGACCAGGTCATCGATTTCATCGGCGCCGCGGCCAGCGGCGCCGGCTTCGACGAACGTACCCAATATGCCTGCCAACTCGCCGCCTCCGAAGCCTGCGAGAACATCATCCTTCACGGCTATGGCGGTGGCTCCAATGACCACATCATGATCGTGACGCGTGTTTTCCCGCAGGGATTGGCCATTGAGGTCACCGATTCGGGCCCGGCCTTCAATTCGGCCAAGCGCCCCAGCGCACCAACCATCAACCTCGAAGATCCAGAGCCCGGTGGGTTGGGCCTGCAGATCATCCACCGGGTGATGGATTCGGTTCAATATGAACGACGAGGCAGCCAGAATATCCTGCGTATGGTGAAGCAGCGCAGCCCAGGCTTCTGATCGGCGATGCCGATTCCCTCATTTCCCCAAGCCGGTTCGGATCTGGCCCAGCCGGGCATGCTGATTGCCGGGCTGCTGTGCATCCTGCTCGGCGGAGGAATTGGGTTGTGGATCGCGGGCCGCAGAGCGAAAACGAGCCTCGCAAGCGACCCCTACGACCATCTGGCCGGCATTTCGGTCGCCCTGGCCGAGATTCAAGCCGCAGGATCCGACCCGGTGGAAGTCGCTGAGACGGCCTATCTTCAGATCGTCCAACTCCTGCCTTGCTCCGGCTTCCAGATGGGGATCTATGATGGGGAGGAGTACCGCACGCTCTTGCGCATCGAGGAGGGCGACAAATACCCCAATCTGACGCTGCGGGTGGGAGCCGATGAGCGGAATCTGCTCAACCACATGCGGAGCGTCCAACCTCCCGGCGCTTCCGCAGAATTGGATCCCACGCTGCTGGCGGAGGGTCTTCCACCTTTCGGAGGTCCCGAAGGGGAGTCTACCGGTTCTGTGATGCTCAGACCGCTGCAAGCGGAGGGGGCAACCTTCGGCCTGATCGGGATCCAGCGCCCGGAGCACACCCCTTATTCCGCCCTACAGCAATTGGTTTTCAGCCTGGTGGCCGATCAGGTCTCCCGCATCATGGAGATGCAGGGCCTGCAGCAGGAAGCTGCGATCCGGGGCAAGATGCTGCGGATGATCGATCAGGTCTCCCGCCGGCTGAGCACCCTCAGGCCATTGGAGGAATCCTTCGCCCACATCGCAGGGCTGCTCCTGCGAGCCCTGGAGCGAGATCAAGTCAGGCTGTTTGAATTGCTGGACGATGAACTGGTGCTCAGAGCCTGCCAGCCCGGTGAGACGGGAGCCTCCGATTTACGCGTCCCGCTGGGGTTCGGTCCCATTGGACAGGTGGGTGAGGAAGGGCGCATGCTGCAGTATGCCAGGATTCCTCATCCGGCGCAGGAGGCTGAGGAGCGAACGCTCTCGGGGCTGGCGGTCCCGCTGCGGGTGGAAGGGAAGATCCTGGGTGTGTTGGATATCACATCGAGCATCAAACGGCCCTTCTCCGGTGACGAGATAAAGATGGCGGAGATGGTCGCCGCGCAATTGGCCATTGCCACACTGGAAACGCGCAATTTCACCCGCCTCCGGGAGCAGAGCTATATCCGCACGGTGCTGCTGGAAGTGGCCCGGCACGCAGCCCGCCCTGGCGATCCGGGGCAGGCGCTCCAATCGGTGCTGCAGTTGACCACTTTGATCGCCGGGACACGCTGGGCGGTTCTCCTGATCGCGGACGAGCCGTCGTCTCGCTTTCGGGTCGGCCCCATGGCAGGCATCCGGCGGGCGGAGCAGGATGCAATCCAGGGCCTGGCCTTCGACTTCTCCGAATTTGGCTTGCAGCCCTCCGCCCAGCAAAGCGAAGCCTCCATGCAGGTTCGTCTCCCAGGTCGATTGGCGGGGGCACTCGGATCCGATCAGGTGACGGGCTTTTTGCTCGATGATGGGGAGGTGACGCTGGGGCTGCTGTTGGTCGAGGCCTCGCCGGCGGCTGCCGAGCGCACTTCCCTGCAGGCGGGAATCGCCCATCAGGTGTCGCTTCGCCTTGAGAACGTACGCCTCGTGCAGGAGGCCTCCCAGCGCCAGGCCTTGGAGAACGAAATCGCCATGGCGCACGACATTCAAGCCAGCTTCCTGCCGCGCGAGATCCCCCACCACGAAGGCTGGGAAATCGGGATCAGTTGGGCCTCCGCCCGGGAGGTCGGGGGGGATTTCTATGATTTCATCCACCTGGATCCGGGCCAATCCGGCACACGCTGGGGTATCGCCATCGCCGATGTTTCTGGAAAGAGCGTCCCCGCAGCCCTGTTCATGGCTGTAAGCAGGACCTTGCTGCGCTCCATCGCCCCCAGCCACGTGGACCCAGGCCTCGCCCTGCGGCGCATGAACTCGATGCTGCAATTGGAGAGCCTATCAGACTTCTTCGTGAGCCTCTTCTACGCCGTGTGGGAGCCTGAAAGTGGGACCATCCTATGCGCGAACGGCGGGCACAACCCTCCGCTGCTGGTGGAGGCCGATGGGGCGAGCCGTTGGCTCAAGGATCACGGTGTCGTGTTAGGTGTGCAGGAAGATGCTTCCTATGCTACCCAGCGGTGCCAATTGGCGGAGGGCAGCCTGCTGATCCTCTATACAGACGGAGTGACAGAGGCCTCCTCGCCCAGCGGGGAATTCTATGGCACAGGCCGCTTGCAGCGGCTCTGTGAAGCGCTCCACAGCCGGGGCGCGCAGTCGATCGCAGATTCCGTCACACGCGATGTGCGCGAGTTCAGCGCGGTGGATTCCTTCAGCGATGATCTGACGATTTTGGCCCTGAAGCGGCTGCCCCGTCTGGCAGGTGCCTGAGGTGGGACTCGCCGACAAGGAGGATTGCCGTGAGCACAGCAAATCTACACGTTTCCAGTCATCCCCTGGTCGCCCACAAGGTTGCGAAGCTCAGGGACAAGCGCACCGACCCTCGCAAGTTTCGTGAACTCGTCCGGGAGATTTCCGCTTTGATGGCTTACGAGGCCACGCTGGACCTAAGATCGCGCCGGGCGCAGATCGTCACTCCCATGGAGGAGGCGCAAGGGGAGGAGTTGGTTGACAGAATAGGGCTGGTCCCCGTGCTGCGAGCCGGGCTGGGGATGGTGGAGGGGATCTGGGAGTTGATGCCCAGCGCCGAGGTCTGGCACATCGGTTTATACCGTGACGAACGCACGCTCAAGCCGGTGGAATACTATAACAAGCTTCCGGTGGAGCCCACCGTCTCCGTGTGTTTGATTCTGGATCCGATGCTCGCCACAGGCGGATCGGCTGTGGCGACGGTGGATATCCTGAAGGATTGGGGGGTGAGCCGGATCAAATTCATCGGCATTATCGCCGCGCCCGAGGGAGTCGAAAACCTTTCATCCCACCACCCGGAGGTGCCCATCCACATTGCGGCGGTGGACCGGGGCCTGAACGAACATGGGTTCATCCTTCCTGGCTTGGGCGACGCCGGCGACCGGCAGTTTGGGACTGCCTGACGGCGCCGCCTATGGGTGCGCCAAGCGCAACCAAGGAACCGGCGATCGCCGAGGCCGGTGAACGGATCGGGTCCGCGGCGCCCAAGGCCGGACGGGGAATCTACGGGTCATCCTTATCCAACAAGGCTTCGATGCCGGGAAGGGGCTTTCCCTCCAGATAGGTCAGCATGGCGCCCCCGCCGGTGGAAACATGATCGATTTTGTCCCCCAGGCCGGCTTCCTGCACCGCGGCGACCGAATCGCCGCCTCCCACGATCGTCGTCCCTGAGCAAGCGGCCACTGCTTCGGCCACCGCACGCGTCCCCTTGGAAAAGCTGGGCAATTCGAACACTCCCATGGGGCCGTTCCAGACGACGAGCTGCGCCGAACGCACTTCTTCGGCAAATCGCCGGCGCGTCCTCTCCCCGATGTCCAGGACCCGCCAACCTGCCGGCACGCCGCCGACGGGGACGGTGCGGTGCTCCGCCCGATCCGCGAATTCAGCCGCAGCCACCACATCCTCCGGGAAGACCAGCTTGCCCTCCCCCCGGGACCGCATCTCGCGAGCGTCGCCGAACGACTCCGGCTCGACCAGCGACTCTCCGAGATCGAACCCCTCGGCGGCGAGGAAGGTATTCGCCATGGCCCCACCGATGAGCAATCGGTCGGCACGGTCGAGGAGGCTTTCGACCACGCCGATCTTGTCCGAGATCTTCGCGCCTCCCAGGATCGCCACAAAAGGGTGGGCCGGGGAGACGAGCACCGGGGCCAGATAGCGCAGCTCTTTCTCAATGAGGTAGCCGGCCACCGCAGGAAGAAAGTGCGTCACCCCCTCGGTCGAAGCGTGCGCCCGGTGGGCGGAGCCGAAGGCATCATTCACAAACAGGTCGGCGTGGGAAGCCAAGGCGCGAGCGAAGGCAGGGTCATTCTTCTGCTCTTCGGGATGGAAGCGGGTGTTTTCCAGCACCAGCACCTCGCCCGGCCGGAGCATCGCAGCGGCCTCGTCAGCCACCTCTCCCACGCAATCCGGTGCGAAATCCACCTTGTTGGGCAACAGTGTGCCGAGGTAATCCGCCACCGGCTCGAGGGAGAGGTCGGGGTCCGGCTGTCCCTTTGGCCTCCCCAGGTGCGAGCACAGGATCACCGCCGCTCCCCGCTCCAACAAATCCCGGATGGTCGGCAGGGCAGCGCGCACGCGCGTGTCATCGCCGACTATTCCTTCCTGGATCGGCACGTTGAAATCCACCCGCACAAGAACGCGTTTTCCCCCGACATCCACGTCGCGGATCGTCTTCTTCGCCATTGTCTTTCGGTCCTCCATCCAACCTCAAGATGAGGTGGGGATCGTCCAGCCGGAATTCAAGGATCGACTAGCTGCCGTTCGTCGGCTCGAGAGTCTCTCGCTCCGGCGTTCCGAGTTCGAGCGGAGAGGTCTTTTCCAGAAGCAGATCGATGAGCACCTTCGCCAGGCGGGCGCTCCGATGGCGGCCGGGCTGCTCGGGATCGGTGAGGTCAGCGAGGTACACGGGGATGAACGCCTCGTCTTCTCCAGGCGGCCTGACCCACTCCGATGTCGGCGGGAGCGACCCTGCGAATGTGTCGTTGGCAATCATGACATCGAACAACGGCGGAGCGGCATGGGCATGGATCGCGTCCAGGTGATCCAGCGCGCTGAATCCATCCGTCTCACCGGGCTGCGTGGCGATGTTGCACACATATGCCTTGAAGGCCTTCGTGGTCCTCAGGGCTTCCCGCAGGTCCGGCACCAGCAGATTGGGGATGATGCTGGTATACAGGCTGCCGGGGCCCACTACGACCATGTCCGCGTTCAATATTGCCCGGATCACCTCCGGATATGCCTGCGGATTGCCCGGATCCAACTGCACATGGGTAATTCGGCCGGTCACTTCGGGGATATGGCTCTCTCCCCGGACACGGACCAATTGTCCTTCCGGCTGGGCGGATTTCTCGGCGATCAAGCGTATGTCCGCAAGTGTGGAAGGGAGCACACGACCCCGGATCGCCAGCACTTTCCCCGCTTCCAGCACCCCGGCCTCAAAGCTTCCGGTCACCTTGGCAAGCGCAGCGATGAAGAGATTGCCGAATGAATGCCCGCCCAATTCATCCCCCTGGGAGAACCGGTACTTGAACAATTGGCTGAGCAGATCCTCATCGTCGGACAGCGCGGCCAGGCAGCTTCTCAGATCCCCCGGCGGCGGCAGGCCAAGCGCCTGCCGGAGCCGGCCGGAGGACCCTCCGTCGTCCGCCATCGTCACCACGGCGGTGATATT
The DNA here is from genome assembly GCA_964388955.1 of uncultured Anaerolineaceae bacterium. Taxonomy (GTDB): domain Bacteria; phylum Chloroflexota; class Anaerolineae; order Anaerolineales; family E44-bin32; genus CAYMCO01. The sequence continues at coordinate 86,482 of CAYMCO010000009.1, read as the reverse complement.
CGCGGAGTGCGCCTTCAGGCCGCGCAGCAGCGCGGACAGGCCGGTGCCGCCGCCCACGGCGACTATCCGCAGCCCACGTTCCAGCCTGCGGTGGTTGGCGACCGCCTCCACTACCGGCCTGCCCGGACGGAGATAAGGGGCGAGCAGAGTGCGATTAAGCTGCAGGAATGAGATCAGCGTAAGAGTGATCCCGCTGAGGCCGAAGATGAGCGCCCGCTCCCAGCGAGGAAGGCCCCGCAGACTGAGCACGGCCAGGAGTGGAGATCCGGGGTTCGAGCGGTAGACATCCAGGATCAAGACCGCCAGCCCCAAGGCCGCAAGCGCCATGCCGACGATCCCCAGAGCCAGCCAGCGCTTGATACCCAGGCCCGGCTCAAGCCACCTTCCCAGGCGGCGGATCTGCTTTCGGAGCATATGTTGCCTGCCAGTGGACTTCATGCTCACAGCCAACGCAATATACCAAAGGTGGATTCAAGCGTCAACGAGGCATACCGGCCTTCGCCCGTCTGCCCCAAAGAAGAGGCTGCAAGGTGCATGCCTTGGGCATCGGCAGGCCGTGCAAACGGATGCCGGGGCGCCTCGACGCTCACAAGCTTCGCGAGTTCGGGTGCTCGTCGGCAAGCGGCGCTCGATGAGCTAGCCCTCCGCGCCCGGCCGCTGTTCGTCCGCAGCCTTTCCTCCAGCCCATTGCGCGATCCAGCGCAGGATCAGAGCCTGCGCAGCCACGCCGGCAACCAGGGCGATGAAGGTGTCTCGCCAGAAGCGCTCCGGGAAGAGACGGATCAGAGTGTCGCTGTACTTGAACAGCCAGGTATCTCCCTCGAAGAAGATGTGATGGAATCCAACAAACACGAACTGGAATGCCGCCGCCACACCGAGGATCAACACGCCCATCAGGATCAACGTCAGCAGTGAACCGCGCCCCAATGCCTTCCAGACCACATTCGAGCCGGCCCACAGATAGATGGCCACGCACAGCAGGCCCACGTTCAGCAGCGCGACCGGCCAGGCGCGGAGCACAAGTCGGGTCAGTCGCTTGACATCCTGCATGTGGCTCAGTTCGCGCGCGTTGAAGACGGGCTCTCCCGTGTCGAAACGCAGATCGCCGAGGAAATCGATTCCTTGATCGTTCAGCAGATACTGCAGGGCGATAGTGCCCCATTTGAGTCGATCTCCCCGGTCGAAACCGTAGGGGTCAGGGGGAAAGCCGGGCGTGCGATACTCGATCTGGACAAAGGAGTCCGTGAGCAGCATCCGCACTCCCCCCAGCAGCAGTGCGATAGGCACAAGCAGGGACAAGAGTATCGCTGCCAGCCGTGGTCCGCGGCGATCCGGGCCTGTCGTGTCCATTCCTACTCTCCCACCGCCGGCAAGGAGGCGAATCCCCCCTGCAGCACGAACCGCAGCACGATCGAATTGGCGATTCGCTCGACAGGAGCCAGGTCGTCGGTGAAGATCACACCCCCTTGCGGAGTTGGCTTCGCGTTGACCGCGGCGAGAGTCAGGGCGTCCAACAGCAAGGGATGTGTATTCTCCGCCGAATTCAATATGCGCAGGTTCTCAAGCAGATTGGCATCCCCGGTCTGCTTCACCGTGGCAAAGATCACGCTGTTGAACGTATCCGGCACATCCACAACGCGCACCGAGGGAAACACTTCGCCGATCGTGGCGGCCATCGCGTCCACCAGCCGGCGATCTTGGGGCGTGCGCCAGACGTTGATCGCCAGCGCGCCGGAGGGCTCCAAACGGGCATACACGGAGCGGAAGAATTCCTTTGTTGTGAGGTGCCAGGGGATATAGGGCGGCCGGTAGGCATCGATGGCGATCACGCTGTACAAGTAGGGGCTGTGCTCCAGGCCCCAGCGGCCATCCTCGGGAATGGCATTCAGATTCGGTTCCCGCATGTCGAAGTATTCCCGCCCCACCGCGATGATCTCCGGATCGATTTCCCATCCGTCGATGGGGATGGGCCCAAACACGGCTGTGTATTGTCTGGCGATCGTACCCGCGGCCAGACCGACGATTCCCAGACGTTGGACCGCCTCGGGGGGAAACGGAGCGGCGTTATAGAACGGCGCGGCCAGGAAATAGTCCCAGGTGCCGAAAGTGGCCAGTTGGTCCGGGTCATAGATCGAGTGCACCCCCTGGCCCTCGTTGAGCAGCAGATAGCGCACACCGCCCCGCTCCACCACCTCAATGTAGTTGTAGGCCGACTCCCCCTCATACACCTGGCCCTCTGTGGCCTTGATCGAATTCGGGAAGGTCAAGACCGCCAGCACCACGAGAACCAGGGGCATCCAGAGGTACCGCACCGGTCTCGCCTTCGCGCTCCACAAGCCCGCCAGCGCCACAGCCATCAGAGCGAGACTCAGGACCAGAAAGGTGCGCGCCGTCCCAATCGTCGGTATCAATACCAGCACCGGCAGAAACGTCCCCAGTATGGAACCCAGAGTAGAGATGGCGTAAATGTGCCCGGACACCTGGCCTGCCCGCTCGGTAGAATCGAGCGCCAGCCGGATGGCGAAGGGTGAGACGCATCCAAGCAACGTGACGGGGATGCTGAACAACACCAGCATAGAGATGAATGAGCCGATCATCACGGCCGCATCTAGCTGGCGCACTGCGGCCGCCGCCATTCGCAGTGTGGGAGCGGCGACAATCGGCACCAGCCCCGCACTGAAGGACGCCCAAGCCAGCAACCGATAGAAAGTGGTCGTGTATGGCGAGCGATCGGCCCAACGCCCCCCGATGAAGTAGCCCGCGGTGAGATACACCAGGATCAGGCCGATGATGTTGGCCCAGACGAGATTGCTGGTGCCGAAGATATTGCCGAGCAAACGGGAGGCGGTCAGCTCTATCCCCAACGAGGTGAGGCCGCCCACGAACACCGCCCCGTACAGCAGCCCCCTGCCCCGGAAGCCCGCCATCGGATCTGAGGCCAACAGCCCTCCTTCACGCAGCCCGGACAAAGCGCCTTACTCCTGGCCCGGAGGAGAGGGCCGTCTCCAATGAATCACCGCGTCGAACCACCTTGACGATCACACCCAGCCGGCTGACCGCGTTCGCGATGGCCGTGCTGCCCGGCGCCCCGCCAAAGCTCCCCGCATCCAGGAGCACCAGCACCGGAGAGCGGCCCGTGCGCCGGAGGTGGTTGATCCACGAAGGGACCTCCGGGCTTGAATCGGCCGTGATCACGATCACCGTCGAGCCGCGCGGAATGCGCTGCCCGTCAAGGCGGATCAACTGATCCAGGCTCAGGGTGCCCGCCGCGTCCAGCACGGCAAGCGTCTCGAGGATCCTGTGCAATTGGGAAGCGCCTCTGTCCGCTTGAATCACATGCCGCCTGCGCCCATAAGCCGCGAAGCCGACGGCGCGATCCCGCTCCATCATGTGCGTGACGAGAGACGCCGCGATGCTCACCCCATATTCCTCGGTCGAGGGCGGGAGCGGGATCTGGACATTCCTGCGAAAGGCGCGCACTGTATACTCCTCTTGTTCCTCTACCCTGCTTGCCAGCGTGCGCTGGGTAGCTCCCGATGCGTCCATCACCACCCACATTTCGGCCATCGGGTCCAACTCGAACTCCTTGACGATCAGCTTGCGCTGTCTGGCCGTGGATCGCCAGTGAATGCGGTTGAGGCTATCCCCGGGGGCATAATCCCGAACCCCCGCCGCGTTCGTCGTGACTTGATGGGTTCGCTGCTGGAGAGCGTCCCCTCCGGGAAGCCGGCCCGAGGGGGTTGGAAATCCGGTGATGGGCACCGTTTGTGGGAGCACGATGACGTTGGCCGTCTCCCGCACCGCCCGGGTGACGGGGAAGAGCCCGAAGGGGTCGCCCGAGCCCAGCACGGCGGGCCCCAACCGGAACACCCCGCGCTGGGTACATAGGGTGCGCGCCAGCCATACCCGGACATGGTTCGGCGTGAGGCCCAGCAGCACGGAGGATGCCCGATGCCCTGATGTCCGGCGGCTCAGGGCAGATCTTCCGCCGATAATGAGGGACGCTGCCCATTGCCCCGGCAAGTTGGATTCGTCACGCACTTCGACCCACACCTTGGGGATCCGGCTCTGATTGCGCAGGATGAAGCGCTCGATAAGGAGATGCCCGACCTGGGAGCGCGTTGAGCGGGGCATGCGCTCCAGGCTCACCCCGCGCAGCGCGAAGCGAGACCACAGAAAGGAGACGATCAGCACGCCGCCCCAGAGGTAGCTGAGGCTGTAGAAAACGGGCCGGCCCGTTCCCCTTGCGCCAAGCAGGCTGAGCGCAAAGAGCACAAGCACGACAACGGCATTGCGTGACATCAGGAGATTTCGCCTCCGGGCGCCGGAACGCTGTTCAGGATCTCTCGGATCAACTGCCGGGGCTCCAATTCGCCGATGCGGGCCGCCGAACCCACGATCACCCGGTGCGCCAAGGTCGACACGGCCATCGCCTTGATGTCGTCGGGGATAACAAAGCGGCGGCCCTCGGTGGCAGCCAAGGCCTGGGCAGTGCGGAAGAGTGCAAGGCTCCCCCTGGGGCTCGACCCCAGATACAACTCGGCGTGGCTTCGCGTCGCCGAAACCAGGTTCACGATGTACTCCTTCAACTCCGGGGCCACTTCCACCTCCCGAATTGCCCACTGCGCGGCCACGAGGTCATCGGCGGAGGCCACCTGTCCCAGAGATTCGAGCGGATGACGAATCTGCTGGTCCTCCACCATTTCAATCTCATACCGGTGGGAGGGATAGCCCAGGCTGATTCGCATCAGGAAACGGTCCATTTGCGCCTCGGGAAGTGGGAAGGTTCCCTCGTACTCGATCGGATTCTGCGTAGCGAGGACCATGAAAGGCTCCGGGACGGCATAGGTGACCCCGTCGACCGTCACCTGATGCTCCTCCATCGCCTCGAGCAACGCCGATTGAGTTTTTGGCGTGGCGCGGTTGATCTCATCGGTCAACACGATCTGGGCCATGATCGGCCCTGGGCGAAACTCGAACTCTTGGGTCTTCTGATTATAGATTGACACTCCCGTCACATCGCTCGGCAGCATATCCGGGGTGAACTGAATCCGGCTGAAGGTGCATCCGATGGAACGCGCCAGGCTCTTGGCAAGTACGGTCTTCCCTGTTCCAGGCACATCCTCGATCAACACGTGACCGCGGCACAGCAATCCGATGACGATCTCGCGGATGGCCTCCGGCTTTCCCACGATCACCGTGGCCACATTGTCCATAATTCCCTGGGCAAACTGCTGTGTATTCTCCACAAGGGCTCCTTATCCGTTCCGCCGGTGGACCGGTAAGCGCCACCGATCCCGGCCGCCTTTCACGACGCGACCGGGGCGCCTCCGACTGATTCTAACCTGTTTCGGATCGTGGAGGTAGGCGGGTGCGCGTCGCGCCGGAGAAGCGATCCTCGCGATCGACATCGTTGGAGGTGGGCGGACGCCGGAGCGATCCATGATGTTCCGCTTCGAATGCCGCCGGCCCCGAGAGGCGGAACCCATCCATCCCTAATCTCTACGTGGGAAGGAAGCGGCCGGTTCAACCATTTATCAACATGGCGAGCATCGCGAAAGAGATGAAGCCGTAGTTGAGGATCCGATTCCGGCCCCGCGGCGCGGCAAAGAGGAGAATGCCCAGATAGGTCCCAGTGGCGATTCGCACCAGGCCCAAGGGCTCCCGAAAGGTCGAAAACGGGAGAAAGACGATCACCAGGCCATTCAGGAGCATCGCCCACAGCCCAGAATCTCGCGCCCCCGCGACGACAGCCCTGCCTGCCTTTACAAGCGCCCATATGGCCGGCAGGATCACAAATGGGCCGAAGGCGAGGGCGAAGAGGGCAAATGCGGCGGGGCTGGCCAGCGCGATGCGGAAGAAGCCCAAGAAGGGGATATACTCGAAGGGCGTCGCCATGGCTCCGCCGGTTCCAATCCCGAAGCTTCCGAATTGCCGCCAGAGCCATATTTGCCAGATCCCAAAGGCCAACGCCCCCAGGAGCAGCGGTGCCACCCCCCGGCGCCAGCGACGCGCAAACACATCGGCCGCCAGCGCGGCCATCAGGAACAGCGAACTGGTCTCCTTGGCAAACAGCGACGCGGTGAGAAGCAGCGCCCCACCGATCATCCCGCCGCGCTTCCTGAAAAGCCATGCCAGCGTGATCAGGCCGAACGCCAGCGGCTCGCTTAGATCGGTCCCCAAGGAGATGATCAAACCCACCCAGAGGCCGTAGATCAACGCGTAGGCGGCTCGAGATCCCGAGAGGGTCAACCATCGGGCCAGCGCCCAGGTGCCCAACAGATGCCCCGCCAAATTGAGCGCAATCAGCGCCCACGGAATGGCGGCCGGCTGCCCCAAAGCCAAGAGGCGCGCCAGCAACGGGTACAGAATGCGCTGATAACGATAGGCGGGTACGTCAAGGTGGGGCGCCACGTGCTCCGGATTGGGGTCGAGGGCGATGAAATAGGCGAACTGCCCGTCATAACCCTCCGTCCCGTCCGGCACGCCCTGCCCATAGCGAGTTCCGATCTCCGCCAATGCGGCGGGATCGCCCCCCGCTTGAAACAGCCGCGCCGAGACGTACGCCACCGCCACGCATGCCGTGATCAGGAGTACCCATCTCTCGTTCAGTCCCCTCACAAACGCCATAGGCCCCCGCCGAGCGCCGCCCACGCCGCCAAGCTGATCACCGCGCCGGCGATCTGAACCCAGGGCGCATACTTGAACTGCACCACATGGCGGCCAGGCGGGATGTGGACGGCCCGGAAGAGATAGTCGGCGTGCAGAAGCGGGACCCGCTTGCCGTCTACGAACGATTTCCAGCCGGGAAACCAGGTGTCGGATAGCACCAACCACCCACCGCCGTCCGAGGCCAGGCTCACCTCCACCGACAGGGGCCCCCGATCTCGCAGCTCCAGCTCCTGCGCGCCGCCGGCTCCCTGCGCGACTGCCTCATCGATCTCCGCCGACTCAATCACAACCCGGCGGTCTGGATCAAACTCGGGTCCCATCACGCGCTCCAGCGCGGCTTCCGGTCCCGCCGCGGCAAGGGCTCGAGAGACGAACCGAACTCTTTTCGCACCAGACACGGGAAGATAGCGCAGGGACGACATCCCATCCTCGGCTGCATAATGCCCCACATCCATCAAGGCGAGGAGCCGCTCAAGGTCAGCCCCCTCCTTGTTCTCCAACTCCGCCATCCAGCGCGCGTAGCGATCCGGAAGGATGGGGTCGAAGTTGTTCACAGAGGGGATCCCATCCAAGGAAGTCACGTTTGGGATGCCGAGATCCCGCACCTGCCTCCAATCCGCACCGGGGAAGAAGGTATCAAAACGGAAGAAGGTCTCGAACTTCAGTTCATATTCGATCCCCGCCGGCATATACACGCGGTGCTGGCGGCCCACCTCACGAAGGAGATCGGAAGGACCTTGATACAGGCCCCCGGATGTGGCGGGGTTCAACCCTCTGCCTGCAAGCGCAAGATCGAGCATGACGAATACCCCCACCATCCAGATCCACGCCCTCGGCCTGGCCCTCTGGAGGCGCTCATACGTCAGCGCCAAGACCCCCGAGACGATGAACATGATGCCGGCGCGCGTGAATGAACTCACCAGAACAGAGGCCCCGCCTTCGAAGGCCGGCCGGGCCAAGATGGCGGTCACGACCATCGCCGCCGCGCCCGCCGTCCCCAGCCGGACCCAGTAGAGCGTACGATCCTTTGGTGGGCTCCACTGATGGGCCCCGACCCCTGCGAGCAGAGAAAGGCAGAAAACCGCCAGCAGGGACCAGCGGGTCGGAGCCTGGAACAGGGAAAACGTCGGGATGTGATCGAACAACCAGGGAAACACCGGGGTGTGGACGCCCAACGCGAAAACGAAGCTCACGACGGATACCGCAAGCAGAAAAACCCCGAGCCTGGCATGTGTCCCTTTGCGGCGCAGGGCGCGCGCACCGGCGGATAATGCGAGCAGGATGGGCAGGGCTCCGATATAAATCGCGTCCTCCCAGAAATTGCCATAGCCGTGATACGTGCCTCGTGATGGATCGCCCAGCACATCCGGCAGCAGCAACCCGAAGAGCCGCACCGGAGAGAAGGAATACAGGAACGCCAGATCCAGATCCACGCTGCTCGCGCGGTAGGAGCCCAAGAGATACTCCATCGTGGGGAGCAGTTGGGCGCTTGCCAGAGCCAGGCCGACCGCCCCCGCGCCCACCAATCCCAACCCCGACCGGCCCAAGAAGCGCCATCCCCGTCTGGAGGCGCGCCATGCGACCCAGGCACAGACGAGCACAAGGCTATACCAGGCAGTCTGGGCGTGCCCCGCCAGCCACTGCAAGCCGAACAGCAGGCCGAGGATCAAGACCACCCGCAGTTGGCGCCGCAGCCCCTCCCTTGACCAGAGTGCGTCGAGCATCACCTCGCTGGCCAGGAGGGACCAGGGCAGCCAGGCCAGTGTGGCGTTGATGCTTAGAAAGCCCGCCCGTGCGATGGAGTAGCTCGAGAGGCTGAACCCGAGGGCCGCCACGCTCCGGCCCAGGCTGGAGAGCCCCAACTTGCGACCCAGGAAAGCCATCCCGGCCCCCGCCCAGATTACGTGCAGCACCACGAGAAGGCCCTGCCCCCATGCCACGCCAACCAGCATCTGAATCCAATTTGGAGGGTAAAGGAGTGCCGACTGGTAGTTGGCGAGCAGCGGCGCCCCCATACCCACGGACGGGTTCCACAGCGGGGGGATGCCGCGCAATATCATCTCGACCGCCGTCTCACGCCACGGCACAAACTGCAACAGGGGAGTCCCCCAGAAGAGCACCTCACCGCGAAGGAGCATGCCGCCAAAGATCACCAGTGCGCCTGCAGCGACCAATGCGACCGGCGCCGCCTCTTGAACCCAGCCTCGGGGCAGCCACCCCGCAAGCGCCCTCACTGAGACGCCTCCGCGGCGCGGCTTCGATCTCTCTGGGTGGCTATGCGCATTGCCTGTCCGGTCGGCGCTCAATTGCCGTCTCCCCCCTGCCCTCCCGCCACAGCATAGATGAAGTAATCACCCTGGTGGAACGCCAGGGTCAGATTCGTGGACTCGGCCGGGTCGAAGGCGCCAAGGGCTTGTTCGGCAGGACCCCAGAAAACCCAGTCCACTCCATAGTGCATCAGGAATTCCTGTCGCCCCGCGGGCCCCATGATGCCAGTATAGAAATCATCCACGAGCGGCGCCAGCTCCGCCAAATCGGCGCTCTCCGGGCCATGCCCGATAAGCACATGCATTGGCGCCCACGCCGGCAGCGCATTCCCGGTGCCATAGGAGGCCAGAACCGCATCTCCCGGCTTGCCGTGGCCGGCGATCCATTGGAAGGCCCCCACTTCCTCCCCACTGCGAAAGACGGGCGGCGCGGGGCTGCTCGCCGCCCCCAAGCCGCCCAGGACGAGAACCAGGCTGCTGACCAATGAAGCGCCTGCAAGAGAAATCCCCAACCCGGCGCCCAGCTTGGCGTTGGAGAACCATCTCTCCAACGCGATCGCGGCGAGCAGAGTCAACGCCACCCAAGCGCCATCGGGCAGGCGGCGCTGCAAGTTGTGGGGGAAATATGCCAGCGCAGGCAGTACGAGCGCCCAGGCGACGAACAGCAGGTCGCGCGCCTGCCCCCGCCGGCGCCAGCACAGCCACAGACCCGCCAAGGCCGGGGCGAGCATCAGCCCATATGAAAGCAGGTAATGCGCCGGCGCCGGGGAGCGAATGATGTTCTGGGCAGCCCACCCCCGCAGGTACGGATCCGTGTTGAACTTCGACAGATTGTAGAGCAGAAGGGGCAGCGGGAGGAGGCCTGCCCGCAGACCGGCTGCCAACCAAGGCCGCCAGCTTCCCATGTCCCGGTTGAGAAAGGCGCGACCAGCGAGCAGCAGTTGGTGCGTGCCGATGACGGCAAAGCTGGTCGCAATTGTGATCGGCTGGAAGAACCCCATGGCAACCAGACAGAGCCCGGCCAACCAGCCGCGGCGCGGCGAATTGTAGGCTTGCAGGTAATTGACGATCGCCAGCAGGAACAAGGCGCGAGCCACAATCAGGTGTGGAATGCCGAAGAGGGCCAAGAATCCGAACGATTCTGGCGAGTAGAACTCCAGCGGCGGGCCTTGAAGGGGGCCAGGGGCGTTCCACAAGAGCAGAACCCATCCCAGACCGCCGCCCGCCGCGCTCACCAGGACCGCCCAGCGCCTCCATGACTCATTCGCCAAGAATTCACCGGCCAACCGGTACGTCGCAAACACCAACAGAGGGATCGCCAGCACACGGAACAAGTGAAAGAGCGCCACCAATTGGGTATGCATCCCCGGCGGCGACGCCAACTTCCCCAGCAGCAGATAGGGCAGAAAGGCGAGGATGCCTCCCTGTGCCTCCACCGTATAGGGGGTTCGGAACAGCCACGATCCCTCCGCCCCTTGCAGCATCTTGGCGATATAGGAGTTGCCATCCTCGACGGCAAAGACAAATCCCGTGAAACGCCAAGCCTCGCTCTGGCGGGCGAAGCCCAAGTAGTATGGCAAGGTCGTGACCACCGCCAACAGCAGGGAAAGCCCCAGCCACCAACGCAGCTTACCTCCCCTCATCGCCGGATCCAACTCCAAAGGAGCAGAAGCGCTGCAGTCATAAAGAGGGCTGCGCCGAAGAATACCGTCCACGGTCGAAAGTCAAACTGCACGATATGCAATCCGGGCGGCAAATCTAGGCTGCGCAGCAGCCCGAAAGCCGGCGCAATTTGAACCCGCCCTCCGTCGAGCTGCGCCTTCCAGCCTGGGTAGTCGACCTCGCTCAGCACGAGCTGGCCGGGCCCCCGGGCGCGTATCCGGATGCGGTTCGGAGACCAGTCGATCTCCTCAACCCGAGCCGGAATGCCGATACCCGCATCCTCCCCCTTCGGCTGGATCCACGCCCTCGACCCGGCCTCCTCCAAGCGGTAGAAATAACGCCCGGGCTCCCCATCGATCCGTGTCATTCGCGAGTCGTCCAGGGGGAATGAGGACACCACACAAGAGACATCAAGGCGGGCCAGAGCGTGTGGATCGATCTCCGGGCCCCAGTCGTTTGCCGGATCTCCGCTGGGAAACGGAGGCAGGGTCACGCTGTAGCCTTGCGCTGGAAAGCCCGTCGCGGTCGCCATGTAGTCCCAATAGCTCGAGAGCTGCAGCGGATTTACACCATCCGCGATCTGCAGCCCGTAATAGGCCGCATCTGCCTGGGAGACACTGTAGGAGGGGGAAAACAGGCGCGCGCCTGCCTCGATTGAGCAGCCATCCAGGCCTGCCGCCAATCCAGGGGATTGGGAGGCGGCGGGGCGCATTTCGATGAAGGAGCGATCGACCCATGCAAGATCCAGAATGGCCAGGAGGAGCAGGGCAATCGAAAGCAATCGGGGGTCGCCTCCGCCCTCCCGCATCCCGACCAACAGGGGCCCGGCAGCCAGAAGTGCAAGCGCGGCGACGAGCAGGGGGAGCGGCAGCGCATTCCTGCCCTCCCCCCGACCCAGCCAGGCGGCACCTATCGAGAGCAAGACGAGAAAGAACGTCAGTGATGCAACCGCCAGGCGGCCCCTCCTGGCCGAAGAGAGGGTCCAGGAGCGCTGAGTCAACAGATGCATCCCGAGTCCGCCTGCGAAAGCCATGCAATAGCCTAGCAGAAACAGGGAGCGGGAGGGGACACGCAGCAGATCCAGGCCAGGAATCAGCCACCCCAACCAGCCATAAAGGGGGGTAGCCTCCCCGAGAGAATAGACCAGCGCCACGAATGCGCTCCCTGCCCAGAAGAGGGTTCGCCGCGGCCGCACCGCTAGGGCGAATACGGCAAGTACAAGAACGACGAGGCCGACATAGATCTGGTACTCTCCAAAGCCCCCCAAGTCCGGAAAGAACAGGCCGAAAATCCTTGCCGCTGGAAGTGCGAACACGGCGCGCTCCCCCGGCTGCAGATTCGCCCGAGTGGATAGTCGGGTGAGTTCCAGCAGTGGAAGGCCGAGCGCTCCGGACGCGGCTGTGGCCGCCAACGCCCCCTCGGAGACGAGCGCAAGCGCATTCCGCCATGTTCGCAAGTGGGGCCGTTTCCAAGGCGCCAGAACTCGCAGACCGTAGGCCAGCCCAAACAGCGCCGCGAAGGGCGCCCAGCGTGGGTCTGCGAGAAAGACCACTCCTTCGATCCCGCCTGCGGTGAATCCCCACCGCAGCGCAGATCGGACCCCGCCCTCAAGCGCGGCCACTCCGCGGCGGATTGCCACAAGCAGCCAGGGCGTCCAACAGACCGCAAATATGAGGCTCACATGCCCCAAGCCGATGTGCGCCACGATCTTTGGCATACCTGCTGCGACGGCGCCGGCAAAGAGGGCAGGCAGATCCCCCAGGCCCTCTTCCCGCGCGACCGTGAACATGCCGAAACCCGCCCAGGCCAGATGCAGCCAGATGAGCAAGTTGTATGCCGCGGGCGTCGGCCACAAGTGCGCGATCCAACTGGGTGGATACCAGAAGCCGGAGAGCGGATCGGCGGCCAACGGCATCCCTGAGAGGATCGTGGGGTTCCATAGGGGGATTTGCCGCCATTGCCGCAGCGAACGGTTGATGAACAAGCTGTTCGGCAGGTGCGAAATCAGCAGATCAGAATATTCCGCTCCGGGTTGGAATGGAATCTGGCGGGGATGGAGCGCCACAGGCAGCAGGAACAGAGCGGCGAGTGCCAGGAAGATACCGAACGCTCTCCAGGCTCCGATCGAAATACGATTCACTGTGGGCTCACCCGGAAGACGTCCGTTCCCCCTGATGAGAAAACGCTCGGAAGCCGCCCGATCCAGCCTGGCACACCGAGCTCCCTCTCCTCGGGTCCGAAGAAGACATAGTCCACCCCTTCCCCCCGCAGCAGATCGATCGCCGCCTGATCAGATGCCGTCCAAGCGTACATGGATTCGACGAGATCGTGCTGGCGCTCCGCTTGCGGCGTCTCCATCGGATGCCCGTAAAGAACCCGCACCGGCGCATAGGCTGGCAGCCTATTGCCATTCAACGGCCCGGCCAGCACCAATGACCCCGCATCGGCGTTCTCCGCCAACCACTCATACGCGCTCAGATCCTCGCGAGAGATGACCAGAAGCGGCTCTCCCCTCGCCACCCCCGATAGGCCTGCCGCAGCGACGACAAGATGCGAGGGCGCCGAGAGCACCAGCACCAACAGCGTGATATTTGCGGCCCGGAGCCTCCCCCTCGTCAGGCTGTAAACCCCATAGCTCGCCATCGCTGCCAGCGCGAAGAACAGACCCAGGTTGGCACGCCTCTGCAGCCCGAAGGGGGCGTAGAGCACCAGTGCTGTGAGCCCCGCCCACGAGACGAGCAGCCGGCCGGTGCGGGAGGCGATCAGGCGAGTCCGGCTCAGCCCTATGGCCGCCAGGACGAGCACCAGCCCATACCCCAGCAAATACTCCCCGGGCGGAGGAGAGGGCGTGATGTTCTGGGATGTCCACGCCCCGATGACGGGCTGGGAGCGGGTAAGCCACAGGTCGTAGCCCAGCCAGGGGGCGGCGCCGGCGAGGAGCGCTGCAAAGCCAAGGACGCGATGGGAATACCCCGGATCCATGGGCTCGCCTCGGCGCCTAGACACAACGCGCTCCCAAAGGACCCAGGCCAGCGAGACAGGGACCAAAGCGGTCAGGCCAAAGGGCAGCACAGCCCCCAGCGCAAAGCCGCATAGCAGCGCCAGGAGAGCGCGCCTCCTCGGCGTCATGCCATCCCCGACTATCGCCAGCACCGCGCCGAGGAACGCCCCGATCGCCAAGGGGAAGTGCGCGCTCACATAGGCCGAAAGCAAAGGGGTCGATTCCGGTATCCATAAATCACTGGCGACCACCCCGAAGGGAATGGCCATCCACCCCAACCCGCTGCCAAACAGGGTCAGCCAGTACGCCGTCCAGACATATCGCCGGTCCGGGAGCATTTGCCGGTACAGCAGGAATGCCACCATGAACATTAACACGGCGGAGAGCATGCGCGCGCTGTGATACACAAGGATCAATGGCGACCGTGTCCAGGCGGCGATGTGTCCTAAAAGGAGATAGTAGATATAGACGAAGCTGCGCGGGCCTGGGTCGGGAGCGTAGGGCAGCTCGAACGACCAGGCACCGGCATACCCCTGGCGCATCTTGGCCAGGTAGCTGAAACCATCCAATGGGTTCATCAAGAACCCGCTGAAGACCTTCCCATCCGAAGGCAGGCCGAGCGCGATGAGATAGGGCACACAGGTCAGCAGCGTCACTCCGATGGCCAACAGCAGTGCCCGGCGCATGTCCCTGGAGGCTGACATGTCATCCATTGTACGTACCCATTGGCGAGCGCGCTATCCACCTTCTATGCTATGCCTTGCCGGGGCCGGATTCTCGGCGGGCACGGGGGGAATCGGCGGCTGCCCCGTACCTGCAATTGCCGGTTGGCTGGCCGATCCTCGCCCGCCACTCATCATCCCACTGACCGGATTGCCCGAAGTCTGCGCCCAAGGTTGAAGCCCGTGACCCCGGATCCCGAATGACCGCGCATCGAGCATCCACCCCATGGTTCGAAGCGGATGCGGTATAGTCCTCCGGGGACATAGACGCAAGGTAACGGCGCGGGCGCATTGCATATGCCCGTCAGGCCCTCTATAATCTCGGCATGCCCCGAGTTGCTGCGCTTCATCGCCTTCAAGAGATCGAGCTGCGCCTGGAGGCTGTTGAGACTCGGCTTTCGGAAATCCAGACGATCCTCAACGATGACAGCACCGTGATCGAACTCAAGCAGCACCTCGAGCAGAGCGAGCGCGCCCTGAAAGATGCCCGCACGGCGAACAGCCGCGCCGATCATGATATGCAAACCGTGCGGGAAAAGCTCAAACGCACCAACAAGAAGCTCTACAGCGGCGCGATCAAGAATCCCAAAGAGCTGCAGGATTTGCAGCTTGAGGCCCAATCCCTGACCAGGCATCTGGGTAGCTTGGAGGATGAACTGCTGGATGCAATGGTGATCCTCGAAGAAGTCCAGGAGGTTCATGAGGACCGAGAGCAGCGACTGGAACAAGCGATTGCTGCACGCGCGGCGGAGAACAGCGATCTCCTGCAGGAGCAGTCCACGCTCTTTGCGCGTCGTGAGCGTCTTCGCGACGAGTGGCAGGTCGCGCGTGAGTCACTTCCCGCAGCCGACCTGGCGTTCTATGATCGGATCAAGAGGAGCACGGGAGCAATCGTGATCTCCAGACTCGAAGAGGGAAGCTGCAGCGCATGCGGCCTCTCCATCCCGCCCTCGAAGCAGCAGAAGATCCGGAATCAGAGGGAATATGTCCGCTGCAGTCAGTGCGGCAGAATTCTATACGACGCGGGCTGAGTCACATGATTGAGGCGCTGCTCGGCCTGCAGTTCGATTGGCCCGAATTCCTGCTTGGGATCGCGCTGGGCTGGGCGATCGCGTTTGTGGTGCGCATCAATCTCAGCCGCCTATCGAAGAATCCGGCGGAAATCAAAGACCGGGTCCTCACCTATATTGATCAGCAGGCCGGAGATGTCGCCGAACGGTACATTCATGAGTTGGTCGCCCGCGCCCAACGCATGCATCTCGCCGGTGGCCTTGTCGGTCTGACCGAGTTGGTAATCCAACCTAAGATTCTGCTGCCCCCACGGCCTACGATCCCCGGAGAGACCGAAACCGCCGCGGATGAGAGACAGATTCTGGTGCCCAATTTGCCCGATTGGACCATTCTGCCGGAGATCTACCACACCGGGTCGCTCGCGATCGATGAGATCATCGGCAAGGGTTCCGGCCTGCTTCTCACGGGCCCCCTTGGCAGCGGTAAGACGACAACGCTCGCTTATCTCGCCATCAAGTATGGACGCCGGTATCTGACCGCAGATTCAGGTGCCCTGCCGCTTCTGGTCCACGTCTCCGGCCTTGGCCCGATTTCGCTCAAGCGGGACCCCGCGGAGCCGGTGCTGGAGGCGCTCAAATCCTCCCTCCCGGCCATGGTTGCGCAGCGCCTGCCCCACCTTGTTCACGAAAAACTGCAGACGGGAAAGGCGATACTCTTGCTGGATGGGTTGGATGAAGTTGGATACGAACGCATAGCGGAGGTGGCCGCCTGGCTTCAGCAGGTGCAAAGCGCTTACCGTGGCACGTGGGTGGTCGCCGCAGGCCCCGTCCGCGGATACGACGGCCTGATGGAGGCGGGGCTGGCCCCAATGGCGATGGCCCCTTGGGAAGAAGGGGATCGCCAGGCCTTCATGGCCAAGTGGAGCGCATTTTGGCAGAAACATGTCTTGGATCGCGAATTCGGGGGGGCGATGGACGAGCTCGAGATGATCCTGATTTCGGGCTGGTTCGGGGCATCCGATCACGGCTTGAATCCACTCGAATTCACCCTGCGCGCCTGGGCAGGTTTCGCGCAGGACTCCGAGAGCCCGGCCTTCATCGACTGCGTGGAAGCGCACATCCGGCGCATTGTTCCTGCTGAAGAGCGTGCGGCGATCGAAGGGCAGGCGCTGCAGTGGCTCAAGACCCAGCACCTCTCCCCGGTTGAGGAGGAGAATGGGCACCGGAACCCGGTGGAAATCGTCGCCCGTACAATCTCCAAGCCGCGTGGCCCCAGCACCCTCAACCATCCGGCCCTTCTCTGCTATCTGGGCGCTCGCGCCTTGCTCGCTGAGGGCCCACCCGAGTTTCGCATGTTTGACGAATGGCCTCCCATGCAGACCGCACTGATCTACTACGCCGCCATCGCGGACGCGGGGAAGATCGTGGATCGCTTTCTCTCCGAGACCGGCGATCCGTTGGCCGGCAGAGTCCTGCGGTGCGCGCGCTGGCTGCGCGACGCCCCTCCCAAAGCCAAGTGGCGCAGCGCCATTTTCCGCCGCCTTTCTCAAATCGTGCAGGATGATTCCCGCGCCTACGGCCTGCGCCTGCGAGCGATCAGCGCCTTCGTCAGAGCGAACGACCCTTCTGCAGGAGTGCTTTTTCGGCAGATGCTGAGTTGGGAAAGCGGGGAAAGCCGGGCCATCGCCGCGCTTGCGCTGGGTGGCCTCAGGGACGGGAGGGGAGTCCGCCCACTTCAAGCGCTGCTGACAGAAGACGAAGATCCGAGGGTGCGCCAGGCCGCCGCGATGGCTCTGGCGGCGATCGGGTCGGAACTGGCGATCGATATCTTAAAGGGGGCCCTCACCGGCGCCAGTGGGGAGATCAGGCTGATGGCGGCTGAAGGGCTGGCGATCGCAGCAGATGAGGGTCATGAAATCCTGCGTCAAGCGATGCGCTCCGGCGACCCTTGGACCCGTCGGGCGGCCGCCTTCGGCCTCAGCCGCGTTTCCGAGGGATGGGCCAAGACCCTGCTGATGGAGGCCCAGCTCGAGGAAACGGACTGGCTGGTCCGCAACGCCATCGCCGAGGCGCTGGAACGCAAGCAGCGGCGCCCGGCCATGGTTTCCAGTCCCATCACCGAACCGGCGGAGCACAACTGGCTGGTTGAATTCGCAGAACGTGAAGGACTTGGAATCGCCCCGGGTCAGTTGGCGCTAGAAGCCTTGCAGCGCGCGGCCGGGGCTGGCAGCTTGGACGAACACATCGCCGCCATCGAAGCAATGGGCTGGACGGGGGCGGAGCGGTTCGAACTACAGCTCACGCTTACGGCCGAGAGCCCGCAGCCGCGGCTGAGAGATGCCGCTTTCGAGGCGTTGTGGAGGTTGCGAGCCGCCCGACCGCCATCTTCCGGCGGGGATGGCGCCGCCCCACCCCCTTCGCGGGAAAATCTATAGCGGTATGGACCTTCAATGTGAGCGGTAGGGGCGCCGCATCCGCGCTCGCCCGGGGCCGTCTACTCGACCTCATGTTCCCGCATCCATTCGAGGATTTTGCGCTCCACCTCCACCGAGCGCATATCCAGGATTGAGACGATCTTGTCCAGGCCTCGATGCCCGGCCACGATTTCCACTCGCCGTTTGGAGACTCCGAGCACATCGGCCACGAATTCGATCAGGGCTGCATTCGCTCTGCCTTCCGCTGGCGGCGCGGGCACCCGGATCCGCAGGGTGCCGTTGTCCAGCACACCTGCGATTTCTGCGCGGCGCGATCTCGGAGTCACCCGTATGGTGAGGGCGGCCCCCTGCTTTCCATCGTGGAGCTTGAACTTCCTCACACCTGGCCCTTCATGCAAAACCGGCGATAACCCGGATGAGCACTTGTTCAGCGAGCTGGATGACAATGATGAGAACCATGGGGCTGAAGTCCAACCCACCCATTGTCGGCATCAGGCCCCGAATCGGCCTCAACATCGGCTCGACCACAGAATCCAACGCCCGCCGGATCGGGTGGCCGTAGCTCATGAAGTAGCTGAGAATGACGTCCACGAATACCAACAACGTCAGGATGTTGCCCACGGTTCCGATGATGCGAATCAGTATCAACACTTTCGTTGTCCCCTGAATCTGGCGCTCAGACGCCTATTATACACATCCTGCGATATCCTGCCCCGGTAGATGAAGGGGAAGGGGCGGATCTGG
Organism: uncultured Anaerolineaceae bacterium; assembly: GCA_964388955.1. Taxonomy (GTDB): domain Bacteria; phylum Chloroflexota; class Anaerolineae; order Anaerolineales; family E44-bin32; genus CAYMCO01. The sequence continues at coordinate 67,969 of CAYMCO010000009.1, read as the reverse complement.
GGGTTATTTGCACGCAACGGATTCTCCAGCGAAAAGGATTCGCTCTCCAAGAGATTGCCATCCTGACAACGACATCAGGGCGGGCGTCGCCCTTCCGACTCCTAAGAGACTCGGCCAGTCTCTTCGAGAAATAAGGGCGCCTGCGCTGTGCAAACACTTGGAATGAGTAGCATCTGTCACTCCGAGGCCGCAGGCCGAGGAGTCTCCCTGGCGCAGTTCATTTGCCTCCTGGGGGAGCCAGCAGAAGGATGGAAGGAGATTCCTCGTCGCCTTCGGCTCCTCGGAATGACATGCAGGTTGTCACTCCGCGGCCGGCCCTTCGGGCTAGCCAGCTCCCTTTCCGAGAGGTCCAAAGATGGCGGTGCCGATGCGGAGGATCGTGGCTCCCTCCTCGACGGCGATTTCGAAGTCGTTGCTCATGCCCATCGACAACTGCGACCAATCCCCCGGGATGCGCGGCTGGAGGTAGTCGCGCAGTTGCCGCAGGTTGCGAAAACAGTCGCGGATCCGGCCTTCGTCCTCCGTGAGCGGCGCCATGGTCATCAATCCATGCACCGCAAGGTGGTCCGAGGCGGATATCTTGCGAAACTCGGCCCCGATCCCCGGCCAACAGCCCCGGTCCCAGAGATCCCAGCCACCCTTCGTGTCCTCACCCGACACATTGCACTGCAGCAGAATGGGAATCCGGCGATCCAGCTCGGCGCCGAATCGGTCCAACCGTGCGGCGATCTTGGGCCGATCGACAGAGTGAATCAGATGGAAGCATGGGGCCACATCTCGCGCCTTCCGGCTTTGAATGTGGCCAATCATATGCCAGCGGATGCCGTCAAGATCCGAGAGATGGTCGATCTTCTCGAGCGCTTCATGGACCCGGTTCTCGCCAAAATCCCTCGGGCCCAGGCGGTATGCGGCGCGAATTTCCTCCTCGGACCGGCCCTTGGTGACAACGACGAGGCGTATCTCCTCGGAAGCCCGCCCGCTGCGATCCAGTGCACCGCGGATGCGGGTTTCGAGGCGGTCCAGGTTTGCGGCGATTTTGAGATTCAGGTCCATCCGGCAGTCGCTCATGGGCGCAGCGCGAAGATTACGCCAAAACGACCCGTCCTGCCCCCCTCCCCCCTATGCGAGTACCAATCGTCCAGGTGACACGCGGTGCAGATATCCGATCGCTCGATCCGAGTGACCCCCAGGTCCCCCAACAGCATCTCATTTGCGCTCCATAGATCGAAGTGCGCCTGCCCATCCGGGAAGCCGAGATGCCGGCTTGCACGGGAGCCGAAGAGTTGTCTGACGCGCGCCACGACCTCGGGGCCAACAGGATAATGGTGCGCGCCGATGGAGGGACCGATACAAGCGACCAAATCGCTTGGTGCACTCCCGAACGCGCGGCGCATCGCCCCCACGGTTCTGGGTGCGATCCGGCGCAGTGTGCCCAACCATCCGGCGTGTGCCAGCCCGATTGCCCGCCGATTTGGATCGAGAAAGAGAATGGGCACGCAATCCGCGAAGCGCATGAAAAGCGCCACGCCTGGCGCGTTCGTGATGATCGCGTCCGCTTGCTGCATGGGCTGGCGCCCCCGAGGCTCCTCGGCCAACACTACCTTGCCGGAATGGATCTGCCATACGTCAAAGCGCGATTCCACGGCCCAATCCATGGCGGAGAATGCCAGCTCCCGATTCTGCGCCACCCGCTCCCAGCTATCCCCGCCGCTGATGCTCAAGTTGAGGGAGTCCCAAGGAGCGGGGCTGACCCCGCCCCGCCGAGTGAAGATCGCATGCATCAGGCCGGAGCGTTCAAGGGTCTCGAATTGATAATAGGTCAACGAATCAACATCGCAGCGGATCATCTTCGCCTTGAAGCCCACCTGCATCACGCTGTGCCGGCCCGCCCGGCAGCCGCGCTTCTCCGATCCTTCACCGCCGCCAGCTTGGAGATCAGCAGCACCCGCGTGTCATGCATCGATTCCTCGATATAGGGATACGCCATCCAGACATTTGCAAGTCCGAACAGGAAGCCAGTCGCGCTCCGCAGGAGGGGCGTGCTCTCCCGCGGCGGGATCTGCGAGAGCAAGGGAAGCGGAGCGCCCGCGAACAGTTGGGAGACCCCATCGACAGCGATGGGGAGAATTCCGAGAACAAACCAGACCGCAATGGGCAGTGGACGCAGACGTTTACCCACCAGGGCAAAGAGCAGCCCGGCGATGAGGATGCCGCCATAGATGGCCACGTCCCGCTCACACAGGGCTACCTTGTAGCCCACCTGCTCGTCCCCGGTGAAATTGCGGGCCGCCACGTAGTCGTCCGCGGGTAGTCCCGTGGCAGCTTCATAGGAAGGGTAGGATGTATGGGCGCGCTCCAGCGGGTACGCCGCGCCCCGGCCGAACAAGAACCAACTGCGAAATGAGTATTGATGGCACAGCGGGGAATAGAGCTTGTAGATCCATCTTGCCGGAGTTGTGGCCCCCGCATTCATCAAGGCCGGCGCCGCAAACGGCATCGCCACGTAGAGGAAGACCAGCAGGTTGAAGATCCCCAGCCAGTGACGCGCGAAGTACAGCACCCCCCGGTTGATGCGGATGCTCCGCTCTCGAGCCTTCACCTCTTGCTCAGGCGGGGTGTGCCCACCATCGCGAGCGGCAGAAATAGCCACTCGGAGATCCACCTTCGAGAAAGGCGCCTCCAACTTGTACGGGCCCACCTGGACCACGGGGATCGTCTCTCGGTAGCGAGACAACAGCTCGGGATCCTGTGTGATATCCACCTCTACGAGTTCGAAATCGATATCCTGGGCCAACTCCTCGAGCTGGCGCCTGGCTTTCTCGCACAGAGAGCAGTCATCGCGTGTATACAACCGGACTCTCATCATAGCTCTATACCCATTTCTCTAAGATACCGGTCCAATTGGCTCGGGTCCATAAGGCCGACATGCCGCACCTGGATGATCCCGTCCCGATCGACGAAAATGCTCGTCGGATAACCTGTGATCTGATATTGGCGCTGCACCAGCGCGCCAGGATCCAGCAGGATGTCGAATGTCAAACCAAGGTTCTCTTTGAAGGTCGCCACAACGTCAGGATTCTCGTCGAAGTTCACCGCCACGACAGTGAACCCCTGGTCATGATACTCCGCGAAGCGAGCTTGGATGTCCGGCATCTCAAGCTGGCAAGGGCCGCACCATGTCGCCCAGAAATTGACCAGCACCACCTCCCCCTTAAAGTCGCTCAGTCGAATTTCACCGCCCTCCAATTCACGAAGGGCAAAATCCGGCGCCCTCGAGCCCTCATACGGCGCTGGGCCCGGGGGCCCGCTGGGCTGCGCCGTCCCCTGCCCCGCGCCGGGTGCCTCAATGGGCCATCCGAACAGCCATATTCCGACGATCAGACCCAGGGTCAGCCCCAGGGCGAGCTTCATCGGCGTCTTGGCGCGTCTCCAGAATCGGGCCATGATCCTCTATAAGCCCAGGTCGACAAAGAAGCCAAATTGAGAGAGGCGCCCAAGTGTCCCGGTCAAGAGCATGACACCCAGTACAATCAATACCACCCCGGCCCCCATTGAGATGGCGCGGATGGCTCGGCCGTGCCGGCGCAGAAGCTCCGTCAGGCGACCGATTCCCAGCGCAGTCAACAGGAAGGGAATCGCCATTCCCAGGGAATAGGCCGCCAGCAATGTCACCCCCCTGCCCAGCATGGCCGTGTTCATGGCGACGGTCAATACAGCGCCGAGAACAGGGCCGACACACGGCGACCAACCGGCGGAGAAGAACACGCCCATCAGAAAGGAGGAGAAGTAGCCCAGCCCTGGGTCCGGCCGTGTGTGGCTGCGTAGATCGAAGTCAAGAAAAGGGATATTGATGACTCCCAGCGTGTGCAGCCCGAATATGATCACGGCAATGCCGCCGGCCTTTGCCAGCCAAGTCCGGACGTCATAGAGCAGGGCCCCGACGGTTGAGGCGGCCGCTCCCAAGGCGATGAACACACTGCTGAATCCGAGGACGAAGGCAATGCCGTGGCTGAACGCCACCCAGCGATTCCTTACCACCTCCCCCTTCGGGCCCACGCACCGCCCGCCGAGATACCCGACATAGGCTGGCACCAATGCCAGCACGCACGGAGACAGGAAAGAGGCGACACCCGCCAGGGCCGCCAGACCCAGAGAGACATTCAAATAGCTCATCGGGGAGAACTCAGCGGCAGCCTACTCATTCCTCGATGTACACTCGCGTACCCTGATCCGGCCAGTACAAGGTCACGTTCCCCGGACGATACTCCACCGTCGGACTGGTCCAGCGGAACAGCCATTTGGCGTCCTCGGGCATGGCGTTGATGCATCCGTGTGAGTCTGCTCTGCCGAAGTAGTTGTGCCAATAGGTAGCGTGGATGGCGTGTCCATCCTCATAGAAAACGGACGTCCAGCCCACACCCGGGAGATCGTAGCCCGCGAACAGCGTGCCCCCAGCCATGTGCCGGGACACCATCTTCCACCAGATCGGATCGCTTCCCGGTGGCGTAGACCACTCACCGTCATTGTCCTTGATCCCCGAGGAAATGCGGCAGTAGTAGACCTCAACGCCGTTCTCATACGCGGAGAGGTCCTGGCGCGTCAAGTTGACCACAATATGCTTGTCCTCCACTTCGGGTGAAACCGGCGTCATCTCCTCGGGATCGATCCGCCGGAACGCCCACCCCGGAGCGTACATCACCACATCGTTCTCATCGTGCACCCGGTACCAGGGTTCGCCGCTGGCACTCTCGACCCGGGCATCTACGTTCAAGATCATGCCGTAGTACAGCCGATACCAGGAGGAGGACCATGGGTCCGGGTTAACGCGGCCCTCCACGTATGGGACGGTGACCTCGGTCCATAATCCCGTCTCCGGTATCGTCTCCATTATCTCATTCGGCCGGTTGTAAACGAGCTGCGCCTCCGGAGACCAGATGAAGCCCTGCGGAGTCTCGTACCAGCGATGATTGTAGTAGCTACCCCTGCCAACAACCTCTCGATAGACTTCCAGCACGGCGTCATCGTAGACGCTCCCCAGGAATGTGCTATCCGCGGTAGGGCGGGTGTATAGATCCGCCCTCCCGAATACGCGGCAAACGCGCTCGGCATCCGGGAAGTCCCCAACCCTGGGTCCTCGCACCCGAGGGGACAGCCCCAGGGCCGCCAGGCCCGCTCCCCCCAGGCGGAGGAAATCTCTGCGTGGCAGTCTATTCATACCTGAACCCAACCAACGTCGGTAACCCTCATGTAGTGGGCAACAGGTAGCATAACGGATGCAGATGCGTTCGGCAAGACCACCATCGGGTCTAGGCTCGGGGCCTCTTCCCCCCGGCCAACTTGAACCCACGCAAACGGAGGCTGTTGGTTACGACGAAGATCGAGCTGAAGGACATGGCGCCAGCGGCAAGCATGGGGTTCAGTCTCCCCAATGCGGCCGCGGGGATCAGGATGACGTTGTAGATGAAGGCCCAGAACAGGTTCTGCTTGATGGTCCTCACCGTGCCTCGCGACAGCCGGATTGCCTGCGGCACCCCCGCCAGATCGCCGCTGATCAGCGTGACCGGAGCGGCTGCAATGGCGACGTCCGTGCCGGTTCCAATGGCAATTCCCACATCCGCCTGCGCGAGGGCCGGGGCATCGTTGATCCCATCGCCGACCATGGCCACGACCTTCCCCTGCTCCTGGAGATCCTTCACCACCTGCGCTTTTTCCCCTGGCAGCACCTGGGCGATCACCCCGCCTCCGCTTCCGTCCAGCCCCACGCGTGCGGCAATCGCCCGCGCCGTCTCCTGATTGTCGCCCGTGAGCATGACGATCTCGAGGCCCAGCTCCTGCAGAGCGTGTATCGCTTCGCCAGAACCGGGTTTGATGTCATCGGCGATACCGATGACGGCGGCGGCCTCTCCGTCAACCCCGACCAGCACCGCGGTCTTCGCCTGCGCCCGCAATTGCTGGACCTGGTCGGAAAGGTTTTCGGCCCTCACTCCGGTTTCATGCATCAAACTCGGAGTGCCGATCACCAGTCGGTGACCGTCGACCTCGGCTCTCACCCCGTGGCCCGAAAGCGCTTCGAACGCGTCCGGATCCGCGGCCCGGATGCCGCCGGCTGAGGCAGCCGCCACAATGGCTTCCCCCAGCGGATGCTCCGAGTTTCTTTCCGCGCTCGCGGCCAGGCGCAGCACACCCGCCTCCCCACCCGCAAATCCGTTCAACAGGATGTCCGTGACCGTCGGGCGCCCCTGAGTTATCGTCCCGGTCTTGTCCAGCACCACGGTAGTGACACGCCCGAGCCGCTCCAGCGATTCGCTGGACTTGAAGAGAATTCCCCGCTCAGCACCTTTTCCGGTGCCCACCATGACCGCAGTCGGGGTCGCCAGGCCCATAGCGCATGGGCAGGCGATGACCAGGACGGCGACCATGTTGATCAGGGAGCGGGTGAAGAGCGACACATCACCGTTGGCAGGCGGCGCGATGAAATACCAGGCCAAGAACGTGAGCGTCGCAATGCCGATCACCCCTGGGACAAAGACGCTGGAGACGCGATCCGCCAGGCGCTGTATCGGCGCCTTGCTTGCTTGGGCCTCCTCCACCAGACGGACGATCTGAGCCAGGGCGGTGTCCTTCCCGACTTTCGTCGCCTCAAATCGGAAACTGCCCAGCTTGTTGAGCGTAGCGCCGATGACATCCTCCCCAGGGCCGACCTCCACCGGCATGGATTCTCCCGTCAGCATGGAGGCATCGACCGCCGAATGGCCCTCCACCACCACGCCATCGACCGGGATCTTCTCTCCTGGGCGGACAATCACCAAGTCGCCGACCCGCACCTCGTCGACAGGGATGTCCATCTCCTCGCCGTCTCTGACCACACGCGCCGTCTTTGCCCGCAGGCTCAGCAGCTTCCGAATGGCCTCGCTTGTCCGGCCTTTGGCTCGCGCCTCGAGGAATTTCCCCAACCGGATCAGGGTGATGATCACCGCCGCAGTTTCGAAATACAGATGGCCATCGATCCAACCGAAGAGCACCGGCAGTGAATAGAAGTATGCCGCCGAGGAGCCCATGGCGATGAGCACGTCCATATTCGCGGACCGGTTTCTCAAGGCCTTGAAAGCGCCCACATAATACTGCCAGCCCACGTAGAACTGCACCGGCGTCGCCAAGGCGAACATCAGCCAGTCATAGATCGGGGAGCCGGCGAAGGCGGCCGGCATCAAACCCAAATCGCGGAGCATAGAGAGAGCAAAGAGCGGCGCCGTGAGCAGCAGCCCCGTGATCAGAAGACGACGTTGGTGGGCGATCTCCCGTTCGCGCGCCCTGCGCTCCACGTCCTCCGTCATGCCGCTGATCTCCAGCGCCTCAAACCCGGCCTCACGCACGGCTCGCCGGATCTCCGATTGGCTGATGACCGTGGGGATATATCGAACCTTGGCACGCTCGCTGGCGAAACCGACGTTGGCATCCATCACACCGGGCAGTTTGGTGAGGGCGCGCTGCAGCCGATCAGCATCGTTCGAGTCGCTCAGGCGCCGGATCGTCAGATCCGCATCCCCAAGGGCCACATCGTAGCCGGCGCGGCGCACACGCGCCACAATCTCCCCCACCGTCAGCAGGGAAGGGTCGAACTCCACGCTCGCCCGCTCAGAAGAAAGGTTCACCGATGTGCGCTCGACTCCCGGAAGCTTGTTGATATTGCGCTCAACCGTGGCCACACAGTTGGCGCAGGTCATCCCCGTGACGGGCAACGTGACATGCTCTTGTCTTGCCACAACCTCCTCCTTATGCCCCACAACCTGCGACTAGCGTCGATGCGCCTTCTTCGGTCCACATCGCCCGCTTCGGCGCCGTTTGAAGATGCGCAGATGGGCTCTCAATCAACCAGTGGCATCGCGCGGCCGGCTCCAGCTCAACCGTCGATCCAATGGACCATCAGGCGGCCGGCGGGTAGTTGATCTCGGTCAGCAATGCGACGATTGCCTCTTCCGTGGCCGGATCTCCGAATTCGACTGTCACCTGCTTGGTGGTATTGGATGCCTGCACCCGGCTCACACCCTCCAATTCGGACAACTCCATCTCGATGGTGTGGACGCAGTGCCCGCACGAAATATTCGGGACAGTATAGGTTGATCGTGTCATTTCACACCTCCGTGGGATAATGGCCGTAATGGCACCTAGACCTTCGACGCCATATCGTAGACCTCGGCAATCTCCTTCAGCACCCGCTCGCGGTCTTGGGCATCATCGCCTCGCACCGCCGTGATCAGGCAGGAATGAAGGTGATCGTTCAAGACATTGCTGCTTACTTTTCTCAGGGCCGCCTGAACTGCCTGAATCTGCCGGATCACATCGATGCAGTAGACGTCCTGATCCACCATGCGCCCGATGCCTCGCACATGCCCTTCGATATTTCGCAGCCGCTTGAGCGTATCCTCTTTGTCCATCGCTAATCCATCCAGTCTGACACCCCCCCCCAGGGGGGATGGGTCTATCGACATGTTATCAAGGCCCGCGCCGTTTGTCAATCCCCGAGCGCACTGCGCAGGGGGCAGTGATCAGGGCTGAGTGAGTAGTGCGTGGTGATCAGTTGGATAGGGAGGAGGGAGCGGTGAACAGGGGTCAGTATGCAGGGAACAGGCCCATGACCGAGAGCGGATAGCCGATCGCCATAGAATCAAATGCCGAGAGCCGATAGCCCCTCACCGACGGGCAAAACGCTCCCGAACCTTCAACCTGCAACCCATCGCGCCGCTGCCCGCGCCTAGCGCTCCAACAACGACTCGCTGAGGCGGACGGCGCCCATGGCGTCTTCGGCGTATCCATCCGCCCCAATCTCCGCTGACCAACCCGCGGTGACGGGAGCGCCGCCCAGGATCACGCGGACTCTCTCCCGCAGACCCGCACCTTCCAAGGCCTCGATCACCTCGCGCTGGCGAGTCATCGTTGTGGTGAGCAAGGCGGAGAGACCCAGAATATCTGCCTGCAGCTCGCCCACTTTCTCGACGAAGGCCTCCGTGTCCACATCAACCCCAAGGTCATGGACCTCGAACCCATTGGCGGTGAGCATGGTAGCGACCAGAGACTTGCCGATCTCGTGGATGTCGCCGGAGACAGTGCCAATAACAACGGTGCCCTTGCTCTTGACCTGCTCACCGGAGTCTCTCAGCAGCGGTTCGAGGTGGCCCATGGCACCCTGCATCGCCTTGGCGGCGATCAGCAGATTGGGGAGGAAGTATTCCCCGGCCCCGAACTTGTCGCCCACGATGGTCATCCCGGGGGTGAGCGCCCCTTCGATGATCCGGAGAGGTGGCAGCCCGGCCGAGACTGCTTCCTCTGTCAGCCGGAGCGTGCGGTCGGGATCGCCCTCAACGATGCTGTTTGTGATCCGATCCAGAAGGCCTTCGTCCATCATGCACTCCTCAGTATCAGCTCTTGGGCAGCGGTGGCAGCTCCGGCATACCGTGGCGCTGCGCCGCCGAGGTGGCGATCTGCCTCAGTTCCGCCTTCATCTTCTCGCTCAACGGGCCGGGCTGGTAATCGCCCAAGAGCGAATCCACCCGGTCCTTTGCCCGCTCGAAGGACGATCTGGCTCCGTCCCGGATCCATGCGTCGAATGATCCACGATCGATAACCTCGGAGGGCATGTACTGTTCCCTGGCGAACCACTTCAGGGTGTGCACGTCCGAGAGATAGTCCGCCTTGTGGCCGAGGCGCCGCATCACACCCAGCGCGATGGGGTCCTCCCGCGGATCCACTCCGGAAATCAAGCGCTTGGCCATGCCGATAATTTCCGCGTCGATGACCAGCTTCTCCAGGCTCTGGCAGCTCTCAAAATCCAGCATCCCGGCCCCCGAAACCATATTGACGCCCGCCAGCGCCGCCATGAAGGCGCCTCCAGCGGATTCCAGGCCGCACTGCGCGTCCACCTGCTTCGAATCGCTCATCCCCAAGTAGGCGTGCGTGGGCATCTCGAGCGACTTGCCGACCTGAGTGTAAGCGCAGTCGATCATCCAGGTTTCCACCGCCCCCATGGGGGTGGTGCCCTGCCGCATATCGAAGGCCGCCGGGGATCCGCCCCAGACGATGGGCGCGCCGGCCTTCGCCAACTGGCAGATGACCACCCCGCTCATGCTCTCCGCGGCGTGCTGCACCACGGCCCCCGCCAGGGTGACCGGCGCCGTCGCACCCGCCAGGGGCATCGACACCAATTCGGAGGGGATGTTTGCCCTCGCACAATCGATCAGGTTCTGGCAGGTCAGGTCGCTCCAGAGAAGCGGAGGCGAAGGGCAGACGTCAAACACCGCGATCGGGCGCTCCGCCAGCGCGGATTCGCCACCCGCCGCCACTTCCAGCATCTCCTTCATGTCCCACCAGGTTTGTTTCCCAAAGGCACCTGTAACGATGGGTTTCGTCATGAAGGTCAGCGCCACATACAGACGGTAAAGATCTCCGATTTCCTCGACGACGTCCGAACAGATAATTCCTGTGCTCTGAGCGTCGATTTGGGGCAGCGCCTCGGTGAGTTTGACGAAGCGCACGCAGTCCGAGGTGGAGGGGGGGCGCTGCTCCCCCGTGTCCCGATCGAGGATCGTGATGGCGGCCGACCCCGGATCGAATTGGACGCTGTCGCCCCCGTAGTGGACCACAGGCTCCCCGGTCAAATCATACAGGTCGAATTCCGAGGGCGCGGTGCGCAACGCCTCTCGCACGAGCTTTTCGGGGATACCGGCGACGCGCCGCTCACGATCGACGTCCGCGCCCCCCTGGGCCAAGAGGTCCAGCCCCTCATCATTGTGCACTCTCACCCCAGGATCCATCAGCAATCCCAGAGCCTCGTCGATGACTTGATCGACGAGCCCTGCATCAAGGATATTCAACTTGGGTCGCACTTTTGTCCTTCCTTCCCTTCCCCCGGCCGATCCGGGGCGATCTCCCCACACCCCTCCGCCGGACAACCCAGCCACTTCAGGACGGGGCCTCTGCGTCGGCCCATGTGTGTCCGGCTTCGGAGGAAGGATCCTCTCGCAATAGCTGTCCCGCGTGCGGCAAAGCGGGCACAATCAATTCCAGGTTCTCCACAGCGGCCCGAGGGCTGCCGGGCAAGTTGACGATCAGAGTATGGCCGCGAATTCCGCACACCGCCCGGGACAGCATGGCATGCGGTGTCTTGCGGAGACTTCCGGCGCGCATCGCCTCCGCGAGACCCGGCGCCAAGCGCTCGACCACGTTGCGAGTGGCCTCAGGCGCGCGATCGCGAGCCCCAAATCCGGTGCCGCCGGTGGTCAGCACCAGCTCCATTTCCCCGCGGTCGCTCCATTCGAGCAAGATCGCCTCGATCTGCGCTTGCTCGTCGGAGACAATCGCCTGGTGGATGATCTCCCAGCCTTGTGCGCGCACGGCTTGCGCCAGCGCAGGCCCGGAGAGATCCTCTCGTTCACCGTGCGCCGAACGATCGGAGATAGTGAGAATTCCCACCTTCACGAGATCACCTTCCCCATGACATACAAATCCATGATCTGGCAGTCCATATCCTGATAGAACTTGATCGCAACATCGTTGTCGGTGGTCACGAGCAGATAGTACTTCAGGCAACCTTTGGAGCGCAAACGCCCCTCCAATTCGTCCATCAAAGCGCTGCCGATGCCCTGGTTGCGACGCTCCGGCCGGACCGCGAGGTGATATATGATCCCGCGCCGGCCGTCCCAACCCCCCAGCACAGCGCCGATAATCTCCCCCTCCTCCTCGGCCACGAGGAAGAGATCCGGATCGCGCCCCAGCTTCTTACTCAGCTCCCGCCGATTGTCCGAGGGGGAGAGTTGAATGCCGCCTCCCACGGTCCGCCACAGATCGAGGACCCGGTCCACATCCCGCTCGAATTCCAGGACGCGAATATGCATCATCCACCTCCGAGAGGCTTTCCCGACCTCGAGCTTGCTGTTCGTGCGATCAGGAAGACGACAGTAGACCTGCCAGGGCAGCAGGTTTGGTCCCCGCGCGCGACGTGCCCGGTCTCGTCAGACCCCCTATCCGTCCTTTCCGTCCACCAGATTCCGCCACGCGCCATGAATCCCGTCATCGGTCACGCCGAAGTACAGGCGAATGCCATCCCGATTGCGCTGCGCGAAATCGTACCGCTTCTGATTTCCACGGCGCTGGACCCGGAGCAGGCCCAGGTTTCCCTTCCACTGGATGGGCGCCTTGGATTTGTCCTCCGGCAGGGAGTTATATTGGGAGATGGCGTAGTGCCACAAGCGACGTGCGGAGGATTCGGTCACATTCTTGACGACATTCCCGTTCCTCAGATCGCGCATGGCGAAATAGCGGACGCCGTTGCGCTCTTCGACTTCGGCGATTTCCACTCCCGTCTTGGGCGGTCCTACTCCGCCTGCAACGGCTTCCGGCTTCTCGACCCCCGCCTCTTCGGCCTCACTGCGGCGTCCGCGGGTCACGAGCTGCACGATCTCATCCCGGACGGCCAGCCCGGTGTCGGTCTCATCGCGGACATAGATCTTGTTGTCATCCACCGCATAGGGCGGGTCATCTCCCCGGGGGACGAGGACGCGCAGAATAGTCTTTGCGCGCGTCTTCTGCTTGTCCACCTCGCATGTTAGCGGCGGGCTGATACGTCCGCTGATCTCCTTTTCGAGGCGGATGATGGCCTGATCGGGATCGGATATGCCTGCAGGGGGCTTCTTGGGGTCCGAGCCGATGCCCACGTACAGTGTGCCTCCATTGGTGTTCGCCAGAGCACACACATCGGCGATAATCGCATAGAGACGCCCCCCTCGCACCGTCATGCTCTCGTGAAAGTCCTGCACGATGCTCGCCCCGTCCTCACGCGCCTGCTGCACGAAGTCGTAGGACTCTTTTGCCTTCGGCCAATACGGCCGGGTGCGCGCAAAATCGTTGCCCTTGAAGAGTTCCTTCAGCGCATCGAAACTCAACTCGGGCAGCAGCACCTCTGTCGGCCGATCACCCACCCCCAGGTGCTTCTTGTCTCCGGGCTCCCCGATCAACTTGTGCGCGTCCGAACCCTGGATACAGTGCATCCGGCGTGGGTATTCCGGCTTGGTCCCGCTGAAGAAAGCCGCCGTCGAATGTCGGCCCCGGTTCCCCAAGTCCGTCACTTCCAGTGCGTGCAGGTGCTCGTCCTGAGTGTATGCGATCTTCGTCTGGCCGCCGAAGGGGAAACGACGCATGGCCACCCCGCTGCTCGAATTGGCATGCGCCGCGATCACCAAGCCGCCGGCCTCATCGATGAGGCGATAGGCGGTGAGCACATCCGTCGTGGCCCCCACCTCCGACGAGCCCTCGTCCAGCTTTTCCGGCGGAATCTGAAAACTGAGCAGCAGATGTTCGATCTCGCGCAGGTCTTTATCCTCACGGAAGATGCCGAGAATGTGAAAACCGAACGTGGCCGTGAACTCGAATCCGGGGAGCACCACCAGGTTCTCCAACAGACGGCGATACTCATCCAACCGCGCCCGTTCGTCATCATTGAGCCGCTTGAGCCCCTCCAACAGCTCCAGCTGGTGGATCTCCTCTCGCATGGCCTTGACCCCGGCGATGCTGTTGTGATCCGCGAAGCAGATCATGTCCAGGCCACGCTCTCGGCTCCGCCGCAGGATGTCCAGGTAGGTCACATCCTCATCCTGATAATCCTGGGAGGCGGGGGTATGCAGATGCAGATCCACCAAGTACCAGTCTCTTGGATCCGTCTTCTTCTTTCTTCTAGTCACTTTTTCATGCCACTCCTTGGGAGGAAGAGATCTGATGATCTGTCTCGCTCTCTCCCAAAAGCTGCGTAATCATCTTTGTCAATCGATCTGGCTGGTAAGGCTTGAGCAAGAACCGATCCGCCCCTGCCTCGTAGCCGACATCCGAAAGATCCATTCCTGATGTGGCTATGATCCGGATACGTTCCAGTTCCGTCTGCTCACGGATCTGCTTCAAGATCTCCAATCCGTCCACCTCCTCCAGATAGACATCGAGCAGGATGAGGTCCGGCCGTTCTTGCAGGACGGTCTCCAGAATCCGGTCCTGCTGGCGGGGGGAGACCACCTCAAAGCCATCCATCTCAAGCAGAGTCTTGAGCAGCCCAACCATCGTCTTATCGTCGTCAACAAGCATGATCTTCGGCATTGTCATCACTCGCCCGTGCGTGCCATTTGTGTCTTCCCGTCGTCGGGCCCATCCGCCGATGACGGTTTAGAGACACCGCCTCGCGCCTGAACTGGGGAGCGACCCTTCGTCCGCTTCCGGCGCTTCCGGGACGGCTCTTCCGATTCCGCATGATCCTCAAGTGCGGCAGCCAGCACATCGTCGATCGTATCCACCGCCACGAATTCCACCTCCTGGCGCACATCCTCGGGGATGTCATCCAGGTCCCTCTCATTGCGCTTCGGAAGAATGACCTTCTTCAGCCCCGCGCGGTGAGCGGCGAGCACCTTCTCCTTGACCCCGCCAACCGGCAGCACCTTGCCGCGCAAAGTGATTTCACCCGTCATACCGGTGTCATGGCGGACCGGCCGACCGCTGACCAGGGATGCCAACGCGGTGGCCATCGTCACCCCAGCCGAAGGGCCATCTTTCGGCTGCGCCCCTGCAGGGATGTGGATGTGCAAATCGTGCTTCCTCCAGTAGTCCGCGCCCACCCCCAAGTCATCCGAGATCGAGCGCACATAGGAAAGCGCGGCGCGAGCCGATTCCTTCATCACGTCCCCGAGTGAGCCGGTCAGAATGAAATCCTTCCCCCCGGGCATGGCCGTGGCTTCAATGAACAGCACTTCCCCGCCGGCCGGAGTCCACGCCAGCCCTGCCGCCACTCCCGCCAGGGAAACACGCTCCGCAACCTCCTCCATGCCAAAGTACTTGGGCTTCCCGAGGAAATCCTTCAACTTCCCCGGGGTCACAGTCAGCTTGGTGTCCTGCCCCTCGGCTATCCTCACCGCCGCCTTGCGGCACACCCGCCCGATCTCCCGCTCCAGGTTGCGCACGCCCGCCTCACGCGTATACGAGCGGATAATCTCCTGCAGCGCTTCCGGCGTAAATCGGATTTCGCCGGGCAGCAGCCCGTTCTCGCGGATCTGTCGCGGGATCAGGTAGCCCTGTGCGATCGCCCCCTTTTCGATCTCCGTATATCCGGAGAGCTGGATCACCTCCATGCGATCCAACAGCGGCGCAGGGATGGTGTCCCGCCAGTTGGCTGTGGTGATAAACATCACCTGTGAAAGGTCGAAGGCCACCTCCAGGTAATGATCGCGAAACTCCACGTTCTGCTCGGGATCCAGCACTTCCAGCAACGCCGAAGCGGGGTCGCCCCGGAAGTCACGCCCCAGCTTGTCGATCTCGTCCAGCATGAACACCGGGTTGCGCGATTCTATCCGCCGCAGCGCCTGCATGATGCGGCCCGGCATCGCACCAATGTACGTGCGGCGATGCCCTCGTATCTCCGCCTCGTCGTGCACTCCACCCAAGGAGATGCGGACGAACTCCCGCCCGGTCGCGCGGGCGATGGATCTCCCCAATGAGGTCTTCCCGACCCCCGGCGGGCCGATGAAGCACAGGATCACACCTTCTCGCTCGCGTCGGATCTTGTCGATCGCCTCTTGAGCCTCCCGCTCCGCCTCCCTCTCGCCCCTGAGCTTGCGAACCGCCAGGAATTCCAGTATGCGCTCTTTGACATCATCCAGGTCATGGTGATCCTCGTCCAGCACCCGGCGTGCGTGGTCCAGTTCCAGGCTATCCTCGCTGACTTTGGACCAGGGCACCGACACAAGCCAATCGAGGTAGGTGCGGATGACGCCGTACTCGGCCGCCGCGGTCGGTAATCTGGCGAGACGGTCCAGCTCGCGCAGCGCCTGCTTGCCCGCCTCTTCCGACAGACCTGCCTCTTCGATGCGCTTGCGGAACTCCGCCACCTCCGCGGCTTGCTCATCCGTCTCGCCCAGCTCGCGTTGGATGGCCTTCAACTGCTCCCGCAGGAAGTATTCGCGCTGGACCTTCTCAATCTCCGTCCTGGCCTCCTGCTGGATTTGCTGCCCCAGAGACAGCACCTCGACCTCCCGGCTGAGCAGCGCGTTGAGCCGCCGGAGCTTTTCCAAGGTCGAGTCTTCCTCGAGGATAGCCTGCGCCTCCTCCAAATCGGTGGTTTGGTAGTTGGCGATCGCGTAGGCGGTGTGGAGTGGATCTTCCAGCGGCAGGATGCTGACCAGGAGTTCACGCGGCATTGAGGGGGCAATTTCAACGATGCGCTGGAACTGGTCCTTGGCGGCCCGCATCTGAGCCTCGACCTCGACCGTCTGCTCCACGGTCTCGGGCCTGAGGCGGACATCTGCCACGAGATAGGGCTCCAGGCTCGTGAACTCGCCCAGATCGAAGCGGGCCAAGCCGTGTACGACCAGTCGAATGGTGCCGTCCTCTGAGCGGAATAGCCTGTGGATCGTCCCCACCGTCCCGACGGTGTAGAGATCCGCCGGGCCGGGCTCCTCCAGTTCGGGGCGCTTTGATGCCACCATCCCGATGAGTCTGTCTCCGGCGACTACTTCATCCACCAGCCGGATCGAGCGGGGCTGCCCGATCAAAATGGGCACGGGTGTGTGCGGGTATACAACCATTCCCCGCAGCGGGAGGATGGGAAGCCGATCGGGGATATCCTGCAGTGAATCCCCGTTATCCCCCTCGGAGGCGGTCTCCGCCGGCCCGCGCACTGACACGGTCGAGCGACGCTCTTTCGTCTCTTCGCTTCCAACCGTGCCGGTGTCCGGCTTGTCCTTTTCAGCGGTCGAATCAGGGGGGTTCGTTTTACGCTTACTCATAGCGCCTTGTGGCTATGCGCATCATCCCTGGCGCGACTCAATAGAGATATCCTTGGCCATATTCTTCGGCAATGTAAGGCGCAGGAAACCATTATCATACGTGGCCTCAATCTCATCTACTTTCACCGGGCCGGGGATGTGCACGTCTACTGCGAACTCGCCCATCGAAATCTCGATCTGATGATAGGCGCTCGCCACTCGTCTACTGGACCGGCTGCCCCGGATGGAGAGCATGCCACGGGAGTATTGGATGGCGAAATCGTCACCCCTCATTCCGGCCACTTCTACTTCCACCAAATAGGCGCCCTCTATCTCGCACAGGTCCGTGGGCGGATGCCACGCAGCAGATTGCAGCCGCACCCGCCAACTCCGGCTCAAGTTTCCCCAGCGGGTCGGGCCCTTCTCCATGCGCTTATGCTCGGTCATTCCTACCCCGGCTGTGAGGCTTATGTCACGGATTCAAACCATTCTACCACAGCGCAGGGGCCTTTCTTTCCGCAGGAATTATGCCCACTGTTTCGAGAAGGCGCACCGGTCGATACGCCCTGCGCCAAGTGCGGATTCGCCTCCGAAGAATATCGAAGCGGCGCCCGGCACTCGAGATGCGCCTTGGTCATGCTGTACATCTCCTCAACAGAGAAACCGCGATGCTTCCTGGATGCCGCAAGGGCGACGCCCGTCCCGAGGGAGAGGGGTCGTGATCTCTTGGGGAGGAGGCCCTCGCCCCTCGCAGTCATTGCGAGGAGGCCGATAGGCCGACGTCGCAATCTTCTGGGCAGGGGGTCTTCTCGGGTGGAAAGATTGGCATCCCGACAACTGCATCAGGACCAGCAGCGCTGCGCCCGCCCTGAGCGTGCGAAGGTCGCCTCGCAATGGCTTTGCGATGAGGGTCGAAATCAACGCCGGGTGCGGGGGGAGGGAATCGGGTGGGGGTCGCGAGGGCGATGCGAGAGGGGCGGCGCCGTCCAGGAGGACTAGAGCGCGATAGACATCAAGTCCCGCGCCAATTCCACCGGACCGGAAAAGCTGCTTGAGGCATCCGTCAGCATCGCGCCCGCCGAGCGCTCTCCCAGAGAATAATGAATCAGGAACAGGCGGCCAACCCCGGCTCGCTTTGCCACAGCCCCCGCCGCCGAGGCGGAGGAATGGCCAGGCCCTTCCCCCGTGGCTTCATGGATGAGCACGTCGGCTGCTTCCGCCAAGTGGACCACCTCATCACAGGGCTCCGTATCCGAGGAATACACCGCCACTCTGCTCTCCGGCCGCGTCTGCACTCGCAATGCGATGCTGGGAACCATGTGCCGCGTCGGTGAAGCTCGGATTTCCAGGTCGCCGGTTTGCAGCACAAGTGCGTTCTCCGTGCCCGGGATCGAATTGAAATCCACGCGGTACATTTCGGGCCACTCGGTCCACTCGAACAAGGCCATCATGGAATGCGCCCGGTCCATGGTGTGGGAAAGACCGTGGATTGAGAGTGGCCTGGTCCGCCCCAGCAACCAAAGGCTCATCAGCAAGGGTGCCAGGCCGGCCGCATGATCGGGGTGGAAATGCGTGATGATGACGTCTGAAATGGAATCCAGATCCAGATCCGCCGCCTGAATGCGCCGCAGCACGCCGACGGGGCAGTCTATGAGCACCGTCCGCTGCCCTCCCACGATGGCAAGATGGGCATTGGCGTGGTTCTCCGTGGGAATGGCGTTCGCACTCCCCAGCACCACGATGTGCGGCATGCCGCTCATCCCCCGCCTAGCAGCAGCACCCCAATCCGAGGGGTGAGGAACACTTCCAAGGCGGCGGCGCCCACCAGCAGCGGAAGGGATACGGCGAGGGAAATCCGGGCCCACTCGGCCAGGCCGGTGACCCAGCTCTCCCCCAACGAGGCGCCCGGCTTGGGGTTCACCAGGCAGAGAGCCACTTCCAACAACGCCGAGCCTGCCACGATCGTCAAGGGAATTTCCAGAATCCCGTGGGGGAGGACCAAGGCAGCTATGAAGAGGCCGGCATCCTGGCCAGCGAGGGCCAAATTGGTGCTGAGATATCCGATGATGCCGATGGGGGCCATAAGCAAGATCATCCCAAGCACCCCGAGGCTGAATACCCCCAGAGCGGTGGCAATCAACAAGGCGCGGAGATTCGTGAACATCACCCAGAACCAGCCGCGCGCACTCATCAAGCCGTATTCCTGCAGAGGCCCCAGACCGCCGCCGCGCAGGATGCTCAAGTCAAGGAGATTCTCTGGAAGTGTGAACTGATGGGCGAGGTACACTCCGACGTAGAAACCTCCCACCAGCAGCAGGGCCATCGCGATCGCGGAGCGCCAGAGGCGTGGCAGAGACCGGCGCCAGACCCCCACGAGCCATTCGATTGGTTCGCTCGCGCCGCCTCGGAAGGCGCGCCAGAAGAGCGTCCAAGCCCACCGCAGATCCAGGCGATCAATCTCGCGGCTCAGAAGCTGCTCCCGATTGAACAGACGCAGTCCCATCCGCCAGAGGATAACGGACACCACTGCCAGCCCGAGGAAGGTGAGCCACAGGCCGATGTTCCGCCCCCAGAACATGATCATGCTCTCCGCGATGATCAGTTCCGATACCGGCACGATAATGAAGGACGCCAATAGATTGGCGGCCCGAACGGAGGTGGCTTGGGATGAAACCACCACCGCTGCGCTGACCATCATAACCGCCTGGCCGGTTGTCAGTGCGATCACCTGGAGCAGCAATTGCGGTGTCGGATACCAACCGATTCGCACCGCAAGGCTGATCAGGTAGACCACTATACCCAGATACGCGCCCAGCAGGGGCATGGACAACGAGGCGAGCACCTTACCAATGAAGATCTCCTCGCCCTTCAAAGGGGTTGCGAGCAGCGGCTCAAGGCTCAGCCGCTCGCGCTCCCCGGCGAAACTCTCTAGGGCGATCACCAGGGAGATCGAAATGGGGAAGAACCCCACGATCATCAGCAGGAAAGGCATCAGCCTCTCGCCGATGATGGTGGCCCCGTAGCGGCTGACAAAGCTGTCCACCTGCCGGGCGGTGAGGTTCATGAGCATTGGGAAGAACAGAGTCAGCAGTACGATGGGGGTGATTATCCGCCAATCCCGAAGCTGATCCCGCAGTTCGCGCCGTGCTACGATCCATGCGCTGGCCAAAGTCCCGCGCGTTCCACCCAGCGTGTCAGGCATCGATCATCCCTCTGCCGGGAGCCAGGTGGTTTCGACCACCTGCAAATAGACATCCTCCAGGCTGCGGCCCACCTCGGACACGGACAGGACCGAGAGTTCATGCGCGAGCAGCAGCTTGAGCACCTGGGGATTATCGACTTCGGGGCGATCCGAACGGAATTGGAACCAATCCACACCGATGGCGACGAGGGGCAGATGCGTCGGCAGCTTCTCGATGACCCCATCCACCGGTTCCGTGAGCTGTACTTCGAAGATCGGCGCGCCCAGCAATCGCCGCTTGAGCTCTGGGATCGACCCTTGCACCACAATGCGTCCCTTGGAGATGATGGCGATCCGGCTGGCCAGTAATTCCGCCTCCGCCAGATTGTGAGTGCACACGATGATCGCTCGCCGCGAAGACCTGAGCGCGATGATCTGATCACGAACCTGTCTCGCGCTGGCTGGATCCATTGCGGAGGTGGGTTCGTCCAGCAGCAGGACAGGAGGCGAGTGCAGCAGCGCGCGCACGAGCGCCAACTTCTGGCGCATGCCTTTCGAGAATTCCCCCAGCCTGAGTTCGGTGTACTCTGCCAATCCGTGGCGCTGCAGCAGGTCCAGGGCGCGCTTTTCGGTCACGCTGTCCGGCATGTTGTATGTTCGACCGAAGAAGCGCAGATACTCCAACGGCCTCATGCGCGTGTACAGGCCATGATGCTCGGTCAGCAGTCCTATCTTCCCCCGGACCAGGTGGGACTGGGATGCGACATCATAGCCCGCGACGGTGGCTTCGCCGTCGGTTGGAGTGAGAATGGACGCCAACATGCGGATCGTGGTAGTCTTGCCGGCGCCGTTTGGGCCAAGCAAGGCAAGGACCTCCCCCTCATGTACCTCGAGGTCCACCCCGTCTACGGCGACGAAATCACCAAATTCCTTGGTCAGGCCATGGGCGCGAATGAGCGTCTTCATCGGCATGGGACTTTCACTAATGTACCAACCCTGGGCCCGAATGCGCAATCATCCGCCGGTCACATGGACTAGAGTCCCAGTTGGGATGGGCGCGGGCATCGGCCGACGGGCCCCCGGTTGCCTCTGCCGGCCGCGGGTCTCACGCGGCGCTCGCCTGGTGAAAACGACGCCGGTATAGGAGCAGGCCGCCGCTGGCCAACGCGACGACGAGCATCAACATTTGATTGAAGTTGATGCCCCAGATGGGCACGAAGTCCAGGCGCAGGAATTCGAGAAAGAAGCGGCCCACCGGGTACAGGATCAAGTAAATCAGGAAGAAATCCCCCTGTTGAAGCCGATCCCGGCGGTTGTTGAAAAGCCAAATCATGAACAGCGCGGTGGCCAGATTCCAAAGCGATTCGTACAGGAACAGCGGCTGGAAGCGGCTGTAATTCTCGTACCCCTCCAGGCGGTTCTCGGGCCGAATATAGATGCCCCAAGGCAGATCAGTTGGTGGGCCATACAGCTCCTGGTTGACGAAGTTGCCCCAGCGGCCGATCGCCTGCGCAAGAGGCACCCCGGGGGCAGCCACGTCCAAGATGAAGAGGAAACCCACATTGTTGCGGCGAGTGAAGAAATACAACCCGATCACACCCCCGATAATCGCCCCAGGCATACCCAGCCCACCCTGCCAAGTCATCAAGATCTGCAGCGGGTGTGTGAGGTAGTAGCGCGTGTCGATGCCCGCATCCAGCAGGCTCTTCGACGGGGTGAACACATGGTAGAGACGGGCGCCGACGACCCCAAATATCAACACCCAGATCAGCGCATCCCACACGATATCCGGGTCCTTGTCTGTTTTGGAGAGCAGGCGGCGGGACACCAGCGCAGCCGCCAGCGCCCCGAACATGAGGATGAAGCCATAGTATCGGAAATACAGCGGCCCGATGTGGATGCCGTAGGGGTCGAATGTCAAATCATCACCTCACGATCGCTTCCGGGCCTGGCCCCGGACAATCAGAATACGCTGTAGCGCAGTCACGTTGGCCAACACCGCGATGATCAGCAGTCCGATCTTGGGTATGCCCAGCACCAGTGCGGGCGCGAGGACCAGGTATCTTTCCACCCGGGTCAAGATGCCCCGCTTCACGCTAAACCCCAGTGCCTCGGCTCGAGCACGGACATATGAAACCAGGACCGAACCTCCTGCGGCAGCGAACACAATCCCTCCGGCCACCATGTCCTTCCTCACCAGGTAATGAACCAGCAAGCCGCCGTAGATGATCAATTCGATGTACCGGTCAGTGACCGAATCAACGAAGGCGCCGAAATCTGTCGGCTCTCCACGAAGCCGTGCCATGGTGCCATCCAGCGCATCGATGGGGCCCATGACCACGACAATCAAGCCCCCGACAAGGTAGTTGCCCATGGCCAAGAAGAGCGCCCCGACGAGGTTCCCCGCCAAGCCCATGAGGGTGAGCGTGTTGGGTTGCAGGCCGATGCGGTTCAAGAACTTCGCCACAGGCTCCAAGACATCTTTGAAGATAACCCTCATCTGATCCGTCAATGTGCGCGGGGGATGAGTGGCGTTTTCATCAGCCTGCATGCGAGGCTCCAGGATGGCTAGACATGATGAGGTATGCTAACGCGGCGTAGGGGGGAAGTCAAGAAGAGGGCATCATTCCTCGAGATCGTCTTCATCTATGATCTCGAGCAAATCCTGGTCCGGTTCGATCAGGACTTCTCTGGGCCTGCCGCCGGATTGCGGGGCGCCGATCACACCCAGTTCCTGCAGCTCATCCATCAGACGGGCGGCTCGCGGAAATCCCACCCGCAGCTTGCGCTGCAGCATGGAGGCACTCGCCTCGCCGGTCTCCCGCACCAGTTGGATGGCCTGTTCTAGGATTTCGTCCCGTTCTTCGAGCAGTTCCTGCTTCAGAACCAGATCCTCCCAAGGGGGCTCTTCGGCTTCCCCGGGCGCCTCTCGTGCCGGAGCCACCATCTCCTCCCAGTACTCCACCATGCGCTCGACCTCACTATCGGTCACAAAGATCCCCTGAACTCGTACGGGCCCGGCCGCCTCCGGGGACAGGAAGAGCATGTCGCCCCTTCCGAGCAACGACTCGGCGCCGGGCTTATCGAGCACGACGCGCGAATCCACACCCGAGGCCACCGCAAAGGCGATGCGGGCGGGAAAGTTGGCCTTGATGAGGCCGGTGAGGATATCGGTGCTTGGCCGCTGGGTCGCAACGACCAGATGGATGCCGACCGCCCGCGCCATCTGAGCGAGACGGACCAGGACCCGCTCCGTCTGATCTGGCGCCATCATCATCAGGTCGGCGAGTTCATCGATCATCACGACGATGCGTGGTAAGGGCGCCTCATTCCCCCGGCGACGGGCCTTCCGGTTGTATGATTCGATATCCCGTGCCCCCACACGTTCAAACTCCCGGTAGCGGCGGTCCATCTCGAGCGTGCACCATCGCAAGACGGTGACAATGCGCTCCAATTCCGTCTCGACTCTGCCATACAGGTGCGGGAGCCCGTTGAAGCGGATCAGCTCCACCATCTTGGGATCGATCATCACGAGGCGCAGGTCCTCGGGCGTGTTGTTCATCACCAGGCACGTCGCCAGCGCCGCTATGCATACGGACTTTCCGGAGCCCGTGGTGCCGGCGATCAAAAGGTGAGGCATGGCCGCCAAATCCGCGGCCAGCGGCTCGCCCGCCACATCCCGGCCCAAAGCGATGGCAAGGGGGGATTCGATCGACTGAAAGGCGCCGGATTCCAGCACTGGCCGGAGGCGGACCAACCCCGCCTTCCGATTGGGCACTTCGATGCCCACATACGGGCGCCCGGGAACAGGAGCCTCGATGCGCAAACGGGGGGCCGCCAAGGCGAGCGCCAGATCCTTCGCCAGAGCGGAGATCTGCGAGACACGCACCTTGCTGCGATGCCCGCCTCCTCCCTCCTCGCCGCCCCCGATGTAGCCGGGCTCCACGGCAAACTGGGTCACGGAGGGCCCGGTTCTGAAGCCCACCACTTCCACCGGCAGACCAAAATCGTCCAGCGTCTTCTCGATCAGGCCCGCCGCGATGTTGATCTCCTTCTCCGTCACCCGCTTCGCGTCTCCGCCGGCAAGGAGATCCAGCGGCGGCAGGCGCTCATCCCGCTGCGTGTCGAAGCCTGGGTGGTCCTGCGCCATCTCCGGCAGGCGAAAGTTCTTCCGGTACTTGCGGGGCACCCGCCGGGGCAGCGTCTTGGGCCGGAGAGGAGCCGATCCCTGCTCCAACGCCGCCGCCACCGTCTCCTGCTTGGGCTGTGGACGCGGCGGACCCTCCAGCTCGACCGGATTCCGGCTCTCCAGCCACCCCAACGCTCTGTGGGCCAACGGAAAGAGCGCATAACTCAGGCCGATCACTGCCGATGCTAGGAGGGCGATCCCCCCGGGCAAGTCGCCGAGCGTCTCGACCGCCAAGGTGCCAATCGCCCAGCCGATCAGGCCTCCGCCCATGCCGATCTCTGCCCGGGGCAGGGAAAGGCCGTCAAGAATGGAAAGACAGGCCAGCAAGCCGACAAACCCAACCTCGAAAAAGATGATCCGGGTCCAGTCGACCCGCAGAGCATAGCCGATACGGCGGCGGTAAACGAGGACGGCGCCCAAAATGAGCAGCAGAGGGAGGGCGATGGCCCCATATCCGCCCCAACTCCAAAGGTATTGCGTCAGGCGGTCGATCAGCACCCCGTGGCTCAGCCCCGCAAGCCCGAGGGCGGCAAGAGTCGCCAGGGCGACGAGGAACAGCGCCCCCAGGTCCTCGAGATAGGTGAGAATTCGATCCACGGCCAGAGGCAGATCATCCCTCAGTGAGCCGTTGGACCGGGATCGATGCCCATCCTTCTTCAATGCAGATCCTTCTGGGCCCTAGCCGGCCCTCTGGATATCTCTATGGAAACGAAGTCCGGGCGCGTTGTGCCACGCCCGGAACCAGTCGGCAAATTGGCGGTTACGTTGCAGGGGAGTTGTGCCAAGTTCCGATGGATGCCTGGTGTTCGCCGCCCGCATGGATCTCTTGCTCTGGATTGTGCTGAGGCGCCGCATTGCCATCTTGTTCGACCACCTGCTGCTGTCCACCGATCGATCCCGGGGGAGCGGATCGCTGGGGCACGCCCCGCAGGCTCAACCCCAATTTCCGGTCCCCAGCGTCGATATGAACGACCCGGGCGGTGACGCTTTCACCTTCCGAGACGACGTCGCCGGGCCGCATTAACGGCCCATCCCCCAGCTCGGAGACATGGATCAGGCCCTCCAACCCGGGCTCGACGCCGACGAAGGCGCCAAACTTGACCAAATTCGTCACCGTACCCGTCACAATATCGCCCACCTTGAAGCGGCCTTCGACGGTGGCCCATGGGTCGGGCTGCAGTTCCTTCAGGCTCAGGGCGATACGCCCCTGCTCTGGATCAACGGAGAGCACCTGCACCTTCAAGGCGTCACCCACCTGAGCGACATCCGATGGATGCCTGACGCGACCCCACGAGAGTTCGGAGACATGAATCAATCCCTCGACGCCGCCCAAGTCCACAAATACGCCGAAGCGGGTGATATTGGTCGCCCTCCCGGTGACCTGATCGCCCGGCTTCAGGCTGGACATCACCTCGATTCGCTTTCCAGGCGCGGACTGCGCCGCGCGCTCCGAGAAGATCAAACGGCCGCGTTCTGGGTCAAATTCGATGACTTTCAAATCGAGCTCCCGGCCGATCAGCGTGGAAAGCGCTTCCGTCCGGCCCGGGGATCCTGCCCCCGCTTCAAGGCTCACCAAATGAGAGATCGGGACGAATCCTCGTAGGCTCCGCGCCTCCACCAAGGCGCCACCTCGATTGAAACCCACCACCTTCAACCGGACGGTGTCATCCGCTTCATACAGCTCGCGTGCCCAGGTCCAATCCTCAGGCGCCGCAACGGTGTCCTCTCGTTCCCGGATAGGTCCCCTTCGCCCCCGCTCTTTGCCCGTCGCCAGACGGTCCTGTTCCTCCAAGACCGAATCCCACCATCCATCATCCATGGGTGGAGGGACCCCATTCCGATCTTTATCGAGCTTTCTCTCAGCCATCGTTGACCCAGCCTCATTTCCTCACCGAACCGCTCCCAACTTGAGCAGTAGCATACAGGATTCCCAAGAAAGTGCAAGCCTTCACACTCCAACGCCTTCCTGTTCGGAGGCCTTTGAGACCGCCTCGCGCTCCATGTCGCTGATGGCTCGCGCCACGGACTCAATCGCCACTCGCTGCTTTCGATAGAGATCCGCCTCGGACATGGCCAGGTGCATGGCAACATCGCGGACTTTGCGCCCTTCCAGGAATTTCATCTCCAGGATGTTGTAGAGCATCCACTCAGCGGTGAAGCGGCGCTTGCCCTCCGGCTTGGTTCGTTCGATTCCCTTCCGCAAGATGGCGCGTAGGGCGTTGACGGGATTGCCGCCATGTTCGCCCACCGCCTCCCGAACGACCTGCAATCGCAGCAGTGGGCTGTCGGTCAAGCGCGGCCCCCCCCAGTAATGACCCAGGGCATCTTTCACCAGATTCGCCAGATCCGCCTCCGTGTGTGCCCCCTCCGGCAGCGATGCCAACGCTTCCTCGCCGCGATAGCGCGCTGCGGCCCGCATTTGCTGCAGAGCCTCCGCCTCCGGCACCGCTTGATCCACGACGCGGAAGATCTCCTTCTGCAGCACTCGATTTGCCAGGGCGATGGAGGCCCGATCAATCAGCGATGCGACCGCCTCCTCCTCTTCCTGTGTGAACTGAGGGAAGGGGGCGGTAGCCCTGAGCCCAACCAAACCAATCACGTCATCCCCCTCAGGGGAATCAATGGGGATCAGCCAGAAGTGATCCCAGGAGAAGACGCCACCCAGCCGATCGAACTGGTATTCGTGATCATGCAGCAAGATGGGCGCGAGGTCCTCTGACCCCCGGAGTGGATCGTCGGGCCCCACCGCCACTTCCAGCTCCAGCCCCTCCTCCCCGACAACAGCGATGAAGGCCGAAGGGGACTGCAAGATGTCACATGCTGCGTTAAGGATTGATTCGAAGAATTGCCGCAGGTCGCTGGTGGTGACCAGCCGCTGCTGCAGCAGTTGCAGGCGGGCGATATCTTGGTATTCCTGGCCATAGTACACCACGCGCTCCAGGGAAGGACGCACCAGCGTGATGAGGAATTGCAGCAAGAGCAGCATCGAAACCATGGCGAAGGGCACAGCCAGGCTGTTGGCCGCTCCGGCGAGCAACGCCGCCCGGTTGACGATCACTCCGGCGGCGAGCACCGACGATGCCACCACTGGGCCTCGCAGAATCCACTGCATCAGCCGGCTCTTGACGACTCGATCCGGATAGCTGACCCCGTAGTAAGCAACCGCATCGGCCATCATGACCAGCAGGATGGCGACGACCGCATTGATGCCCACCAGCAGCCCCATGAGCAATGGCGGCAACCGATCAAAAAGGGTCGCCCCGGCAACCATCAGGAACGGAAATGAACCCAGCAGCGGACCGGCCGAGCCCACGATGAGATAGATCATCCGTCGGCGACTTGCCCCCGAGAGGCACCTCTCGTAGGCGCGACGGAAATTGTTGCCCGCCAACGCCAGATTGCCGAAAAAGTAGATGGCGAACAGCGGGAACCACGGCCCTGCCCGCAGGTAGGTGACCGGTCCAGCATGAACCGCTTGGAGTGCGATAGCGTGGGTCAGCGTGGCCCCGATCAGGGTCAGGCCCCCCAGGGCATATTCAATCCGAATCAGCATCCGCCGGCGCCCTCTCGAGGGCCGCCCCGTGGCGTCCAGCAGCGCATCCGAAAGGTGAAAGAAGGCGGCGGGCACGAAGCTGATCCCGAGCCACTGCAGCCGCAGCCACATCTCCCTGGGTGCAGGCGCCTGGGTCACCCCGACAAGCACATCTCCGAAGTAGGTGATTGTGACGCAGACGAGGAGCACCGCAAAAGCCCGCGCCACGCGCTCACGCAGGTTGAAGGTGAGCGCATAGAGCAGCAGAGAGAAGGCCGTGATCGTGTTTCCGGCCGCGATGATCTGGTTGATGACAAAGAGGATGGGCAATAGGATGAGATCCATACCACTCCACGCTACCGGACGTTCAGGGCGAAGAACAAGGCGATCCCCTGATCCGCATAATACTGGTCACTGTAGCCTGCGAAAGCGAAATTGAGTTTCTTCACCAACCGCACGGCGGGAACATCCTTGCTCGGCATTTCAATGAAGACCTGCGCCAGCCCTCGCTTGACGCACCACCTATAGGCCACGATGATAAGCCGTGTTGCGATGCCCTGTCGACGGTATTTGGAGCCAACGACGAGATCCCTGATCCATCCGGAAGAATGGGCAGGGCCTTCGATGAGAGATATGTATGCCAACTTTTCTTCGTCCCGTTCGGCCACGAAAAGCCCATCGAAGTTCGTCCACACATCCGCGAGTGCCTCCGGATTTCGAGGATACTCGGACCGAATGGGGCGCGGCAGCCGGATCTCGCGAAAAGTGATCCCCAATTCGTGATTATCATTATGGGCCGACATCTGCCACACATGATCCGTGCTGTAGTTGTGATCGAGCGACATAAGCGCGGCGATGTCCGTTGAGATTGCCTGGCGAACGATTAGGTCTCCCATCGCGCCTTTTCCATGAAACCGAAGCATCTTGAAGCGTACAACTTATGTGCCAGGGACCACAGTGAGTTGAATCACGCATGGCATGGGTCCGTTGCCTGCGGTATCCGTGACGACCAGTCGGAACTGGTATTCCCCTGGTTCTCGCAGACTGGTATCCCACGTCCCCAGCTCCCCATCCGCTTTTGGCTCGGTATCCGCATAGATCGCCCGCCACTCTTCTCCAGGCCGGAGCAAACGGTATTCGAGTTTATAGAAAGCAAAGCTGGCGATATCCGCCGTTCCCTCGACGGTAACCACGCCGGAAACCCGGGAGCCGCTCTCCGGGGCGCTGATCGTGGCAGTGCCGTCATTGCACCCGCTCGAGTCCGTGGTCTCCAGCACTTGCGGTGTGGCCGGGAAGGGGCCGCCGCCAGCGAATCCGCCCGGCGGCTCAGCGGTTTCCAAGAACGAGACTGTCGGCAGCGGGGTCGCTGGCGCCGCGGCAGGGAGACTCGGGGCAAGGAACGTGGACACCACAAACACGGTCGCCAAGCCAGCCACGGCCAACCCGAGCATCGCCGCGGCCCGGGTTGTCTTTGCCTGGGCGCTCTCCCGCTCCAGGCCAAACAGGGCCGCTCGCAGCTCATTCAGGCCGCGTACGGTCGAGCGCAGATAGATCAAGCCGACGAGGAGTAGAACGAAGTAGATCCAGGCTTGATTCTCTTCGATGAAGAGCAATGCCTGTTTCATCCAGTCACTTGTTTCCAGTGGGCAACCGGCCCAAGACCCCCCGGATGATCGATGAGATGCGCGGCACGAGGATCTTCCCCGCCTCCAGCACCTCCTCATGCGTCGTCACGGTCTCACCATCCAGATTAGCCTTGTTACTGATACCGGACACCCCAAGCACGCGCGTGCCCCCATGACGCGCAACGATCACCTCCGGAACTGTGGACATTCCGACCGCATCCGCCCCGATGGCGCTGAGAAATCGCAAGTCGGCCGGGGTCTCGAAGTTCGGCCCTCCCAGGCAGATATAAACGCCCTCTTGCCACCGGATCCCCCCTTCCCTTGCGGCCCTGCGCGCGATGTCCAGCAGTTCCCGGTCATACGCCTGGCTCATATCGGGGAAGCGTGGGCCGAACTGCTCCAAATTGGGGCCTCGCAGCGGGTTCTCGCCCGCCATCCCGAGCAGATTGATATGGTCGGTGATCAGCATCGGATCACCAGGCTCGAACTGACGATTGACTGCGCCTGCCGCGTTGGTCACAAACAGGAATTCAATTCCCAGCAACTGCATCACCCTGACGGGCAGACCGATCCGAGAGATAGAGTAGCCCTCGTAGAAATGCGCCCTACCCTGCAGGAGAATGGCGGGCTGCGATTCCAGTTCGCCGATGTGCACCCGCCCTGCGTGTCCCTCGATGGTGGATTGCGGCCAGCCGGGGATTGCGCTGGTCTCGATCTCGACAGCCGAATCCATCTCCTCAGCCAGCGCGCCCAGACCGGAACCCAGTATCAAGCCGACTTTCGGCCTGGCTTGTGTGTGCTCTCGAATGGCGTCAAAGGCCGCTCGGATCTCGCGCGAGGTGACGAACGTCTCATCGGTTTCGGTCATCTGTTCCTTGCTCGTGATCCCTCGGATAGACGCGTATCGCGCTCGGGCTGGCCAATCCCAACTTGCGCTGGACCTGACGCCTTGTCTTTCCCTCGCGCAGCATGTGGTACGCCAGCGAATGCCGCAAGGTATGTGGCGATACGTCCTCCCCCAAGCCTTCCCGCCGGGCCCATTTCTTGACAACCAGCCAGAGCCCCTGGCGGCTCAGCCGCTGCCCACGCTGATTGAGGAACAATGATCTCTCGCCGGATCCTTTGAGCAGTTGTGGGCGGCCCTCCCCCAAATAGCGCCGGAGCGGCTCATAGGCCACCCCCAGGGGGAGCAGCTCCTCTCCGGCGGAGTTCTTGCGGACGCGTCCGGTGAAGACATCCACGTCTCCCACATTCAATCTGACCAGCTCGGCGGCTCGCATGCCCGTCGCGTACAACAACGCCAACAAAGCGGCGTCACGCATCGCTCGAGGCGAATCCTCCTCGCGCGGCGCGTTGATCAGCGACCTCACCTCCTCCCGGGTCAGCACGCGGGGCCGCCTCTTGGGAGTAGGCGGCGGCTGCAGGCCGGCAAGCAGAGAAGGATCCACCCGGCGCTCTTGAGTGCTCAAGTATTCCAGGAAGGATCGGACGGCAGCCATCTTGCGCGACACGGTGGATGGTTGGTAGCCCCGGCTGGTCAGCCAACCGACGT
Organism: uncultured Anaerolineaceae bacterium; assembly: GCA_964388955.1. Taxonomy (GTDB): domain Bacteria; phylum Chloroflexota; class Anaerolineae; order Anaerolineales; family E44-bin32; genus CAYMCO01. The sequence continues at coordinate 37,103 of CAYMCO010000009.1, read as the reverse complement.
ACTCGGAAAGAAGGTCACCCGAGATGATGCCGGGCGAGACCGGCCCGCCGGCATGCTCTTCCAGCACCTGCGACAGCTGGCGTAGGTCCGCCCGATAGGCGAGGATCGTGTTCTTTGCCCGGTCTTGAACCCTCTCCAGGTAGTCCAGGAATCGCTTGATCGCCGCATCCATAGCCACACCTACCCTTACCAAAGTTGTGTCAATTATACCACCGGCAGACAACACTTACCATAAGTGACACCCCGAGGCTGTGGCCAACTTGGGAGGCGAGGCTCTCCGGGGTGCGCTTCAACCAAATGCCATGCAATTCGAGGCCCATTCATGCACATACCCCCACCCCCTCTGCTCCCCCCACGCTTGGTGTTTATTCCGACCCTCATAGATGAGTCATTGCGAGGCGCGTAGCGCCGCCTGTCCTGATGCAGTTGTCAGGGTGGCAGTCTTTCCACCGAAGAGGATTCGCTCTCCAGAAGATTGCCACGTCGCCCTTCGGGCTCCTCGCAATGACGAATCGGAGGAGAGCTCCGGGGTGAGGGGCGAAAAGGCGCCGGCGGCAGGGAAAGCGCTGCCTAGGGCCGCGGGGCTGCCCGGTCGGGACGTGCGCAGATGGGAGGATGACGAAGGGCCGGTGGCGCCTCCAATTTCAAATGGGTTCGCCACCCGTAATGGCACTCACTCCCCCCGAGGGCATGTTCGGTTGCAACTCCGCCCGGCTAGCCGGGCGCTTGTCCTTGGCCTGCGCCGTGTGTGGGCGATCGGGGTCGAGGCTCCGCTGGCCTCAACTTTCCTTCCAATCGGTGGTCTCCGAGATGGCCACGATCTCCCGCGCTTCGAGTCGCACCCCCAACGCACCCAGATTGTCCGCCAACTGGTCCGGCGTCTTGGGGCCGATAATCGGGCTGGTGACTGAGGGGCGATTCAGCAGCCATGCGAGGGCCATCTGGGACGGCGATTTGCCCCTCGCCTCCCCCAGGGAACGCAGCTTATCCAGCAGGTTCCAATTGCGTTCCTGCTGCATATATCCTTGGATGCGCTGGCTGCTGGCGCCGCGAGTGCCCGAAGGGATTTCCCCCCCGCGCACGTACTTGCCGGTCAGAAAGCCCCCGGCCAACGGGCTGTAGGGGATCACTCCCAGCCCGAACGCCAGGCACGCCGCCTCCAATTCGCGCTCATATTCCGCCCGATGGACGAGGCTGTAGTGCGGCTGCAGACTGGCAAAAGGCGCGTAGCCGTTCGCATCCGCGCTCCATAATGCGCGCACCAATCGCCAGGCCGGAAAGTTGGAGCAGCCGATATAGCGGACATCCCCGTTTCGCATCAAGTAGTCCAGTGCAGAGAGAGTCTCCTCGATGGGCGTCTCATCGTCGGGGAAATGCAGTTGATACAGATCGATGTAATCGGTCCCCAAGCGGCGCAGGGAAGCTTGAGCTGCCGATATGATATGGAGGCGGGACAGCCCCGCCTCGTTCGGACCCTCCCCCATGGCGCCGCGCACCTTGGTCGCGATCACAATATCCTCGCGCTTGGCCACTCCCATCCCGAGCCATTTGCCGATGATCTGCTCTGACACGCCGCCCGGATTGCCCTCCGCCCAGCGGGAGTAGACATCCGCCGTGTCGATGAATTGCACGCCGGCCTCGAAGGCCGCAGTCAGCACCTTAAGCGAGGTCGCCTCATCCGCCGTCCACCCCAACTGCATGGTCCCCAAACAGAGAGCGGACACCTTCAATCCACTTCTGCCGAGCCTGCGATATTCCATTTCGATTCCTCCTCGCGGTGGGATCCAATCCACCGATGGCCCTTCGAGCGTGAAGCTCAAACTTCGCGCCCGAAAATGGATCGATTGCCGTGAGTGTATTGAAGCAGGGAAGGATGGGAAAAGCAACAGGCGGGAGATGGCTGCCGGGCAGACTCTCGGATTGCGGCCGATCAATCAAACCCGATACCGAGTGCCGTAGGCTCAACCTTTCTGCGGAGGAGGGAGAGGATCAGCGACATGGAGACCAGGATACCCAGGGCGCTGCTCAACAACCCCCATACGAGAGTCTTTGGGCGGTATTCCAATACGATATGGTGCTCTCCGGGGTCAAGGGCGAGCCCCATCAGCGCCGCGTCTGTGCGATAGACGGTCGCCCTTCGTCCGTCAACGGTCGCCCTCCAGTCCAGGTACCAGGCTTGACTGATCACCAGCAGCGCCCGCCCGCTCGTCTCGGTCTGGAGCACCAGGCGATTGGGGGTCCGGCTCATCCAGCGAACATCCCAGTCAATATCCGCGTTCTGGAGGCGCTCTCCCCCCTCCACCACCGCGCCGGAGGAGACATCCAGGCCCTCGAGCGCGCGCAGCGCGCGCGGCAATCCGTCGACGAGGACTACATTTCCCACGAAGAATGCGGCGGGCAGCGAGCGCGTGTTCTCATAAAGATAGGTGGGCCCGGATCTCCCAAGGGGGCTCAAGCCCTGGATGCTGAGCGGGAATTCGCTTGCCACATATCTCACGCTCAATAATCCCAACAGGCGGGGGTCCGGCCTGGCGCCCCGGTTTACGACTTCGACCGGTGCGCCGCCTTCCATGGCCGGAACGACAGAACTGTACCATTGGCGGGATACACCGGAAGCCATCTGCATGAGATCGTCGTACGCTGCCAAGTACAAGGGGTCGACCCCGTTGGCCGTCTCGATCCCGTATTCCGCAGCGAGCTGCTGAGGCAGGCTATAGCCGGGGCTGTATACGCGCCCAGGGTTCTCCCCAGTTCGCTCCGCCAGCTCTTGCGCAAGCGAGTCTGCCGAGAAGACCCAATCCGGGGTTCGGCCTTCCACAAGCGTGAAATCCAGTCCCCAGAGGTCCCCAAGCAGGACGGCGCTGAAGGCGAGGAACAAGAGGCCGGGCCTCGCTTTCCGCTCCAGGGCGAGCAGGAGGATCAGCACCGTGGCGACGGCGCTGATACCGAACTGAATCAAGTATCCCGGCAGCTCCCCCATCAGGTGCCGGTAGCCTCCCAGCAGCAGCAAGATGAATGCGATGGCCCCGAAAGATAGGAGCCTGCGCACAGCCCGGCCCGAAAAGGAAGGTTCGATCAGCTTCAACCGGTCATATCCCCAACCGCCGAGCAGGGCGAGGGCTGCAGCGGCCAGAAACCAGATCCGAGCGGGCGCCCGCAGCCATTGGAGCACCGGCATTCTGGCCAGTGCGGCCTGCAGAGAGACCGCGCCCGAGGCGACGGCATAGAGTATCATGAGAGCAATTGCCAGCCACCAATGGCGAGCCTCCCTCCGTTTCAGGGGCAACAATGAGAGCGCGAGAAGTGGGGGGCCCACATAAACCATGAAATCGGCGAAACCGGTGTGGTCCGGCAGGAGCATCCCGAGCAGGTATCGTACCGGTAGCCCCGAGGCAACAGCGCCGCCGCCGGCCATCTGCGCCCGCCCGCTGTAGGGGGCGAAGCGCAGAAGCGGGATGAGCTGCGCTCCGGCCACGGCCAATGCGAGCGGAAATCCGGCTAGGGCCGGTAGGACCTGCCCAAGCTTCCCACGCCAATCCGCCCCCCGCACGGCGGTCCGTTGATGGAAGAGGACACAGAGCCCAGCCACAGCGCCCGTATAGATCGCCAACTGGAGATGGGTGATCATCTGCATCCCCAGCGCAAGGCCGATGACCCCCGAGTATCGCCATTTCCCCCGCGCCAGATGCCCGGCGGCCCAGAGAACCCACGGGATATACGCCGCAGAATAGAACAGCCCAACATGCCCGAAACCAAGGTGGGCGAAGGCGCGCGGTGCAAAAGTGTAGGCCGTGACGCCCAGGAATGCCCCTTGGTCGGAAGTGCCGGTGGATTTGGACCAATACCACATGCCGATTCCCCCCAGCAGGCTGTGGAGCAGGAACAGCAAGTTGAAACCCAGGGCTTCGGGCAGTAGAAAGAAGAGCAAGTTGGGCGGATACCACAGTCCCGATTGTGGATCGACATCGAGGGGGGAACCGCTGAAGATGGATGTTCTCCAGAGCGGGTACTGGCCGTATTCTTCCACCGTTCGATGGATGTAGTGGATGTTGGGCCAATACGTGATGGTAAGGTCCGAAACTTGCCCTCCGGGGCGATAGATGAAGTTGTCCCAGCCCTTGAGGGAAAAACCGTAGAATACAACGCTGAAGACCAAGAGGGCCCACAGGACCCAGGCGGGAATCCCAATCCGCTTCATCCGAAGGATCTCGCCCGCAATTGGAGATTTGGGTAGCTGGCTGCCGGCTCGGTAGATTCAGTCACGCGCTCTCATACCCGTTTCCGATGGGTCGATCACTTCCCCTTGGCCGCTTGCCCGCTGTTTCGTCCGCGCCTCGAGCCACTTCTCGGCCATTTGCGGGGATCTGGAACTTCTCATATAGCGCGAATACTCTACATGCGCCCCGACCCTCGAGCAAGGCGCCCAAATGGGCCATTGCAGTGGCCAAGCCGGCGAGGAGCGGCCCTGGCAGGGGATCAGGCATTCTCCTGGGTTTCAGCGAGGGTTACCCATGTGATTTCGACGGTGGCGTGGGGCGCAGCAGGGAGGCCCGGGAGTGCGGGCGCAACACGTGCAAGGGAGAGTGGGGGCATGAGACAATCCGGGTTGTCGACAGGCTGCAGATTGCATATTGCTCAGGATCGTCCGCAGCCGATCGCTGGGAACCAACTGGATGGCCGCGGCCTTTCGAACGAAACGCCCGCCGATCACTCATGGCGCAGACCAAACACGATCACGTGCCCGGTGCGCGTTGACCAAGGGGATGGGATTCTCTCTAGTTCGAGTTGGAATGGAAGGGGCCCTTGTAATATGCGAGCCCTACGGTGCCGGGTCCCGCATGAGTGCCAAGCACCGGGCCAACGAGAGTGATATATGTTTCCTGCGGGCGGCAGCGCTCCGCCATGGTCTCCAACAACTCCCGGGCTTCCTGCTCCGCATTCGCGTGGACCGCCGCCAGAGAAAGCTGTTTTGCGCCATCGACGCGCTGGCACATCAGGTCAAGCACCCGCGCTTTGGCCTTGGATTTCGTGCGCACTTTCTCGATGGGCTCAACCCGTCCCTCCAGCAGTTCGAGCACGGGCTTCATGCTGAGCGCAGTCCCAAGCAGCCGTGCTGCGCCGCCGATGCGCCCTCCTTTGTGCAGATACTCCAGGGTATCCACGACGAACAAGACGCCGGAAAGCTGGCGCCCTTGCCTGGCAATCTCCACCACCTCTTGAAAGGATTTTCCGAGTTCGGCAGCCCGAGCGGCTGCGAGGACCTGAAAACCCAACCCCATGGAAGCGGATCGTGAGTCCACCACCTCAATCTGCGCACCGGGGAAGAACTCTTTCGCCGCCAAGGCGGACTCGACCGTACCCGAGAGATCACTGGAGATCAAGATGGCGAGCACCGGCCTCCCGGCGGCGGCGTGCGGCTCATAGGCCTCCTTGAACATCCCCACCGTCACCTGAGAACTCGTGGGGAGGTTCTGGGCGCGCTCCAGTCGTGGGTAGAACTCCGATGAATGGATATCCACACCATCCAGGTAGGTTTCTCCGTCCCAGATCAGGATTTGTGGGAGCACATCGATGGCATACCGCTCGCGATATTCTTCGGGAATATCCGCCGTGCTATCAGTAATGATCGCGATCTCCGACACAGGTTCACCTCCCGGCAGCGCTGGTCCTCCCTCACAAGACGGAGGCTGCAACCATGATTAACACCGGGGGCAATTTGGAGTTGCGATCGTGGGCTCAGTGTCGCCGTGCAAGCCAGCGCTCAAGCCGTGACCAGGGCCAGGCGTTGATGACCGAATCCTTGGTGATCCAGGCCCGGCGAGCCACACCGATGCCGTACTTCCGCAGCGCAAGGTGACTGGGCTGGTGGGCGTCTGTGTTGATTGCCAACAGGCATCCCAGTTCGCCCGCCCGGCGGGCGTGGGCGTCGTTCAGATCGAGGCGATCCGGATGAGCGTTGATCTCCATGGCCACTCCGGCGTCCGCAGCAGCGCGCAGAATGGATTCCATGTCCAGATCCGCCGCCTCCCTGCGGCCGATCAACCTTCCGCTGGGGTGCCCGATGATATCCACGTGCGGGTGCTCGATGGCCCCGATGAGACGCTCGGTGATGCGTTTGCGCGATTGGCGCAGCGAGGAGTGGAGGGAGGCGATCACCACGTCCAGCTCCTCGAGGATTTCATCCGGGTAGTCGAGGCTCCCATCTGCGAGAATCTCCACCTCAGCGCCCTGCAGCAGCCGGAGGCGATCCCCCAGTTGTTCCTGCGCGGCATCCATCGCCTTTTTCTGTTCGCGCAATCGTTCGACGGATAACCCTCCGGCGATGCCCAGGGATCCCGAGTGATCGCTGATCACCAGGTATCGCATGCCTTGGTCAACCGCCGCCTGAGCCATCTCCAAGATGGTGGCATGGCCGTCACTCCAGTTGGTGTGCGCATGGAGCTCTCCCTGCAGGTCAGACAGCGTGATCAACTCCGGCAAGCTGCCCTCCTGCGCGGCCTGGATTTCTCCCAGGTCCTCGCGCAGCTCGGGCGGGATCCATGGCAATCCCAACTCGGCGTACACTAGCTCTTCTTCGGCGCAGTGGATCATATGCCCATCCGCCCGTTTGAAGCCGTGCTCCGACAGCGACATCCCCTGGCGCTGAGCCAGCTCTCGCAGGCGCACGTTGTGCCCTTGGGACCCGGTGGCGTACTGCAAGGCGCTTCCGTACCGATCGGTGGGGTGCACCCACAGTTGGACATCCACCCCGCCCTTCAACTCCACACTGGCCTTGGTCTCACCCTCCCCCTTGATCCGTTCGACATCCTCCAAGGCGACAAAGGCGCGCACCACCCGCTCACCATCCTCGGACCCGACCACCAGGTCCAGGTCCCCGATCGTCTCGCGCCATCTGCGAAGGCTCCCGGCCGCATCCGCCGCAGCGACGCCCGGGATGCCTCGCAGTATCTCCAGCAGACCATCGGCCAGCGGCCGCGCCTGGCCGATCAGCATGCGATCCGTCTGCCTGCGCCGCAGCGCCTCTACCCCCTCGATGACCTTCTCCTCCGACCGCCGTCCCATGCCGGGCAGCTCGCTGAGCCTGCCTTCGCGCGCAGCCGCCTCGAGCTCCTCCACTGTCGTTATGCCCAATTCCTTCCAGAATAGGGCCGCCTTTTTCGGCCCCACTCCGCTGACCTGGAGCACTTCCAGGAGCGAGGCTGGCACCTCTTCGGTCAGATGCTCGTAGAAGGAAAGCCCGCCTGTGCGGATCATCTCATCGATCTTCTCAGCGATGGCCTCCCCGACGCCGGGGATTTCCCGCAGCCGCCCCTCCCGAGCGAGGGTTTCCGCCGGTTCCCCCCAGGCTCGAAGCGATTCTGCCGCCCGTCGATAGGCCGCGACGCGATACACGCTCTCCCCCTTGATCGTCAGCAGAGCGGCAATGTCCTCAAAGATCTGGGCCAACTCCTGTTTTCGCATGCCATGCTCCGAATGTGCGTCGCGATGGCTCCAAAAAATGGCGCGCTCCGAAGACCGCGCTGCTTCTTCTCACCAGAATCCCAACCGGCTTGAAGTTGCCTACGCCGGATTATACGCCACCCGCTGGGATGATAGCCGCAACTGTGATATCCTGATTCTTCGGCCGGCTCGTCCCCCACATGCGCGGCACCAGGGGAGGTCGCCGCATCCGGATGGCGAGAAATCGAATCCCGGCCATGGACGGTGTTCATGCTGCCCTTCTCAAGATGACTCCTCCTGCCCCCCGGCGAGGGATCCGCGAGCGAGAAGTGGCTACACGAAACGGCAGCCTCGCAGAGCTCGTTCGGCAAGACCTTGGTGGAGGCACTCTGCAGAAATGATGGATCGTGACTGGCACGAGTACGTCGGCAATCTGCATGTACACTCCGTCTATTCGGACGGCACGCTCACCCACGAGGGGATCGCGGAAGCGGCATGGCGGGGAGGCCTGGATTTTGTCGTCGTCACCGACCACAACGTGTATGTCGCAGGGCTGGACGGGTATCGATACTTCAGTGACGGCCAATTGCTGCTGTTGACCGGCGAGGAGATTCATGACCAGCGGCGCGACCCCCAGAAGAATCATCTGCTGGTCTACGAGGCGCGCACAGAGCTGTCGCCATTGGCTACCGACCCCAGAGCGCTGTTGGACGCAGCCCGTTCGGCAGGCGGCCTGGCATTTCTGGCACATATCATCGACCCTGAGTCCGCGGTCTTCGGCGAACCGGACCTCTCGTGGGTGAATTGGGAGTTGGCCGGCTACACGGGCATCGAAATCTGGAATTTCATGTCGGAATTCAAGGGATTGCTGACCTCCGTGCCCAGAGCGCTATTCTACGCCTACCAGGCAGATCGGGTCGCCCACGCCCCCTTTCCGGATGCGACGCGCATCTGGGATGAACTTCTCACCTCGGGAGAGCGGGTAGTAGCGATCGGCGGGGCGGATGCCCACGGCTTCGAAAGCCACTACGGCCCGCTGCGCCGGATCCTCTTTCCCTATGAGTTTCTTTTCCGGGCAGTCAACACACATGTGTTGACTTCGGAGCCTTTGACGGGGGATGTCGAGCTCGATCGACGGAGGATCTTCCACAGCATCCGCCGGGGGAACTGCTTCGTGGGCTACGACTTGCCCGCTCCTACCCGCGGGTTCCGCTTCTCCGGCCTCGGCGATCGGGGGCGGGCCCTCATGGGAGACGAAATCCGCTTGGAGATTGGGGTCACCCTGCAAATCCATCTGCCCCAGCGTGCGGACTTCCAACTCATCCGGGATGAGGATCCGGTCGGGCAGTGGCGAGCAGCACAATCCGCGGTGTACGTCGCCACCGTCCCCGGCGCATATCGCGTTGAGGCTGACATCTACTTCCGAGGAGGCGCGCGGCGCTGGATCGTGAGCAACCCGATCTATGTCCTGCCGTAGATCGCCGGATACGCCCCTCGGGCGCCCCACGCCATCCCGAGGCTGCCGTGATAGAATGATGGTTTGACCCTTGGCGGGACCGCGATCGGATTATGCCTGAATTCAAACTGCATGCCCCCTACCAACCGACTGGAGATCAGCCCAAAGCCATCCGGCAACTGGTGGACGGGATCAGGCGCGGCGAAAAACACCAGGTGCTGCTCGGGGCCACCGGCACCGGAAAGACTTTCACCGTTGCCAGTGTGATCAACCAGGTGCAGAAGCCCACGTTGATCATCGCACACAACAAGACCCTCGCCGCGCAGCTCTACGCCGAGTTCAAGAGCTTCTTCCCCGAGAACGCGGTCGAGTATTTCGTCTCCTACTATGATTACTACCAACCCGAGGCCTATGTCCCGCGCCACGATCTGTACATAGAGAAGGAGACCGATATCAACGAGGAGATCGAACGTCTCCGCCTCTCCGCAACCGCATCGGTCATCTCGCGCCGCGATGTGGTCGTGGTGGCTTCGGTCTCCTGCATCTACGGCATCGGCAGCCCCGAGGCCTATGGCAGTGTTGTCATCGAGCTGGCGACCGGCGAACGCCACCGCCGCGAGACACTGCTGCGGCGGTTGGTGGAGAGCCACTACGAGCGCAATGACATCGACCTCCGACCGGGCACCTTCCGAGTGCGCGGGGACACCCTGGACGTCATCCCCGCATATCAAGAGCGTGGAGTGCGCATTGAATTCTTCGGTGACGAGATCGAGCGGCTCGCCCAGTTCGACCCGCTGACAGGCGAACTGCTCTCCACGCCAGAGAGTATCTCTATCTTTCCGGCCAAGCACTTCATCACCGAAGACGAGAAGATGAAGAAGGCGCTGCTTGACATCCGCGCCGAACTGCAGGAACGGCTCGCCAGCTTGCGCTCCCAGGATAAGCTGCTCGAGGCCCAGCGGCTTGAGCAGCGGACGCTTTATGACCTGGAAATGCTCCAGGAGGTCGGGTATTGTGCGGGCATCGAGAACTACTCACGCCATCTGGACCAACGCCCCCCCGGTTCGGCGCCCTGGACGCTGATGGATTATTTCCCTCCGGACTTTCTGCTGGTGATCGATGAGTCTCATATGACCATCCCGCAAATTCGCGGCATGTATGCCGGTGACCGCTCCCGGAAGGAGATCCTGGTGGAGTACGGCTTCCGCCTCCCTTCCGCATTGGACAACCGCCCGCTGAATTTCGACGAGTTCCAAAGCCGCACGGGGCAGGTGATCTACACTTCCGCCACGCCCGGGCCCTATGAACTGCCTCTCGCCTCGCAAGTGGTGGAGCAGATCATCCGCCCGACTGGTCTTGTCGACCCCAAGGTGGAAGTCCGGCCGGTGGAGGGGCAGGTGGATGACCTCATCGGCGAGATCAATGCGCGCGTCCAACTTGGGGAGCGGGCCCTGGTGACCACCCTTACGAAGCGAATGGCGGAGGATCTGTCCGACTATCTGCTCGATATGGATATGTCGGTGCACTATCTGCACTCGGAGATCGACACCATCGAGCGAGTGTCCATCCTGCGCGATCTGCGTCTCGGGGTTTACGATGTTGTCGTGGGGATCAACCTGCTCCGAGAGGGCCTGGATCTGCCGGAGGTTTCCCTGGTCGCCATCCTGGACGCGGACAAGGAGGGTTTCCTGCGCTCAGACACCGCCCTCATCCAGACCATCGGCCGCGCCGCCCGGCATGTGAACGGAGAAGTAATCATGTATGCCGACCATGTGACCGAATCGATGCAGCGGGCGATCGACGAGACGAACCGGCGGCGCGTTATTCAAATGGAGTACAACCAGGAGCACGGGATTGAGCCCGCCAGCATCGTCAAGGAGATCCGTGACCTCACGGACCAGGTGTCGCAGCGCGCCGTCGCGGAAGCGCAGGGGGAATACCGGGCCATCTCCCCCAGCAAGATGCCAAAGGATGAGCTGGCGCGCGTGATTGATGAACTGGAGAATCAGATGCGCGCCGCTGCATCTGAACTACAGTTTGAAAAGGCCGCTGCTCTGCGCGACCAAGTCTTTGAACTGCGAGACATCCTGGCGGAACGCGAGGATCTGCCGCCTTGGAAGCGGGTGCAGGTGTTGGCGGGCCAAAAAGAGCCCTGAGGGAGTGCGGGGGCTGAGATCGCCCTTCTCAGGCTGCCTGCCGGACGGCTTTGTCTGCGCGCCAGCCTCCTTTTGCAGACATGGACCACAACCCTGTCGATTTGCCGGACGATGAGCTCTCACAGAGCCAAGATTGCCAGAGCCCTCGCATGAAGGAATCCTCCCGCACAAGCGGTTTTCGGCTTCCCAAGATCTTCAATTTCACCTACTTCGCCGCGCTGGCGGCCATCTATCCCTTCCTCCCCCTTTACTATGAAGACCTCGGCCTGAGCGGCGGGCAGATCGGAGTTCTGATCGGGGTCTTTCCGCTGATGACCACCGCCAGCGCCTCCCTGTGGGGCGGGCTGGCGGACTCGACAGGAAGACACAACATTTTGCTCAAGGTGGCCATCGTCGGCGCCATCATTGGCTCTATTCTTGTTCTCCTGAGCGGCGCTTTCCTAAGCCTGTTCCTCAGCGTATTGCTTTTCTCCGCCTTCACCACGCCCATCGTGCCTCTGGTGGACAATACAATTCTTAATCTCCTTGGGGAGAATTCGGACCAATATGGCAGGTTCCGGCTGTGGGGATCCATCGGGTGGGGGCTCGGGGCACCGCTGGTGGGGACTGTTGTCGGCAGAATGGGCCTTCAGTGGTCATTCTTCCTTTATGCCGCGCTGATGGGGGTGACCTTGTTGACGACCACGCAATTCCGGATAAGTCCTGCCGGACTGCCAGGTGGGTTCCGAGAGGGCCTGCGCCTTCTTCTGAGCGAAAGCGGCTGGATCCGGTTTCTCTTCGCGCTGTTCATCGCTGGCATCGGCCTGGCTGTGGTCGATAATTTCCTCTTTCTGCACTTACGAAGCATCGGAGCATCCGAATCGCTCATGGGTATCACACTAACCGTGGGAACCGCCAGCGAGGTGATGCTGTTCATGTCCTCCGATCGCATCCTCGGCAGATTGGGGACACGAAACTTGATGGCGATAGCGATCGCCGCACTGGTGGTCCAGCTATTGTCCTACTCAGTATTGCGGGTCCCATGGCCGGCGCTCATGATCCAGGCGCTGCACGGCCCTTCCTTTGGGGGATTGTGGATGGCCGGCGTCGCGGTCGCCAACCGCATGGCGCCTCGAGGGATGGGCGCCACAGCGCAGGGCCTTCTATCAACCGTGCTGCTCGGGCTGGGAGCGATTGCCGGATCCTTGATGGGCGGCCGGTTGCTCGATCTCGGAGGGTCCTCGGCCGCCTTCTTCTGGGCCGGCCTCCTCACCGTATTATCCCTGCTGGTTCTGCTCACCGCGCGGCGGCCCGAATAGATCCCGCCGCGCAGCCGCGCCAGCTTGCCCGCAGCGGTTGACCCTATTGAGTGTCATCGGCGATCCTAGGGGCGAGATCCCGAGCCCTATCCCGCCCAGTCCGCGCGGAACAGCGCAACATGCGGATATCGCCTGCGCGCTGGAAAGCTGTGGACCCGACCGATGGTCCGAGCTCATGCTCCCCTTTGCGCTCGGGAGAATGCACTATCCATCACTCTCACATAGAACGAGCATTATGGCTTGGGGGTTTTCGTCGGCTTGGGTGTCTTGCTCGGCCTCTTCGTCACCGCCGGGCGCGGCGGTGACGAAGGGGTCGAGGTAGCCGCAAGCACCTCGGTGGGGCTGGGCGTAGCGGAAAATTCCAGGGAGGGGCCGGATGTGTTGGTTGGGGCCGGGTTATCTCGGGGCGTATGTGTAGGCCGCGGAGTGTGGCTCGGTCTGGGCGTCTTCGTCGGTTTCCGGGTGTTGACCGCGAGATCCTCCTCCGTTGGTGTAGCTTCGGCGAATCCGGCCGAGTCTTGGCCCTGCCCGAATGCCACTGGCGCGATGGAGGGGATCGGTGTCTGCGTTCGACTCAAGATCGCCCGTAGCCATTCATCTGCATCCTGGGTTCCATCTGTTTGGTCCCCAATCGCCATTCGGATGAGCTCCATGCCCACCGGACGGAATCGGCTCCCCGGTTCGTCCACACCATAATCGGCCAGGTGCTCGGCTGAAACCGGCACCGGGATGAATCCCTGCATACCGTCGTGGCCCAGATTGAGGAAGGAGAGCAGGAACAGCGCCGACCCGCAAATCCAGAGCGCGACGAACACCGCCCACCCTTCTCCTAGGCCTTCCGGAATGCGCCGGGCTTCACCCCACGCCCGTCCTACCCAGTCCATGTGTCTGGCCCACCCTCCCTATTCGTGCGTAGGCGTCCGGCTCGACACCATTCTCGTGCGCGCCAAGCGGCCCCGGAGGTCATGTCTGCGAGCCCTCCCCGGCGCCAAAGCCATTCTCTGAAATCAGATCCATGAATTGCTCTACCACGCGCGGATCGAACTTGGTCCCGCTTGCGGCGCGGATGTGCTCCAGCACCTGACCCTGCTGCCATCCATCCCGATATGGCCGGTCGGAGGTGAGTGCGTCCCAAACATCGATCACCGCGAATATGCGCGCCGACAGAGGGATCTCCTCACCGTGCAGGCCTTTCGGATATCCGCTCCCGTCCCATCGTTCGTGGTGGTAGAGTGGGATTTCGAGCGCTGGCTGCAAATAGGCGATCCTGGAAAGCATCTCTTGGGCGAATTCCGTATGTCTCTGCATTATGGCGTTTTCTTCACGGCTGAGCCTGCCGGGTTTGTTGAGAATCTCCCCTGGAACCCCCATCTTGCCAATGTCATGCAGCAGCGCACCGCGCCGAATGTGAACCAGCTCCTGACCGTCGATCCCCATCTTGCGCGCCAGGGCAAGGGTCATGTCCGTCACCCGCTGGGTGTGGCCCTCGGTTTCCCGATCATACATCTCCAGCGCCTTCGACCAGCCTTCGATTGTGGTGTCGTAAGCCACCATCAGTTCCTGGTTTGATCGATGCAGAGATTCGATCATGCGGTTGAACGAGTCGGCCAAGGCAGCCACCTCATCGCTGCCCCGGTGTTCCAACCGAACTGCCAAATTACCCCTGGCCACCTGTGAGGTGGCCCAGACCAAACGAGAAATGGGGCGTGTGATGTTATCCGCCAAGAACAAGCCCACGGAGACGACGAAGAGAAACGCGAAGGCGACGAAACCGAAGATTTGAAGCCGGGTCACCTGGCCCGGTCGGACCAAGAGCGTTTGCGGCAGCGAGGTGCCCATCAACCCCACATCCAAATCGCCACGGACTTGAATGGGCGCGATCACCTCCGTGTAGTTCACGTTTGCGGAAGAGAAGGTGCGCATATAGCTCTCCCCTCCCTGCACAGCGAGGATCACCTCCGCCAACTGCTGGCTGATCTGCGGAGCGCGGTCCAGGAAGGTGCTGGCCAGCGGCATGCCATCGAACGCATAGATGGTTGTCTGGGCAAGCGTCGACCGACGAACATTTTCCACCAGCTCAGACAGCGGCTCGCCAACGGCGACCGCCCCGATGAGCGCCCCGTTCGCGCCGCTTATCGGGCCAGCAACATACAGAAACTCCCCCCAGGTAGAACTGGCGATCCCGGAATACTTGTCCCCTCGCTCATCCTCCGATCCGCTCAGCACCTTGCGGATGAAATCCACATTCCCGAGATCCTCTCCCCCGTTCCAGACTTGATACTCCTCCAACCCACCCCGTGGATCGTGGAGCAACGACAGCACCCCGCTTCCGGAGGCGTCCAGAATCTCAACACTGGCGATCTCGGCGTTGGCGGCGATGGGCAGCGCGATGGCTCTCAGTTGGAAAGTATTCCCGTCAAGCAGGGCCTCCTGCAGGCCATGCGTGGCGGAGATCAAGCGCAGGCTCTCGAGGAGCCGACTCTCTTCTTTGACGACCCATTCGGCGGCCAGCTTACGGCTCTCAATAACCTGGTTGGTGAACCGCTCTTCGACGCTATCGAAGACCACTCGCGTGACAATGTAGGCCGCCCCGGCGATCATCAAGATCGCGAGCAGCAGATACGGAATCGTGATCTTGGTCCTCAGTGGCAGGCGCACCTTGGGCACTTGCGGGCGGAATTCTCTCATTCCGAACTGATCGCTGGGGATGGCGGATTGCACGGCTTGCAGGAGCTTCCGATCCCGAAATGGCCGAACGAGGATCTTCTCGTCGCGGATTAATTTGCGAGCCTTTGCCCCTCTTGGATGCGGGCCGGAGTGAAGGAGAATTCTTGGGGTGTCGCCAGGCAGGGAATCGAGGTCATCCATCTTCCCCACCCAATCACGGCCAAGTATGCGCACATCGATGACCAGCAACTCCGGACGCGCCCCGGCGACCTCGCTTCTCGCCTTCTCCAGACCCGCCGCAGTATGAACCTCGTCGCCCCGGGCGTTGAAGAAACGCGCGATCTCCGCGGGAGGAGTCGGCTCTGCATGTATGATTAGAACGCGTGCGCCCATCAATGATCCCAAGTGCCTGCGGAAGCGAGGGAGAGACGTCGAGCGAGCGGCAGCACAGGAGGTCTCCCCATCCCCCCGGCACCCTTTCGCTTGTTTGCGGCCGACAGCCGCCGTCCTATCTCCTAGTTTATACCAGATTCGGCCCCCATCCCCAGGGAACATGAATACCACCGACGGTGCGGACTTGCAGCGCTCAGCGATCGGGGGGCAAACAAAAAGGGAGGCGCCCCTGGTGCGACTCGAACGCACAGCCGTCGGATTAGAAGTCCGGTGCTCTATCCGTTGAGCTACAGGGGCGCGCTTATTGCCTTAACCGGCCCGCGGTGGAACCACGCGGGCGGATTGAGGCGATTATCCCATACCGACTGTCGGGGCACAAGGCTTCCGGCGGGAGGAGGGCGCATCCGGGTTTTTCCTGCGCGGTGCGATGCCAGGGGCGGACGATATTCGACCCTGCCGGCTCGATTAGCCGCCTCCTCTTGCGACCGCGATGCCATCCCCTTGCCAATCTTGCTGAAGGGAACGCTCGTGGGGGCACCTGCTGGCGCCAGCCTTCGCCCCATCTTCCCGCATTGCGCTTCGATCCGCACCCACCCCCTTGGCCCCCTCGCCCAGCTCCCCTGGGGTCGTTTTGCCCGGTCCTGCGGAGGCTGGGGGAGGAGGAGAGGTCCGCTAAGGGGCGGGGGGCGAAAGCCCGGCCTTGGAGG
The DNA here is from genome assembly GCA_964388955.1 of uncultured Anaerolineaceae bacterium. Lineage (GTDB taxonomy): Bacteria > Chloroflexota > Anaerolineae > Anaerolineales > E44-bin32 > CAYMCO01. The sequence continues at coordinate 20,986 of CAYMCO010000009.1, read as the reverse complement.
GCAGGTCGGCGAAATCGCCATATGTGACAACAAGCGAGGCGCTCCGAGCGAATGGCCACGGGCCAAGGTGCGCCCAACCGGGGTACATCTGGCCAGAGGCAGGCTCAGATTGGGATTTCTTTGTGAGGGGGCACAATCGACAAGAGCATATTCGCCAAATGGCCCTGGATCTCGAATAATTTTGGGCCAATGAGGCGATTTTCGAAGACTTTTCGCCTTCCAGGCCGGGGCGGGATGAATCGCCCGATTCCATGAAGGGTCGGCGGGTCTGAGCCCTGCGGCTACTCCTCGTATACGGGCCGGAGACCCTTATAAATACGATGGCCCGACAGCAGCCGCAGGATCGTGCGAGGCGGCCGGCCCAGACGCTCACTCAGCTCCTCGACGGTCAGGGGCTGGTTGCCGTTCGCCAGGAAAACGCGGAATATGGCGTTGACCAGGCTCGTCTGAGGGGTGATATAGCCCGGCTGGGCCGCGCAATGGGAGATCAGAATATGCTGGATGCCCGCGAGCTGCGTCACCTGGGCCGTCTCCGGATCGACGTGGTCGACCATCACCATCTCCCCCGCATCCGCGAAAGCTTTCTGATGCTCGGGGCATAGATGGCTGCGCAGATATACCTGGAGATCGCGACCCGATTTCTCCCACCACGCATAGTCGACATGATAGGGAGTATCAACCGTCGGGCGGACCAACCGGCTGATCCGCTTCCTCGCCACGTTGGTCATGATCCCCTCCACGCCGTATCCTCGAAGCGCCAGTAAGAATCCCCGACGTGGGAGTAGTAGGGCCGTGTGACCAATTCTGCGAACACCGGGCCCGGCGGGACCCGACGGAATACGTTGATGCCGGAATACAGGGACTGCGCGTGCACCGCGCTCTGGGGGTTGAGCTTGGCCAATTCCCGAAACACATAGGCCACCAATCGATCGAAGGGCAACTTGCGCTGCTCGCTTTTCAGCCAAGTCTCATCCAGGGCCTCAGCGTCCACCAAGCCGACAACCATGAGGTCGTCGTAGGCAGCCCCAACAGGCTGTTTCAACATGGTGAAGCCGATTTGGTCGCCGTCGTATATGGCCACGGTGCGCATCCAATCGTTGCGGCGGCGGCGGTCCTGGGCCCGCACCAGCACCTGCCCCGGCTCATCGCCATGGCGGATCGTCACATAGCCACCGGCCGGAATCTCGTAGCGCGCATACCAATCATCCAGACCGTACACATATCGCTTCTCACGCACCACCCATCCCGGGAATGTATCCCCGCTGTGCCCATCCACAAGTATGAAGCGGATTCGCGGCGCCTCGTACGCGGTTGGGAAGAATTGCTGCAACTTGGCGGAGAGGGGTAAGGTGCCGGAGCGCCAATGGGGAAACAAGAGTGAGATCGTCTCCTGATCCGACGGGCGGCCTGGAGGTGGCACTTCGCTCAGCTCGTCATCCAACCTCACTTCGAGATCGAGCAGCTCATCCGTCAGCATCGATCGGTCATAGCGCTGGGGAGCATATTCCAGCCGCCGCGGGGTGACCTTTACCTTCTCCGGTTCCAGCCGGCGCAGGAACCAAAGTATCTGCCCGGCCGGGCCGACCTCATCGAAACGCTCGTCCTCCTGAAAGGCGTAGTCCAGCGAGAACTCCGCCAGCAAGGGATCCAAGTCATCCGGGAGCTCGAGCTGTTCCAAGAGCTCGCTCGTCGGCGTAGGGCCGCCCTGGGCAACATCCAGAATCGCCTCAGCGAGGTTGAGATGTCCCTCATGGATGTCCGCCAGCAAGGACTTTGGGAACCACCGGCCGGCGATTCGCACGGTATCCTCATTGCGCTCCAGCCGTTCCTCGAGCCGGCGGGTGATCAATTCGCCAAAGCGAGCCATCACCGCCTGAGGATTGTCCAACGCGTCCATCGCCTTGACAGGCTCCGGTGGGCGATTCAACGCGTGGTCCTCCAGCCGAGCCGCAAATTGAAGCTCCTCGCCGTTCTCCTCGAAGGCGACATCGATCACATCGAATTTGCCCAGGTCCGGGTTGTTGCCCGCCCGGACCCCCCTCACCACTCCCAAGGAGTTGTTGAAGGCCGGGAATATGATTTCATCCCCCTCCGCATATTTCTCTTTTGGGAGGTAGGCGGGGTATTCGGTCTGCTTCGTCTCCTGGGCTTCCTGCTCCAGTCGCTCGAGCCGGTGCGCTATCACCGCCTCTGCCATATCGCTCGAAGGCAGAGGAACTTCACGCTCGAGCAGCAGGTTATAGATCACGTCGAGGTCATCATCCTCGACGTCGAACTCTGCCCAGTAGGTTTCCAGCGAATAAGAGGATGTTAGTGTCGAAACCATGCTTACCGGAACGCTCGGAACGGTGTTTGATTTATGGATGCCCGGTCATTATACTACATGCGTTGCCAAAGAGGGAACATGGAAGAAGAATTGGTTTCCATCGGCAGTGCCTCCGGAGCCCTCGAGGGGGAGATCCTGCGCGGCATGCTGGAATCGCGCGGCATCCGAGTCTGGCTCTCCACAGAGGCGGCTGCCGCCATCTACGGGCTGGGTGTTGGTCCGCTCGCCGAAGTTCACTTGCTGGTGCAGCCGAAGGACGAGGCTGCCGCGAGGCGGATTCTGGAACAGTACTACTCCGGTGAACTGAACGACGATAACTAGGGGAACTCCTGGTACACCCACTCGAGCGGATTGACAGGCACTCCTCCAACCTGCACTTCCCAATGCAGGTGCGCGCCGGTCACGCGGCCGGTGGCGCCCACCAGACCGATGAGTTCCCCCGCTTCCACCATGTCCCCTACCTGGACCTTGAACTCCGACTGGTGCAGGTACGCGGTGAAGACTCCCCAACCGTGGTCGATCACGGTGGTATTCCCACGGACGGTCAACTCCTCGGCAAACACCACACGCCCGCGCGCTGCTGCGTAGATCGGATCGCCCACCGCCCCGAAGAAGTCCAACCCCGTATGATATGCGGTGTAGCCAGTGTCATTGTAGTTGCGGCGGGACCCGAAAAGAGAGGCGAATCCCTCCGTGTTGTTGGAGGGGAACTGAAAAGGCCCTTCCCACAGTCGCTCCATGCTGACCTTGGAGAAGATTGCGGCCAGCTTTTCGTTTTCAGGGCCGGTGTAGGCCGGGTCAATCGTCTGACTCGGCACGGTGAGCACAGGATCGAATCCATATTCCCCTGAAACCAACTGTAAGGGCTGCCGAAAACCGAAGAGCATCCTCCCATCGTCCGGGGAGAGCACCCGGATCTCCAGGTCAAGCAGGCCCGGCTCCGCCATGGCTTGCACGCCCTGCAAAGCCATCCATCCCGATTCATCTGTGGCAAAGAAATTCAGGTTGGATTCTCCCAACGAGCCCCGCACCAGGACGGGTGCACTGGAGTCCAGCTCCACCTCTTCAGTCTTGCCTTGTACGGCGGGGTCCGGCGCGATTCGCAGTTCACGAACCAGAGAAGGGATAGCCGAGGGCGATGCGCCGCCGCCGGGGAGATAGATGATATCTCCGGGGACAATCCACGGGGATTGAGCGATCCGATTCAAGCCCGCGATCTCCCAAGGGTTGATCCCGTTGGACGCGGCGAGCGCCAGCAGGCCATCCCCCGATTGGACCAGCTTCCCCGTCACCGAAGGGCCGCCCGCTTCGACACTTGGGTCAACGATGGTCACAAACGGCTGCTGTGGGTACGGCCGTTCGACATTTGTCAGCCGGTTCAAGCGGATCAGGGCGGCCTCAGACACCCCGTATCGCACACTTAGGCTGCGGAGTGACTCACCCAACTGGACCGGCCGGGTGACCAGTTCTCCGTTGAACTCCTCATATCCGGGGATGACCAGCTCGGTCCCCGCGAACACCAGCGCCGGGTCGGCGATGTCATTGGCCGAAATAAGCGCATCCAAAGTCGTGCCAAATCGCAACGCCACGGCGGACAGTGTGTCGCCCGTCTGCAGAACATAGATGGGGCCGCTGCCCTGCGCGTCCACCGGCATCCCCGGCCGGAGAAGCAGCAGCGCGGCGAGAATCGCACCCGCACGCAGGCTACGGAGGAGTACGGATTTCAAGCACCTCGCCCACCGAGACATCATCCAGTATCCTTGGGGGCCCTTCGAGGATGTAGTACGCCCGCTCTTTGGGCACATAGACCCGCCACGGTTTGGCCAGCACAGAGTCTACCACCTTCCCATCTTGTTCAAGCCAGAGCACCCCGAGCGGGAAGAAGACGAACATCATGTGAATCCCAGCCGATACAGCGTCGCGCGCTCGCTGGACGAGCAGCAGCCCGCTATGGTTCCCAAGCGATCGCCGGAACATCAGCCCTACGGAGCGGCAGAGCATAGATTCGCACCATCGCACCTGATCCAGCACGAGCCGCGACCGGCTCGCATTGAAGACTTCGACAAATCTGGCCATCCGCATTCCTCGAGTCAAAAAAAGGGCGACATCCGCCGCCCTCCCGATCCCCGGCAAGCCCCTTCTACGCGTGCGAATTCAACACCTTGTGCACGCTCTCGAGCAGATCATCTGGGGCGAAAGGCTTGGTGACATAGTCCTCGACTTTCGCGATGTAGAGGCCGAGCACCTTGTCAATCGACTGTGCCTTGGCAGTCAGAACAATGACCGGGATGTGCCGCAGCCCCGGGTCCGACTTGATGCTTTGATAAACCGCCCAACCGTCCATGCCCGGCATCATGAGATCCAGCAGAACCAGATCGGGCCTCTCGCTACGGACCAGAGCGACCCCTTCCGCTCCGCCGGTTGCGCCGATGATTTCAAAGCCCTCAGCGCCCAGGATCATGGATACCAACTCAATGATTTCGGGCTCGTCCTCGATGCAAACGACGCGCTGGGGTCTGGCCTGCATGCGCCCTCCGATTCTCAACGGCCAAGGTAGTTTATACCACAGTGAATCCTCCGTGCAATCCGTCCCATGGTCCCCCCATCGGGGGATTCCTACGTCGCGGCAGCCTTGTTTGAGGTCCGAACCATTCCCGGCCGCTTGCCCTCCGCCCGCCCCCCAACGTATCCATCGACCCAGGCCGGAACCGCGGCGATCGTTGATCCCCTGTCTCAAAGGGGCTCATTGCTGCGGGAGTCGAAAGACACCTTCACCCACCTTGACATCCAATCCCGATCGCTTATAGTCATAGGCGACCATGAAGAACTCCGGAGAACAGGGATCCAATGCCGGCACGCCCTTGGGCGCACTGGGAGGGTCATCCCTCGGCCGGGTGGTTGTGCTGCTGATCGCCGTTGTGCCGGCTTTGAGCAGCTGCCGCGTGGGAGGGGATGGCGGGGCCTCGTCGGGGCAAGACGGGCCCAGGCCGACCGGGATATCCACACGCCAGGCGGCGCCCTCGGGCGGCACCTCGGAATCGACGGTTTCGTCAGCGGAAGGTGAGCCGTCGCCCTCGCCCGAAAGCGGATCGCCATTCGCTATCGGCAGCCCTGCCTTCGCCCCTGGCGAGCCGATTCCCGCCCAATTCAGTTGCGAGGGCGAGAACATCTCGCCGCCGCTCGAGTGGAGGGCGGCGCCGGCGGGAACCGTCTCCTTCGCCATGATCGCGGACGATCCCGACGCTCCAGGCGGGACCTGGGTGCATTGGGTGCTGTATGACCTGCCGCCGGACCGGCACACCCTGCCCGCGGGAATCCCAACGAAGGATGATCTGCCGGGAGGCGGCCGGCAAGGAGCGAACAGCGCCGGTCGCCTAGGCTATACGGGCCCATGCCCGCCATCCGGCATCCACCGCTACTTCTTCAAGCTGTACGCGCTGGACACGGCGCTGGGGCTCTCCGCCGGGGCATCCAAGGCGGGGCTTCAGGAGGCGATGGAAGGCCATGTGTTGGGCCGGGCCGAGATCATCGGGACATACGCCAGATAGGGGAAACCGGGAATGCAATGGTTCACCGACCCAGAAACCTGGATCGCACTGCTGACCCTGACGGCGCTCGAGATTGTGCTGGGGATCGACAACATCATCTTCATCTCGATATTGGCGGGCAAGCTACCCGCCGGCCAGCAGGATCGGGCTCGCATCTCGGGGTTGGCCGCCGCGATGCTCAGCCGTATCGCGCTGCTCTTCTCCATTGCCTGGCTGATCCGCCTCACCGCACCGCTGTTCCTGGTGTTGGGGCAGGAAATCTCGGGCCGGGACATCATCCTGATCATCGGCGGCCTCTTCCTGCTGGCAAAGAGCACCTCTGAGATTCATGACAAGTTGCAGGGGCTGGAGGAGGAGCACAGATCAGCCTCCCCGGCCACTTTGAGCGGCGTGATCGTCCAGATCATGCTGCTGGACATCGTATTCTCGCTGGATTCAGTCATCACCGCCATCGGTATGGCGAAGCAGTTGGGAGTCATGGTGGCCGCCATCGTGGTTGCCGTGGGGATCATGATGTTCTCGTCCAAGTCCATCAGCGACTTCATCCACAGAAATCCGACGCTGAAAGTGCTCGCCCTGAGCTTTCTGCTGCTCATCGGGGTTTCTCTGGTGGCGGAGGGGCTGGAATTCCACATCCCGAAGGGCTACATCTACTTCGCCATGGCATTCTCGTTCTTTGTGGAGATGATCAACCTGCGCATCCGGCCGAGTAGGCCGGGGGTGCTGTCCATCCCAAAGGAGATGCCCGAGGCTTCCCCGGGTGAGCGATAGTGCGCGCTGCGCGATGCGCGGTGCGCTTTCCGCATTGAGGTGTGGCCGGGGGTTGGGATCAGGGGCGGGGAAGGCGAGAGATGCATCGAGGGTTCGGGCCCTCGAACGTCAGAACGTGTGAACGTTCAACCTGGGACCTTCAACCCGCCTCATTCACCCCTGCCCCCCTGCCCCTACTCCACCGGCCTGCCCGCCTCCCCCGAAGAAAAGGAAACCTTCGTCCGCGTAACACAGGTGCCTGATTCTCGTTTACCATGTACAATATGAACGTAATGGGATCAGCATTCTCAAATATCCCCCCTCCGAACGGCATATAGACCCCAGTTCGAGGCCCGTGCACGCATATACGCCGCGCGCGGGCGGTCCATGCCCGAGCATACCTGACACACAATCGACTCTAGGAGACACGCCATGACCCGCAAGTTCCTGCGCCTATCCGCTATCCCCGTTCTATCCGTAATGATGCTGGGCGCCCTGCTCAGCGCTTTCGATGTTTCCGCCGCAGGCGGTCCGCCTCCCGTGGTGCGCTACGCCACCCGCTCCGACGCGACAGGGCCGCTACGCGACATGCCCCAGATCCCGCCCATGCCCGCTGTGTTGGGCCAGATTTTCCAGCGGCCTTTCAAGCGCCTCCCGAACCGGGCGGGAAGCGGGGGCAGCGCAGCGCCCGACCCCGTCGTGCAGGCCTCCTTGCCCGGCGCGAGCGCCCCGTCAACCGGTTCCGATTTCGAAGGCGTGGGCAACGTGAACGCCGTGCTGCCCCCCGACCCGGTGGGCGCCATCGGGCCGGACCACTACGTCCAGATGGTCAATCTATCCTTCGCCATCTGGGATCGAAGTGGCGCTCTCCTCGAGGGACCGGTATCGAACAACACCCTTTGGCAGGGGTTCGGCGGGCCGTGCGAATCCACCAACGACGGCGACCCGGTGGTGCTGTATGATGCCATGGCGGACCGCTGGCTGATGAGCCAGTTCGCACTGCCCAATTTCCCGCGGGGCCCCTTCTATCAGTGCATCGCGGTTTCGCAGACGCCGGATCCCACCGGCGCCTGGTATCGCTACGAGTTCACCATCAGCGACACCAACCTGAACGACTATCCCAAGTTCGGAGTGTGGCCGGACGGCTACTACATGTCCGTCAACCAGTTCAAATGCAACCCGGTGCGCTGCAGTTGGGCGGGCGAGGGGGTGGCGGCATTCGAGCGGGATCAAATGCTCAACGGGGGCACGGCGCGCATGGTGTACTTCGACCTGTACAACACCGATCCCAATCTGGGCGGCATGCTGCCTGCGGATCTCGACGGGCCCGCCCCGCCGGCCGGCGCGCCGAATCCCTTTGCACAGGTGGACGACAACGCCTGGGGCTACACGTCACAGGATCAGCTCCAGATCTGGAATTTTCACGTGGACTGGAACAACCCCACCAGCTCGACCTTCACCTTCGACAGAGCCATCACAACCGCCAACTTCGACGCGAACATGTGCGGCTACTCCCGCAACTGCATCCCGCAGCCCGGCGGGACAAATGTGGACGCCATCAGCGACCGTCTGATGTACCGGCTGCAGTACCGCAACTTCGGCGATCACCAGTCTCTGGTCGTGAACCACACGGTGGACGTCGGCGGGGACCATGCCGGGATCCGCTGGTATGAATTGCGAGATGACGGGAGCGGATGGGGCATTCAGCAGCAGGGTACCTTCGCCCCGGACGGCGACCACCGCTGGATGGGCAGCGCGGCGATGAACGGCGCCGGCGACATTGCGCTGGGCTACAGCGTCTCCGGCACAAACACTTATCCCTCCGTCCGCTTCACCGGCCGCCTGGACGGCGATCCATCCGGCCAGATGACACAGGGCGAGGGCACGATCGTCGCTGGGAGCGGCTACCAGACCCACTCCTCCGGCCGCTGGGGCGACTACTCCATGCTGTCCGTCGACCCGACGGACGACTGCACCTTCTGGTACACGCAGGAGTACTACGCCTCGGTGGGATCGGCCCCCTGGCACACACGGATCGGATCTTTCCGGCTGAGCGACTGCGGCGGGACGGTCGACAACCCGCCCTCGGTGACCATCACTGCCCCCAATGACGGCGCTACAGTCTCCGGCTCCGTTCCGATCACCGCCGACGCCAGCGACGACAAAGGGGTGGGCCAGGTTGAGTTCTTGGTCGATGGCAGCAGCCTCGCCGTGGATAGCGACGGCTCGGACGGCTGGTCAGCGAGCTGGGAATCGGGAACCGTAGGCGACGGCAGCCACACAGTATCCGCCACTGCGACGGACACTGCCGGGCAGACATCCACCGACAGCATCGCCGTCACGGTGGACAACGTGAACGACCCACCCGTCGCCAGCTTCACCTACACGTGCACGGGCCTGGCCTGCGACTTCGACGCCGCCGGTTCCTTCGACCCCGATGGCTCGATCGTCAGCTACGAATGGGATTTTGGGGACGGGAACACGGGGAGTGGACTCACCCCCAGCCACAGCTTCGACGCGGCGTCAACATACCTCGTGACCCTGACAGTGACGGACGACGGTGGCAAGACCGGTTCGACCAGCCAGCAGGTAACCGTAAGCCAGGTCGCGCCGCTGGCCGTCACCGGCATAGATCCCAACACGATGGCGGCCGGCTCGAGCGCTGATGTGACCATCACCGGCGCGGGCTTCCAGCCTGGCGCCGTCGTCTCCTTTGAAAAAGGATCCGGTCCGGCGCCTTCAGCGACTGTCACCTCCGTGAGCGGTGACGGCGCCACCGTGTATGCGACGGTCACCGCCAAAGCCGGGGGGCCGCCGCGGGATCGGATATGGGACGTGCGGGTGACCAACCCCGACGGTTCCACAGCCGTGCTGGGCAGCGGCTTCACCGTGACACCGTGATCGGTGGCCGCGCCCGACACCGGTCGGAAACGCGGGCGCGGCGGAAGGACGATCAGGGCGGGGCAAGCCGGCCTCGCCCTGATCGTCCCATGACCACCCGTCTCGAACCCCCTCAACTAGTGGATTCGATGGCTATCCGCAACCTAGTACTTGCGTTATATTGCCTCGGGGGCAGCCAATCCGGTAACCTATGCTCACAGTTTCCAAGTGGAACCGTTTGCTCTTGAAAGGATGGATTATCGAACCACTTTGTATGTGATCGGCAATCTCTCCGAAGCCGGAGAAACGAGGTTCCAAGGAGCCAGGAGCAGAGAAACCCCCGCATCTCTGCTCCCACTCTTTTAACCCCTCCCCCCATCCAGCCCCCAAAGTTCGCAGCCATCCCTCCGGGCTTTCGCATATTGATGACTATGCGCAATATATCAGCCAGCAGCCCTGCCGTCTCTCACCATTCCCCCACACCGCGCTCAAGCCGTCTCCTCGGCGATTATCACTGCGCCCTGCTGCACGCCGGTCAGCCGTCGGTAGGTGATCGTCCAGGCGCCTGTGGTGAATGTGGTGAGTACGGCGGAGAGCAAGATCAATATCGGGATGCCGATCAGCAGCAAGACACCGCTGGCCACCAAACCCGTCACCACCGACCATCCTTCACCCACGAGCAAGCCCGCCCCGGCCGGAATCAGCACCGCGAGAAATGGCGCGCTGATCATCACGCTGACGATGGCGCCCCCCAGGATCAAGATCAACGCCATCACAATCACGGGGCCCAGATTCTCGCGGATGACCTCCCAGGCGCGCCCGAAAGCCTCCAGCACGCCTAGATTCTCCTGCACCGCGGCGACCATTGTGAGCATCACATACCCGTCCACCAGGAAGCTGGCCGGCAACAGCAGGCACAGCAGCGGGAGCAGGCAGATTAGGGCGATGCCGAGAGAAAGGAGCACGACGCTGATAACGCCAATCGCCACGATCACCCCCGCCGCCCAGACGACCACACGAACCCCCAGCAGCCGCCAGAAGTACCGGCTCCCCAACCGGAACGCCTCTCCAAGGGTGACCGGCTGGCCCCCATCCTCCTGGGCGAAGGCCGCGATCAGACCCGATTGTCCCAAGACGCCCAGCACCAAGAAGAGCAGGCTCAGGCTCAGGATGAGCAGCAGGACACCGATGGCCACCGCGATCCAGGTTTCCAGCGGGATGCTGTTGATGAACCGCTCGATCTCAGGAGCCCCTTGACCTCCGAAGTCATAGCCTCGAAAGCTGCTGCTGGCTTGAGATCCGCCACCGCCGCGACCGCTGGCGCTGCAGCCCGCCAGCACTCCCAGCACCCAGAGCGCCTTGTTCCGCCAGGTGATCCGCCAAGCCTGGGATAGCACCTCACCGTAGTCCATGATGCCCTCCTGCTGGTTGAGAGACACGCTTCCCTCTGCGGCGCAGTCTATCGCACCCCAGACTCAGTGCCGATCATACACGCGAATGCCACGGATGAGAAATGGCGCGGACGCATGGGGTGGGTTCCGTTTCAGGGGGCAAGCGCATTTGAAGATGAAAGCCTCACCGGCCCTTCGCCATAATGCGATCTCCGCACGTCCCGGCCGCGCAGACCCGACGTCTGGGTCATCGCCTACCCTGCCGCCGGCGCCTGTTCGCCCCCCACCCCACAAGCCCACCGCGCAGGGCGATCCGGGCAGGCTGGAACAGAGGCGTGTGTCCATCCCCAGGCATCGAACCGGATGGCATCTGCTCCGTGCGCACACCGGAGGGCCTCGTCCCCCGAGTTGCAGCACACCCGGTGCGTGCGGCCCCTGCTGCACAGTGAGCCGTCGAGGTTAAGCTAACCGCCCGGGCGCCCATTTCGCGCCCGGGCGGCGGCTACCAGACCGGGATCGACTCGTCTCAGCGGCTAGGGAGCGGGCTCCCACCAGAATTTGGCCGACGAGCGCTTGCCGCGATTGAAGTATTCGACCGCCAAGTCATGCGAACCGGAGAGATCGACGGATTGCTCATACACCGTGCTCCCGTCGCTCGGATGCCATTCGTCGATCACCAAATCGCCATCCACCGCGACCCGAATCCCGCCGTTCGCCTGCGCCTTGAAAAGATAGGTACCTGCTGCAAAATCCACTGTGCGGGTCCAACGCACTGAAAAGTCATTCTGGGGGACACCAACCGCTGGCGAATGCTTGCCCCAGTCGAAATCGATGGATGCGTCATTCCGGATGAGGACAGGATCGCCTTTGAGTTGGCTGTTGCCGTAGTACCGGCCCTTCCAATCCGTGAACTCCGGATTCTCCACGCGTTCCCAGTCCAGGTAGACCCGCGCCGTGCCCAATTGATCCATGTATTCCAGTTTCACCTTGTGCGCCCCGGCCGCCAGGGCGACCGTCGCCCCCTCCCAGCGGATATCGCTCCTCTCCCAAGAGTCGATCAACAGTATGTCATCCACCCAGAGACGCACGCCATCGTCCGCTTTGACCCTGAAATGGTAGCTGCCCCGCTTGAACTCCGGCGAACCAGTCCAGCGCACGGAGAAGCGGTTGTCCGGCAGGCCGGGAGCGGGAGCGCCGCGAAGCCACTTGAAGTCAATGACTGCATCCCTGCGTTTTAGCCCCGGGGCGCCGTTCAAGTTCGCATTTCCGAAGTATTCGCCCTGCCAACCGCCGGGAGCCGTCATGTCATTGGGACCGACGACGATGGAAACCACCAGGGGCGTCTGGCCTTTGCTGCCCAAGCCGAACGCGCCTCCCGCCTCGCCGCTCAGCAGCCATTCGCCAACGTAGATTCCCGTTTGCGAAGGGGCTTTCAGCTTCACCTCCAGATCCACCGTCCCTCCCGGCGCCACACTCTCAGGGAATGGTTGGCGGTCAGGGCCATCCATCTGGTCTCCCTCCGAAAAGACCAGCGCATAATCTGCGCCCCACGTGCAGCTCCCGTCGTTCTTGATGCGCCACACTTTCTTGATCTCCGCCCCGGGCTTGAAATCGGAATACGGGGGTACGCTGACATCTCTGACGAAGGCGGCCTCATCCTGGCAGGCAGGGGCAGTGGGGACCGGCGTATTCGAAGGCAAGGGCGTGGCTGTGGGAAGCGGCGTTTCAGTCGGCATCGCTGTGGCCACTGGTGTTTCCGTGGCGCCGGTCACCGGGATGGGCGCCAGTGTCCCCGCCACGGAAGTCATCCGGGCCATCTGGGTCATCTGCGCCACGATTGTCTCCGCGGCAGCCGTCCCGAGAGAGTTCTGATTACCCCCGGTCGCCCCGCATGCGCCAAGCAGAAAACCCGTGAGGATCAGGGAGGCGGCCAGCGAACCGTCCCGGATTCTCTTGCCCGTGAATGCGGCTCTCAATGCATATCGCCCACCTTTCGATGGGACACGTGCACCAGACATATAGACCTCCCCGCAAATGCGGCATGAAATTTCCACGCGAACAAGACGCCGGTCCCGCACGAATTGTTCCCTTAGATATTAGTCTACAATAGTTCTGGGCGATTCCGATCCCCTATCATGCCAGGAGTTGCCTCCCCTCCCGGGCGGCCCTCCACCTGGCCAGATGGCGGAAGGGTGTGGGATTGTGGGCTGACTACTTGGATACAATGGCGGCCCGTCACTATGTGGAGACGGACCGCACTCGGGCATCAAGGCGGGTCCGGCCTCCCGCTCCACCCTGGCCAAGCTCGGAACTGTGCGCGACCCGGGCCCCTAAGCCCCCGGATTTCGAAACGCGTGCCCAGGGCGACTTCGACTGGCGCCGGCGTCTCATAAGGCCGTCCCGGAATACCCTGTGGGATGGGCCGTGCGAGACATATCTATCGGGCGACTCGCGAAATTGGGCCCACGAGTCAGCGACCGGCTAATAGCCGGCGGTCACGCCAAAATCAATGGAAAACAACGCGCCGGTGATGGCTCCAGCCTTGTCGGAAGCCAGAAATGCGATCAGGTCTGCGACTTCCCCCGGCTCAATCAAACGGGCCCGCGCTCCCTGCGGATAGACGGACAGCATCTCAGCGAAGTATCTCTGCTGGTCATCGGGCCCATAGTCCTCCATCGCCTTTCGCGTCATAGGCGTGTCGATATCCGCCGGGCAGACCGCGTTGACCCGCACCAGATCTCCGGCCAGTTCGACGGCGAGCGATTTGGTCAGCAGGTTGACGCCGCCCTTGCTGGCGCTGTAGATCGCTGCGCCATCCAACCCCATGATCCCGCCATCGGAACTGACATTCACGATGCTGCCCTGCGAGCGCTTCAAATGGGGGATGGCGAAGACACACATGAAGAAAGCGCCCTTCAAGTTGGTGTCTATGACATCGTCCCAATCCCGCTCAACACTCTCGACCGCCGGCCCCTGAATCCAGACACCTGCGGAATTCACAAGCAGATCCAAGCGCCCAAAGAGATCGAGAGATTTGTCCACTGCCGCATTGCACTCCGAAACCTGGCGGACATCGCTGGAGTGCGTGTGCAGCTCCCCGCCCGTTCCCCCCAAGGTCTGCTTGGCGCGCGCGAGCCGGGACTCATCCCGGCCGGTGATCAGCACCCGGTATCCCTCCATCAGCAGCACCTCGGCCGTGGCCAGCCCCACACCGGACGATCCGCCGGTGATCAACGCTGCCTTCCCTTGTTGGCCGGGATTGCCTTCCATACGCTTCACCTCCCTCGCCGTTCTCGGCTTCATCGTTAGGATTCTCGAACAGCGTCCGATTCGCTTGCCGGTATACCAAATCATATGGGGAGAATCGGCCGGTTACAAGCGTGGCCGGGCAAGAGGCTGTGTTCCATTTCAGGGGGCGCGGCTGCTTGAGAGTGAAAGTACGGCGCTCCTCTCGATACACCTCGTGGTTTCACCACTCGGCACTCGAGATGCGCCTCCCCACAATCGGAACGTGCGAAGCAGGGCGCATCTCGAGTAGCGGCGAGCGGAGCGAGGCGTGTATCGAGAGGCCTGGCCTGTGTCGTTGGCAGGCAGCGGCAGGAACGAGTCTGCCGTGTGAGATCGCCCCCCAAGCCATAGGGGCCCCCAGGCAAGATGCGAGATCGAGGAAATGATCTGGCCATGCGACGAGGTGTGTGACCCGGCACTAGCTTGTGCAAGGTTATCTTGGTCCGGAGATCGCGGCCGGGCATTGGTGAGGAGACTTGGGGCCCAAGGTCGACAGCGAGCAGCTCGCGCCGGGTGGGGGGACGCCGCACGGCCCCGCCAGGCCCCCTGCCCATCGATACGGAGGGTTCTGCGGGCCGGGGCTCACTACCCGACTTGCGGAGCTTGTGGTACATTGTGCCGTTGGGCGCGTGAAGGAGATGCCCGGTTTTCTATCATCAATCCTCGAAGGGGAGCGTGAAAGTGAAGACCATCATTCGCAGCGAGAGTCAAGATGCGGTCATCAGCCCGGATGGCCCTTTCGTCATTATCGGTGAGAAGATCAACCCGACCGGCCGCAAGAAGCTGGCTGCCGCGCTGAAGGAGGGCGACTTTTCCAGGGCGATCGACCTGGCGCGCAGACAGATGACGGCGGAGGCGGATGTGCTGGACGTCAATGTGGGGGTGCCGGGGGTGGACGAGGCGGAGATCCTGCCCGAATTGGTGAAGATCCTGGCGTCCGAATTCGATACACCGCTGTGCCTGGACTCGGCGAACCCACTTGCGCTGGCCGCCGGTCTGGAGGCCGCCCCCGGGCGCCCGCTCGTCAATTCGGTCACTGGGGAGGAGAAATCTCTGTCCGCAATCCTTCCGATCATCAAGGAGTATGACGTGCCCGTGATCGGCTTGGTCATGGACGACGATGGCATCCCTGGCGATCCGGAATCCCGCATGGCGGTCGCGGAAAAGATCATCGAGCGGGCGGCGAAGATGGGCATCGAGGCGAGGAATATCGTGATCGACCCGCTGGTGCTCACCGTGGGGGCCGACAGCAAGGCCGCCGCGGTGACCCTGCGGACCATCGAACTGGTGAGAGAGAATCTCGGCGTGAACATCAACCTGGGCGCGAGCAACGTCTCCTTCGGCCTGCCTGACCGGGAAACGATCAACCAGGCCTTTTTGGGCTTGGCCATCCACGCCGGCGCTACCTGCGCGATCACCGATCCCATGAAGCTCACTCCAACGATCCGCGCCATCGATCTCCTCATGGGGAGAGACAACTTCGGCAGCCGCTATATCAGCAGCTTCCGCAGGCGAGCGGCGGAGCAAGGCCAATAGCCGTGGGCGCCCGGGCCTGGTCGATAGATATCGATGTCGACGCAGTCTTGCGCGGCCAGGGGGCCGATCCAAGCACCATTCGGGCGCGCAGCCCCAGGTTGGTCGAGTTGGCCGAGGCGGCGCTATCGGAGGGTCTGCCCATGGTTCACCCCCGGGTTCACATGCGCCGCATCGGTGTGGAAGGACTGCGGCACGAGAAGCTGCTGCTGAAGAATGGGAGCACGCTGCAAGGCAAGCTGATCGGCGAGCACTTGGGGCCGGCGGAAGAGGTAGTCGCTATCCTGTGCACCATCGGGGCGGAGCTGGAGACGCATGCATCTGAGCTTTCAGGGAGCGATATGCTGCGCGCTCTGGCGTTTGACGGCGTCGGTTCGGCGGCCACCGAAGCGCTCGCCAACGCGGCCTGCGCGCAGATCGAGGAGGAAGCGCGGGGTGCGGGCCAGGAGACAACCATCCCGCTCAGCCCGGGCATGGACGGCTGGAAGGTGGAACAGGGTCAGCCTCAGATCTTCTCGTTGTTCCCAGCGCAAGAGATTTCCATCGAGCTTCGTCCCACAGGATTGATGCTTCCTCGCAAGTCTCTCTCTATGGTGGTGGGGATCGGAGAGCATGTCAGCCAGTCTGGCAGCACCTGTGACTATTGCCGCATGCGAGAGACCTGCCGCTATCAGGACCACTATCGCAAGGCCGTGAGCTGATGGAAACCGTCTGGGTGGATTTTGAGCCCATCGGGCGCCGGGTTGAAGTCCCTTCGGGCACTGACCTGCTGACCGCCGCCCAAGAGGCGGGGGTGCAGTTGGTCTCCATCTGCGGCGGAATCGGTTCGTGCGAGGAGTGCATCGTACGGCTCGAAGCCGGAGAACTCTCTTCCCCCACCATGATCGAAGAAGATGCGCTGGGCCCGGAAGCGCTGGAACGGGGCATGCGTCTGGCATGCCAGGCGCGCGCGCTGGACGATGTCAAGGTGGATGTGCCGCCCGAGTCCCTCACCACTCCGCAGCGGTTGCAGATCGAGGGGCAAGCCATTGAGGTGGAACTGCGGCCACCGGTGATCCCCGTGGAGATCACAGTCGATCCACCCACGCTGCACGATTTGCGCTCCGACACTGTCCGGATCGAGGACACGCTGGCGGAGGCGGGGATGCCTCGCCCGACCTTCCCGCTCAGCGTTCTCCGAGAATTGTCCCCCCGCATGCGCCAGTTCGATTGGCGCGCCCGGCTGGCGGCACGCGGTGGCGAACTGGTCGGCCTGTTCGCCTCGGGAACCCCGCTCCTGGGGCTCGCGGTGGACATCGGCACCACCAAGATGGCCGTTTACCTCGTGGACCTGACCTCGGGACAGACCCTTGCCAAGGCCGGTGAGATGAACCCCCAGGTGGCGTATGGGGAAGACGTGGTCAGCCGCATCGACTACACAGCGCGCCACTCGGACGGCCGCGCCGTGCTGCAGTCCAAAGTCATCGAAACCATCAATCGCAAGGCGGAGGCGCTGTGCGCCGAAGCGGGCCACTCGCCGGAGCAGATCGTGGACGCCGTGTTCGTGGGGAACACGGCGATGCATCACCTCTGCGCCGGCCTGCCCGTGCACCAGTTGGGCGTCTCGCCGTACGTGCCTGCGGTCGGAGGTGCGCTGGACTTGCCAGCCCACGAACTGGGGCTGCGCATCTCCCCGGGCGCGCGCGTGCACCTCCCTCCGAATATCGCCGGCTATGTGGGTGCGGATCACGTCTCCATGCTGCTGGCCACGGAGGTGTGGCGGGCGGAGCGGACCACGGTGGCGATCGACATCGGCACCAACACCGAAATCACCCTCGCCAGCGGTGGCCGTCTTCTGACCTGCTCATGCGCCTCCGGCCCCGCGTTCGAGGGCGCCCATATCCGAGACGGCATGCGCGCCGCGCCCGGTGCGATAGAGCGAATCCAGATCAGCGATGGACAGGTGCGGCTGCAGACGATCAACGACGAGCCCGCGGTCGGGATCTGCGGCTCAGGGATCTTGGATGCGGTGGCGGAGATGCTTGCCGCCGGCGTCCTGAACAGCTCCGGCAAAATGCTGGAAGGGCATCCGCGCGTGCGGGGCAACCAGGAGGGCGGAGAATTCCTGCTGGTACCCGCCGACCTGTCCGGGCATGGCCGCGAGATCGTGGTCAGCCGCAAGGATGTCAATGAGATTCAGCTGGCCAAGGCCGCCATCCGCACCGGGATGGAGATCCTTCTGTTGGAGGCGGGAATCACCCATGACCAGGTGGAGCAGGTCATCGTGGCTGGCGCCTTCGGGACATACCTCGATGTGGGCAGCGCAAAGCGCATCGGGATGCTCCTCCCCATCCCCGACGCCCGATACCGGCAGGTTGGCAATGCGGCCGGCGAGGGGGCGAAACAGATGCTGCTCTCCTCGCGGCGGCGCGAGATCGCCCAAGAGCTCATCCAGCGGGTTGAATACATTGAATTGACCATCCACGAGCAGTTCATGGATGTATATATGCGGGCCCTTTATCTGTAGCCCTCTTTGCATCGACAGCACGACCCCCGGCCTCACCCGGGTCCTTCGAATGCGCGCGATGCGAGCAATCACTCCACCGGATCCAGCAGAGCGATGATTCCCAAGCCGCCCATGTCGGCGAAGAGCATGGGCGCCAAGAAGGGAGCGCCGCGGATGAATCGCTCGATGACGATCGTGCCCTCTGCGATGAGATCCTGGCGCACGTGCAGCGCCAGCCCCGTTATTCCGAGCAGGATCAACGCCAACATGGTGCCAAAGAATATCGCGTAGTCCGATCGGCGTGGATCTTCCAGCGCCCCCATCCCGACCGGGACCGCGCTGCCGAAGATGCCAACTCCGGCCGACACCCAGAGCCATGGATTCTCGAATCCCGTGCGGGCGTGATCGAACACCATGCTGATCAGGCTCGCAAGCGCTCCCAGGCCGACCAGGAAGAAATAAGCCCGCGTCTTTGCATATGGAAGCGCCAGGCGCATGTTTCCCCAGAGCGTGAGGATTCCGCTTTCAGGCGGATCCTCCCGCCAAGCCGCGCTCAGACCAAGCAGGCCAACCAGCGCGAAGGTCAGCGGGCCGAGTACCGGCGGGGCCCACACCAGCAGAGCCACCGACACCCATTCCCCCGACGGCCCGCTGGGGAGGATTCCCCTGCGCACATGGAAGAAAGCGCCCAGCAGACCCACGGCGATGCTGGCCACAAACAGGACGCTGGCCAGCCGGTTGGCAGCCTCTCGATTCCGCATCGCCAGCAGCCCGATGGGCAGCAGGAGTATGCCCGCGCTAGGCCCGAAGACGATCGGGATCCACTCATTGGGGACGATCGTCCCGCTGATGCTGTGCGCCAAGAAGATATCTATCCCCAGGAAGATCTCGTTCACCGCCACCATGAGCAGGACCAGCTGGTCCCTGGTGAGGGGAAGGCGGTCGAATCTCTCCAACCAGGGGAATATCATCCCCAACCGGCCCATACTATTCCCCCAATCCCGCGCCGGACAGCTTCCCGTCCACGAGCTGCCGGAGTTCCGACAGATCGCTCAAGATCTCATATGCCCCATGCCACTGGACATAGTCGGGTCCCTGCATCCAGGTCCCGAACTTGGCCGTCCGGCCAAAGTGATGCCAAAGCTCAAAGTACACAAAATCGATGGGTTCATCGAAAGGCTCGGCGGTGAGCAGGCCGCCGGTAGTCAGTGGCTCAATCATCCGATCGCTCTCGTCGACCCAGGCGTTCACCGCCAAAGTCGCCCGGTCGGCGGCGGCGTAGAAATCTGTGATCATGTTCTCGTTGTGACACTCCATGCAGACGGATTGCATTCGCCTTGCGTTGTCCTCCCAGGAGGGTCTGCGCTCGCTGATCGGGGCAAACAAATACCATGTCAGGCGATCCCCAACATCATGGGTAGTGCCGGCTGCGCCAAATCCGCCGAAATGACACAGGGCGCAGGTGGGCGCCGGGAAATCTGACACCGTCAATGTCCCGGCCTCCGCATCCCAATGCCAGTTCTCACCGTCGGAAGAGTATGCGATTCCATGCGGTGATTCATGATAGATCTCCCACTGAGGGTGGTCGGGGCCGATGTGGCAGTAGTTGCATGTCTCGGGCTTGCGCACCTGCTCCAGACTGAATCGATGCCTGAGGTGGCACTTCGAACAGTCCCCTATGGAGCCGTCCGGGGCCGGCTTCCCGATAGCGTGGCAGGCCTCGCAGGCGAACTCGGTGACATCTTCTCCTTCGATGGCGTACAGCGCATTGCGGGACTTGTCCGGCGCATAGCTCCCTTCCGGAATGGCGCGGTACTCGCCCAGTTGATCCGGCGAAAGATCACCTGTCCCCGCGTAGGCAACGTAGGCAGGGAGAGCGTGACGGCTGCCGAGGAATTGGGCCATCTCGGTAGTGTGACATCGCTGGCAGCGCGCAGTGCTGGGTTGGCTGAGGACGGTTGTGCCCTCGTGTTCGACTGCGCCGGCATAGCCGGCTTCCACCTCGTGACAATCGCGACAGGTGACCTCCGCGGCGGCCATCGTGCTGAATCCGAACTGCTCGACGATTCCGGGCGTGGTCCGCCGATGGCACTCCACGCACTCGTCCTCGCTCCTGGCAAGCGCATTCACCTCCCCAGGCGCGGTTTCCTTCCCACCCGTCGTGCCAATGACGACGGCGACCAGCGCGCCCCCCAGAATGACGATCACTGCCACCAGGCCGGTGATCAACAAGCGTGCGGACCGCACCACCCCGCGTTTCCCGTTCTCTGCCATTGCGCCATCCCCTATCGGATCGCTATGTGATGCCCTTCACAATAACCTTCGCATATGTTGACGTGCTTGTCAAAGGCGGTGGAACAGTGGATGGCTCGCTTCGCTCGCGACCAGCAGCAAGCTGCCGGACTCCAGAACGCGGACTTCGCCGGAGGCAGGTTTCGAGAGTCGATCGCTCCCTCGCCACGACCCGGCCAGAGGTGTTCACTTTGGAGCAAGCCTTATGCCCTGCTCCCTGTTCACTCTTCACCACTCGACTGCTGCAGGCTCCAACGTACGCTTCAATGCGCAATGTGCATAGCGCATACGGCACAGCGCGCGCCCGCTGCGCTCCCCCTTTGCCGCGGCGTTTCGCCGCGGGGCTTGAAGGCTTGGTTGCGGGGGGATTACTTCGCGATCGTATCGTGACCGCTCGATCCCATGGCTTGCCATTGAGGGTTGCTTTCTATCAGGCTTACCGGGGCTGTCCCAAAAGAACTTCGTGGCGATCAAAGGCCATAAACGGCTGCGG
>CAYMCO010000008.1:0-159130 GCA_964388955.1 uncultured Anaerolineaceae bacterium | reverse complement strand
TGCTCGAAAACCTGGCCAGCGGGCTGCGCCACTGCTCCAAGGCACAGCAGTTCGGCTACCAGCAGGGGTGTGAAGTCTTCGCCATTCAAATCGCCGAGGCCCTGGATATCAATCTGAACGCCGAACTCGATTCGGCGGCGCCGCTCAGCCTGCACAGCGGGGCAGTGGATGCGGCGTTCCGCTACGTCCGGGCGGGGATCCCCATCGAACCCACCGTGTCCATCGCCACAGGCTCCGAGGGGCCCGCTACCCTCGCGGGCTCGCTCGTGCTGGCCGTGGCCATGACCCTGGGATGGGTCGTGCTCGCCCAACTGATCCGCCCCGGCGCGCCCCTGTCGGTCCAGCAAGGCAACGGCCCGATGGATATGCGCACCGGAACTGTGCTCTTCGGGGTGGCGGAAGGCGCCTTGAGCTGCGCCATGATGAATCAGATGCTGCGCCGGTACCGGATTCCCTCCTGCTCCAGCGCTGGCTTCAGCAGCACCTCGAAGAAGATTGACTACCAGGTTGGGTACCAGAAGGGTATGGGGGCATTGATCGATGCGCTCTCGGGCGGCCACCTGCTGATCTTCCAGGGCGGCTCGAGCGGGGAGTTGGCCTATCATCCAGTTCTATCCATCCTGGACGACGACGTGGCAGCCTGGATCGGCCGCTTTATGGAGGGCGTTTCCATCACGGATGAGACAATGGCCGTCGACCTGATCAATCAGGTGGGGCCCATCCCCGGCCATTACTTGAGCACCGCCCACACCCGGGAATGGTGGCGGAAGGAGCAGTATCTGCCCCAGGTCGCCGACCTGACCCCCTACCCCGTGTGGGTCCAGGGCGGCAAAAAGGACGCCCTGCAACTGGCCAAGGAGAAGATGGCGGAGATCCTGGCCAATCACCGACCGGCGCCGCTGGCCCCGGAGCAAGAACAGGCCTTGATCGACATCCTGGAGGAGGCGCGCAAGTATTACCGGAAACAGGGCCTGATCCCCGAGGGGGATCGGCCAGTCCAGCCTCGCGCACCCCGATCCCAACATTCGCATCGACCCTGAGCGCGGCGCTTGCCCTGGAGGTGAAAATGGAAAAGCAGCTCTCCACCCAACAATCCGATATCGACGAGTTGGATCGAGAAATCCTCTCCCTGATCGCCAGGGACAGCCGCATGTCCGGCGCCGAGATTGCGCGACAGATCGGCGCCAACGAGCGCACCGTCGTGCACCGTATCAACCAACTCATCGAGCGCGGCGCGGTTTCTTTCATCGCCAATATCAACCACGAGCTCTTCGGCTACACCGTACTGGCGGATATCTTCTGCGAGGTCGAGGGGAAGCGCGCCGAAGAGGTCGCAGAGCGGATCGCCGCCCTGCCGAATATCCGGTATGTAGGCATCTCGTTTGGCGAAAAAGATCTCACCCTGCAGGCGGTGACAAAGACAACAGCGGACCTCTATGAGTTGGTGTCCAAGAAGATCGAGCAGATTCCGGGGGTCGTCCGCACGAACACAGTCATCGTCCCCAAGGTGGTGAAGGACACGAAGGCCTGGATCCCGGCCGAGATCGCGGATCATTGATATGCCGTCCCTTTGGCAAATCCGGCGCTCTGCTTGAGGGGCCCAGGCAGAAGCCGAGGCCATCAAGGACGTGGGAGTCTACACCGCTATCACCTGATATTGGCCCCCTTGAATCGGCAGCCCTTGGCGGCGGCATCCACTTCGCGCCAAGGGCCTTCTCAATTCACGTCGCATCGATCTGTCAGGCCGAAACCGGCTGCTGTTCCGCGACCGCCTCTTGTTCTTCCTGGGGCGCCGGCGCTCCGGCGGCGCGGAACCCGATGTACATCAGCACGGCCGCCAGCAATTCGCCCACGTACAGCAGGGACCCGTATCCCAAACGGGTCAACGTGCTGGCGAAGCCGATGGACAGCGCGCCGGCGGCGATGAGCACGTTGCCCAGCACGCGATTCGGCAGCACGCGCTTGCGCAGGAAGAGGTAAGCGGACCACAGGGCGCCGCCAACCAGGGTGATCAGGCCATAAATGTTGAAGAAGGGGGTGGTCAAACGGACCGTCCCACCAGCGTCAATGGCGGGCATGATCTCCCGGTACTGTTCGCTGATGGGCATCGTTGAGGTGAAGCTGCTCGCATCCAAGCGCGGCATGACCCCCAGCATCAGCGCGCCGGCAACCAGGCTGCCCAGCACCAGCAGAGCGGTGAACACATGCACCCAGCGTTTGCGCACCAGCAGCAGCAAGGTCCCATGCCCGATCCAGCCCGCGTTCAGCGCCGCGCCGAACAGGTACCAGCCGAAAAACACGATCGGGCTCCAGCCGGCCGCGGTGAAATAGGCCTCCGCGAAGCTGCCGATCCCGAACATCGCGAGCCCCACCCCCCAGAACAGGAAATGCAGCTTTCGCCGCACCACATAGCGCTGCAGCACGGAGACGGTGAAAACCACCATGATCACCGTCGAGAAAAACGGCAGAATAGTATTGATGGACATTCAATAACCTCCTAATCGGTCTCTAGACCCGCTTGGCTGAAAACCTGTGCAAACGGGTGGTGCGCCAACAGTTTCGGTGCCGCGCTGCTCTCCGGGCCCGCAAATCGCCTGGCCATCCCCAAGAAGGTCATCGAAATGGGATAATCCCCAGGAGCACGCCCGCGGCGACCAAGATGAGCACCCCCATGATCACCGCCATACCGACCAACAGGATGGGCACGACCTTGGTGTAGAAGATTGATCCCTCCGGGACCCGGGACTGGCCGCGCATGATATCCGGCCTCCGGCGCCTGGCCGATGGCATCCGGGTGCGGTTGCTCTCCGTTTCACCCGCTCCCACACCGTTATCGACGCTCATATCCTTCCTATCGTCCTGGTCCAAGATCGCCCGCAAATCTCCCACCGGTGATTGCGCTTCTTCCGCTCGCGCCGCGTCTTATCAGGTTGGATCGCATTTTCGGCTTGAGGAGCGGGGGTAGTTTAGTCGCGCAAGTTTAGCGCGCGTGGAACGCGACATTAGCGGAGTGTGAGAATCTCCTATCGGCCATAGACCTCCGTCAGTGGAGTGTACAGCTCCGGCCGCCGGTCTGCCATTAGATCGAGTTCGTACTCGCCCGGCTGAAACACCAGATGTTTGCGATCGCTCTCCGAGGGATCCACATCCGCCATCAAGATGATCTCCGACTCTCCGTCCGCTTCGGCCAGCACCTCGCCGCTGGGCGCCACGATGATGCTTCTCCCCAGATAGCGTACCCCCCGTTCTTCGCCCACATTATTGGCCGCCACCAGATAGATCCGATTCTCACTCGCCCGGGATCTCGCCATGTATTCGGGGTACAAGGTTGCCGCCTGCGGCCACGCGGTGGGCAGCGCCACGATCTGCGCTCCCGCCAGCGACAGGCACCGGATCGGCTCCGGGAAGCGAAGATCGTAGCAGATCAGGATCCCCACCCGGCCAACATCCGTGCCTGCGGGGGAGACGAACGCCTCCCCCGGGCTGAGGTAGCGATCCACGCCCAGCAGCGGCAAGTGAGTCTTCCGGTAGCGCCCGAGAAGACCTGCTGGCCCGGTCAGCACGGCGCTGTTGAACAGCCGGCCTTCCGGTCCGGCTTCGATCATGCCGACGACAGCGTAGATTCCTTCCTGCGCGCAGGCCTCGCTCAGGCGCTTGGTCGCCGGTCCGGGGATGGGCTGCGCCACCTCGGCCGCCTCCTCGCGGGACATGTTGTAGCCGGAGACGATCGTCTCCGGGAACACCGCCAGCGCCGCGCCTTCCCGGGCGGCGGAGCGCAGATGCGCCAAGATGGCCTCCAAGTTCGACTCCGGATCCAGCAACCTGCTCTCCATTTGAACTGCGGCGACTTTCTGCATGCGCGCCTCCGTGTGCCTATTCCGCCTTCCCGCGAGGGAAAGTATAATGCACTCCGGATGGGGAGCGGCTTGGGATCACACCACCTCCAGGGGCTGGCATGGAGTTGCTTGTAGACTTCGATCCTTGGTGGCGTTTCGCCGCCGCCCTGTTGATCGGGGCACTGATCGGCTTGGAGAGAGAATTCGTCCAGCAGCGCAGCGGGGATCCGGAATTTGCGGGCATCCGGACCTTCTCGCTTATCGCCCTGCTCGGGGCGGTGGGCGCGTATTTCGCGCGGCAACACGGCGTGCTGGTCTTTGTGGCCGCATACATCGGCCTCGTGGCCCTCATCTGGGCCAGCTATTTCGGCGAGCTTCGTCGGGAGCATGAGGAGGGAGTGACCACGGAGGTCGCCGGCTTGATCGTGCCGCTCCTGGGCGCGATGGTGATATGGGATCGAGTGGAGCTGGCGGCCGCTCTGGGTGTGACCACCGCCCTTCTGCTGGCCCTCAAACCCCGCCTGCACAATCTGGCCCGCAGCATGAGCGCGGGGGATTTGCGCGCCACGCTCGAGTTTGCTCTCATCTCCGCCGTAATCTTGCCCATCCTGCCAAATCAATCCTACGGCCCTTTCCAGGTGATCAACCCCTTCCAGATCTGGCTCTTCGTGGTGCTGGTCTCCGGGATCGGCTTCTTGGGTTACGTGTTGATTAAGGTGCTGGGGGCCGAACAGGGGATCGGCCTCACGGGCTTGCTCGGCGGCCTGGTGAGCAGCACTGCGACCACAATCAGCTTTGCCGGGCGGGGTAAAGGCAACCCCCACCTCTCCTCTGTGCTGGTCATGGGCATCGTCATTTCCTCCAGCGTGATGCTGCCGCGCGTGCTCACCGAGGTGGCGGTGGTCCATCCCCCGCTGCTGCCGCTCATCGCCCCTCCCATCAGCGCTATGCTGATCACGGGAGCGGTCATTGTGGTCGTGCTGTGGCGGCGCCGGAGCGCCCTTCCCGAAGAGGGCCGGGCGAGGGCCGAGGTGGCGAATCCGCTGCGCATCAGCGCGGCCATCACATTCGGGCTGGTCTTCTTAGCCGTTCTGCTGGGGGTACGGGCGGCCAACGAATTCTTCGGGGAGGCGGGAGTCTTCGTGGCCAGCGCGATCACCGGAATTGTAGACGTCGACGCCATCACCCTGAGCGCTGCCGAGTTGGCCTCCACCGGCCAGATTGAACCTCCGGTCGCTGCCATCTCGGTGCTGCTGGCCTCCTTGGTGAACACCGCCGCCAAGGCGGCCATGGCCATGGCACTCGGCGCCCGGGCCATGCGCAGGCCACTCTGCTTGGCTTTCGGAATCCTGATCGCGGTGGGAATTCTGGCCAGCGCGATCAGCATGCAGTTCACAGGGCCGTAGCCAGCAGGCGCGGGCCGGCAGCCATCGACGACCGACTGAAATCGAACAGGGGCGCCGAAGCGGCGCCCCTGACACTCTCCAGCCTTCGGAAGCTGTCACCCCTCTCGGGGCGCTTCCATTCGCTCCAACGCGTGGTCAATCAGGCTGCGCGCAGCCAGCAGCATCTCGCGGCGAGCCTCCCGCCGATGCTCGACAAACTCCGGCGGAAGGAGGGACCTGTAGCTCTCCCGCATCCGGCGGCGGGCGGCCCGCAGATGCTCGCGCGTCTCCTCATCCAGCAGACGGCCGTAGGCCTTTCCTTCGCCCTTCTTGCCCTCTGACATCTCAACCTCCTTCGTGGCGCGCTCGCGCCGGCAGCGTGCCGCTTCAACATCGGGCTGCCGATCAGGCCTCGACCCCCCTCGCGCCCGGGTCTCCTACACCCGATTCTACACCATGCTGCAAGCGCCGCGAAGGCAAATTTCGATGGGAACGACAAACGGCGGGAAGTGGGCGGCACGCCGTGCGACGACCAACACCGAACGACCAACCCCCTACGGGCGATCGTTCGACGGCCGGCGGCCGTCATTGTTCTGGTTGGAGATGCGTCGATCACCATCCCGAGGGCGGCCCAGCCCGCATACCGCATGGCGCCTCACGCGCCGCGCAGAGCGCTTAGCAGCGCTCGATGATCGTCGCCGTGCCCATCCCATGGCCGATGCACATGGTCTGCAGCCCGTATCTCCCCGCCCGACGCCGCAGCTCATCCACCAGTTTCGCCATCAGAATCGCACCCGTCGCCCCCAAGGGATGGCCGTGGGCGATTGCGCCGCCCTCCGGATTTGTCCGCTCCAGATCTCCGCCCAACTCCTTCGCCCAGGCCAGTACGACCGAGGCGAAGGCCTCGTTGACCTCAATTACATCCATCCGGCCAAGATCCAGACCCGATCGGCGCAGAATCTCGCGCGTGGCGTGGATTGGGCCATCGAGCATCAAGACGGGGTCCGTGCCCAGGACCACCCGCGAAACCACTCGAGCCCTTGGCTCGAGGCCAAGTTCCTTCACGGCGTGAGCGGATGCCAGGACCGCCGCCCCTGCGCCATCGCTGATCTGACTGGCATTGCCGGCGGTGATGACGCCACCCTCCTTGAAAACCGGCGGCAGCGCAGCCATCTTGTCCCGGTTCGGCGGGTAGCGCACTCCCTGGTCCTGAGTCACCATGCGTTCAGTTCCGTCCGGATGGACCACCGGCACCGGCAGGATCTGATCGTCCAACGCGCCGCGCGCCATGGCCTCTCCCGCTCGCCGATGGCTCTCATAGGCGTAGTCGTCCAGTTCCTCGCGGCTCAGATCCCATTTCTCGGCCATCATCTCGGCGCTCAAGCCTTGGTGAACCAGCCGGTACGGGAAATCCTCCGGCCAACGCTCCGGATAGTCGGCGCCCAGGGGCTGATGGGACATCATCTCAATACCGCCGGCGACCACCACGTCCATGTCTCCAGCCAAAATCGCCTGGGCAGCGAAATGAATCGCTTGCTGGCCGGATCCACACATACGGTTGATTTGGACACCGGGCACGCCCTCTGGAAATCCTGCCTCGAGCGACGCCAGCCGGGCGATATTCGCACCCTGGTCCCCGATGGGGGTCACACATCCCATGATCACATCGTCGATCCTCTCGGGGGGAACGCCGGCCCGTCCAACTGACCCCACCAGCACATGGACGGCCAGATCCACGGGCGCCACCGGAAACAAGACGCCCTTATCCGGCTTGCCAACACCAATGGGCGTGCGCAACGCGGAAATGATGTAGACTTCAGGCATGAACTTTCCCTCGATTCCCTTTTGCCCCCAAACACCGTCCTCCTGCCGTACGCCTCGCCCTCAGAATACGGCATCCGATTCCGGCGGTCAACCGCATGCTGGAGCGGAAGTGTATTCCAACTTGGGGAGAGAGGCCCTCCGGTGCGCGCGTGAACTAGATTTCATCCAGGTCGAGGCCCAGCCATGCACACCCCCCCCACCCCCTCTGCTCCCCCTCCCCCAAACTGCCGGGGCCGCCCTCCCCGGTGGGCTTGTGATTGGGGAAGGGGGAGAGGTTCTTGGGGGACGGGGGAGGGGTTCGGGGTGGGGGGCGAAAAGGCGCCGGTGGAAGGGAATGCGGTGACCGCGGCCGCGGGGCTGCGTGCTCGGCGCGTGCGGAGATGGGAGGATGATGAAGGGCCGGTGGGGATTCCATCTTCAAATGCGCTGGCCCTCTAGACATGGGCGCACCCCTGGAACGGGGTGGAGTTCCGCGCCCGGTATTTTGCCCTGCAAAAGCGCCTTGAAACGCGGAACTCGGGCCGCCGGGCGCCGGAGCCTGTGGCCCGGAAACGAGGGGTCGCTCGCCACTCGAGATGCGCCCAGTCCAGTGCGGAGTGCTAGAGAGGCCGCTTCGCTCGCAAGGAGGGCCTTTGCGCGCCCGGCGAACTGACCTGCCGCTCCGGCTGATAGGCGTCTATCTATGCATCGCGGGCCTCGCTGGCTGCTCCAAGCCAGCGACAGCTACCCCAGCGTTCAACTCCACCGAGGCTTTGATCGAAGCGCTGCGCCGCGCCGGGCATGGGGTCTCCGAAACCGCCATCCTTGGGCCACATTTCCTCGTCCCCGGGCAGGTGGTCCAAGTCGATTCGGCCCTGGTCTACATATACCAATTCGATGATCCGGCCGAACAGCAGTCCCGCTGGGAGGCGCTGGTCGCGACACAAGTGCAGCCGGTGGGGGATCGTGCCCTGCCCCCGGAAGATGTCCTGGCCTGGTCCAGCGGCCGGCTGATCGTAGTCGTGCCGGGCCCTTCGGCGGGGGTCACCCAGGCGCTGGAGCCCCTCTTGGGCCCGCCCATCGCCGCCGAGGCGCCTGTTCTGGGCGAACCTTTCCCCCCGGGGGTAAGCGCCGCCGTCGGTGAGGCGGCAGCGGCGCTCGGAGTGGATCCGGCTGCTATGGCCGTCCTGGAATATGAATCCAAGACTTGGCCCGACAGTTGCTTGGGGTATCCTCAGCCCGGGGAGCGCTGCGCTCCTCCGGCCGTCTCCGGCTGGCGCGTCCTGCTGCGTCACAACGCTCGGGAGATCGAGGTTCATACCGATTCCCTGGGTGACCGGGTGCGGCTGGCGCAAGCGCCATAAGCTCATCTTCGAACGAAGTTGTGGGAGGCCAGACGACACCGTGCAAAATCAACCTGCCGAAGAGCATTCGAACTCCCCCGCCGATGATGGTCCCTCCTGGCGGCGGCTGCCGCGAAACGTCTGGGCTGTGACCGCCACCAGTTTCCTGACCGACACCTCCACCGAGATGATCACCAATCTGCTTCCGCTTTTCATGTTCAACGTCCTGGGGATACATACGGCCTTGATCGGCGTGATTGAGGGCGTCGCTCAATCCACCGCCAGCGTGTTGAAACTCTTCTCCGGATGGCTTTCCGATCGGCTGGGCGCGCGCAAATCCCTGGCGGTGGCCGGCTATGGGCTCTCCACGATCTCGAAGCCCCTGCTCTATTTCGCCACCAACTGGCTGTGGGTGCTGGGGGTGCGTTTCGGCGACCGTATGGGAAAGGGTCTCCGGACCGCGCCCCGGGACGCATTGGTGGCGGACAGCGTGGACGAAAAGCGGCGCGGACTGGCTTTTGGGCTGCACCGGGCGGGCGACACCGCGGGCGCAGTGCTGGGCATCGCCATCGCGCTGCTGGTGCTCTGGCTCTCGAAGCGCGGTCCGGTGGAGTTCTCGCGCCCCACTTTCCAGCGCATAGTGCTGATCAGCGTCGTGCCCGCGCTGCTGGCGGTGATTATTTTGGCCTTGGCGGCGCGTGAAGTTGAACCCGAGAGGTCCGGGACCCAGCCTCCCCAATTGCGCCTGGAACCCCTTGGGCGAAGCTTCCGGATCTTCCTCCTCATCCTGGTGATATTCACGCTCGGCAACTCATCCGATGCCTTCCTGATCCTGCGCGCCGAGCGCGCTGGCCTGAGCCCCATGGGGATCCTGGGTATGATGATCACCTTCAACTTGGTCTATGCCGGCCTCTCCACCCCCGCCGGGGCGCTGTCGGATCGCGTCGGGCGGAAGCGATTGCTGGTCGCCGGTTGGCTGCTCTACGGCCTGGTCTACCTCGGCTTCGCCCAGGCCGGGGCCGGCTGGCAGGCCTGGGTCTTGATGGTGCCTTACGGAGCCTATTACGGCCTCAGCGAGGGCGTGGCGCGGGCCTTCGTGGCCGATCTCGTGCCCCTTCATCTGCGCGGCACCGCTTATGGCGTCTACAACGCGGCGGTGGGCATCACCGTGCTTCCGGCCAGCGCCATCGCAGGCCTGCTCTGGCAAGGGGTTGGGTCGTGGGCGGGGTTCGGCCCCAGCGCGCCCTTCTTATTCGGGAGCGTGCTTGCCATCGGCGCCTCCCTCGCGTTGGTCTTCGTCCGATTGACCCCGGACCAACAATCGGTCCCCTCCTCCGCCCCCAGATGATTCACGGCCGCGCCGCTTCCTCATCATCCTCGTTCCAACCCGCCGCCGGCGTCCGCATGCCCCTTGAGTGGGAGCCGCATGATACACTGTGTGAGCCAGCAGCAGCCGGTTGACATGAGCCGGCCAGTCCGACGAAGGAGCATTCCATGCGTGAAACGGTGAAAGTGGGGCTGATCCAGATGGCTTGTGGAGAGTCGGCCGAATCGAACGTCGAGAAGACGTTTGCCTTGATCCGCCGGGCGGCCGATTCGGGCGCTCAGGTGATCTGCACCCAGGAGCTGTTCAAGACGCGGTATTTCCCCCAATCCGAGGATCATTCTTTTTTCCGACTGGCCGAGCCGGTGGGGGCGGACAGCCCCGCCGTGCGTGAACTGCGGGCGCTGGCCCACGAGCTGGAAGTTGTCCTCATCGCCAGCTTGTTCGAGAGGCAGTCGTCGGGCTTGTTCTACAACGCTTCGGTGGCCATCGACGCCGATGGTGAATACCTGGGCAAGTACCGAAAGACGCATATCCCGGATGATCCTCTGTACTACGAAAAGTTCTTCTTCGCCCCGGGTGACCTGGGCTACCAGGTTTTCCACACGCGATACGCCGACATCGGCGTGCTGATCTGCTGGGATCAATGGTTTCCGGAACCGGCGCGCCTGACGGCCATGAAGGGCGCACAGATCATCTTCTACCCCACCGCAATTGGATACTACGCGGGGCACCGCGATCCGATCGGGATCGGCGGGCACGACGCCTGGCAGACGGTCCAGCGCGGCCATGCCATCGCAAGCGCCTGCTACGTCGCGGTCGTGAACCGCGTCGGGTTTGAGCCCAATCCCGCGGGGGAAGGAGGCCTCGAATTCTGGGGGCAGAGTTTCATCGCCGACCCGAGCGGCGCGGTGGTGGCGCAGGCCTCGGAGTCCGACGAGCAGACGCTGATTGAAGAACTTGATCTGTCGCTCATTGAGGACACCCGGCGCTCCCTGGCGCACTTCTTCCGAGACCGCCGCATCGACAGCTACGGCGGGTTGACAAAGCGCTACCTGGATGAATGACACTGAAAGATATCGATTGATATCCCTCAGTGACCAGCGCCGAGAAGAGGCTCAAGAATAGGCCTCGCCGGCAACTGGCGGTCTGTACCCCATCCTTCCGCTCCGGAGGCAGGGCACATTGCGCGCCCACCCACATGGACAAGCCGGGGTTGCGCTCGCCGGAGGATAGACGAGCCCCAAAATAGAAAAGAGCCTGAGAGATCACTCTCAGGCTCAGGCTTCGCGTAACGCACTTATTTGGCCGCCTTAACCGTGATGCTCTTCGGCTTGGCCTCTTCCGCCTTCGGCAAAGTGAGGCGCAGCATGCCATCCTGGAGTTCCGCTTTGGCGTGTTCAGAATCTACCATTGTGGGCAGTCTGAGCGCGCGATAGAAGCGGCGCTGGCGAATCTCCCTCAGGCGATATGCGCGATCCTGGCCCCCATTGCTCTCGTGCTCCTGGTGAATCTCGCCCCGGATCCTCAGCAGGTCGCCATCGACCGAAATGTTGATGTCATCGGGCCGTACTCCGGGCATTACACTCTCCACAACTACATCGTCATCCGTCTCAAAGATATCTACGGGCGCGAACGACGTATACTCATCCTCGCTGATGTCCGAGCTTAGAAACGCGTCGTCCATCACGCGGTCCAGCATGCTGTGAAGTCGCCGCATCTCACGGAAAGGTTGCCATCGAGTAAGCGTAGCCATTGATACACCTCCTCAGCAGACTTGAGACTCGACTACCAGTTCTTAGTCGCTAATATTAATAAGAAATCATCGTAAGAATTGCGTTAATATCGCGCATGAACAATCTTAGAACTCCCTCTGCAACGTGGTGTGCGCGTGAATCCCCCCTCTCATGGGCGACTCATCGCCGATCCTGCGGGCCGGGAATGCGAATGCCGCTCCCAGAATGAACAGATGGGGGCGACCTGGTCGGATTCCTCCACGACCCGGCTCCCGCTGGCCGGGGGCCCACGCTTCGATGTATCATTTCCCTGGATGGACCGGACGGGCTGGAATTTCCGCCGTCCCATCCCTGACAGGAGGATTGACACTATGAACGCCGAAACGGAATCCGTCCATCCGCACGGGAAAGGGCATTTTAGCTGGAAGCTGTTCGGCATCCTGCTCCTGCTGGCGATGCTGGGAGTGGCGGCCGTAGTTCCCTATAGCCTTTCCCTACAGCCCGGTGCAGCGGCCCGGATGCCGCTCGGGCTCGTTCTGGTTCTTGCGTTGCTCCAGAACGCGATCCTGTTCTCCATCGCCATCGCGGTGGGCCTATGGGCGGGAGAGCGAATCGGGGTGGGCTCCCCCCAACTGCGTCGACTGGTCGACGGGGACGCAGGAGGCTGGGCCGCCTTCCGAGATTCACTCCCGCTCAGCATTGGTCTGGGGGTCGCCGCTGGCGTCTTAGCCCTGTTGTTGGATGCGCTGATCTTTCTGCCGCTCTCGCCGCCGTCGCTTCAGGGGGCCACGGCTCCCCCAGCCTGGCAGGGGCTGCTGGCCTCCTTCTATGGAGGCATCAGCGAGGAGCTGCTGATGCGCCTCTGTCTCATGACGCTCCTGATGTGGCTGTTCGCCCGGCTCACACGGCGGCCGGGAGACAGCCCCGCTATCGGTTGGGCGGCCAACGTAGGCGCCGCGCTGCTCTTCGGGGCGGGGCATCTGCCGGCCACCGCGGCCATCACTGCGCTGACAGGAATCGTGATCATTCGCGCCCTGGTCTTGAACGGCGCTGTCGGCCTTGTGTTCGGCTGGATCTACTGGAAGCGCGGCTTGTTTTTGGCGATGATCGCCCATTTCAGCGCCGATATCGTGCTGCATGTCATCGCACCGCTTCTCGCGGCCAGCGCCCAATAGTCGGGTATTCCGCCCCGAGCAGAGGGGGACGACACATCCGGAGAACGGATGGTAGCGCCAACCGCGCGGCTTGAGGATTGCATCCATCAAGTGCAGCGTCCGGCTGAACGGGTAAGCCCGCCAGTCGCTCGGGGCCCCATTCCGATCACCCCCACTGGCACGCCACCGATGGCGGCAGGGATGGGCCCAGGGCCATCCCCCGCCCACTATAATGCGGGGGGCGTTGGAACGCGGCCAAGGGAGGGCACACCCCGTCCATGACGGCCAAGCGCCTTTGGCGGCGCCGAGCGTGGGGAGGATACATCGCCATGTCGTCACTCGAAATCTTGAAGAACGTCGCCGCCTTGGGCACCATTGGCACCGGACTGGTGTCGCTCATACGCCCGCTGGCGGTGCGCGGCTTCACCGGCTTGGAGGCCCAGGGCGCCCGAGGGATCACAGAGATTCGCGCCGTGCTTGGCGGTGTTTTCATCGGTCTGGGGATCGCCCCATTCATGTTCGATTCACCCGTCGCCTATCAGACGCTGGGGTTCATGTACTTGTGCGTCGCTGTGGTCCGCAGCGTCTCCATGATCATCGACCGGTCCATCGTCGCCTCAAACCTGATCAGCGTCGCCTTCGAGATCGTATTTGGCGTCATACTCGTCTACTGACACCAGCGACTCGGATGCTCGCGGGGAGGCGGGCCTGCCGAGATGCGGACCCAATGCCTCTCGCCATGGGTCCGAGGGCTCAGATGGTCCGTTTCACCCAATCGCGAGGGCCAACTGCTGCTGGTCGATCCCACCGCTGCGAGGCCAAGATCGCGCGTAGGGATTCCCTGAGGCACCGCTGCCCTGGAGGAAAATATCGATATGTTGAAGCGCATCTTCAGCCGTATCCGCACACCCGTCCAGCGCGAGGTGGCGGAGACTTTCCTGCTCCTGACGTTGCTCAGCTTCGCCGCATCTGTCTCGGCCACCCGTCTGTTCCTGGAACTGACCGGATATCCACAGTTGGGGGGTGGGGGCCTCCATATCGCGCATGTCCTATGGGGAGGGCTATTGCTCTTCGGAGCTGCGCTGATTCCGCTGATCTTCGCCAACCAATGGGCGCTCTTCGTCGACGCAGTGCTGGCTGGGCTGGGGGTGGGACTGTTCATTGACGAAGTTGGGAAGTTCATCACACAGTCCAACGACTACTTCTATCCGGGCGCAGCGCCCATCATCTACGCCTTCTTCCTGTTGGTCGTGCTCCTGTATGCGCGTTTGGCCCGCAAGCGGGCGACCTCCGATGCGCGAACGGAGCTCTACTACGTGTTGGGCGCGCTGCGAGAAGTATTGGATCGGGATCTGGAACCTGGCGAACGGCTCCGACTGCAGAACCGGCTCGCCCGCGTCAAGGAGAACGCTCGCGATCCGAACTCGGCCAGGCTGGCAGAGGCTCTGGATAATTACATTCGCTCCAGCGCTCTGGAATTGGCTCCGGAAAGACCGGACCCCTTGGAACGGTTGGCGGCGCGCTTCAAGACCTGGGAATCGACTTGGGCCACCCACGGCCGCCTGAAAGCCATGGTGGTCGGCGGGCTCTCCGGCTTGGCGATCATCGCCATCCGCCAGTTTGCGCAGCTCCTGTTGGTGCTCTTCAGCCCCGCCCGACTGGAAACCATGGTC
Organism: uncultured Anaerolineaceae bacterium; assembly: GCA_964388955.1. Classification (GTDB taxonomy): domain Bacteria; phylum Chloroflexota; class Anaerolineae; order Anaerolineales; family E44-bin32; genus CAYMCO01. The sequence goes on along the minus strand of CAYMCO010000008.1, from coordinate 144,876 downwards.
ACCCGCCTGGTGCTGGCGGGGTCTGTCGGCAATTTGACGGGGCTGGCGTGGTTCTCGGTCCGCCTGGGGTTGGAGGGGGCGGTCGGGATCTTTCTGCTCAGCGGTGCGGTCCTGCTCCTGATGGATCGTGAGGCGCGCGGCCTGACCGTTGCCTATATCGGGCTGCTCGTCTCCCTGGCGGGAGTCAATCTGCTCGTGTTCTATTTCGAACAGTTCTCCACCATTCTCATCGCCGCCTTCGAGTTCGGCGCTTTGTTGTTGATCCTCTACTACCGCAGGCGATTCTTCCCTCTTGTAGACGATCCTTCGAATCGAGGATCAGCGGCGCCTGAGCGTATTCCTACCCATCCCGTGGTCAATGGGACCGACAACGAGCGGCAATCCGAGGCGAAGCGATGATTCGTGCAAGATCCGGGTTCTTCGCGGCCTGGATACAGCCCACAAGCGAGCTTTCGAACTCAGGCACGGCGGCTGGCATGCGCCGTTGCCCCGAAGGTGACCTCTCGCCGGCAGGAGAAAGGCACCGGGCGGGTGAACATCCCTCTGTTCACCCGCCCGACATTGTCCCGCTGGATTGTGCACCCGACACGGCGGATCAGCCATTCATTGGGGCATTCGGAAATATAGGCGCGCCCGCGGGCAATTGAGGCCCGGGGCGTCGCAGTCAAAGCTGAGAGACATCCAGCCAAGGAGCGATGTGCTCTATCTTATCCAGGATCTTGCGCCGTTCTGTCACACTCTTGGTCTCGGTCAACTTTCCCTTGAGCTTCCGCAACTTCTCCTGCCTTCGCTGTCTGCGGCGAAGCTTGCGATCCTTCTCACGCATTGCCATCGGACATCTCCCTCTCGTAAACCTTGATAACGTGGCTGCAGCCTTTCGGGGCTGCGCCCGGCTCATCACCGGCCCAGGTAGGGCGCCAACTGCTCTATCCTCTTCTTGTGCCCCTTCGTCTTAACCATCAGCATCCGGGCATATTTGCGTTTCGCCCGCTTTGACTTCTTGCGTCGCAGGTGCGATTGCTGACCCTTTGTGCGCAGAATCCTGCCCGTCTTTGTCCTGCGGAAGCGCTTGGCCGTCGCCTGATGCGTCTTCAACTTGAATTTGCCGCTCTTCTTCTTCCTGGGACTCACGGTGCTTTCCTTTCCTACCAATCACACGCGCATTCCGCTTGCCAACGGCCACCCGAACTGCTGGAGCCTGATCCCTGCCTAATCTCCACCCCCTCTCCATTACCCATGGACCGTACCGCTTGCGCGCTGCTTGGCGCCGGCCATGCAGAGCCGGACGCGGCCGGGTGGGAACGTAGGACAGACCTGGGTAGTGCCAGCAACCTTGGCCTGACATCCAATCCGGAACAGGTTAAGTGTAGGCTTTCTTCTTGCAGGCGCCTTGCATGCTTCCCATATTTCTTACGAAATACTTGCAAGCCTTCGGGGACGACTCCCGCTCAAGGGTGAGAACTGATAGAATCTGTTTGCGGTTGTGACCGTTGCGGACAGCCGAGGGGAACCATCTTAGGAGAGAGCGCGTGCCAGGCGAGCGGGTCGGCCACGATGTCAAGGGGACGTGGGGGGATCCGGGTATATCCGGCGAGATCTACCGGGAGTTATTCGAACACGGGTCAACCCCCTCCGGGGTATTTGACCTGTCGGGCGAAATGCTCGCCGCCAACGCTCCGCTCGCCCAGTACCTCGGATATCCATCGCAAGACTTGGGTGGTCCCAAGTTTCAATTCCGGGATCTGTTTTGGGAACCGGAGGATGGGGAGAGACTGCGGCGGGAACTGCACGACAAAGGCGGGATTCGCCGACGAGAGGTGGATCTCAAACATGCGGAGGGACATCCGACCACGGCGCTCTTCTCCGGCCATGTGATCGAGTCAGGTGGACGCACGCTGTTTGAGGCATCCTTCACCGGCATCGATCGGCTTAAGAAACTGGAACGGGCCTTTCGCGAAGATCATGCGCGCATGACGTCGCTCATGGAGAGCATGTCCGCGGGATTGTTCCTCGTCGATCAGTCCGGAAAGATCTCGGAGCTCAACCACACGCTCGCTGAAATGCTGGGCATCCGGCCCGGCATGCTGGTGAGCAAGCCGTATGAGGAGCTCTTCGCGCTCTTTCTTTCCCAGGCGCAGGAGCCGGATGTCGCCCAGCGAGCCCTTGGGAGCGCGGTGGTGGCGGTCTCCGAGCGACCTGTGGTGGAGATCACCCGCTCCGTGGGCCGCACCCAGACCCTGGAGTTGTCCTTCTTTCCGGTGTGGCAGGGCGACGGTGGATCCGCAGGCTGGGGGGGACTGGTTCAGGACGTCTCCGATACCCGCGCCCGCATGGCCTGGAAAATGGAGTTGCTCTCCATGCTCGCCCACGACATCCGCACTCCCCTGGCCACTCTGAAAGGCCACGCCACAGCGCTGCTGACCAACTATCACAACTGGAGTGATGACCTCATCACCCAGTTTCTCAACGCCATGAATCAGAGCACCGATGAGTTGGTGCGACAGGTGGATCGCAGCCTCGCGCTGACGAGGGTTGAGTCGGGACACCTGGGCCTCCGGCCCGAGTCCGTCGATTTGCGCGTCTTGGTGGATCAAGCCATCGAGCGCGCAGCCGGGGTCTTAGCGGACATCCCGGTCCAGGTGGAGCTACCGGAGGCTCTGCCGAAGGTGCGCGCTGATCCCGCCAGGGTGGAGGAAGTGTTGATCAACCTGCTGGACAACGCTGTTCGGTATTCGCCGGAAGGTGAGCCCATTCATATCAGGGCCAAGGGGAGCGGGCCCATGGTGCAGGTAAGTGTGATCGACCATGGCCCTGGCATTCCGGCCCAGATGCAGCCCGGCATTTTCGAGAAGTATGTGCGTGCCGACTCTCAGGGCGGGGGAACGGGATTGGGCCTGTACATCAGCCGTAAGATCATTCGCGCCCATGGCGGCCAAATCTGGGTACAGAGCCCGCCCCCGGGGGAAGATGCGGGCACTCAGATGACCTTCACGCTTCCCGTGCTGCCCAGCGAAACTCGGCTTCCGGTTCGGGCGCCGGCCAAACCGCGCCAGGAGCATCTGCCAGCCGCGGCCGACAAGACTATCCTGGTTGTCGAGGACGAGCCGCATACCTACAGCTTGCTGCGAGCGTTGCTTACTCAGCAGGGGTATCAGGTGGAAATTGCCCCTGACGGGACTATCGCCATGGACTTGTTCCGCACCGCTCAGCCTGATCTGGTGCTGCTGGACTGGGTGCTGCCAGGGATGACGGGCCTCGCCCTATGCCGCAGGATTCGCCGCGTCTCCAGTGTGCCCATCTTGCTCCTCACCTCCAAGACCGGGCAGACCGATCTCGTCGATGCGTTGGATGCGGGCGCCGATGATTACGTCACAAAACCCTTCCAATCCGCCGAATTACTGGCGCGCATCCGCGCCCTTCTGCGCCGCGGGGGAAAAAGGGAGCCCGACCATAGGGCGAATCAATTCTCCGAGGCGGGCCTCCTGATCGACTATGACGCCCGGGAGGTATGGCTGCGAGGCAAACGCCTGGACCTCACACCCACCGAGTTTGGGTTGCTCTCATATCTGACGCGCAACAAGCGCCAGGTGCTGACCTACAGCCAATTGGTCGACCAAATCTGGGGTCCCGACAGCGGCCACACCCGCCATGATTTGTTCGTGCACATGAGCCGCTTGAGGAAGAAGATCGAAGTCGATCCCAAGAACCCGCAGCTGATCCTCACCCGCTGGGGCGTCGGATACATGTTCTCGCCGGAATCCGCGCCTTAATCCGCTCCAGATTTGCGCAAGATATCCATCTCGAGGCGCAAGAAATTCTACGGAACTATGCGCTAGATTAGGTTGCCTGCGGGGCCCGTCCGGCCCCGAGCGCAGGAAAACCGGTGCCCAGCGACTCGAGCTCGACAACCGACAAATGCAACAGACAAGCATGAGGCAGGATCCCCTGGTCTCCATCCTGTTGGTGGAAGCGCACGCCGACCTTCGCAAGGTAATGCGCGCCTGTTTGGAGCAGATGAACCTCCGCGTGCTGGAGGCCGCCAACGTCCAATCGGCAAAGGAGATCCTTCGCGCCGAGAATCCCAAGGCCCTGGTTGTAGACTATGACTTCCCAAAGCTTCTGAATGGGGAAATCATCGAACTCTCGAGGGGGCGTGGAAACAATCAGCCCGCCATCATTGTCACCACCACTCAGCGGATCAGCGATGATTGGCGGGACAAATACCGCCCCTCCGCAGTGGTGTACAAACCCTTCGACATTCGCCTTCTGCTCAAGACCATCCTTTCCTCGATAAAGGAGAGGCGCGGTGCGCAAGAGGCGCTTTCTGCTTAGAGGAGTGCGGAATGCCGAGCGCGGACGGTTCGCAATCATTCTCCAAGAACGACTGGATCGTGCATTCGATCTATGGTGTCGGCCAGGTGAGGGGTGTGGAGTCCAAATCCATTGCCGGCACGCAGCGGGACTACTATCGGGTCAAGGGGATGGAATGCACATTCTGGATTCCCGTCAACAGCTCAGATGAGTCCTCCGTTCGCCCCATGGTGACCCGCACTGAGCTGAAAAAGGCATTGATGACGCTCTCAAATGAGCCCAATGAGATGGCTTCCAAGCATACAAAGCGCTGGCGCACCATAAAAGACGCCATGGCGGAGGGCACATTGATATCGACCTGCCGGATCATCCGTGATCTTTGGGCGAGAAACAAGAAGAAGAAGCTCAGCGCTTCCGAGCAGGAGATGTTCAGAAAGCTGAAGGACTCACTGTTCAAAGAATGGATGGTTTGCGCGGGTCTCAAACCCAATGAGGTCAGCCGTCATTTCAAGCGCATCCTGCAGGGCGAAAGCGTCTCGGCGATCTATCCACAGGATCAATCGGCCTGAGGTCCTGCGGCGACAAGAACGTCTCAGTCCAGGTCGGGAGCATCGTCGGGTTCGCCCTCCTCGGGCGCCTCATCTCCCCCACCCTCGCTTCCGCCGGAGTGCTCCTCGCTTTCCCCCTCGCCGGTGGAGTCTGGCGTCCCATCATCCGGCTCTCCCGCCTCTTCCGACTCCGCATCCGAGGCCTTCTCCCGCAAATCAACTTCCTGCGCGAGCCACTCGCCATCTGCGGTGACGATGGCGCGAACCCGGATCACGTCCCCAATGGCGATCCCCTCCTCGATCTCGGTCCCATCGGTCACGATAATGGCCCGGCCATCCACGGTCCAAACGTTCCCCTCGACGATCTCCAGCCGTCCAGTCAGCTCCCGAGCCTGGTCCTCGTCGCCGTCTGACTCACCCTCCTCCTCGGGCTCCACGCCCTGTGGAGTTTGCCCGTCCTCGCTCCCCCCCGCCGGAGGCGAATCAAACAGCAAGATGGCTTGTGCCACCCATCCATCCTCCACCCGGACCAACGCAATCACGCGATCGCCCACCTGAATGCCCGGCTGAATCAGTGTCAGCGCCGTGGCCTTCAGCCTTTGCCCGTCGATGAGCCACTCATCTCCGACAATCCTCTCCAGCCTCCCTTGAAGCTGGAAAGCCTTCAGAATCAAGCCATCGGCCCGGATCCACCCATCGGGCTGCACTTCTCCGCTTACCTCCACCCCCTCCCCCACCAATAGCGGATGCGGCAGCGCCAGGTCCACGGGAATGCGCACCAGAAAGTCATCGACCAGAAGCTCATCGCCGTTCATAGCGCGCACGACCCCTTCAAAAGTGACCCGTTCGCTCCTTCCGAGGCTGAGCAACCGCTCAGCCTCGGCCACGCGACGTTTTTCATAGCTGGACTGCAGTGAGCGTTTCAGGGAATTGCTCGGCGCGATGCTCAGGCTCAGGGCCTCAACGGACCGCTTCACCGGATAGAGCGCGTCTCCCGGAAGCGAATTGGCGGAGGCGGCGAACAGCCCGCCAACGCCCATAAAGAAAAACAGCATCGCCCCGAAGGAGGCGAGAGCGAACTTCGGCAAACCGAACCAACGGGGCCTCCGGCGGCGCATGCTCTCCGCCTTTCCCAGCAGCCTCGCCCGGCTCCGTCCCTGTGCTCCTGCGGGAATCTCCTCCGGCGCCATGGACCTGGCCCCCAGCGCGCCTTCGAGCGCCGGCCGCAGTTGCGCTCGCAGGTCCGGAAATAGCTCCAGGCAGCGCTCGATCTCGACCCCCGTCTCCAGGGCTTCAATGCAGATCTGCAGCGCGGCGTTGAGCCGGTCGTCATTCATCCTTGGACCCCCATTTCGCGCCGCAGTGCGCGCAGCGCGCGGAACTGCAGCGCCTTCACCGCGTTCTCCCGCTTGTCCATCACGGCCGCCGTATCCGCCACCGAAAGTCCGCTCCCAAAACGCAGCGCAAGCACGTGCTGTTGGTCCGGAGTCAATGCGGCTGCCGCCTCCTCCAACCTGCGCATTCGCTCCCGCTGCTCGACATGCGACCTTGGATCGAGCGTTCGGTCCGCCAACCCATCGGGCAGATCCACGATGACACTTCGATGGCCGGCGCGATAGTAGTCATTTACTAGGTTCGAGGCCGTCCCAAAGAGCCAGCCCCGCAGGCTCGTCACAGGGCCTTTCCCCCGATCCATCGCCTCGAGCAATCGCACAAAAACCTCACCCGTGATGTCCTCAGCCGTCTTGTTGTCCGGCAGCCTGTAGCGCGCATATCGATAGATTTGGGGGAAGTATTGATCATGCACCGCGCTGATCACCTGCGGGTCTAGCCGCCTGAGCGCCTCTAGGTTGATTTCGGCTTCAGCCACTGGGTACCTGTCCGCATGTCTGGTGCTTGCCGAAGAGGGCGAGCGCACGATTTAGGGCGCATTTTACCCCATCGGACAGAGCCACGTCGCCCGCGGCGATTGCCGCGAGCGACGTGGCTGTGGACAAGCTAGTTCCGCCTATTCGCCGTCTCCATACGAGCCCCCATATCCGCCCTCATGCTCTTCATATTCATATTCTTCTTCATCATCCCCATAATGCTGGTCGCTGCTGTCCTCCGTCTCCTCGTATTCGTCCTCCTCTGCATCATCGCCTTGATAGGACGTATTCTGATTCTGATTGATATCGTCATCGTCTTGGTGCTCGAGCGAAATGTCCAGCGCGATCAGAGCATCACCCTCACCGTACACCCCCTTGACTTCCACCAGATCCCCCACCAGGATGCCGGGATCGATCTCGGTTTCGGGGGAAATCTGGACTGCCTGCGCATCGATCATCCATGTTCCGGCCCCCATCTCCGTCACGAAGCCGTGCAGTTCGACCTCTTGTTCCTCTCCCTGATCATGCTGCTCATTCTCATCGGATCCGGCGGGTTCGATCTCTGTTGCCAGCAGGTCCCCTTCCGGGGTGAGCGTGGCATGCACTTTCACCAAGCTGCCTTCACTCACATCGCCCTTCACCTCTGTGTCGACCGACACCAGCACCACTTTGCCATCGATTGTCCACTGGTCGCCTTCGATCAGGTCAACGGTGCCGGTAAACTCCAGCTCCTCTCCACTTTCCGGGCTGTCATCTTCATCCAGTTCGGTGTCGTCCAAGTCCTGCTTCGACACCAACTCGATTTCGCGCCCCAGCAGACTCCCCGTCTCATCCAGGAAGGCATGCACCCTGACCAGGTCCCCCTGCTGGATTTCCGCCTCGATCTCGGTGGAGGCGTCCACCTGCACGGACCTCCCCGCGATAACCCACTCGGTCTCGCCCATGGAGACGACCGTGCCCGTGAACTCGAATTCGTCTCCGTGCTCTGGATCGGAAACCTCGATGTTGGATGCCAGCATCTCACCATCAGGGCCAAGCGAGAACTGGATCTGCACGTTGTCGCCCACAGCGATCTCCGCTTGCGTTTTAATATCGGTCGTCAGCACCCGCTCGCCGTTCACAAGCAGAGATCCGGGGGCGATCGCTTCCACCACCCCCACCAACTGACCCTCGTCGCCTGCCTTCCCCAAGGCCTGTAGATCTGCGAGATCTGGCCCTATCGTCGGCCCACAAGCTGCCAGGAGCAGCCCGAGCAGAATCCCCAGGGCCTTTGCTTTGCGGAATGATGTTACATCCATCGAGAAAACCTCCTCTTCATCCGTCTATCGCCTCGTCTCACCTTAACCGTCGTGGTCACCGCGATTTCGTTATGGGGCCCCGTATGGCACCTCAGTACCATCAGAGAACCCCGCTGGCGCCCGCCGCACATCCGAGCCCCCTGATGCGCCGGCGGTCCGCCCCGCGGCGTGCTGCGTTCCACCGCAGTGCGCATCGCGAGCGAACCGCTTCGCCTCCGGAAGATCGCAACATTTGCGGCCGGGGCGTGGGGAGATCGGAGGATGGCGAAGGGCAGCTGCGGCTTCCATCTTCAAATGTGTTTGCCCCCTGAACCGGAACGCGCCTGCAACCGCGCACCAAAGGGCGCTCGAAGGTCTCCCCTGCTATAATGGGAGTTCATCCACCAGCAGCGCGAGCAATCCCCCAAAGCGGGCCTAAGCGCGTGGACCCGCCTGCCGCTGATCTCACCGACGGACGGCGCCACAGCGCCGTCGCTGCCGGGAGGAGGGCTCAATGTCCAGCATCGTATGTGCCATTCGGGGTGGTCCCAACAGCCTGCCCACCATCCAGAGAGCCATCAACCTCGCCAAAGAAACCCAAATGCCGCTCCATTTCCTGTACGTGGTGAATCTGGATTTCATGGCGCACACTTCAAGCAGCCGAACCCGGGTGATTACCCATGAACTGGAGCAAATGGGCGATTTCATCCTCTTGAACGCCCAGGAGACGGCACGCTCGGAGAACGTCGGGGCCGAGGTTCACATCCGGCACGGCAACATCACAGACGAGATCATCGACGCAAGCCATGAGTTGGGAGCCGCGTATGTGGTGCTGGGCCAGCCGAGAGGTCAGGAGGAGGCCGACATCTTCACCCTGGAACGGATGAAGGCGTTCATACAGCACATTGAGGAAGAAAGCGGCGCCGAGGTCGTGCTCACAGAAAGGGTCGAGGAATGAGGGTCAGGCGATTGAACCTGCTTCCCTTGCTGCTGTTGCTTCCCTGCGCCGTCATGCTGCTCTCCGGTGCCAGACCGGTCTCGGCCCAATCCCAGACGGGCCAGCCTCTTATTGTGGGGCGGGTGCTCGACAGCCAGGGAGGGCCGATCAGCGAAGCGGATGTCAGCCTGATCGGGGGCGCGGACGGGGCTGCCTTGGAGACGACGATCACCCAGGATGACGGCCGCTTTGCCCTGCCCGTACCCCAGCCCATGCCCGATCAGGCCGAGATCGAAATTCAGCGCAATCACTTTCGGCCTACGCGCCTGACCTTGGACGCGGCCAATATCCATCTGGTCCAGAACGGAGAGCCCATCGTCTTGCCGGATACCGTCCTGCAGCGGAGAATTGGCGCCGCTTTCTGGCTCGCATCGATCGTATTCTTGGGCGTACTGGTGTTAATCGCCACCGGATTCCTGCACAACACCCTGGCGGCTCTGGTCGGGGCCGCTGGCATCTTTGCGGTCAGCTACATCGGCGGCGCAATTCGCGAGGATCTGTTCATCCTCGGCTTCACCGACTCGTTGCGCTATATCGACTGGAACGTGGTCTTCCTGATCATGGGGATGATGATCGTCATCGCGGTGGTGGAGAACACAGGCATCTTCCAGTGGCTGGCCTATTTTGCCTACCGGATCTCCGGAGGGCGGACCTTCCTGCTGCTGCCCATTTTGATGTTGATCACCGGGATCGCTTCCGCCTTCTTGGATAATGTGACCACCATGCTGCTCATGACGCCCATCACCGTGCAGATCTCACTCTCTCTGGGGGTCAGCCCGCTCTCCTTCCTGATGCCCGAGGTGCTGGCCTCCAATGTAATCGGGGTGAGCACGCTGGTTGGCACACCGACAAACATCCTGATCGGTTCCTTTGGGAACATCTCGTTCAACGATTTTCTGGCCAACCTCACCCCCGGGGTGCTGCTTTCGTTCCTCGGGCTTGTGCTGTACAGCGCGTTTGTCTACCGAGGGGAGTTGACCGGGGCGCGGGATGCCTCGCCTGCCCTGCTGGAGCGGCTGGCCGAGCGCGGCCGTATCACCGAGCCGGACCACCTGAAGAAGGCCGCCGTGGTGGGCGCCGGGATGCTGGTCATGTTTGTCTTGGGGGAGCGGGTCCAATTGCAGCCGGCGGTGACGGCCCTGATTGGGGCCACCGCGCTGCTGGTCTGGATCCGCCCGGATATCGAAGAGATGATCGAGGCCGTCGACTGGACCACGCTGGTGTTCTTCATCTCGTTGTTCATCGTGGTCGGGGCCATCCGCGAGGTGGGGCTGATCAGCTTGGTTGCGGATGCGATCGGCCGGTTGGTCGGCGAGAGCCTGACGCTCACCATGTTGGCGATCATCTGGTTCAGCGCGGTTCTCTCCACGGTGGTGGCCAACATCCCCTTCACCGCCGCCATGCTCCCTGTGGTCGGGTTCCTATCCGGGACGGTGCCCGGGGCGCACAGCAAGGTGCTCTTCTACTGCCTGTCTGTCGGCTCTGCTATGGGTGGAAATGGGTCGCTCATTGGGGCATCCGCGAATATGGTGACCGCGGGCATCGCCGATTCTGCCGGTTATCCCATCAGCTACAGCTATTTTCTGCGCAAAGGCTTTCCAGCCTTGCTCATCACCGTCGGGCTGGCGACGATCTGGCTGTTCGTGCGCTTCTGAGCCAGGCGCAAGATTTGGGCCCCGGCTTTCCCGGCGGTCGGCGGGAGATCCCTGATCAAGGATGACCGCCGCATGCTATGCAAGATTGCGGCATCCCTGCGGAGGATCCGGCCCGCCCACGACGGGCCCTCTGCCCGGATTATCAACCTTCGGTATAGAAATAGAGAGACGTGCGCCGGTCGTGGGGCGTGGGCCGGGTCGGCAACTTGAAGAACAACGCCAGCATCACGCCCAACGCGGCAAATACGATCAAATAGCCTGCCATATTGCGCTCCAGCTATCGACTTCCCCCTTCCGAGTTGGCCAGGAGGGCCAACGACCGCTTGCGTTTCAGGGTGCGTTCGGCTCCGGCGCCCTGTTCTGATTGTCGCGCACGAAATCCGCCGCCTGCCCGGCATTGAACTCCGGCATGCGCAATATGCGCCCCCAAGAGGTGAGAACCACGGGCGTGTCTGTGGAACCCCATGGGAATGCGATCACCTTGAAGTTGTCAAACTCATCCATCACGCCCTGAATTCCGCCCTTCAGCTCCTGGCAGCGCGTTTCATCCAGCAGGTCGCAGTTGTACCAGAAGACGACATAGCCGTGCTCGAGGTTGTGCACCAGGTAGCCTTCGGGATACGGTCCGATCGCCTCCACATCATCGGCTTCATAGAAACCGGGATTCAGCTCTGAGGCGTAATGCTGGCCGCCGGCAGGGGGATCGGTGCGATATGGCCCGGGGTCTGTGCCCTCCTCCACATGGTCCCGGGAAAACACGGGCACGGCCTCCCCCTTGGCCGGGATCAAGACCGGCCGCAGGGCGGGCCAAGCCAGCACCCCGACGATCACAAGCACGACGGCGCCGAGCCCTCCCCAAATCAGGACCGACTTCGCTTTGCTCCACCGCAGCCTCTGCTTTCGCCGCTCCCGCAGCAACCCTTTGCCCATCCCGCCTCCTGGCCGACGGCGCTCATCTGAACCTGTTCGAGGTCTATATTCTACCAAACCAGACCGCTAATGTGCGCTTTACGGCCCGATGGTGGGTGTGCTCTTGCGATGCGCAGGGAAGCATGCCGACGCTGGAACCGCGTCAATGCGATTTGTAGACTCTCTCGCCCGCCCGGATGGGCACATCAATCCGATTCTCCGCCGGGGTGATGGGGCAGGAGTAGTTTTCGTTATATGCGCAGTACGGATTGTAGGCCAGATTGAAGTCAACCTCGAATCGGCCGTCGGGCAGTTGCTCTGGCTCCAGGTACCGGCCGGCGCCGTAGGTTTCATCTCCCGCCAAGGCATCGGCGAAGGGGAGGAAGAAACCGTGATCATCGCGGTAGAGGGTCAATACCGCCTGCCGGCCATCCACCTGAAACTGAAAGTGACCATACCGCTCGTAGGTCTGCACATCCCCGGTGTTGGTTTGGATGCGCACCGTCTCCTTCTCGGGAAGCTCGTCCACGTCTACGACCAGACGCAGATCTCGATTCTCCGGAAAGTACTTCAGGCCCTCAAAGCTCTCCCGCTGCTCGTGTGTCAATGGGCTGTGATGGTCGTAGTGGAAAAACTCATCTTTGCGCTCTCGAAAGCGCTGCAGTTCGTCCATCGCTCTGTCCTCCTCGGTGCAAAGCTCGCACGCCGCACGAAGCACGCGCGCCGTTGATCTTATTGATGATGTCGACAACTGTAATCTTACTCGCACCATCGGCACACCTCGGAACGACGGGCCCGGCCGGATCGCTGCCCGAGGCGTTTGCGGCAACCCTTTGGGCTGGCGAAAGCGCCCCGGCGGCGTTAACACTCCTCTAGTATTCTTGCTTTAGTATAGTGTTGGTTATGCTTGATCAATGAGCGAGGGACAGATGACGAAGATCATAGGTATAGACCTGGGCACGACAAACAGCGTGGTCGCGGTGATGGAAGGCGGCGACCCGACGGTGATTTCCACGGCGGAGGGCGGGCGGCTGTGCCCCTCTGTGGTGGCCTTCAACAAGAGCGGTGAACGCCTTGTGGGTCAGACCGCCAAGCGCCAGGCAATCGTGAACTCGGAAAACACCGTCTACTCGATCAAGCGCTTCATCGGGCGGCGATTCGACGAGGTGCAGACGGAACGGGAGATGGTGTCTTTCGACACCGTGAAAGGCCCTGCGAATGACGTCCGGGTGAAGATACCGGTCACCGGCAAGGAGTATACGCCGCAGGAAATCTCAGCCATGGTGCTCGCGAAGCTCAAGCGCGACGCGGAGGCCTATCTGGGTGAGACCGTTACCAAAGCGGTGATCACTGTGCCGGCGTACTTCAACGACTCGCAGCGCCAGGCCACCAAGGACGCCGGGAAGATCGCCGGTCTGGAGGTCATGCGCATCATCAACGAGCCCACAGCGGCCGCGCTGGCATACGGCCTGGATAAGAAGGAAAACGAGACCATCCTGGTATTCGATCTGGGTGGCGGGACGTTTGACGTCAGCCTGCTCGATGTCGGCGATGGCGTGGTTGAGGTGAAGGCCACCAATGGGGACACGCACTTGGGTGGCGACGACTGGGACCAGCGCATCGTGAACTACATCGCTGACGAGTTCAAGAAGAACGAGGGGGTGGATCTCCGCCAGGATGCGCAGGCGCTGCAACGGCTCCGTGAGGCCGCAGAGAAAGCCAAGATCGAGCTCTCGACGGTCACGGAGACGGAGATCAACCTCCCCTTCATCACCGCCGATGCCACGGGCCCGAAGCACCTGCAGATGAAGCTCACCCGCTCCAAGTTCGAGCAGTTGACCGAGGATCTGCTGGCGCGCGTGCGCGGGCCTTTTGACGCCGTCTTGAAAGACGGCGGAATCCAGACCAGCGATATGGATGAGGTTGTGCTGGTCGGAGGCGCCACGCGTATGCCCATGGTGCAGGACCTGGTGCGCAACCTGACGGGCAAGGAGCCCCACAAGGGGGTCAACCCGGATGAGGTCGTCGCGGTCGGGGCTGCGATTCAGGCGGGTGTGTTGGCCGGCGATGTGAAGGACGTGCTGTTGCTGGACGTCACTCCGCTCTCCCTGGGAATTGAGACCCTGGGCGGCGTCATGACGGTCCTGATCGAACGCAACACCACGATCCCCATTCGCAAGACCGAGATCTTCTCCACGGCGGAGGACAATCAAACGGCGGTGGATATCCATGTGCTGCAGGGCGAGCGCCCCATGGCCGCCGACAATATGACCCTGGGCCGCTTCAGGTTGGATGGCATCCCTCCCGCGCCGCGCGGTGTGCCGCAGATCGAGGTCACATTCGACATCGACGCGAATGGCATCCTCAATGTGACGGCCAAGGACAAGGCGACGGGCAAAGAGCAGAAGGTGACCATCACCGCCACCACCAATCTTTCGGACAGCGATGTAGAGCGGATGGTCAATCAGGCGCAGCAGCACGCTGAAGAGGACCGCAAGCGCCGTGAACTGGCCGATGCCCGCAACACTGCCGACAGTGTGACCTACTCGGTCGAGAAGGCGCTGCGTGACTTGGGGGACAAGGTCCCGGAGGCCGACCGGAGCCGCATCGAGAGCACCATCCAGGAGCTCAAGCAGGCGGCCGAGGGGGACGACACGGCCGAGATCCGCAGGCTCACCGAGCAGGTGCAGCAGGCCAGTCACGCCCTGAGCCAGCAAATGTACGCGCAGCAAGAGCAAGGTGCCGCATCGGGGGGGCCGACCAGTGAGGATGGCGGGAGCGACGGCGAACCCCGAGGGCCTGAGGAAGAGGACGTCGTGGAGGGCGACTTCCGGGAGGCTTGAAGAAGCGGTAAGCGATAAGCTGTAAGCAGTAAGCAAGCGATAGGCAGAGGATCAGGAAGCCGGGGCAACCTTCAAGCTCCGGCTCCTTTTCACTCAATTGTGCCTTGGCAACTCGCCGAGTCCGGGTTAAGTCTCCTGGGCATCAACCTTCTATGCACGCCCTTCGACAATGGCGATTTCTTCTTCACTTAAGCCGTAGAGCTTATACACAATCTGGTCGATGAGCGTATCGGTGCGGGCGATGCGATCATTGACCGCGGCAAGCTCATCCGACAAGCTCACCAGCGGCATTAGATCGGCCTCTGCATCAAATATCGGCACTTGTGCGAGCTGCAGCTTCTTGGCCGTGGTGCGCGTATAGCCGCCGGGGAACGATCTTGCGTTGGCGAACTCATCGAGGACGCCGAAGGCATGCTGGTAGTAGCGCGCCTTCTTCTCGTCCAGGCGGAAGCGGTAGGCCGGCGCCCACACCCGTGCAATCGAGTTCCCATCTTCCTCGTACTGCCAGGCTCCCCAATTCGCGCCGGCGTCGCGCAGCTTGAGCTGGACCTGTAGCTCCCAGTGCCCGTCGTCAAGCGCCACCAGCCGCAGCCCGTCGATATCGTGGTGCACGGTTGAGAGATCGAACACCCTTCTTGAGGTTTCGGAATCCTCGGAAGTCTCGCCTGGATGCACCCGCTCGCCATACTTGATCTCCTGTGCGAAAGCAGCGGGGAACTCGACAAAGTCGACGCCGCGGTTGAGGAATTTGAACGGGTCCAGGGCAGCTTCCACGCGCTGGCGGCGCTTGTGGAAGTCGATCATTTGCTCGGCGAGGAAGGCCAGCAGATCGTGGACGACATCGGCACGCTCCGGTCGGTGGGCGAGTTGCTCTTCGACGAAGCTGAGGATGCCGGCAGGGTCGTCGCCGGCCAGGTAGCTGTCGTACAGGCGCAGGCCCTGTTCCACAAGCGCGACCCGGGTGCCGGCCGACGTATTGAACTCGATGCATCTGATAGGGAGCCGAGCATAGTGATTGGTGCGCGCTTTGATAAATGCTCCGGACGACAGGGCGAAAACCAGATGATACATAAAGAATTGAGCTAACTCACTGTTGATGAGTGCAAGCAAATATTGCAGGCTCTCTTCCCCTGAGAAGTCGTCTCTGAAGTAGATGCTATACAGAGTTGAAAGCAAATAGAATTGCTCATAGTCAATCGAGGCTGTAATATGCTCACTTGTCTCACGGACAACTATCTTGAGGCGTTCAAAGAAGTCGGGGTTTTGCCAGTTTCTGGCCAACCATGAACCATATTTCAGAAATCTATGCGGCCAGTGGATATGGTAGCGCGTCACATCACTTCCGCCGAGAACCGGTCTCCAAGGGGAGTTGAGCGCCGCAGGGGAGGTTTTCAGATATTTGTCATCGTCACCCGTCTTTATGCATTGACGGATGTGGGCCAAATCACTCAGCCGTTGTCCTTGACGATTCAATTTCCCGACAACTTCCGCCACCCTGTCATCTTCAATAAGCGTGATGAGACAGAATTCATCGCTTAGAAATGCTTCTTGATTCTCCGGTCTGCCCGTCTCTTGGAGTCCTGCTGGATTTCTGATTGTCGCCAGTGCGATGAAGCTGTGCCCCGGCTTTGCCTTGACCTTTCGAATGATGAACACAGCAGAATTGACGGTGGGATCTTCGAAAACGGGATACCCAAATGTGATCAATCGTTTCCAAGCTCCACTAGTCAGCAGAAGCCGCCTAAGTTTCGCATCAAAACGGTTGGTGAGCATTGCATTAGAAGTAATGTATGAAAATCGCCCGCCAAGAACGGTGACCCTGTATGCTCGCTCCGTGAAGAGTTTATACATGTCATCTCGCCCCTCTGAGGTCTCATAATGGCTTCTAATGAAGTTCTTAGTGTGTCGTCCTGTCGTCATTCCATAAGGTGGATTACCCATCACGACGTCGAAGCCCGGATTCTCTTTCCACGTCGACCGCTTCAAGTCTACAAACACTTCGGGAAACTCCAGTTCCCAATGGAAGAAGCGCTTCTTTTGCCATAGAGAGCGCGCTTTCTCCACAGCCTCGCGGTACTTGGGACCCAGTTCCGCCTCCTCATCCACCACCGCTTTCAACGCTTCGTGGCCGTACAGCCGCAGGAATTCCTGGGCCTGCGGATTGCCGAAGTGTCGGCTCACCCATAGGTCGAGCACGCGCTTGTAGGGCAGCATGGCCTCCTCGAACGCCGCATACTTCTCGGTGCTCTGCTCCACCTCCTCGAAGGTAGCGTCGGTGCGGGCCACCACGTCGCGCATCAGCTCCGCCGCGGTCAGCAGACCGGCGAAAGGCCCACCGAACATGTGGATCTGACCGGTGTCCTCGGCCTCCAGCGCCTGGCGCACCTCCTCCACCCGCGCCCCAACGAGCGAGTTGCCGACCTTGAGGTGGTGATCGAGGAAGCTCAGAGGCGCGCCCACGGTGAAGGAATCCAGCCACAGGCTCAGCTTGGCCAGCTCCGTCGCCATCGGGTTCAGGTCCACGCCGTAGATGCAGCGCTTCATTACCATGCGCTTGAGCAGGTTGGTGTCCTTCAATCGTTCTGCATCGACGGCGATGCCCTGGCGTGTCAGCTCGTCCACGATCTGCTGGCGGATGGTGGCGATGCGGCGCAGCACCGGGTTGTCGGGATATTCGTTCAGCACGGCGATGAGCTGCTCAGTGAGCCAGTCGGTGGCATAGACCAGGAAATGCCCGCTGCCCATGGCCGGGTCGCACACCCGCACGCCCAGCAGCGCCTCGAACGCCTCCCCCTCGAGCCGGTCCAGCTCCCGAGCCAGCCCCAGCTTCTCGCTCTTCCAGCGAGAGGCCCAGGCGTCCGCACGCTCCAGGTCTTCAGCCAGATTCGCCTCGACCTCCTCCAAACGCTTCCGTCGTGGCTCAATTTCCTCCATCAGTTCGCGGAAGCGCGCCGAGCGCTCTTCCAGCACCGGGCCCAGCGTGTGCTCGACGATATACTCCACGATGTAGTGCGGCGTATAGTACGAGCCGGTCTCCCGGCGTTCGCGCCGATCCGCGACCAATTCGACCGGTAGCTTGCTCGGAGGCTCATCGGCGTCGGCTTCATCGACTTCTTCATGATCTGTCTCGTGCCTTCGGATCTCTAAATGGTATTCCAACAACCCCTCGTATATCGACCCTAGCTGCTCAACGTTCAGGGTCTTGTAGTCGATAAACCGCTTTACTCCGGTTTCGGGGTCCGGTTCGCGCACCAGCAGGTCGATCGCCGGGGCCAGGTACGCGTCCGGAATGGCATGCGTGTTCAGGAATTCGTTGCTCGCGCGGTCACGGCGGAACAAGCCCCCGTTGTAGCGCGGCACATTCAGCCCCGGATCGCCGCGGTCGATGATGCGAAAGAGGCCCTCCACGTCGTTCCACATATCATCCGAAACAGTGCTCAGTTGGTCGCCGCGATCGAGCCGCCCAGCCACGTCGCGCTTGATGCGCGTCAGGCTGTAGCGATAGTAGCCTTGGCGGTCGCCCACGGGCAGCAGGTCACGGGCTTCAGCATGCAGCAGGAACAGCAGCCGGTAGAGCAGCCGCAGCGTGCCCTGATAGATCGCCTCCAAATTGGCCCGCCGCACGGTACCCTGGCCGCCGTCGGCACCCCATTTCAGGAACCCCGTAGCCAGGTGGACGAAAATCCTCTCGAAGATGAGGTCCTTCAGGCGTTTCTGCAGCTCGACACCGTAGTTCACCGAGCCCTCGTGCACCGCCTCCAGGAAGCTCTGTCCGGTGTGCGGATCGCGCTGGAAAGCCCGCGCGCGGAAGAAGAGGTAGAAGTAGCGGAAGACCCTAGCATCGCGCGATTCCAAAACGCGGGCCAGGTCCACTTCAAAGTAGGTGTCGATGCGCGAGCGGGCGCCCGCATAATATAGGCGCCACAACTTGCCGTTGGTCAGAATGCCCCAGTCGACGCCGGTCGCCACGAGATAGTTGACGATCTGAAAGCTGGGGTTTGCGTTTGTGAACTCATCCCGCGAATCCTTCAACTGGCGATCCAGTGGTCGATTCCAGTATTTCGCGTCAGCCACAGCGGCAGCTCGCGCGTAATAAGCCCCCTTCTTGTCGCGCAGATGCTGCGCCTCCTCCTTCGATTCCTTGTTGGGGAACAGGATGTAGTCAGGGCGGTTTAGCTGCCCATGCCTCGTGGTGGACTTCTGAACTTCAAAATCAAAGCCCAGCACGTCACGCAGCAGCGGCTTGATGAATTCTTCCTCGGTCTGCGCCTCATTGAGTCCGTCCAAGATGTCGCGTTTTTCATCATAGAGGTCCCGGGCCATCTGGAACGGACCAGCGACGCCCTCCGACCATTGAGCATGATCTGCCAGCCTCTCGATTAGATAGTAATCGGAGAACAGCGAGCGGTTGTCAAAGAACGCTCCATCCCCGGAGCCGGACCCCGCGTGGGTGCTATTCATATTGGCATTGTCCCTATCATCCATCCAGCCTATTCAGGTGGCTTTCGCTATGGCCATGGCGTTGGGGGCTGCCCCAGTCAGCGAAAGAGTCTCTCGTCGCCAATCCATGGTATAAACGTGCCGCAAGTCAGGGTCTTCGCATTCCCTAAGATACCAGATTCGCATAGGAATTCTCCCACCCCATTATCGTTTTCGGCTGTTGAAACCGCAACTCGCGAGAATCGACAATTAGCAGCCTCCGTTGCGCGCTGACTTCCAGACCAAGTTGGGATATCGCCCTCCCACTTGCGTGGATTCCGAGTCTTTCCCTTTAGCCGACCATCATCCACTGCTCGCTGCTCCCTTCTCACTCGTCACTACTCACTATTCCCTGCTCACTATCCCCCTACCCCCCGCTATCCGCGCAAATCTCGGGATGCACCCCCGCCCCCCTGAATACCGGGAGCCTGTCACCTCGGGTGTGTCCCATCCTGGGGGCGATCTGACATGGCAGACTGGTATCAGCCGCACCCTGTCAACAACACAGGCCGGGCCTATCGATACGCGCCTCGCTCCGCTCGGCACTACTCGAGATGCGGTTTGCTTCGCAGGTTCCGATTGCGGGGAGGCGCATCTCGAGTGCCGAGTGGTGAAACCACGAGGTGTATCGAGAGGAGCACCGTACATTCACTCTCAAGCAGCCGCGCCCCCCGAAATACACCCCAGTACCCCCACCTTCTTGCCACCCTCCCTTCCCGAACCTATAATGGACATGCAAAGGGGAAGCCCGCGAAAGCGGGCGTTTCACGGCTTAACATCCCGCAGGAGGGTTCTCCAGTGACGATTCCCAAATTCGCATATTTCGAGGGAAAAATCGTGCCCTATTCCGAGGCCAAAGTGGGCATCATGACCCATGCCCTGCACTACGGCACAGGGGCATTCGGTGGAATGCGCGGATATTGGAACGAAGATCAAGAACAGCTCTATATTTTCCGGCCGTACGACCACTTCAAACGTCTTTTGAACTCCGCCAAGCTGCTGTTCGCGGAGATCGACCACACCCCTGAATCGATGCTCAAGGTGACAAAAGAGCTCCTGCGCGCGGAGGGGATGCACCAGGACTGCTACATCCGCCCCTTGATCTACAAGGCGGACGAGATCATCGGCGTCCGCCTGCACGGGCTGCATGACGAACTGGCCATCTATACGGTGCCTTTCACTCGATACGTGGAGGCGGACGAAGGGGCACACGTTACCTTCTCGGGCTGGAATCGCATCGACGACAACGCCATCCCGGCGCGCGGCAAGATCACCGGGGCATATGTGAATTCGGCCTTCATCAAGAGCGATGCCATGTTGGCCGGATTCGACGAGGCGCTGGTGCTCAATAAGGACGGGCATGTCTCCGAGGGCAGCGCGGAGAACATATTCATAATGCGCTCCGGAGAACTGATCACCCCTCCTGTGACCGAAAACATCCTGGAAGGGATCACCCGCCGAACGGTGATGCAGTTGGGGCGCGATGAGCTGGGTTTGCCGGTCGTCGAGCGCCCCATCGACCGCACGGAGATATATCTGTGTGACGAGCTGTTTCTGACCGGAACGGCGGCACAGGTGACTGCCGTCACTCGAGTGGATTACCGTCCGATTGGCACCGGCGAGATGGGTCCTGTGACGGCGCGCTTGCGTGAACTCTACCAGCGCATCGTGCGCGGCAAGGAGCAGAAGTACCTGGATTGGGTATCTCCGGTGTACGTCAAAGAGCCGGCCACCCCCGAAACCTAGCTGGGCGCTCGGGGATGCGTGGGCGCCCGGGTTCAGGTGCCTAGACGTGCCATGGACTTCTATCCGCCTCGCCGGCTAGGGCTGACCTTCGGCAGCGCGCTGTTGTTCGTCGCCCTGGGCCTGACCTCGATCAGCCTCTACCTGCTCGCCACCTCGGAAATCTCCCCCTGGCTCATCTTGTGGGTCGTTCTGCCACTGCTGGGAATGCCAGCGGCAGCCGTAATCTGCTATCACCTTTACGGCCTGCTGACCGCCCGCTATCGGATGGACCGCGAGCGGATCGGCATCACGTGGGGCCTGGCCGAGGAGCAAATCCCGATCGGCGCCGTCGCGGCGGTTAGCCACCTGAAGGAGATCCACCTGCCCTGGCGTCCCGGAGCGGGGGCTTGGTGGCCGGGCTGCGCCACGGGCCGGAAGGAGGTTGAAGGCCTGGGTGAGGTGGAATTCTTCGCCGCCAACCTGCGCCTCGGGGTGACGATCATCGAGACTAGCGAGCGCACACTGGCCATCACCCCCCGAGATCCGCGTGCCTTCCAGGAGCACTTCTCCAAAGCGCTGCAGGCCGGTTCCCTTGAACCCGCCCCCGCCATCTCCCAGCGCCCGGACCTGCTGGTCGGGCAAATCTGGTCCAACGCCCCAGCGCGCTGGCTCATCCTGGCGGGGCTGGTCCTCCCCCTGAGCTTGCTTGCCTTCCTCTCCTTCACCGTGCCTCGCCTATCTGGGGCGGTGCCCTTCGGGTTCAACCCAGCGGGCGACCCCACCACAATGGCGCCGGGGGGGAGACTGCTGCTGCTGCCCATGATCGGCGGCCTAATCTGGGCGCTCGACGCCCTCGTCGGAGGCTGGCTGGTCCGAAATGAGCGCGATTTCTCCCTCGCGTATCTGCTGTGGAGCGTCGGGGCGGCGGTGGGGCTGCTCTTCTGGGGGGCATCCCTGCACCTTCTCGCCGCGGGATGACCGCGCGCCGGTTATCCACCGTCATGGCATACTTTTCCACAGCTTACCCACGTTCTATCCACAGGCAGGCGGGCGAAGCGTGACCGCGGGGCGCGCCGCACTGGGCATCGTGCTGGCCCTTTCCATCTCCTTCGCGGCCTATCGAGCCGGCTTCCTCTCCCGGAGTGGCTTGCTTGCCGCCGCGGTTGTCGGAGCGGTGCACTTTGCCGTCGGCGGGTTGGCCCCGGCCGTCCTGCTGATCGCTTTCTTCCTCCCCTCCAGCTTGCTTACCCGTCTGGCCGGCCCCTCGAAAAAGCGGATTCAGGCGGCCTTCGCCAAAGGCGGCCGGCGCGACGCGGGTCAGGTGCTCGCCAATGGCGGGGTATCCTCCCTCTTCGCGGCGCTGTTCGGCCTGAGGCCGGAGGCGATCTGGTTGGCGGGAGTGGCCGGGGCCCTGGCGGCCGCCGGCGCGGACACATGGGCGACCGAGCTGGGAGTGCTCAGCCGGCGCCCACCGCGCCGCATCACGGACCTGCGCCCCGCCCCCGCCGGTACCTCGGGGGCAGTCTCCCCCCTCGGCCTATTGGCCTCCCTGGCTGGCGCTGCCCTGCTTTCCGGTCTGGCCGGGCTTATGGCCGGCGCGCCGCGCCTGGCGGGAGCGGCGCTTGTCGCGGGGTTGGGCGGGTCGCTGCTGGACAGCCTGCTCGGGGCAACCCTCCAGGCGATCTATTTCTGTCCAGGCTGTCAGCAGGAGACCGAACGCCACCCTGCTCACACCTGCGGTCACACCACCCGGCACTTGCGCGGCTGGCGCTGGCTGAACAACGACGTCGTCAATGCGGCGGCCACGGCGATGGGCGCGCTCATCGCGGTCCTCCTTTGGCTCGCGTGGGGAACTTAGAGCAGGCAATGCGCGATACGTTTTGCGGTATGCGCAGTGCGGGATGAGCGCCAGGCCGCAGTCCACAGGCCTTACGCTGAGCGCCGATCGATGACCACCGACCAACGAGGAGCGACAAAGCCGTTTTCACGTTGGAACGTCATCACGTTTGAACGTGGAAACGTGCGAACGTGCAGCCTTCCAACCTGCAACATTCAGCCGTCTGTTCGCCCCTGCTCCCCTGCTCCCGCCTGCACCGCAGCGCCCCGGCCCCCCCCCGGCCCTCCCTGCTTCCCAGATACCCCGCTCTCCAGCACCCCCCGACTTGAACCGCCATTGACGGACTCCAGTACTAATACTACAATGGCCACACGTTTCCTACAGCTTCCCATACCTCAGGCGACGGACAGACCGGCAGCCAACATAAAGGATTGGGAAGCTCCTTACACATTTCTCATCGTCGTTCGAAACAGGCTGGAGGGAGGTGGTCACCGGGACCTTGCGATGATATACCCTCGAATTGCACACCGATAGAATTGGAACACAAATCCTTCAGAAGGAGGAGTGACGTGAAACGCCGATTTACCTTTACATTGCTCGGCCTGCTTGTGTCGATCAGCATGCTGCTCGCCGCCTGCGGCCCGGCCGCCACACCAACCGAGGCGCCCGCGGCCCCGACCGAGGCACCGGCGCAGCCCACGGAGGTGCCCCCCACGGAAGCGCCGATGGAGCCCACTGCGGCACCACCGACCGAAGCGATGGGCCAGCCCGTCGGCGCACCGCCGGATGAGGAAATCGCCCAACTGCTCCGTGACGCCGTCGCCGAGACGGACTTCGACACCCGCAAGTCGATGTATGAAGAAGCGAACCTGCTGATCCACGAGCGCGCCATCAGCGTCCCGGTCGTGAACCGCACGCCGCCCACACTGCTGCGCGCCACCGTCAGCGGTTACGTGCCCAGCCCCGTGCGCGAGGTGTGGACCTATGTGACGGTGGAAGGGAGCAATACCTTCGTCTTCGCCCAATCCGCCGACGCGGGCACCCTGGACCCTGCGCTGGAGACCAGCGCCAACAGTCTCGCACCGGCCACGCATATCTATGATGGCTTGACTGAGTTCGAGCCTGGCACCACCACGCCCATCCCGGCCCTGGCGGAGTCCTGGGATGTCTCCGATGACGGCTTGGAGTGGACCTTCCATCTGCGTCAGGGCGTGACGTTCCACGATGGGACCCCCTTCAACGCCGACGCGGTGGTCTTCAACTTCGAGCGCTGGTGGGATCTGGACAACCCCTACAATCTGGGTGAGGACCAGTTCATCTACTGGGACTACATGTTCCAGGGCTTCAAGGGCGATCCTAACAGCGTCCTGGCCGGCATTGAGAAGGTCGATGACTACACCGTAAAACTGACCCTCAGCGTCCCCAACGCCAGCCTGTTGAACACCCTGACCATGGAGAACTTCCGCTTCGCCAGTCCGACCGCGGTGATGGAGCAAGGCGACATCTACGGCACCGCCGAAGGACACGCTGTGGGCACCGGGCCGTTCATGCTGTCCGAGTGGGTCAAGGAAGACCACATCACGCTGACAAAGAACGACAACTACTGGGGTGAACCGGCGACCATCGACACCCTGATCTACCGGGTGATCCCCGACACCTCGGCCGCATTCCTGGCGCTGCAGGCCGGCGACATCGACGGCCTCAGCCTGTGGGCCAGCCCCGGCGCCGACGACATCGCCGCTGCCCAGGATGATCCCAACCTGCAGGTGGTCTACAACCCCGCCTTCAACGTCGGATACCTGGGTCTGAACTTCGCCAAGGAATGGCTGCAGAACCTGAACGTCCGTCTGGCAATCGCCCACGCGATCGACAAGCAGGGCATCATCGATGCCATCTACCCGGGAGACGCGGAACCGGCGAAGGAGTTCGAGCCGCCGAGCCTGTGGGGATTTAACGACCAGATCGAGGATTATCCTTACGATCCGGACCTGGCGCGCGAATACCTGCAAGCGGCCATCGATGAGGGCGTGGAGATTCCGGACACCGCGGTCTTCTATGTGATGCCGGTCTCCCGCGCCTACTTCCCCTTCCCGCAGCAGACCGGGGAGTTCATGCAGGCCAACCTGGCGGATATCGGGATCAACACCGAGATCGTCTCGCCTGCCTGGCCCGATCCATACCTGAGCGACCTGGAGGAGGACGGCACCAAGCATGACCTGTTCATGCTCGGGTGGGTGGGCGACAACGGCGACCCCGACAACTTCCTGTGCGTGTTCTTCTGCGGCGCCGACACCAGCTTCAACCACACCATGCAGTAGGCACGCCACCGCGCAAAACTCACCGGGGGGACTGGCGTCCCCCCGGTGTTTACCCCCCTTTCGCATGAGCCCATTCTTTGGGATCGATCGGATGCCAATCCGGGGGAGAGAATGGATCTGAAATGGCGCAATACACCCTCCGCCGGCTGCTGCTCGCCATCCCGGTCCTCATCGGGGTGACCTTCCTGGCCTACAGCATGCTCTTGATGACCGGGGATCCCGCCGCTGCCATGGCGGGCGAACACGCTACGCCAGAGATGCGGGCCGCGCTGCGAGAACGCCTGGGCCTCGACGATCCGCTGCCGGTGCAGTATTTCCGCTTCTTGGTGCGCCTATCTCAAGGCGATCTCGGCACCTCGATCATGACGCGCACCCCTGTGGTCTCCGAATTGAAGCTCTTCTTTCCGGCCACGATTGAGCTGGCTTCATCTGCAATTATCATCGCCATTCTGGTCGGCATTCCCTTGGGAATGCTGGCAGGCTATTTTCATAACACGTTCATCGATCTGGGAACCACTTTCGGCGCGCTGGTCGGAGTATCGATGCCCATCTTCTGGCTGGGGCTGATGCTGCTCTACGTTTTCGCCCTGCGCCTTGGCTGGTTCCCCACTTCGGGGAGGATCGATCCGAGCATCGAACTCAACACGATCACCAATTTCTATGTCATCGATAGTCTGCTGACGGGGAATATCCCGGCCCTGCTGAGCGCCCTAGACCATCTGGTGCTGCCGGCCATCGCCCTGGCCACAATCCCCACCGCCTTTATCGCCCGCATCACCCGCTCCGCCATGTTGGAGGTGCTGGGTGAGGACTATATCCGCACAGCACGCGCCAAGGGCCTGCGCGAACGCCTGGTGGTGACCCGCCACGCGCTCAAGAACGCCATGCTCCCGGTTGTCACCGTGATCGGACTGCAGGTCGGGCTTCTGCTCGCGGGCGCCATCCTCACGGAGACCATCTTCGCCTGGCCGGGGATGGGCCGCTGGGTCGTGAACGCCATCGTGGCGCGCAACTTCCCGGTGGTCCAGACGGCCGTGCTGGTGTTCGCGCTGGTCTTCGTGGGGGTCAATTTGATCGTCGACATCTCCTACGCGTGGTTCAACCCGCGCATCCGATATAACTGAGCCATGGACCGCAGAGACCTATTCCGGGATTACCAGCAGACTGAGGCTGCTCTTCAAGAGCAGGCTTTCGATATCGGCCGGCCCAGGTCGCCATGGCGGGACGCGCTCCGCAGCCTGCTGAGAAACAAGCTGGCGATTGTGGGCATGGTGGTCATTGGGATCGTGATTCTCACCGCCTTGTTCGCCCCTTTGCTCGCCACCCAGGATCCCAATGAGGACGGAATCTTCCGGGTCTATCCGCGCGATAGCAAGCTGCCCCCCTCCTTGCAGCACCCCATGGGCACCGATGAGTTGGGCCGGGATATGCTCAGCTTGATCATCTACGGCGCGCGCGTCTCCATTCTGGTGGGCGTTTTCGCGGTCAGCTTCGCCATATTCATCGGCGCCAGCCTGGGCGCCATTGCTGGATATGTCGGAGGCGTCGTGGACACCGTGATCATGCGCCTGATGGACATTATGCTGGCGTTCCCCACTATCCTGCTCGCCCTGGTCATCGTCGGGGTCATCGGCCCGGGGTTGTTCAACGCAATGCTGGCGGTGGGAATCGTGTCGATTCCCACCTATGCGCGCATCACCCGGGCCACGGTGCTGGGCGAGAAGGGGCGGGACTATGTGCTGGCCGCCCAATCCGTCGGGATGCGCGCCCAGCGCGTGCTGGTCAGCGAGGTGATTCCCAATACCTTGTCCCCCATCATCGTGGCCGCATCCTTGGGCATCGCCACGGCCATTTTGGATGCAGCAGGGCTGGGATTCCTGGGGTTGGGCGCGCAACCGCCCACACCGGAGTGGGGGCTGATGCTCAGCCGCAACAAGAGCCATATTTTCACCTCCCCTTGGATGGTGTTCTTCCCGGGGGTCTCGATCATGTTCCTGGTGCTCGGTTTCAATCTGCTGGGGGACGGGCTGCGGGATGCCCTGGATCCGCGGCTGCACTGAGCCTCCGCGCCCGATCGGTCGGGTGATCTGCCAGAAGTTCGCATCCCCCGTGTCGCCCGTGGGGATTCGGCCACCGGCGCCCGACACCAGAACGCGCACACCCAATGAGACTGCGTTTCCCGGCTGCGTAAGAAAGTGATGCTTTCGTGGAGACTTTGCTGCAGATAAAGGATCTAGAGACCCGCTTCTATACCCAGGACGGCGTGGTGCAGGCGGTAAACGGCCTCTCCTACGACATGGCGCGCGGCGAGACGCTTGGTGTGGTGGGCGAGAGCGGCTGCGGCAAGAGCGTGCACGCCCTTTCCATCATGCGGCTGATCCCCGACCCGCCGGGCAAGATCGTAAGCGGGGAGGTGTGGTTCAACGGCCGCGACCTGATGCAGGTGAGCGAGGATGAAATCCGCCATGTGCGCGGGAGGGAGATCGCTATGGTCTTCCAGGACCCGATGTCCTCCCTCAACCCCGCCTACAGCGTCGGATATCAGATCGAAGAGGCGCTCATGATCCATATGGACGTGCGGCGCGACGAGGCCAAGGACCGCTCGATAGAACTGCTCGACATGGTGGGGATCCCCGATGCAACCGCTCGACTGGACGACTATCCACACCAGTTCTCCGGCGGGATGCGGCAGCGCGCCATGATCGCCATGGCGCTTTCCTGCGACCCCGAACTGCTCATCGCCGACGAGCCCACCACCGCCCTCGACGTGACCATCCAAGCGCAGATCGTGGACCT
Source organism: uncultured Anaerolineaceae bacterium (assembly GCA_964388955.1). Taxonomy (GTDB): domain Bacteria; phylum Chloroflexota; class Anaerolineae; order Anaerolineales; family E44-bin32; genus CAYMCO01. Next base: position 117,313 of record CAYMCO010000008.1, on the reverse strand, counting down.
GGTGAAACGGCTGCAAGAGGAACTCGGCATGGCGGTCATGTGGATCACCCACGATCTGGGGGTGGTCGCCGACATGGCGAAAACCATCAATGTGATGTACGCCGGCTTCATTGTGGAGCGCGGCGGGGTAAGAGATGTATATCATCATCCACGCCACCCCTATACCGTCGGCCTGCTCGGCTCACTGCCGCGGCTGGACGAACCTCCGGGCACGCTGCTGGTCTCCATCCCTGGGCTCCCACCCGACCTGCTGAACCTCCCGACCGGCTGCCCCTTTGAGCCTCGCTGCCCCTTCGCTGTGCCCCGCTGCCGCGACGAGAATCCCGCCCTGGAGGTGACGGATTCCCCCGACCATATCACCGCTTGCTGGGAATGGACGCGGGTGGCCGAAAGGATTGGATGATGGTTGCTAGCGATACACCGCTGGTCGAAATCAGGAACCTGAAGAAGTACTTTCCCATCAGCCGCGGCGCGGTCCTCCCCCGGCACGTTGGAGACATCAAGGCAGTGGATGGCGTTACTTTTGACGTTATCGAAGGAGAGACCTTGGGCCTGGTGGGCGAGACCGGCTGCGGAAAAACCACGGTGGGCCGCACCATCCTTCACCTGTATGAACCGACGGACGGGCAGATCATATTCGACGGCATCGACCTCACCACTTTGTCCAGGGAGGAGATCCGTCATATGCGGCGCAGGATGCAGATGATCTTTCAGGATCCCTACGCCTCCTTGAACCCGCGCAAGACCGTGGGGGCCATCATCGGCGCGCCGTTGGAAGTGCACGGCGAAGGTAATCGACAGGAGCGCAGAGAGCGCGTCCAGGAAATATTGCGCATGGTGGGGCTCAATCCCAACTTCATCAACCGTTATCCACATGAGTTCTCGGGAGGTCAGCGCCAGCGCATTGGCATCGCCCGCGCCCTGGCGTTGGTGCCGGACCTGATCATATGCGATGAGCCGATCTCGTCTCTGGACGTCTCGATCCAAGCGCAGGTAGTCAATTTGCTGGAGGAGCTGCAGAACAAGCTGGGGCTGACGTACCTCTTCATCGCCCACGACCTGAGTATGGTGCGCCACATCAGCGACCGCATTGCGGTGATGTACTTGGGGAGAATAGTCGAGTTGGCGGACCGGGACGAGATCTACCTCAATCCGCTGCACCCATATACCCAGGCGCTGATGTCGGCAGTGCCGGTGCCAGATCCGGATTTTTCTCAGGAGCGAAAGCGGATCATTCTGAAGGGGGACATCCCCAGCCCGGCCAATCCCCCAAAGGGATGCAATTTCAACACCCGTTGCCCTGTCGCGGTGGACATCTGTTTCGAGCTTGACCCCGTGAATTTGCCGGCCAAGACGGGGCATCTGGCTGCCTGCCATCTGGTCAACCCCCCCGCGGGACACGAAGGCGAAATTCCGGAAGGCGCGACCTACAAGATCTAATCGATCCTATCAGTCCCCTCCTTGCGCCATCCGTATTGTCTGGGTGGGGAAAGGCATTTCGATCGACTCCCGCTCGTAGGCATCTTTCAGGACCTTGTATCCGCCATTCTGAGCGGCGAGATAGTCCGTCACGGTGGTGTCGATCCAGTAGTAGAGTTTGAATTCGATCGCCGAGCCGCCGAAGTTGGAGAACACCACCTGGGGGGCGGGGTCGGAGAGCACGCCGGGCAGTTTCTTCAGCGCCTCCAAGGTGACCCGCGTGACCCGATCCAGATCCAGGTCGTAGGCCACACCGACATCGATTTCAAGACGGCGCTGCCCGCCTCTGGAATAATTGATGATCGGATTGACAAACACATCGGTGTTGGGGATGATGACATGCAGCCCGTCCCATGTGCGCAGATCTGTCGATCGCAGGGTGATATTGAGCACAGAGCCTGCATGTCCGTCCACCTGGATCGCATCCCCGATACCGAAGGGCTGCAGGATCAACAAGAGGAGACCGGCCACAAAATTCTTGGCCACATCCTGGAGAGCAAAGCCGATCGTGAATCCGGCGATCCCCAACCCGGCCACGAGCCCCGATAGGCGCCCAGGCGCGAGCTGCTCCAAGGCGAGGACGATGCCCAGCGCAAGCACGCCCCAACGGGTGAGCATCTCCATCAACAGAATCAGCTCAGGATCCTGCTTCCGGCGCTCCATGGCCCTGCGAACCCCGTTTGTAGCCCAACTGGAGATCAGGCGGGCGACGACATAGACAAGCGCCGCCGCGCCCAACCTGGGCAGGAAACCGAGAACGCTGGAAAGGATCGAATCCCATGAAAAAGTGGGAAAGTTCATAATGTCCCTCACTGATATGCCTCTTGATCCCCCAGATAATAGCACAGCCCAGCCCTTGGTCTCGGTGCTAATGCCTTGCTTCAACGCAGGAGAAACAGTGGACGAAGCTCTGGCCTCGATAAATGGCCAGACCTTGCAACGGTGGGAATTGATCGCCGTGGATGACGGATCCCAAGATGACACTCTGGCCCGCTTGCAGCGCTGGGAGGCCATGGACCCGCGAATCCGTGCGCTGTCCACGCCCCACGCGGGCATCATCCCTGCGCTGAATACGGGGTTGGAGGCTTGCCGCGCCAGGCTGATCGCGCGCATGGACGCTGACGACCGGGCTCTGGCGCCCCGGTTGGAGCAGCAGTACACCTTCATGCTTTCGCATCCCGAGATCGCGGTCTGCTCCTGCCTGGTGGAAGGTTTCCCTGCCGAGTCTGTCCGGGAGGGTTTCCGCATCTACATCGAATGGCTGAACGGGCTCACCACCCCGGAGTCCATCGGCCGAGAAATATACATCGAGAGCCCACTCCCCCACCCCTCGGTCATGATGTGGCGGCAGTGGTTGGATCGGGTGGGGGGCTACCAAGAGCACCTATGGCCCGAGGACTACGATCTGTGGCTGCGAATGCACATCAGCGGCGCCCGCTTCGCCAAAGTGCCGCAGGTGCTGCTGCAATGGCGGGAGCATGAAGAACGGCTGACCCGGCAGGACAGCCGCTACTCGGTGGAGAATTTTCTACGCGCCAAGGCCCACTACCTGTGCTTGGGCCCGCTGCAAGGCCGCGAGGCAGTCATCATCTGGGGAGCGGGCCAGATGGGCCGCCGCATCTCCAAGCATCTCCAGCGAGGCGGTGCGCGCCTGGTGGCTTTTGTGGATATCGACCCCAGGAAGATCGGCCGACAGCAGCGCGGCTGCCCCATCATCGACAGGGGGGAACTCCCCGCCTGGCTCAGCCGCTTCCGTGGGCCCGTGGTCTTGGCCGCTGTGAGATCGCGCGGCGCCCGGGAGATCATCCGGAATCATCTGAATGCATTGGGTCTGGTGGAAGGGGAATCCTGGTGGGCGGTGGCCTGATCACTCTCCGGAGGGAAGGGATCGGGGTATGGCGCAGAAGGCTTCCTCACGGCGGCGAGGGGATATCCGCGGGTCAGGATCTGAGCGATTCGGATCTTCGAGGCGGGGTGTGGGGAAAGGGGCCGACGGCGTTCCATCTTTCGAATGCGGCTTCCCTCCGAAATGGGACACTTGCCCTTTCCAAGAGCCAGCGACAAAAGGCCGCCGCGCGTTGTATACTCATCGGAGGCCGGCGCCGGGGCCAGGCGCCCAACCGATCCTTCCCGCAATCCGGGCGCGTATCTCCGGTGGAACGCCTCGAGGCGTCCTAGGGGGACCAGCGGGACGCCCCGGCGCTCTCCGGCCGGGCCCTCGTGGGGGGCGATGTGCCACCCAGTCCGAAACATAGGGCGCCGAGACAGGCCGGAAAGTGTAACGTGGGAGCTGCAATGGAGGAACGTCCCGAGGAATTCCTGGGCGACCTGCGTCTGGGCCGTCAGCTATCCACCGCTGCACAGGTGAGCGCAGGCGGCATGATCACGGTGTTGGGCCTGATCTTCATGGTGGGAGGCCCGGCGGTGCTCAACATCGGGCCCGCAGGAGCCCTGGCTGGCCTGCTGGCCGGGTTGGCGATGGGCCTGACCGCCATGAACGTGCTGGAACTGCTCGGCGGCAGCGGTGAGCACGGGGGCCTGTCCCACTTGGTGCAGGAGACGTTGGGTGGATTGGCCGGCCACCTCACCGGCTGGGCCGTGCTGGCAGCGGAAGTCGTTCTGGCAGCCGGGATGGTCAAAGTGGCCGCGAGCTACATCGACCTGCTCCTCCCCGAACTTGGGCTCCCGCCGATATGGCTGGCGGCGGCCCTTTTTGCGGCCATTGTGCTCTTTCAACTGCTTCGGCCCGCAGCGCTGCAAAAATGGCTGTGGCCCGCCTTCCTGCTGCTGTTGGCTGGCTTGGTGATTGTCGTACTCAGCACAACGCCAAATCTCAGCCTGAACAACTTGCGTGCCGGGGCGCCCATCCCGCCGGGCGCCTTTCTGCGCGGCACGGCTTGGTTGAGCCTGATCTACGCCAGCCTGGAGATCGTGCTTTCATCCCGCAGGCAGTCCACGGATCCATCTCGGCTCGCTCCGCCGGCGCTGATGTGGACCTGGGTCTTTGGGGTGGGCATTTTCCTGCTGGTCGACCTCACCCTGAGCGCCTTCCGCCGGCCCGGCTCCATCACCCTGGAGACGGCCCTCATCAGTTTGCTGCAGCGAGGATCCTTGCTCCCGTTGTGGATCCCGGTGCTGGTGGGGGCAGCCGCCCTTCTGCTGGCGACCAATCGGTTGGCCATCACGTCCGCCAGGCAGATCTACTCCCTGGTGCGCCAAGGCACGCTGCCCGAGTTTCTCCGCTCGCTGCCCCCTCTCTTTCGGGTGCCCCCATTGCTCTTTCTCTTTCTGCTCCTCATCGGGACGCCCGCCGTCATCTGGGTACCCACCCGCTGGCTGATCGATCTGCCCGCGGCCCTCTTCCTCTTTTCGGCCTTGATGCTCAATTTGGCGGGAACCATCAGCCGGCGCACACAACCGGAGCGGCGCCGGACCTTCTCCACCCCTTTCCACCCGTTGATCCCCGCGCTCGGGATGGCGCTGAACCTGACCTTGTTGTTGGCCCTCCCGGGATACCCCCTGGGGGTGGCATTGCTCTGGCTGGCGGCAGGCGCCCTGTTGTATTTGATATACGGCCGGACACACTTGATTGACGCCCAGGAGGGCCTGCTGGTCTTCGGCAGGGACCAATCCCACGAGAAGAAGGAGGGCATGTATCGCATCCTGGTGCCCATCAGCCCGGGCGTGGAACGCAGGATAACGCTGGACGTGGCAGCCGCCATCGCAGGGCAGCTCGGAGGCGACATCGTCCCTCTGCAGATCATCACCATCGCTGACCCGCTGGCCATCAACGAGGGCCGCCGCCTTGCGCAAGAGCGCAATACGCTCTTCCAGTGGTCGGTGCGCATGGCCTCGAACACCGGGGTACCGATCCATCCGATCACCCGGCTGGCCCACACCGTCTCCCGCGGCATTCTGGATACGGCCGCTGAGGAGAACTGCGATCTGATCTTGATGCCGTGGAGAGTGCAAGACGAGACGCGTGACGTGCGCATGGGCCATGTGCTCGATCCGGTCGTGCGCCAGGCGCCCTGTGATGTGGCCGTAATCGCGATACCGCCCCAGGATACCTCCTTGGAGGGGCATGCCGATGAGGGTGCCAATCTAAGGGAGCCACCCTCATTCCAGATCGGCCGCATTCTGGTCCCCACATCGGGCGGGCCGCACGCCCCGCTGGCGACACGGCTGGGTCTGGTGCTGGCCAAGCAGTACGGGGCGACGGTTGAAGCCGTATACGTCACCCAACCCGGAGCGGATGAGCAGGAGCAGCAACAGGGCCAGAGGCGGATCGACCGCACCTTGGAGGCCATGCGGGAGCGGGCGCGCGACATCCGGGACAAGGAGGGCGCCGGCCTGGAGTTGGAATCTGTCCCGATCCGAAGTCGCCTGGTGGAAGATGAGAGCGTGCTCGATGGCATCGTGCACGCGGGGGCGGAGGCCGACCTGGTTCTCCTGGGAGCATCGGAGGAAAGCGTCATCGATCAGATGCTCTTCGGCACCCTCCCTGAGCAGGTCGCCCAGCGATGCCCGACTCCGGTCATGATGGTCAAGCATTACCGGGGCCTGCCTCGCTTTTGGCTCCAACGGCTGTGGGATACCGTGTATGGGGCGCTGCCGACCCTGTCACCAGCGGAACAGCTGGAAGTCTATCGTCAGGTGCGTCGCGGCGCGCGCCCGGATGTGGACTTCTTTGTGATGATGGGCCTGTCGGCGGTCATCGCCACCTTCGGCCTGCAGTTGGGCAGCAGCGCGGTGATCATCGGCGCCATGCTGGTCGCCCCGTTGTTCACCCCGATCCTGGCTTTCAGCCTGGCCATCGTCCAAGGCGACATCCGCCTGCTGCGCCTGGCTGTGGAAGCTGCCCTGAAGGGCATCGCCCTGGCCGTCGGGTTGTCCATCGTTCTCACCGCCATATCGCCGCTGCGCATCCTCACTCCGGAAATCATGAGCCGCATCCACCCGAACTTGTTCGACCTGGCAGTGGCGCTGGCCTCCGGAGCCGCCGGCGCGTATGCGATCGCCCGGGAAGACGTGGCCGCTGCGCTGCCTGGGGTGGCCATCGCCGCGGCGCTGATCCCCCCTTTGAGCGTGGCCGGCGTCGGTCTGGCGATTGCGGACCTTTCGATCGCCGGCGGTGGCGGGCTGCTGTTCATCACCAACCTGATCGCGATCACCCTGGCCGGATCGATCACATTGCTGCTGCTTGGATTTCGTCCTACCGAGCGGGGCGAACGCGCGGCCCGCCTGCGGCTGGGCCTCACCGCGTCGGTGATTCTGTTGATCGTGATCAGCATTCCCTTGGCGCTGGTGTTCGTGCAGACGGTTCAGGAGAGCCGCATGCGCCAAACCATCGATCGGGTGCTCGCCGCGGATCTCACTTCCAAACCGGGCATCAGCCTGGCGAGCTTCGATTTTGAGACTCAAGAGGATGTGGTGGATGTCACCGCCACAGTCCAGACCCAGCACGAACTGCAGCAAGGCACGGCTGCCACGCTGCGGGACTCCCTGAGTAAGGCGCTCGGCCGGCCTGTGAGCCTGCGCATTATCACCATCCCTGTGGTGGAACTCGCTGTGCCGTAGAGGCAACTGGCGCGAAAGCCCCGAGCGGCAGGGGATGCGCTGTGCCCAGTGCAGTTTGTGGTATGTGCGGTGCGCGATGAGCGCTATGCCATAAGCTGTGAGCGAGAAGCGAAATTCGGGGCAGCATGATGATGTTGCAGGAGATGGCCAGCGCCGCCTATTGGAATGAATGTGCTTTGCAGCCGCCAATGAATTGGCGGACTCCTGAAAGCTCGCTGGGATGACCATGGAGGCCACGGCAACGTGACAACCCGGGCCGCGAACCCATCCCTATCCGCGCGCGTCGTCGCCGATCCAACGAACCCAATCGACGCCGGCCGCCCCGGCTGCCTGCGAAATCCGGCGGTCGGCCGTCCAGAGTGGTAAGCCGAGTTCCTCCGCCACAACCATATACTGGGCATCATAGGCCCCTGATTGGTCCAGTCTCCTTGCCCAGACCAGCGCCTGAAGCTGGCGATCGAGCGTGGGGGCAAGTTGCTCCACCTCGAGAGCCCAGAGATCGCCGAGCGCGGTCTCCGCTTCATCCTGGCTGAGGATCTTGGCGACCACCGCTTTGCGCAGCGCCGAGACGACCTCATAGCTCCACAGCGCCGGGGCTGCGAAGCGCACGCTCGCCTGGTGCCAGCCCTCCACCAGTTTCACAACTCGGCGGGAGTATTCAAGTGGCAAAGTGAGCGCCAGCGTCAGGTTCGCGTCGATCACAACCCTGCTCATGCCTCCTGCCCTTTGACCTTGTCGAGCGCCTCCTCCCGCTGGGCCCGCACTTCCGACAAGAGATCTCCGGAGTAGATCCCATATCTCGCTTGAGCGGCTTCCCGGATCTCCCGAAGACCATCCAAGGCTGCGGCGCTTCGTTCAAACCGAGCTTGCTCATCCGCGGCCAACCGCTTCAGGCCGCTCTCGATGAGACCGCGGGCCACATCCGAGATGCTCCGCCCCTCCCGCTCAGCGATCTCCCGCATCCTTTCGTGCTGTTCGGGCTCCAATAGCAGCTGGGACCTTCTGTATCTCTCAGACATTGTCAGCTCTTGGCAGCATTACACATACACATGTGCTTGTACAACTCGAGACATACCTTGTCAAACTGCAGTGGATCACGGCACGCGCATGGTGCTATGCGCGATGGGCGCTGCATGCTTTGCCCGTCCCGTTGGAACACAACCCCACGGTGCCGGCCGCGATCTTCACCCTTTGTGTGACATTCCCAATCATGTCACGCATCCCCGTTTTCCTTTTTGCGCGACAGCAAAGCGGCAGCCGTGTGGTCACTCGTGGCGAAGAACCGGATCCTGCCGCCCCGCAGGGCGCCCAGAATCGTCTCCAGCTTCTCCAGGCCGGCGTCCTCCTGACCGGTGGACAGATGCGCCGGGACGCGGCAGCCTCGGCGCACGCCCCCTGGGTTTACACCTGGTCCAGTATGGACTCGAACTCCCGGTGAACGCCATCATGCAAACCCCGTGGCGCGCGATCCCGAGCGGTCCTATGGCGGCGGCAGCTCGAGGCGGGGCAGCATGATTGCCGAATCACCGAACCGGCCGTCCCACAGGGCACGCGCCGCCGTGGTGGGCGATTGAAAGCGAATCTCCAACCACAGGCGCCCCGACTCCCCATTCGCCCCGAAGGTGTGCGCCCCAGTCGCGGCGCGCAGGCAGACGCGGCTCGCGCTGTAGGAGGGCGGCAGCCAAAGCGGGGCCGCATCGATGAGCACCGCGCCCTCCGGATCCCCGCCAGCCCTCAGCGTCACATAGAGCAGGCGCGAGGCGCCGGAGCCGTTCACGTAGTTGAGACACACGAAGGTCGTCCCCGCAGGAATGCGAGCGCCCGCCGGGAACTCGCCGGAGTAGAAGCGGGCCGCGTGCCAGGCGGAAACATACCCCCCCTCCGGGGCCTGCTGGCTCATCCAGTATCCATCCCGCGCCGGATTGTATTCTCCCCGGAGATAGAACGTCTCCTCCGATCGCGCCACCGGCCGCGGATCTTCCCCCGGCGGTTGGGTCGCGGTGGCCGGGGCCTCGGTTTCGGTGGGCGGAGGGGTTGGGGTGGGTGTTGCCGCTGTTTCAGTAGCTAATGGCGTCCCTGTGGCCGTCGGCAAGGCGGTGGCCGTGAATGTTGAGGTGCGAGTACCAGTCTCAGACGGGGTGGTGGTGCTCGTGCGGGTGGGGATGGCGGTGACCGTGGGTTGCGCGATGGGCGTCGCGGTTGGACTCGCCGTGGCTGTAGGGGGCGCGGTGGGCGTTGGGGAGGCGGTCGTCCCCGATTCGTCCGTGTACACCAGATACAGCCGCGCCGCGTAGGGCGCGTGGTCGTAGTCCCACTGGCGGAACCGAAGCTGGCCGCCGTCGTTTTGCAGAATCAGGGCGATAGGATCGCCTGACCCCCATCCGGGCCGCGACACGACCTCCTGGATGATCGGCGCCAGATCCGGGGAAGATCGCCAGCCGCCGCCGATGTTCGATGCCCTCCAGCGCACAGAGGCGGTGGTCAACGCCCGCTCCGTCGGGAGGGATCGGGAGAAATCCGCCGCCCGATCGTTGGCTTCGGCGTAGATCAACAGCCGGGGATCGTCGAAGCCGAAGACATTGACCTGCAGGCTCGCGTGTACGACGCGCGCCCCTTCGGGGAGGGCGAGGCCGGCGAAGCGCAGGCCAACCCAGGTGTCACCGTAGAGGATCGCGTCCTCCCAGTTATAGGCGTTCACCCATCCGCGGCTGTAATAGGCGAAAGTGTCGTCCAAGCTGCCGCCAATCGAAAGCACCATCGGGCGCCAGCTTGTCGGTGTGGGTGTGGCGGCGCGCGCCGGCGGCCAGATGTCCGGGGGCAGGGGCGGATCATCCCCCCGGCCGCATGTACCCCCCACCGCCCGGCAGACGTTGATGCGCCCGTAGCCGGTGCGCATATCCCATCCCGGGGAATCGAGGTCATCCGCGCTGTCCGATATGAGCTGGATGATCTCCTCATTCGAAAAGACGGGATGGATGGCGCGCAGCAATGTCGCCAGCCCGGCCACTTGCGGCGAGGCCATGGAGGTGCCGGACATGAAATCGTAGCCCTGGCTCAGGGCGCGCCCGCCCTGCCCCATGGTGACCGGATAGTTGGGGGTGCTGCTGTAGATGCCGCCGGGATCGTGGGGCTTCGACATCTCCCCGCCGGGCGCGACCAGGTCAAGCTCCGATCCCCAATTGGAGTAGTGGGCCAGCTCATCGCGCCAATTGAGCGACCCCACCGCCACCACATGCTCATAGGCCCCCGGGTAGCTCACCCGGTCGGCGGCGTTGTTGCCCGCAGCGGCCACCACCACCTCTGCCGCCTCCCAGGCGACGTCGATGGCCCCCTGCATCAGCTCGGAATATGCACCGTTGCCTAGGCTCATGTTGATCACATCCGCGCCGTGATCGGCGGCCCACAGAATGGCGTCGGCGATGGCCGAGTCGGGACAGATCCCGGAGGCGTCGCACACCTTTAAGGGCATGATCCTCACCGTCTCCGGGTAGGCAACCCCGCCAATGCCGAGGTCATTGAAAGTCGATGCCGCGGCAATACCGGCTACATGCGTGCCGTGGCCGTACTCATCATCAGGGCCGGGATCATCGTGGATGAAATCCCAGCCTGGGACAAGGCGATCCACGAGATCGGGGTGTGCCAGGTCGATCCCGGTATCGATGATGGCCACCGTGGCGGGGGCGAATTCGACCCCCTGCAGTTGCATGACGGCCTGAGGCCAATCGATGTCGGAGTCCGGGGTCGCGCAGTCGCTTCCGTCGCATTCCACCTCGGGAGTCCCGGGGTTGTGCAGCGACCACTGCAGCGGCAGGCTGGGATCCGGCTCCCCCGCCGGGTGGTAGATCCAGTTGGGCTCGGCGAAGCGCACGCCGGGCTGATTCCGCAGTCGCTCGATCCGCTCCAGCATGGAACCGGTGGGCACCTTGAGCACGAGCAGGTCATCCCCGCCGCCGATTCGCCGGTCGGCCGAACCCCCCGCGATCGCTGCCAGGGTGCGCACGGATTGCAGGCGCGGCTCAAAGGCGACGACGACCTCGTCCTGCACGTATTCTCCAGCTTGCAGTTGGACAGCGGTGGGATAGCTCGCGGTGCGGGCGTCGGCCCGTGGGGCGCCGCCAAACCCGATCGCTCCCAGCAGGGCGGTGAGCGCCCAGGCACGGCCTATCCATTTGGATCTCATCTCCCCCTCCTCGGCGCGGGCCGTGTCTCGCGGATGGCTGGTTATCTGGGCCGATCGCCGCCAAGTGGGCCCGCTCGCCGTTCCCTCAGAGCCTGGGCCGAGTATACGGCAGATCGCGATCCGAGCGAAGCGCGGCTGGGAGGAGCACATTCACGAGCCTTTCCCTGTGGAGGGGGGGGGAGTGGAGCGACGGATGCGAATGCTGGCGCCAGTCTTGGAGGACATCCAATCCCCACCCGGCGAGGTCACGAGCCCGCCGAAATTCAGGGTCAGGATCCAGCGCGCCGCGCCGGGGCCTCCGCCGTAATGGCCGCGCATCACGCCTTCGTCCGCCACGCCGGCCGCCGCGCTGCCATTCTCAAATGTGAAACCTCCGCTCGACTCCCGCTGCACGGCGGCGCTGACGGGGTAGAAGTATGTCCCGTCCGTCAGCCCACCGGACGGCGCCCAATACAGGCCTTCAACATCCTTGGTGAGATCAATCTCGACCACTTCCTCTTCCGGCGTGTTCGCCTCCCCACCCCCGTTTGACACGCCGTCCGAAACCGCCCAATCCCGCTCGACAGCGTGGCCACTCTCAACCGCTTCGCCAAGCTGAGAAATGCTTGCCGTGGCCAGAAATCCGGAATCAGAGGGGGAGGTCAGCAACAACGCGGACGCATTGATATCGGCGTTTGGGAGAGGGCCGCCAGGGTCGGAAGCGGCGAAGGCGCCCAGGTTGGGCACCAGCAGCGAGGCAACCACAAGAAAATGGACTGCCCGCTGGGCCGTCTTCTTAACGGCCGGCCAGCACGGCAATACGAGGCGCGGTTGCCGGAGGGATCGATTTCGCTGCATTGAGGATAGGCGCTCGCGCAAGGCCCGACATACCCAATCCCACCACCCATTTGCGTCTGAAGAACGCTCGGTCTGGTAATTAGCATAATGCCCAGGGCAGATGTCCCTCGGCAGAGGCGTTTGGCAGTCCATCATCTTTCCCCCTCTTACCTTTAACACACGCGAACCGGCCAATGTGGCCGGTTTCGCTACTGCCCCCCCGCAGCCCTTACCTATCCCTCTTCAGGCCAGCGACCATCTCAGGGCTGCGGATCCGCGCCTCCACCTCGGAACGCGCTATCTCGTTTGCTCAGCGGTCTAGGATCGCCCCGGACCCCCGCAGCATTTCCGGGGCCATCCGCCGCTGCGCGTCATTCCTCCGGCAGGTAGGATTACAGTACCAGATTCGGGGGTCTGAGTCAAATGGAAGGGAAAAAGGGGATTGGTGAGTGGTGAGCAGTGAGCAGGGGAGCAGGCGAGCAGGGGAGCGGGCGAGCAGGGGAGCGGGCGAGCAGGGGAGCAGGCGAGCAGGGGAAAAACGGAAGGTTACAGGTTGCACGTTTGAACGTTGCTACGTTTGAACGTGCTAACGTTCCAACGGCCCAACCCCAAGAGACTGCCCACTTCTCACTATCCACTATTCTCTTTTCCCCATTCACCACCATCCCGGATCATATTTGTTATCATTGGGGGAACCGGGGGTCGCCCCCGGGCGGAGAGGAGCAACGTTGACCGATCCAGAGGGCATGAAGGAGCGCTTGCGAGCGCAGGCCTATGTGGCCAGCGATGAGATCGCCACGGTGCTCTATCTGGCCAAGCAGCTCGAAAAGCCGGTCCTTGCGGAGGGCCCCGCCGGGGTGGGAAAGACCGAACTCGCCAAGGCCTGGGCTGCCGCACGGGGCCGTAGGCTGATCCGCCTGCAGTGCTATGAGGGCCTGGATGAGAGCAAGGCGCTCTACGAGTGGGAGTACGCCAAGCAGATGCTCTATACCCAACTGCTGCGCGGCAAACTGGACGCGCTGCTGCATGAGTCGGATTCCCTCACAGAGGCCGCGGACCGCATCGCCGCCCAAGAGGATGTCTTCTTCTCCACTCGCTTCCTGCTGCCCAGACCCTTGCTGAAGTCCATCCTGGCCGAGGAGCCCGTCTTGCTGTTGATCGACGAGATCGACCGGGCGGACGCCGAGTTCGAGGCCTTCCTGCTCGAGGTGCTCTCCGACTTTCAGGTCAGCGTGCCGGAGATCGGCACGCTGCGCGCCCGGCATCAGCCCCTGGTCCTGCTCACCAGCAACAACACACGCGAACTCTCGGAAGCGCTGCGCCGCCGATGCCTGTACCTGTTCATCCAGTTCCCGGATCTGGCCACCGAGCTGGAAATCGTGCGTCTGCGGGTGCCGGAGCTAGACGCCAACGTCGCCCGCCAGGCGGTGAAGCTGGTGCATCAACTGCGGGAGATCGACCTGAAGAAGAATCCGGGTGTGAGCGAGACCCTCGATTGGGCGCGGGCCCTGGTGCAGATCAACGCCGACCACATCGGCAAGCGCACGCTGGAGCGCACATTGAGTGTGCTGCTCAAACACGAGCGCGATTTGGAGGCGGCGCGCGCCGCCCTCCTCGAGGAGCAGCCCCACCTGCATCGGCCCTCGGACGAACCGGGGACCATAGATGGCCTGCGTTGGGCCGGGAGAAGATAGGGGGATCCGATGGAACGCCGCATCCTGCAGTTCATCGCCGCGCTCAGGGCCAGCGGTGTGCGCGTCTCCATGGTGGAGAGCCAGGACGCGTGGCGCGCCGTCGAACGCCTGGGCGTTGGCAAGCGCGCGGATCTGGAGCACGCCTTGCGGGCCACATTGATCAAAGAGCGGGCCGACATGGCTCATTTCCAGCGCCTTTTCCCGCTCTTCTTCGGTGGCGGCGCTCCCCCGCCGATGCACCCCGCCGGCAGGTCCCTATCTCCGGAGGACTCCGAACTGCTCAGGCAGGCGCTGGCGGCGCTCGGCGACCAGTTGAGTGAATTGCTGCCCCAACTGCTCGAAGGCCAAATGCCACCCGATGAGCAGGTCCGGCGCGCCACCGAGGCGGCCAGCGGCGATAGAGCGAGGGATTGGCGCCACCGCCGCTGGATCTCGCGCCAGGCATTAGGCCAACTCGGATGGGGGAAGTTGCATGAGCAGCTCGCCGCCCTGCTGGCCGCGCTGCGCCAGATGGGGATGTCTCCCACAGGGCTGGAGAACCTGCGCGCCGCGATGGTCGCCAATCTGCGAGCGCTGGCCGACCAAGTGAGCCATGAGGTCAACGCCGGAATTGCATTCAACATGGCGCAGGAGAAGCCGCCCAGCCCCGCCATAGCAAATATCCTAGACATCCCCTTTCAGCGCTTGAGCCAGAGAGAGGAAGCGGAGCTGCGGGAGGAAGTCGGCCGGCTTGCCGCTAGGCTGCGCACCCGCGCCGCGCTACGCCAGAAGCGCGGCAAAGGCCACGCCATGGATGTGAAAGGCACTCTGCGCGCCAATGTGCGCACCGGCGGTGTCCCCTTCCACATTGTCCACAAACAGCGCCGCAAGAAGGCGAAATTGACCGTGGTTTGTGACGTATCCACATCGATGCGCCCGATGGCCTTCTTCCTGCTGATGTTGATCTATCAACTGCAAGGCCAGATCTCGCGCACCCGGGCCTTCGCGTTCATCGACCACATTGAGGAGATCTCCCAAGAGTTCAACCGGCAGCGCCCCGAGGTCGCCATTCCGCAGGTGCTCAGGCGGCTGCCGCCCGGCCACTACAACACCGATCTGGGGGCCAGCCTGGCGGAGTTGGCCGAGGTCCACGCGGATGCCGTGGACGGGCACACCACGCTGATCCTCTGCGGGGACGGGCGCAACAACTACAATGACCCGAGGGTCGATCTTCTCCGCATGCTGGCCCGGCGCGCCCACCGCACCGTTTGGCTGAATCCGGAGCCTCCGTTCCGCTGGCGCCTTGGGGACAGTGACATGCTCCGCTACCAGCCGCACGTGGACACCGTCTTCCAGGTGGCAAACCTGCGGCAATTGAGCCAGGCGATCGACCGCCTGTTCGCATAAGGGATAAGAGATAGGGGCGCGCCAATTGGCTCGGTCCCATGAGAGCTGAGCTATGGAAAAAGCGAACCTGGATCGTGAGGGGGATTGGATCCTGGCCATCACCCAGGATCCCACGCTTCGTGATCTCATCGAGATAGCCGCCTCTGACGCGGGACTGCGTGTCTTGGCCGCGGGAGGGCGGGAGGAATTGGATCAGGGCAAGCCGGCCGTCGAACGGTCTATCCGTCTGACGGAGCCGCTCCGAGGATCGGACGGCGCCTTTCTGCAGGGCATCACCGAAATCCGCCCGGCGCTCATCATGGTCGATTCGCGCGTGGAGGACATTCCATGGCTGCGTTGGACACAGATCTTGAAGACGTCCGCCGCCACGCGCCGCATCCCCATCATCGCCCTCTTGGGCCGGGATGCATCCCGACTCGAGGCTTCGGCCTCCGCCGCCGGTGTGGATGAGATCCTGGCACTTGACGTCACACACAGCGACTTGACCGCCTGTATTGGAATGTGGGCACACACGGTTGACCCGCGCGCCATGGCGCGCGCCTGCAAGGGGAAGGTCTCCCCCCTCGCGCTCGAGGGCATCCGGCTGCTGAACCGGGGTAGGTTCTTCGAGGCCCATGAGTCGCTGGAGCAGGCATGGATGGTCGCCCCCGACCTCGAGGGCTATCTGTACCGGGCGCTGCTGCAGTTCGCGGTGGGGTGCCTGCATGTGGAAAGGGACAACCGCCGCGGTGCGCTGAAGATGACCCTACGGGTGCGAGAGTGGCTGGATCCGCTGCCGGATCGCTGCCGAGGGGTAGACGTAGGTGCGCTCAAATCGCGCGTTGATGAGCTGCGCACCCTGCTGAAGGCAGAGACCGATCTTTCGCAAATCGACACCCACAGCCTCATCCCCATCCCGATGGAACCACTTCATTAGTCGCCAAGTGGCTCTCCCGTGCCAGCAGGCGCTATACGCATATCCACTCTTGGTTCGGGAGTTGGCGGTCGACCGAAGATCAGAAAGACCCAAATCGCGCTCTAGGGGTTCGCCACCTCTTCCAGGACGCGCAGCAGCCCCGGCAAGGACGACACGACGGGGGAGTGGCAGAGCACGTAGCCGTACTGCAGCTCATATCGCCGGAAGACCTCCCGATCCTGCTTGTGGTCTTTGGGTGTGAAAGCCGCGTCGACAAAGGGGAAATAGGGCCTCCCAGCCCGGCCCGACCGCCGCTCGTCACCCAAATCGTCGGCATACAGGGCCCGATCCGCCTCCCGGACGCCGGCAAGCCCCAGCGCCCCGCGCACCCGATTCGCCAGCCCGACTCCACCGCGCGGACGATCCGCGTCCACGATGGAGACGATGGGAATCCGGGAGAAGAGGGAGCCCGTCGGCCCCCCGAAGCACAGCACGTCGGCGCCGGCCCCCCGTGCGAGGCCGGGGAGCCCAAGCTGCTCCCAACGCAAGCGCCCCACATCCGAAAGCGCCACCTCGCCTCCCACTCCTTCGACTCCATCCGGGAGGGGGAGTCCTTTCCCGGGGGATGGAACAGGGTGTACCTGTGCTGAGGGGCGATCGCCGCAAAGCGTTTGAGCCATCCGTACAGCCGAAGGGCCATGGGGCTTTCAGGTTGGGTCGCCAGTTGCCAGCCGTCAAATGCAAACTGCAAGGCGGTCTCCATGGAATGGAGTTGGAATGGTGGACTACCTCCCGACCGGGTAATTATGCCCCATCATCCCGGGTTGCCTGTCCCCATCGCTGCGCTGCACTATCTGAGTGCTGAGGGAAAGCGCGCATTGGCTGCGTTCCGCAGGGAGATGAATGCCGATGATGGACTGTCCGGCGCCTCGAATATCGCTTGACGACGATCCCCAGGTGGCCCGTCCTGGGGATCAAAGGGGCATTGGTGCTCATTCTGGTACCCCAGGTGCGACTCGAACGCACAACCTAGGCTTTAGGAGAGCCTCGCTCTATCCGTTTGAGCTACTGGGGCTCGCGATCATTATACCTGCTCTCGCGCCCCCGAGGGCGCGCATGCACCGCGTGTGGATCGGGAGTCATGCTCAACTCGGCCCGAGGCTCAGGACTCTTATGGCGATGGCGAGATTGAAGGTGAAGATATACAGGCTGAAGGCGCTCCGGTAGACCCACTCTGGTGGCGGTTGGAGCTGGCGCGAAAAGCCATGAAACCAGGCGCTGCCCAGGCCGAAGAAAACCAGCAGCCCGGCCCCCGCCCACAGGCGCATCGAGATGCGCGGCAAACCCAGGGCCGCGATCAGAACCCATCCCGCCACATAGAGCCAGAAAAGCGCCTGGAGCGAAAGAGCCATGGCCGCCACCCAGCGCCCCAACCAGGGTGAGAGGGCTGCCGCCAGGCCGACCACCGCCGCTGCACAGAGGAAGGCCATGATCCACGACAGGCCTCCCGGATAGAAAAGCAAATTCCCCAACACGGCACCAGCCAGTACGCTGAACGCCGCGAAAAAGCCCAGGTTCCAGCCGCGAGTATCGCGAAATGCCAGCGAGCCGACATAACCGATGCAGGCTGCGATCAGGGCTGCCATCAGAGGGGTGCCTCCCAATCGACCTTCCAGGGCCGACGCGCCTACGAGCGTGAGCGCAACCCCCAGCAGGGATGTTGGTAGCACCTGCAGGGCGAAACCGAGCCGCGGCATGCTATTTCCCATCAAGGGATCCCAATGCGGGCCGGTCCATCGTCCGCCATACGTTCGACCGCCCTTTTGGTGAAACAAGCCCAAGCCGCATGCGAGACCTCATCGCACCCGCACCTGCGAGGCCGCCTCCACCGTGAATTCGACGTATTCCCTTCCCACGAGGCCGGCCAGCAGCATGAGCGATCGCCCTCGGGCCCTAACCGAGAGACGAAGCATATCCTGGTCCGGATCGAACGGGTTGAACCCCGGCTGCGGGTAGCGCACCTCGAACACGGTGACCTCTGGATCTTCGGGATCCAGGCCGTTCAGGCGAGCGAACTCTTCTGCCACGCCGACCACACGCCCCTGGATCGGATCCTGGGTGAGCGCCTCCCGATCCTCATCCTGGAGCCACGCCGCCGGCTGGTCCAGTGGCGGGGTTGGCGTGAGCTCCGCTGTGGGGTTCGGGGTCGCAAGGGGGCTGGGAGTCGACGAAGGCGTCATCATGGCCCCCTCATATCGCTTAGAGGCAAGGGTGGCCATCTCCTCCGCCAAGGCGCTGGCTCCCGCATCCGAGGCCGCCTGCGCCGCGCGGCGCATTTGGGCCCGCTCTTGGTACAGTCGGGCGATGTCGATCGCCACCGCCAGGAAGAGGAGGGCCACCGGGACCAGCACGGCGACGATGATCAGGATCTGCCCGCGCCGCCTCATGGATTTGAATACTCGATCCGGCTGGTTGCCTGGCTGGAAAGATCGACGACCACCGGCAAGGGCAGGCTCAGAGGCAGCGAATACTCGAGCGTCACCGTCAGCGGGGTCCCTCTCGGCTGCGGGCCCGGCAGGTCTCTCGGGTGTTGATCCTCGGTGGGATCGATCTCGATCTGTACCTGATCCGGGTTCAAGCCAGCCAATGCCCGTCGGACCGCCCCATAGATCTGGTCATCCCCCTCACCCAGTGAGATATCAAGGGTGGCGCCCGCCCGCGCTCCCTCCCATGCCGCCTGAGTCAGTATGATCTGCGCGTTCACCATGGATCCCAGATTGATCATGCCCAGGATCAACAGAAGAAGGACCGGAATGGTGATCGCCAGTTCCACGGCCGCTTGGGCGGAAGGACGGCCGTCAGCAGGGAAAACGCCTACGCTTTGCGTCAACGCTCCCTGCAATCCCCTCCTTGACCCGGGACTCATCGGCCGAAGAGCAGGTGCAGCAGCGGCGGCGCCAAATAGATGATCAGCAAGGAGGGCAGGAAGAAGACGACCAGTGGGAACACGATCAGGATGGGCAGCCTTCGACTTGCTTCCTGCGCCCGGCGCCGCCTTTGTGCCCGCAGCAGCTCGGTCTGTACCCGGAAGGACCTTGAGAGTGATGTGCCCAGGCGCTCGGATTGCTTGACCGCCGCGGCGAAGGCCCGCAGCTCTTGGGATGGGGTGCGCTGGTTGAGCTCGTCCAGGACGTGCGCCCGGGAGTGGCCGCGTTCCAGTTGGCGCACCATACGGCGGAGCTCGTAGCCCAAAGGCTTTGGGAAGTTGATCGCCGTGCGCTGCAGCGCGATCTGGAAAGCCAAACCCGCCTCCAATCCGAGCGTCATGCGGTCCAAGAAATCGGGAAGTTGATGGTCGATTTCCAGCTGCCGGCTCTCGATCCTCAAATGCAACCAGAGCTGTGGGCCAAACCATCCGCAGAGTAGGAGGAGGCCGGCCAGAGAAACGCCCGTCAGGTCCCATCTGCGCCATGCCCCCACACCAGCGCCGAGGGCGGCGCTCCCCAGCAAGACGATCCACCGGAAAGCGGCATATTCGTCGGTCGTCCAGGGGAGCCCTGCATGCAAGAGCCTGGGCGCGGCGCGATCCATCCCCCAACGGGTTCTCAGCCAGCGGGGCGCTCCGGCAGCTTTCAGCACGGGCAGTAGCTGCTCGCTTACCAGCCGGCCCCGGCCGGCCCCGCCGCGCTGGCGATAGAGGCAAAGCGCACGATGAAGGGCCTGGGTCCACCGGAATCCCAGCATCCCTACCAAGCATCCAATGATGACGGAGATGAACACCGGTTCCATCGCGAATCCCCCTAATACCGTAAACGAATCATGCGCGAGATGATGACCCAACCCGCCAACTGCAGCAGCAAAGCGATCACAATCAGCGCCTGGCCGATCAGGGTGTCAAAAAGCACATCGACGTAGCGCGGGTTGAGGGTCAAGAGCAGCCCCGCTGAGACGGGGACCAGTCCGCCGATGATGTAGCCCGAGAGCCTCCCCTGTGTGGTCACCGCGCGCACTTCCCGTTCGAGCTCAATGCGCGCTCTCAGCAGATCAGCCAGCTCGTTCAGCATCCGCACCATATCCCCACCGAATCGCCTCTGGAGCGCGATCCCCTCGACGACCAGAGCGATCCCTTCATCTCCCCGCCGCGCGTGCAGATCCCGCAGCGCGATCTCCACCGGGTGGCCGAGCGAGATGCGCCGGGACAGGCGCCGAAATGCCCCGGCAACCGGTTCGGGGAGTTCTTGATTGGCAAATTCAAGCGCGCCGTGGAAGGATAAGCCCGCGGCCAGGCCCGCGGCCAGAGTGTCCAGGGCGGCGGGCAGCTGCTCTCCGAACTGACGGCGGCCCGCGCGCGCCCGGCCGACCACCAGGGCGCGCGGCAGGAGCGGCAGCACGGCTGCCAGCGCAACCCCAAGCACGACGCCGCCGATGCGGGCGCCGAGCGCCCATCCGACAAAGGTCACTCCGAGAAGCAGCAATAGGTATCTGGACGCCCGACCGCCGAACCCCGCATCCGCCCAATCCTGCGCCAGGTGCCCTCCTGCCGATGTCCGCAGAAGGGGCCCCGCCAGCCATTCCAGTGGATCCGGGATCTTCCCCAGCCAGCGACGCCAGGGCGGTGCCGGAGCCAACGCGGTCAGCCCCGCCTCCCGCCTCGTGCGCTCACGCCACCTCCTGCGCAGGCTGGCGTTTTCGACCCACAGCACGGCCGCCAGGCAAATCCCAATCGTCGCTGCCCCCACCGCCGTGGCGGAAAAGACTGCGGCATGTGCAGCCGCAAAGCGATGCAACGCGACCCGGAGCGACCAGGAGAGTGCGGTGACGAGCGCCATCAACAGGCCGCCCACGATCAAGAATGCGGGGTGCGGTCGTCCATCCATGCCCGCCCGAGTCGAACCTACAAACACGCCCGAATCCCTCCCCCCGGGCGCTCAAGAAGCATCGGCCGCAGGGATCCCGAGAGCGGGGCTGGACGCGAGCGGATATCGCTCATGCAGCTCCGCCCTCCTCCTGGGCCGGCATGCCGCTCAAGAATCCTCTCTTCGGCTGGTAGGAAAAGGCTTCGGACAAGCGAAAGGTGCCGCCTCCGTGGTGGCCCATACGTGTGACGGCAGTGATCACCCGCCGGCCATCGGCGAGGCGGTCCTGCTGGACGATGATCTGCAGCGCACCTGCAATCATGCGGCGGATCGCCGAGATGGGCATATCGAAGCCGGCCATCAACACCATCGATTCCAGCCTCACCAGCGCATCTCGCGGCGAATTAGCGTGCAGCGTGGTCAAAGATCCCCGGTGTCCTGTGTTCATGGCCTGCAGCATGTCAAAAGCCTCGCCGCCCCGCACCTCCCCCACAATGATCCGGTCCGGGCGCATGCGCAGCGCGTTCCGCACCAGCGTTCGGATGGTGATCTCCCCTTGTCCCTCAATGTTTGGGGGCTTGGACTCCAGCGAAACCAGGTGCGGATGCCCCAGTTGGAGCTCGGCCGAGTCCTCGATGGTGATCAACCGTTCGCCCGCGGGTATGCAGCGCCCCAGGGCGTTGAGGGTCGAGGTTTTCCCCGCCCCGGTCCCACCGGAGATGATGATGCTGCGCCGCTCCCGCACCGCGCGCAAGAGAAATTGCGCCATCGCTCGATTTAGCGTGCCGAGCTCCACCAGCCGTTCGAGGGTGAACGGCTCGGAGGAGAATTTGCGGACCGTCAGGGCGGGCCCACCCAGTGCAAGGGGAGGGATAATCGCGTTCACGCGCGATCCGTCCGGAAGGCGCGCATCCACAAGCGGGCTGCTTTCGTCAATCCGTCGTCCGATGGGTGCCACAATGCGATCGATCACATGCCGCAGATGACTCTCATCCCTGAAGGTAACTCCCACGCGCTCGATTCGGCCGCGCCGTTCGATGAATATCGTATCCGGGTCGTTGACCATGATCTCAGTGATCGTAGGGTCCGCCAGCAGCGGTTCCAACGGTCCCAACCCCAGCACACGATTGAGAATCGACTCGCTCAGCGCTTCTTCCTGGCCCTTGCTGAGAATGCACTCATGAGCCGCGATCAATCGCTTGACGCGCTTGCGGAGGTCATCGCGACCGGGAAGGGGCTGTTCCGGCCCCGCCTCCATCTCGGCCTCCAGTTCGGCAGTCAAGGCATCGTGGAGTTCGTCCTCCAGGGGGAGCAACCCCGGATCCAATGGGGTCTGTGGCAAGGTCACACTTCTGCCTCCTCTCGGGATCTGCCCTCCCCCACACTGGGGAATGCGGTCGATGGGCTTTCTCCCTCGCGGACTGCCTCACGGGCAATTTGGGCGAGGCGCTCGGCCATCTCCCTCACCCCTCTGCCGAAGGCGCTCCCCTTGTCGAGCGCGGCGGGATGTCCAAAGGCCACTTGGTTCCCCACGGACCGCATATCCGGGGGCAGCGCGCCAACGATGGGCATGCCCAGGGATTTGGCGAGCGTCCTGGGCTCCGCAGGATGGTTGCGCCTGATCTGGTTGAGGGCTAGGTACGTTGTGCTGAGCCGCTCCGCGGGAAGTGCCTCGGTCATACGGCGGCAGGCGCGCAGCGCGGGTGCGTCGGGCGTCGATACGACCAGCAGGGCATCACACCGCGCCGCGGTAAGAAGGGAGAGGGCCGGATCCCCCGAGGGCAGATCAACCGTGACCCAGGGAGAGAAAACTCGGAGGGAAGTGACCAGTTCCGCAATGCGTGGATAGAGCTCCACTCCTAACGGCTCCGGCGGCGCGGCCAGCAGCTGCAGCCGGGATTGCGCTGAATGCAGGGCCTTACCTAGGTGGGTTGATGTGAGTTCGTCCGCCACTGGCAGCAAATCCAGCCAGGTGCGGGAAGGCTGCAGGTCCATGAGCAGGTCATCGCAGCCACGCATTGGGTTCAGATCGATCAAAAGGCTTCTCTCCCGCCGAGAGAGGGCCACAGCTAGATTGACGGCCACCAGAGATGTCCCACAGCCGCCTTTGGCACCAACCACCCCAATGATCGTCATGCGTCATTCCCCTCGCGGCCGGAGCAGGGGGAGCAGGGTGAAGCCATTCACCCGCGCGTATAGTATGCTGATCGCTTCCTCCAGGGTGACCGCCAAGGTCAGCTCCCCCGGCTCATCGGGAGCGCCGCTAAACTGCAGCACCTCCACCGCGCTGACCACTACGCTCGCTTCCTCCAGCGGCTGACCGGCCTGATAGGTCAAGAGTTCGATGCGATCCCCGGACGACAGTTCTGGCACGGGGCTGATCATCCACCCCGGAGGCAGCACCATCGCCCAGCGGCCGTCCGGAAGGCGACTGGAGAGGCTGAATTCGGGACCGCCGCCGACTTTGCCCGGCAACAGCACCTCCCCAGCCGCCAGAGGCATCCTGGCGAGGCGGCCGACGACCTCGGACTCGGAGGTCAGTCGCTGGGACGGCAGCGCCGCCTCAGGCACGTCCCGAACTTCCACCATCGCCTCTTCGATCGTTGTGCCCGGGCGGATATCCTGCAGCACCACCACGGCTTTCCCTGTCGGAACCGCGGCAGCGCGCACATCCTCCAGATAGTTGTATGTCAGCACAGCCGCCAAGATCGCCAGGAGCAAGGCGGTCACCAGGTAGAACGGCACCCGGCGCCGGGCGTTTGATTCCCAATCCGGAGTAGTACTGGGAGGAGGGGACACGATTTCGGGCATCAACAATCACCTCAAAATTCCTGTGGCACGCATGGGGGCGGCGAAATCAACTCTGGCGTGGTGGGGGTTCGGGACACTGCAAGTACGATATCCGCAAGCTCAGCCTGGCGTATGGGAGCCCTGCGGTACTCGGATTCAGCCTTGATCGGGCGGAATGCGCCCGTCAGGGATCGTCATCCCGCTTCTCTTTCTGGCTTCCGGCTGCTCCTTGCAGAACCCGGGCAATTGTCTCCACGTGAGTCCTCGATATAGTGTAAAAATGGAACACTCGCCGTTCCGCCTCCCCCGTCACCCGTAGCTCGATCTCATCCGTCAAGGAACCTTTCTCAAGCCGGACATTGGCGATCGCCTTCCGCGGGATGCGCTCGACGGCCGCGGAGATTCCCCAAGGTCGCAGGCTGATGATGATGACATCATCCAGAGTCACTCCGACGGCATACTGTTTCGTGCCCAGTTGACCAGGCGCCATTCTCATGCCCACGGCAGAAGCGATCAGTTCTTCCCTTGGACCGAGGTAAGGTTGGATCATGCCTTCGGCGGAGACTTCCACTTCCTTGCGCACGTCCCGCACTTCGCCGTCGACGGGCAATCTCCCCTCCGGGGCCGCTTGTCGCCGCTCCTGCTGCTTCGCACTTTGTATGGCGAAATGAAGCTGGATCACCCACGTGGCGATCACTATGAGTGCACCAAATCCGGCCAAGGCAGATGTGGATGAGGTCAGAAAGATCCACCAGCCAACCGCTTCCAACACCCAGACAAGCAGAACGGCCATATATCTTCGCAGGACAAGCAGGCCCAAGCCGGGGACAATGGATAGCAGACCAATCAGATACGGAGATTTCATCTCTCTCCCCCACATCGACAACAGCTCATATATCAAACCGGCCACATCACCTGAGACCAGGCATATGTGGTCGGTTTCGCTATTGGCTCCCCGAGCGGGCCGCCCGGTATCAGGGCGGACGAGCGACCATGGCAGACTATCCGCTCGGATCAGCGCCTCCACAGATCTGATAGAGAGTCTTTCGCCGCCAAATTCTGAGTGTATGCCCGATGTTTCCCCGGTGTGGAGGGGTCTCCAGGCATCAGAAGTTACACCCTTCGGCAAGTGCTTGGCGGGCCGACACTAATTTAGCATATTGTGCAACCGAGAGTCAATTGAAGCCCCCGCGTGGATGTGTTCCATTTCAGGGGGCGCGGCTGCTTGAGAGTGAATGCACGGCGCTCCTCTCGATACACGTCGTGGTTTCACCACTCGGCACTCGAGATGCGGCATTCGGGGCACTGGCCATCAGGTGAGGCCCATTTCGCGCTTCGAGCCCCCCTCGTCACCTACAGGCAGGCTCCGGCGCAATGGCTATCAAGAGACCTCCCCATCGTGAAGCGCGGGATGCACCGGGCATCACGCATACCCGAAGATCGGCCCCTCCAACGGAATCTGGCCCTCTCGCAAAGAGTGCTGCTTCGGGTAGCAGCCGGCGCTGGAGTGGGTAATCCCTCAGACGGCGGCTGTCTATCGGGCCGACCCGGGCGAGGGCTTGATCCGCCTATACAGGCGCGCTTTGCTATCCTCGTAGATCAGCTCCCACTGTTGCCTGAATGATGGCTCCGAAAGGTTGTCCGGGTAGCCCTTCCGCTGCCCCCACCATCCCGTCTCGAAGATCAGGAAGTAGTCCGGCTCCGGTTGGGGCACCATCCACGCCCTTCCCAAGGGATGCTGCAAACGAGTGGGGAGATTGGTATAGCCGGGACCATATGCATAGTATGGCAGGCCTCTCTCGATATAGATGACCGAGTTCCGGATGTTGCGCTGGATGTAGTCATATACACTGTGGTAGCCCTCTGCACCCACTGCCTCCTGATAGGGGTCGCGGACCAGCCGGTAGTTCCTGGTGTGCAGCTCGAGGAGCCCGCGCGATTGATACGTGACCATGGCAGTGGTGAGAACGATCGTTGCCGCGGTGGCCCATCTCAATACCCGGTGTCTTCTCAACAGTTCAAGTGCAGGGGCGATGATCCTTTGGAGCAGCAAGAGCAAGACGACGAAGGAGTATCCCAAAGCGGCCATACCCAGCCGCCACTTTATCGCCGCGGCAACGTCTTCCTCCGCGCCGAAGGCTGTGGAGGGTGTCAGGATGAAACTGAAGAACAACACAGCCATCACGCACGAGATCTCCCATGATGGAAACCGGAAAAGCGCCGATCCGCCGAGGGCGACCAGCACAATCGCGAGCAGGCCGAATAGGTTGCGGGGTATGTGCTCGTAGAAAAGCGGATTGGTGAGATTGAAGGCGATGCTGTGCTGCTGCAAGGGGATGAGGCCTTCGGAGAAGACGACTCCCATGACAGCGATATTGCGGCCCGCCCAGAGCACGCCGGGGAGCACCAGGGCGCCGCTGAGGGCGAGAGATCCGAGAAGCGATCGGAGGCGATGCGGTTGAAGCCGCGCCCTCCTCAGCAGAAGAACAGCCAGGTATGCCCACAGGAGAACGACTAGGTATACCGCATTTGGCTTCGTGCTCAGGGCCAGCATGGTGTTCATCGCCATGCCGACTCGATGGTATGGGGAGTCGCCTCTCCCGCTGCCGATCGGGGCGTGGAGGATCACGGCCAACAATGTCGCGGCCAGGAAGACATCGTTCAAACCCACAGAGAACAAGGATAGGCCGAGAAACCACCACGGGTTGCCGACATGCACGATCTTCCCGCTCACCAGCAGGGCGCCGACGATGAAGAACAGCCAGCTATCGGGCAAGTTTGTGTATCTGCGCGCGAGAAACCACAGCGTGAAGAAAAGATAGAGCGCGATGAGGGCGTGCACCGTCCCAAACAGCGTTTCATCCCCGGTAATCGTTAGCGCCTGAGCCAGCAGCGACTCAAATCCAAAAGGGTATTGGCCATATGGCACCGAGAGATCCCAGGCGGAACCCGTGCGAAACAACTCCACCGCTTTGGGGAAGTGATACGCGGCGGCATCCCAGTAGTCCACCTGGTTGAAGAAAGAGCCCGGCCAGCGAGCGAGTGGATAGACAATCAGCAAGGCGAGCAAAAGCGCTCCGCAAGCGTAAAGCGCCCCATCGAACCAAGTCTGGGGGGGTTCTGCGGGGCGGTCGCCCCCCCGCAGAGATACGAAGAAACTACCATCGGCTCTCCGCAGATACATCCACACGAGCAGCGGCATGGCGACAGCGCAGAAGAGGTATACGGGCACCGCCCGGTACCAGCCCAACAATCCAAGCAACTGGCCAGCCGCGACAGAGGCGTACAGCACGCCGATCAGCAGGCCGTAAATCGCAAGAGGGAGCTTCCGGATGCGCTTCAGAATCGTCATGCCTTTGGGCGGCCTTTTCCGATGCTTTCGCTGAAACTCAAGACAGGCTGAACTGTGACCCTTGAGGCGTCTTGCTCACCTCGATGCGCGTTGGGAAGGCGTCCTTCATTTCCTCGATATGGGTGATCACCAGGATGCGATCGAAATCGTCCTGGATGCTGTTGATGGCAGAGACCAGATGCTCTCGGCCTCGAGCGTCCTGGGTCCCGAAACCCTCATCGATAAACAGGCTGCGGAGTTGGGCGCCGGCCCGTCGGGCGAGCAGCTTGGAGAGCGCGATGCGGATGGCGAAATTGATGCGGAAAGCCTCGCCTCCCGAATACAATTCATAGGGGCGGCTGCCGAGCTCATCCGAAATGATGATGTCCAGCGCTTCACGCAGATCGCCCGCCTTCGTCTCGCGCTGTGTCTCGATGCGCACATTCAGCCGGCCATCGGTCATACGTGTCAGCAGTTCGTTTGCGCTGTGCTCCACTTCCGGAACTGCAGTCTCGATGATCATCGCCGGAACGCCGCGTTTGCTGAAGGCCTCGCGCAGATCCTCGAACAACCCAAGATCGACGCTCAACTCCTCCCGGCGCTTCAAGCGCTTTTCGCGCTGCCGTTCGAAGGTCTCCAATGCGGCGAGCTTCTGCCGAGCGCCGCCCACCCGTTCATCCGCCAGCCGTTTCTCCAGCCGCAGGCGGTCCAAGTCCGCCTGGCTGACGGACGCCGAGCGGAGAGTTCGCTCGCTGGCCTCAGCGCTCTCCTCAAGCTCGGATCGCGAAGCTCGATCCCTCTCGAGATCCGCCTGCCAGCGCGAAATCTTCCCCCGCAGCGCTTTTTCCCGCTCCGCCGCCTGGCCGGCATGCTGGTGGGCACGCTCCAGTTCGCCGGCCTTCTTTTCCAGCTCAGGCTGCCTGGCCAACTGGGATTTGAGCTCACTGATGTGCGGCTTCAAGCCGCCAAGCTCCGCCTGGATGACCTGAATCCGCTCGCGGTTCTCGCGATATAGGGCGCGGCGGTCGTCGATCTCTTGCCTCAGCTGTCGCAGAAGCTTCTCTCGATGTTCTTCGCTCAAGGGCTGCCCGCATGTCGGACAGGTGGGTTCTGTTGTCTTCTCCAAGGTGGCGGCCCGCTCCTTGATGGGCTCCGTATCGGGAGCCAGCGCCTGATTGACGCCGTTCAGATTGGCGTTCTTCTGCACCAGTTGCTCGCGTTGTGCCTGGAGCTGCTCGTATTCCTCTCGCAGCCCTTTGATCTCGGAGAGCTCCTCCCGCACCTGTGACAAGGCGGCCTCGATCGCTGTGGTGTCGGCCTGCGATTCGGCCTGCTCCAGATCGCGCTGTGCTTCCTTGATCTCCTTCTCCTTGGCGACGATCCGGCGGGTGAGGTCATCGATGTGTTTTTGCGCCAAGATGAGTTCGTTGCGGATCTGCTCCAGGTTGGCCCACTCCTTCTCCGCCTGCTCGAGCCTTTCCGAGGCGACCGCCGCCGCCTCTTCCGCTTCCCCGAGCTCCTGGGTGTACGATTCTCGGCGCTCCAATTCGCGTTTGATCTCCTCCAGCCACCCATCAATGCGCCCCAACTGCTCACGGGTGTCCGAGATGCGATTCTTGGCACGCTCTTCGAAGTCCTCCCATATGGAGAGGCCGAGGATATTGGCCAGCACCTGTTTGCGCTGGCCCGGCGTCTTTGTGGTGAACTCATCCGCCTTTCCCTGAAGCAAGAACGCCGAGTTGACAAATGTGTCGTATTCCAGGCGCAGCAGCGAGTCGATGGCGGCCTGAGTCTCGCGGATCGTCGCCTCCGATATCCCCTGCCAACTTCCTCTTGTGGAGTCCCATGCCTGGAATTCAAGCATTGAACTGCCGCGTTTGCCGGCGTTGCGCTGGCGGATGACGCGATATCGCTGGCCGCTCTGTTCGAAGGTCAGCATGACCTGCATTTCGTCTTCGCCTTGATGGATGAGGTCATCGGCGGAGTTTGTGCGCGCTTTTCCCCAGAGCGCCCATGTCATGGCATCCAGCAGCGAGGATTTGCCGGCCCCGTTGGGCCCGGCCAGGCAGGCGACATGAATCCCTTCGAAGCTCAGGGGCTCGGGATCACGGTAGGCGAGGAAATTGTGTAGCTCCAGCTCAACCGGAATCACGCAGCAAAGCCTCCGCCTTCGACACCAGCGCCGCAATGCGTTCCGGCGCCTGGTCTCGAGACTCGAAGTATTTCTGCACCAGCTCAATCGGAGTCAGCGCTTCCGGCGTGAGGTTGCCCAACCGGGCGCGAATCTCGGTCTCGACCTCGCGCACAATGCTCACATTGGAGGCGCGTTCTAGAGCCGCCTCGATCTCCCGGTCCCGCAGCGAGGCCTGCTGATCCGCCCGCAAAAGGACCCGGATTCGCACGACGGCCTCGGCCAAAGCATCGCTTTGCACGGCCGCGATGACCGCCGCGGTGGGATCCGCTTGTGATCGAACATCAACCTCGACGCTGTAGAATGGGCGCGCATGCACCGGGATGAATTCCCACCTCGTCTCGCCGCGGGACAGCTCGACCCAACAAAATCCCTTGGCCTCCCGTTCCTCGCCAAAATCGATGCGTTCCAGGGATCCTGCATACACGACGCTGGGATACCCTCCCGGGTTCAAGGTCTGATGAGCGTGGATGTGCCCCAGAGCCACATAGTCCCAGGCGGGGTCGGCGAGGGTGGAGGTGAAAACCGCCACATCGTTCCCCAGCATGACCGTCCGCTCCGAGCCATACTTGGCCTCGGCGACGGAGAAATGGCCAGCCAGCACGCGAGGCATGTCGTGGCCGGCAGCGCGCCCTTTCAGGCCCTCCAGGATCGCCGTCACTGCCTGGCGCAACGCAACCTGAAGCGCCTCGATCGATTTGCCTTGATGCTCCTCCCTGCTGAGCAGCCGGTTTCGCATCGGGTAGGGCAACCAGGCCAAGAAGACGGGCCCCGACCGGGTATGGATGACTTGCGCATCCGCTTTGTATCCCACGATCACGTCCGGCACATCCAGCGCGCGGAAGATATCCACGCTGCTGGCCTTGCTCGCCATGCCGGGCATATCATGGTTGCCCACGAGCAGAAGCGTGGGGATCCGGTCGGATAGCCGCTTTATGCGCTGGGCAAACTCCCGCTGCTGAGTGGGGGTGGGGTCTCGATTCTTGAACGCATCTCCGGCGAAGAGCGCCAGATCTGCCTCGTGCTCCAACGCGTGGTCGATGACCTCGTCCATCCGATCCAAGAAGTCACGCACCCGGCTGGAGGTGCCGGTGGCGGGATCTATCTGTCCATAATTCTCCATGCCGATATGTGCGTCGGCAAAATGGAGCATACGAATTGAAGCTGCCATGGACGCGTTTGAACGGCCTTTCCAGAGGGCTCTCGCTGACCCCGATACCCCCGGGTCTAGCCCGGTCGGTCGGTCTTCGGGCGGTCCTCCCCCAGCAGACTCAGGCAGAGAAAGAGTTCGCCCCGATGATGGATCTCCTGCTCAAAAACATGCCACAATATCCACCCCAACTTGGGTGTGCCATTCCCCGGCACCTGCACGATGCGGCTGAAATCATCCACATCCACCGTCGCCAAGTAGTCCATGGTCTCATCATGGACGCGCTGCATCTCAGCCTTGAGTCTATCCACCGAGCGAGGGTAATTCATCTCTTCCTTGGGCCAGGCCTCCAACTTTCGACGGATAACGTAGTGGATCCAACCTTGCTCCAAATTGATGATGTGCTGAAGTATTGCGCCCACGGTGCGAGGGTATGAATCGGCGGGGCGGAAGTCCAGGTCCTCGTCGCTGAAGACAGCGACCGCCCGGAGCAAATCCCGCCAGACCTTGGTCCACTGGTCGAAGAACTGTGCTGCGTTCATCACGCCTCCCATCGCCTCTGGTGTATCGAGGACGAAACACTCAGCCCCACCTGCCCCTGTCCTCCGGGAAGATTCCTGGCCAGCCAGTCCAGTCTTTCCACCCTGCTTTATCCAATTATATAAGCCCCCGATGGGGATGCCCCAATCCGATTCAGCCAAGAAGAGAGCGGGGGGAGCGCGTTCAGGCGCCCCACGCGCCCCCTGCGGCGCCGGCGCTGATCTCAGTCTTCCTGCAGCGCGGCCATGATCTGCCCGGCGTGAGATTCCAACTCACCTCTGGAAGCCCGCCGGCCCGTTCCCACCGGCACACGAAACCCATCTCCCCGGAAGCGCGGCAGCACATGTAGGTGGCTGTGGAATACCGTCTGGCCGGCCGCAGGGCCATCGGAAAGGAACAGGTTTACCCCTTCACATCGCAAGCCAGATCGGCTCAGAGCTCCGGCCAGCATCACCCCCACAGCAAACATCCTCTCGGCGTATTCCACCGATAAGTCGGCCAAGACAGCGGCATGTTCATTTGGGATCACAAGGCAATGTCCTGGGTTGACGGGGCGATAATCCATGAATGCAGTCACCTGGTCGTCCTGATACACAATGCTGGCCTCGGATTCGTGCCGCGCGATGCGGCAGAACGCGCAGTCTGTTGAACTGCCAGACATATCAAAGGGCCATCCTCTCATGCGCGGCTCCGGGTGTCGAGGGATTCTACCATCCGGCCCCGGACGCGGGGGTGCTAGGCTGACGGTCCCCGTGGTAGGATTCCCCCTTGAACGATCAAGGGGTGGGCGGAGCCTCCGGATGGGAAGCCGTTCAATTCTCACGCCAGCGGATGCCATGATTCTGCACACGGCGTTCGCGGCCCCGGGGGGAGGCATGCAGGTCGACATATTCCCTATTCTGATTCTCAACGCGCTCCCGGCGGCCGGAAAGAGCGAAATCATCGCCTACTTGGATTCGGTAGGGGACCAAGCCCGGGCGCGCCGCTTTCATATTGGGCCGCTGCGTGTACTGGACGACTTTCCGATGCTGTGGACTTGGTTCGAGGAAGACGATCTTCTCGAGCGCGTCTTCCATCGCCCCCGCCTGCATACCACCCCTGAGGGCTACTTCCTGCACCAGGATCTATGGCACCTGCTTGTTCGGCGCCTGGCGCTTGATTATGAGAAGCTGCAGCGGGATGATCCGGGTGCATTCACCGCCGTCATTGAATTCGCGCGCGGGGAAGTCCACGGCGGGTATCGGGGGGCGTATCCTCACCTTGGCGCTCAGATCCTGGAGAAAGCAGCGGCCATGTATGTGCGGGTTTCCTTTGAGGAATCCCTGCGCAAGAATCGGGATCGCCGCAACCCAGCGCGCCCCGACAGCATCTTGGAACACAGTCTTTCTGATGATAAGATGAGGCGGCTGTACCGCGCCGACGACTGGGTGGAGTTCAGCGGTGGGGAGGCGTCCTATCTTGAGGTGAACGGCTTTGGAGTTCCCCAAGTGGTCTTCGACAACCAGGATGATCTCACCACAGCCGGTGGGGAGCCATTGGGCCGCCGTTTGGAGGAGCGCCTCGGGGCGCTCTGGGATCTGTGGAAGAAGCGGCCCGGCCGAATTGGGAGATCGGATGCGTGAGTCCAGAACAAGCATAGTTCTTTTGCTCGTCTTTTTTGCCGCCTTCACCGCCGCGCCGCCTGTAGGGGCGCAAGGGGCAGTTGTGCGTGCAGTGTTGTTCTATTCGCCCACATGCCCTCACTGCCACAAGGTGATGACCGAGGACCTGCCCCCGTTGATGGACCAGTATGGCGAGCAACTGCAGATCGTGGCCGTCGACACGACCAAACCGGGCGGCGCGGATCTCTTCCACTCCGCAATGGTGCATTTCAACGTCCCACAGGACCAGTATTTCGTGCCGGCGCTGGCGGTGGGCGATACCCTTCTGGTGGGCTCTGCGGACATCCCTGCGCAACTCCCAGAGATCATCGTTCGCGGTCTGGCTTCGGGGGGCATCGCTTGGTCGGACATCCCTGGCCTGCAGGATGTGATCGATTCTCTGTCTCTACAGCCAGAGGCGGAGACGCCGGCGGGGCAGACCACT
This sequence comes from uncultured Anaerolineaceae bacterium, assembly GCA_964388955.1. Taxonomy (GTDB): domain Bacteria; phylum Chloroflexota; class Anaerolineae; order Anaerolineales; family E44-bin32; genus CAYMCO01. The sequence continues at coordinate 84,340 of CAYMCO010000008.1, read as the reverse complement.
CCAGAGGCGACCGCCACCACCGCTCAAGAGGGGCAAATCGGCAATCCTATCCCGACATCGGAGATGGATCCGTACGCCGCGGACATGAACATGTGGGATCGCTTTCAGCTCGATCCCGTCGCCAACGGAGTCGCGGTCATCGTCCTGATCGCGATGCTGGTCGTATTGGGGATCGCCCTGTTCCAATGGATATTTCAGCCCGCGGAGGGGGAGGAAAGATCCCTGAGCTGGTTGGTGCCAATCCTCTCCCTGATCGGGGCCGGCGTGGCCGCGTATCTAACCTATGTCGAGACCACAGACACGCTGGCGGTATGCGGCCCTGTCGGGGACTGCAACGCGGTTCAAGGAAGCCGATACGCGCGCCTGTTCGGGACCCTTCCAGTCGGCCTATTCGGCCTTTTCGGCTATCTGGCCATCTTGGGCGGCAGCCTCTATGCCATCCGCACCAAGGGACGCAACCCGGGTTGGCCCACAGTCCTGGTCTTCGGCCTAGCGCTGTTCGGGACGTTGTTCTCCGTCTACCTGACATACCTGGAACCATTTGTTATCGGCGCAACCTGTACGTGGTGTCTGACCTCCGCAGTGCTCATCACGGCGATATTCTGGCTGACCAGCGACCCCGCCAGGCATGCTGTCGGGGCGATATGAGGCGCCGGAGCGGAGGCCCCAACCCTGGCAGGAGTCTGGCCATCGGCCGCCAGTAGCGTCGGGTCACCCTCCCCGGGCTCACAATGGATGAAACAAGCCCCATGGAATCCTCGATTTTTTACACACATTCTCGCGCCACCGTCTTGGTGACAGGGGAACTCGGTCATGAGGCCCGAGGCCGTTTGTCCCAAACCGTCGAATTGGAATACAGGCCGCATCTCCCGCCGCGAGAGGCCGTTGACCTGCTGAGAAATGCGGATGCGCTCATCATGCGGGGAGACTGGGCCCTTCCAGAGGGGGCGCTCGAAGGTGCGCCGAGATTATCTGTGATCGGTGTCCTCGGCTCCGGCAAAGCGCCGGAAACGCTCATCATGGCCCGGGTGAAAGGCCCGAACGTGATCCACTCGCCGGACGCCATGTTTGTCGCCCAGGCGGAGCAGGTCATGGCGCAACTCTTGACCATCGCGGATCCGCTGGCCTCAAATGGATTGGCCGGGAAGACGCTGGGTCTGGTCGGCTTCGGCCCGGTCTGCATTGAAGTGGCCAGACGCGCGCAAGCGTTCGACCTCCAAGTGCTGATGTACGGCGCCCGGGAGGGATCCGGGATGATCCGGGGGTTGGACACTCACCCGGCGGATCTGCCGGACCTGCTTGCGGCCGCCGATTTCTTATGTATTGAACAAACGGGGGCAGGCGTGCCTGTTGCGCATCTCGGGGAGAAGGAGCTTGCAATTTGCAGGCCCGGCGTGCATGTGGTGAGCATCGGCGGGCTTGAAACGCTGCATCTCCCCGATGTCCTGAAGGCCTTGGATCGTGGCATTCTGGGAAGCATCCTGCTGCTCTCAGATCCCGACGAGGAACGTCGGTTTCCAGAGCCGTGGCACCCGAAGCTGCGCGCGGAGCAGCGCGCAGCTCATGGATGGCCCGAGTTGGAGGCACAGCGCGAGCTTGCGCTGGTCGATGAAATCGTCACCAAGCTGGAGTCCAGACCGCGCGACGAGCCCGCGGCCCTGGAGGTCGTCCCGCTGGACCAAGTCCTGCCTCACGAAAACACGGATCCCGAGCGCGTGTCTCGTTTGATCCTGCGCTTCCAATCCGATTCCACACTCATCAACCCCCCCCTTGTGACCCCTACTGAGTCGGGTTATGTGTTGTTGGATGGTGCGACTCGCCTGTCAGCCCTCAAAGCGCTGGGGTTCCCCACGCTCATCGTTCAGCTGGTCGACTCCCAAGACCCTGCATTATCCCTTGGGACCTGGAACCACGCCCTTCAGGATCTATCACCTTCCGCTTTGATCGCCTTGCTTGAGGGCTTGCCCGGCTGCAGTCTGACGGCCGTCTCGCCCGCGCGTCTCAGACCGGCCCTGGAGGCGCGGGAGGCGTTGTGTGCGGTCACCACACGAGATGGTGGTGCCTATCTAATGCGCACAATAGAACGCACCGGGAACCTCGGCCGCCTCAATGACATCGTCGCAGCCTACACCCACGGCGCGAGGGTGAAGCGCCTAGCGAGCGACGATTTCTCCGCCGTCGAGATGAAAGCCCCGGGTTTCGCAGCCGTTGTGCGCTTCCCGCCCTTCACCGTGGGCGAAGTCATTCAGGCCACTCTCCAAGGCCAGCGAATCCCCCAAGGGATCACCCGCTTTGTCGTTCCTGGCCGCGTCCTGCACTTGCATGCGGATCTGGAACGCCTCAGGGCAGATGAACCGCTGGACGCCAAACGCCGGTGGCTGCGAGAGTTGGTGGCAGAGCGTTATGCCAAGCACGCTGTGCGCTACTATCCGGAGCCCGTTACCCTGATGGACGAATGAGGCTGCGCTCGCCGGGCCAGCGTGTTCGCTCACCCCATTCAGCCAAGCGCCGATTTGTCATTTATCGAACCCGGCGAAGCCGACAAAGGCGGCCAGCATTCGCCCTCGCGCCATATTTGCATGGTGCGTTTCGTGGCGCATCATAGGCGAAGCTTTCGAGCGAGGGATTAGCGCAGCAGATCCCGCAACGCCCCCTCGATCTCGGGGTATTGGAATTCGAAGCCGGCCTGCTGCAGCCGCTCGGAGGAGGCGCACACTCCCTCCAGCAGTGTGACGGCCATCTCTCCAAAAGCGGCCTCGAACAGAAAACTCGGCCAGCGCATGAAGATCGGCCGTTTGAGCACCTGCCCGAGCGCCCTCGCCAGCTCTCTCTGCCTGACCGGATTGGGCGCTGCCAGGTTGAAAGCCCCCTCCGCGTCACGGTTCTGCGTCAGGAATCGGATGGCTGAGATCACGTCCTGGTAGTGGACCCAGGAAACCCATTGCCGTCCACTTCCGATCGCGCCCCCAGCGAACAGCTTCGTCTGCAGCACCTGCGGGGGCAGGAAACCGTCGTTGGCGTTGAGCATCGGTCCGCTGCGGATCACCACGCGGCGGACTCCCAAGCGCTCGACCGGGGCGGTCGGGCGTTCCCAGCATTCTGTGCACACCCACGAAAGAAAATCCTCCCCCGGCGGAGTCTTCTCTGTGACCAGCGACTCACCCGGCGAATAGTAGTCCACCCCCGATGCCTGGATCAGCACGGCAGGTTTTCGCCCTCCTTCTTCGATTGCAGCGGCGAGGGCCCGGCCGGCATCGCGCCGACTCTCGCAAATGATCCGTTTTCGCCTTTCGGTCCAGCGCATACGCGGATCCGGGCCGGCGAGCCGGGCACCAGCCAGATGGACAACGGCATCGGCGCTCTCGATCCATTCGGCCCACGCACTCACGGTCCTGGCATCCCATTGCGCCAGTTTCACGCCCGCGGGCATGTCCGCCCGATGGCGGTCCGGATCCCGGCTGAGCACAACGACCTCGTGATCCTCCTCGAGTAGGGTCGCCACGAGCCCTCGCCCGATCATACCTGTCCCACCGCTTACCAAGTATCGCATAGGTCTTCTCCTGCATCGACCGCCGTTTCTCTCAACCAGCGCTGGGCGGCGTTGGGCCTGACTCAGATTGGTATTTCGCCGCCAGTTCCGATAAGTAACCGGCGACGAGCCGGCCCGCCGCACCGATGATCTCCCGCAATGCCCGGCCGTAGCCCGCCAGGAAGACGCCCAGGGCCTGGTCCGGGATCGTTTCCCTCCGCAGCAGGTCGTGGATCCAGTCGATCTCCGCGCCGAATGCGGTCAACTCCCCCAGGCTGAGTGCGGCGCGCAGGTAGAGGGCGGTATTCGATATGGCTTTAGGCAGAAACCCATCGAAACCGCCCCGTTCACCAAGCTCCGCGTACAGTCGGGCTTCTATGCGGGCGACATCGCGGTCGAAGGCGCGCAGTGCATGTCGGTATTCGTCTCCCAGCTTCGGTACGCTTTGCGGACCCGGCCGTTGGGACAACAGGGCTTCCACCATCGGTGGCGCCTCGGCGATCGTCTCACCGAGGAAGTGCCCAGGAATGCGCCCCCGGACCTCTGGCAACCGATTGAAGATCCCCCCTCCGAAAGCCACGGCCACCTTGTGCCCATTCAACAGCTCCGCGGCTTCCAGTAAGCGAGCGGCCGTGGGCAACTGCTGCGCACTGAGGACGGCGAGCTGCGGACCGGCCTCCTCTAATGCGGCATCCAGGTGAGGGAGCGGCACGTTGGCGCCGAGGAAGATTGCCGCCCGCCCCTGTCGCCGGAGCAGAAGCGTGATCAAGAGGAGAGAAAAGGTGTGTTGTTCACCGGGCGGCGCGACCATCAGAATGTTGCCGGGCAGCACCGGGTTCGGCGCTGCGGCGATCAGGGCTTCCGTGCGCCGGATGGCAATCTCCGAGGCAAGATGCTCCTGCTGAACGGTAACCTCGCCCCGATACCAGCCGTCCCCAATTTCCCTCATTCCCGCTTGCAGCACCTCAGCGCAGACCGCCTCCACAGAGAATTGGGCGAAGGCTTGGTCGAGCACCCCTTCCGCACCCAGTTCATCGAAGCATGCGCACGCTTGCACCCATTCTGCTCGCATTTGGTCGATGCTCTGACCGGAGAGACCGGCTCTCTCCGTCCGGGGCTGCATATACTCTGGAGCCAACAATGGATCCTGCCCCGATTCGGCGACGCTGTTCCAAAGATCGACCGCATTGCTGATGGTCAGGCCCTCCTCCTGCCGGGCGCGGAGCCATTTGATGGTCTGAATATCGTGCGCCGAGTATTGACGGTGTCCCCCCGCCGATCTTGCCGGCTTGGGCAGGCCATACCGGCGCTCCCACGCGCGGATGGTATCCGCCTTCAAGCCCGTCTCGTTGACCACCGCGCGGATGTTGAACCGCGGCGTCTCATCACCCATGATCTCCATCTTGCTGTCCTTCACGCCGTCCGCAACTAAGTGCTCTGATCGTCCAGGCGCTGGCCTCCGGCGGGCGTGGCGACGCTGCTGCGCGCATGCTCGCCCCCCAGAGGGTAACATGGATGGCTGCACTCGTCAAATAATTATCGACATTTTCTTTGACAAACATGGTCGCTTCCCTGCATGCGATTCTCAACTCCGATGCGTGCGGGTCTGGCTCTCTATCACCCTGCGAGACGAGCCTGACGGACAAGCAAGTGTGTTCACCGTGTCCCCATACACCCGTCCGCGATGTCTCGCTATGTGCAGCGGGAAGGGGTTCGCGGAGGGGCGCGAAAAGGCGCCGGCGGCAGGTAAAGCGATAACCGCGACCGCTGGTCTTCGCGGCTGGGGGGCGGGAAGATCGGAGGATGACGAAGGGCGGGTGCGGCTTCCATCTTCAAATGCATTTGCCCCCGGCAATGGAACGCGCCCGGAGAAATCTCGGACTTGACAAGCTCCCCGAGAATATAGTACAATTGTTCTAGTCCCGATGGGAAAACCCAAGTAAGCACGGCCACCCGGGCCGGAACCGCAGGATGACATCCCATCGGAAAGGAGATCCCCATGTTTCAGAAAGTGATACTGGTTGGCAACCTCGGGCGTGATCCGGAGATGCGCTACACGCCGAGCGGTCAGGCGGTGACCAATCTCAACATTGCCACCAACCGCCGCTACTCAGACAGCAACGGCAACCCCGTCGAAGAGACGGTCTGGTTCCGCGTCGCGGTCTGGGGTCGACAGGCCGAGACCGTTCACCAGTACCTGCGCAAGGGGCGCCAGGTGTTGGTGGAGGGGCGCCTGGTCGCCGATGAGAATGGCAATCCCAGGATCTGGACCCGCCAGGATGGTTCGCCCGCCGCATCCTTTGAGGTGAACGCACAGACGGTCAGATTCCTTGGCAGCCGGTCGGACGCCGACACCCAGTCATACTCGGAAGAAGCCCCAGCCACCGAAGAAGACATCCCCTTCTAGGTCGCCCAAATCGGCGCCCTCGGCCAGTCACCGCCGGCTGAGGGCGCTTGCTTTCCGGAGGTGAACATGCCGGCTGCCGGAAGAAGCCCATCCAATCCCAAGCGCGTTAAGGTGCATCTGCCCACCAATCTCGAACCGACCTACGCCAATTTCGCGCTCATCACCAACTCATCCTCTGAAATCGTGATCGACTTCGCTCAGATCATGCCCCAGATGCCGCAGGCCAGCGTGCGCGCCCGTATCGTCATGACGCCGCACAACGCCAAGCTGCTCCACAGAGCCCTGGGGGAGCACTTGGGCCGCTTTGAAGCGCAGTACGGGGAGATCGATATCCCCGAGGGCACCTCTCTGGCCGACCGTCTCTTCCGGGGGTCAGCGGATGACTCTGAGGAATAGACGACATGGATGAATTGGAGAGAATCGGGGAAAAGGTCCGCGAGCATTTCGAGAGCAAGAACGCTGCCCGCGAGAAGGCGCTCCAGCGGTCCAGGGTGTTGGTGCGGCACTGTTCCAAAGCCATCCGGGCAGCTCACCGCGACGAGCGTGAGCTCGCGAGAAGCCATCTTGCACAGGCAGCGGAACTGGTCTCGCATTTCCACCAAGATCTCGTTTCGTTCCCGGACCTGTACCACGCTGGCTATACTCAGGACGCTTTCAAGGAATACGCTGAAGCCAGCATCGTATACGCTCTCTTCGCGGGCGAGCCTCTCCCCGATCCGGACACCTTGGGTGTCGAGTATGCGGCCTACATCCGCGGATTGGGCGAAGTGGCGGGCGAACTGCGCCGACGCGTCTTGGATCTGCTGCGCAAGGATGAGTTCGCCCCGGCCGAGCACCTGTTGGACATCATGGATGAGATCTATGGGCTGCTGGTCACCCTCGACTTCCCCTCGGCGATTACCGACAACTTGCGCCGCACCACCGACATGGTACGCGGGGTCACAGAGCGCACCCGGGGCGATCTGACCACCAGCGGCCAGCAGCGACGACTGCGGGCAGCGCTCAGCGCCGTCCAGAAAAAGCTGGATCGGGACCAGGCCTAAACCCTCGTCGACCAGAGGTGGGCCGGGATTTCCTCGAGGTGAATATCCGGAGTGATCGGAAGATCAACCGGATCCGACCGCCCGAACGCTTTGGGGGCTTCCCCCTGATTTCCCACCCCGTTCACATCCCTCTTCCGCCAACTGTTCGGGCGCCATTCGACAGCAGGCCAATTGCTCGCCAAGACCCGTCCACTCCGCCGGGGAACGATCCTTCCACAGATTGTGATTGCCCGGGTTGATTTCGCACTGGAGATGCCCTAGGACCTCGAGGGGTCCCGGTCGTACTCCGCGGTCAGGCCGCGTATAATAGCCCTGATGGAAGAATGGAAGGTCATTCCCGAACACTTCGCGATTGCCATACATCCGCAAATGCCGGCGGCGGAGGCCCTGGCCCAGGAGATCGCAGAGCACCTGATCCGGCGCGGCAAGAGCGCCGTGTATGGTTCGTTATACGACGAAACCCTGCGCGAAAAAGTGAAACAGGCCGCGTTCGACGTTCTTATCGCCCTGGGGGGCGACGGCACCATGCTGCGCTCCGGCCATCTGTGCGCGCCTAGCGATCTTCCCATTCTCGGGATCAACCTGGGAAGGCTTGGCTTCCTGATCGAGATCGAGAGAGACGAGTGGCAAAGCGCGTTGGACCGTCTGCTGGCTGGGGAGTGCTGGCTGGAAAACCGCATGATGCTGCAAGCAGAGCACCTGCGCGAAGGCGATATTCTCGGCCGGTGGGACGTGCTCAATGAGTGCGTGGTGGGCCGCGGGGCGGTGATGCGCTCGGTTCGCATCCGCGCCGATATTGACGGGCGGCACATGACCACCTATGTGGCGGATGCCTTGATCGCAGCGACCGCCACGGGCTCCACCGCATACGCGCTGGCCGCCGGCGGCCCCATCATGCCGCCTGAGTTGCGCAACATCCTGCTGGTCCCTGTGGCCCCACATCTTTCCGTGGACCGAGCCGTGATCCTGCACGAAGGATCCACGGTTTTGATCACCATTCGCACTGACCACGACGCAGTGTTGAGCATGGATGGTCAGCCCGCGGTGCACATGAAGGATGGTGATCAGGTGCGCGTGCGGGCCGGCGGCCACGCGGCCAAATTTGTCCGTTTTCAGGAGCCCGACTACTTCTATCGCAATCTCACCTCCCGCATGCAGAAGAACCCGATCGTTGGGGATGCGGAATGAGCGAGCAACCATTGACCTGCGCCTACCACCCCAATCGGGAGACCACGCTGCGCTGCAATCGCTGCAACAAACCCATCTGCAGCCAGTGCGCCGTCCAGACTCCTGTGGGATATCGCTGCAAGGAATGCATCCGGGGGCAGCAAAGAATCTATGAGACCGCCCGCAAGTTTGATTTCTTGATCGCTGGAGTGGTCGCCGCATTGGGCGCAGGCGTATCTGTGGGTCTGCTGCGCTTCCTGGGAATCTGGGGATTCCTGCTGGCGCCCGTGGTCGGGGGCGGGCTGGCGCGTCTCGTCCAGTGGACGGTCGGCAGACGCCGCAGCCGCAACCTGCCGCTGGTCACGGCTATTGGTGGTGGTGTAGGGACGCTGCCGCACGTAGCGGGCCCAATACTGACCACCATCGCGGCCGGGGCGGCTCGAGGGGGCCCAACTCTCTTGGGAGCTGCCGCCATGTCGTTGCTGTGGCCCCTGGTCTATGGCGCGTTGATCATCGGCAGCATGTACGCCACTCTCCGAGGGATCCGGCTCTAGCCGCGATTATGTTGACCGAACTGCGCATCCGGAACTTTGCGATTATCGAGGCGCTCGACTTCTCTTTCGATTCCGGTTTCGTGGTCTTTTCCGGCGAGACCGGGGCGGGCAAGTCGATCATTATTGACGCCGTTGAACTGCTGCTCGGCGCCCGCGGGGAAAGCACGGTGATCCGGCGCGGCGAGCCGACGGCCCTGCTGGAGGGGGTATTCCGGCTGGACGCGCACGTGCAAGCTGCCGTGCACAGCGTATTGGAGAACGAAGGCCTGCTCGATGATCCGATGTATGTGACTATGGGCCGCGAAATCCGCCAGGAGGGCCGCAATATCTGTCGGCTGAACGGGCGGACGGTCACACTGGGCTTGCTGCGCCAAATTGGCGAATACCTGGTGGATGTGCACGGGCAATCGGAGCACTTGAGCCTGCTCCGTATTCGCGAGCACCTCAACCTGCTGGATCGCTATGCCGACTTGGCGGAGCTGCGCAAGGATTTTCACTCCCTGTATCGCAAGCTGACCCAGGTGCGTCAAGCGCGTGCCAAACTGGAGAAGAGCCAGGCCGAAGCGGAGAGCCGCAGGGACCTGCTGGAATTTCAAATCAACGAGATTGAAGCCGCGGCGCTGAAGCCGGGGGAGCTGGCGACGCTGCTGGAAGAACGGATCCGCTTGGCCAATGCCGAGAAACTGGCGACGCTGACGGAGCAAGCGCTGAGCGCCCTGGATGACAGCAACCCACGCCGCCCCTCCGCTTCTGAAATCTTCGGAGAGGTGGTCGCCGTGATGGAGACTCTGGCCTCCGTGGATTCGAGCCTGGCCGCCCTGCACGCCGAAGGGCAGGCTTTGCTGGAGAGCATGACCGATATCGCTGGCCGGCTGCGATCATACCGCGAACAGATCGAATTCAACCCTCGACGGCTGGATGTAGTCGAGGAGCGCGTGGCTTTGATTCGCGGGTTGGAGAGGAAGTATGGCGGGAGCGCAGAGGCCGTCTTGGCCCACGCCGAGCAGGCGCGCCAGAAACTGCGCACCATCACCCACGCCGGCGCACAGATCCAGCAGATGCGGGCGGCGGAGGACCGACTTCTCACCCAGTTGGGGGACTTGGGTTCCGAACTCTCCCAGGCCCGCCAGGCAGCCGCGATGGAGCTCGCAGCCGCCGTAGAGGATGAACTTGAGGATCTGCAAATGACGGGTGCCTCCTTCGGGACCGCCCTGACCCAGCAGGATGATCCGGACGGGCTGCCCATGGATGGCCGGCGCCTGGCATTTGACCGCACCGGGGTGGATCAGGCCGAGTTCCTCGTGGCGCCGAACCCCGGCGAGGGCCTGAAGCCGTTGGTGAAAACCGCCTCCGGCGGCGAAACCTCCAGATTGATGCTGGGGCTCAAGACGGTGCTCGCCAAAGCCGACCGCACCCCCACGCTCATTTTCGACGAGATCGACCAGGGAATTGGCGGACGCGTGGGCGCGGTGGTGGGCTACAAGCTCTGGGCGCTGGCCCGCCGGCACCAGGTGCTTTGCGTCACCCACCTGCCCCAGCTGGCGGCCTTCGCCGATCAGCACTACAAAGTCGAAAAGCAGTTCCAAGATGGCCGCACCATCACCGTCGTGAGAACCGTGGCCGACCAGGCAAGGCGCGAGGAGCTGGCGCTGATGTTGGGCGGAATCAGCGAGGCGAACTTGGAAAGCGCGGCGGATCTGCTGGCCTCCGCCGAGCAGGAAAAGCAGACAGCGTTCTCCCGCCGGGCCTGAATCCCTCCCCGGGTGGCTTTTCGAACCCCCGCGTCAGCAGTCCCCGCTCATCCACGAATTCCCTCCTTCATGGCTGATCTTGCCCCCTTCATCGCCGAATTGCCCTTCTCATGGGGCGATTCGGCCTCCGGCGGGTGGGGGATCCCACGGGGCGGGGTGGCTAACGGGGCGAATTCGTCAACTGGGGCCGGGGGGGCCAACGGCCGCCGGTCCCCTCATATCCCCTCCGGATGAAGCGCGGAGCACCCGGTCCCCTTTACTCATCCGGGCTGCTTCGCGGAATGGCTCTTTACGCCGGGACCTCCTCCGGCAGCTCAACGGCAGCCCCACGCTCCAGGCGGCGGAAGACGATTCCTTCCGCCTCCGCGTAGTCCACCATCACTCGATCCCCCTCATCGAACTCACCTTTGAGGATCTTAATGGAGAGCGGGCTCTCAACATGCTTCTGGATAGCCCGCTGGAGCGGTCGGGCGCCGAAGGCCGGATCGTACCCCGCATCGGCCAGCCATTTGCGCGCATCGGGAGTCAGCTCCACTTCCAGGCCATGCTCGGCCAGCCGGTCCTGCACGTGGTCCATCTGCAGATCGACGATCTTGACCATATCTTCCATAGACAACGGCGAGAAGATGATGATCTCATCGATGCGGTTCAAGAACTCCGGCCGGAAGGTGTCTTTGAGCGCCTTTTCAATCTTCTCCTGCTCCGCGCGCCGATCCTCAGATCTGCCGCTCGGGCGAAATCCCAATGTGCCAGAGTGGGTGACGAACTCCGTCCCCAGGTTCGAGGTCATGATCAGCACGGTGTTGCGGAAGTCCACAACCCGCCCTTGACCGTCGGTCAGCCGGCCGTCATCCAATATTTGCAGCAGCGAATTCCATACCTCCGGATGCGCCTTCTCGATCTCATCAAACAACACCACGCGGAACGGCCTCCGGCGCACGGCTTCGGTGAGTTGCCCACCTTCTTCGTATCCGACGTAGCCGGGCGGAGCGCCAAACAGCCTGGAGACGGTGTGCTGCTCGCGATATTCACTCATGTCCACCCGCACCAGGGCGTCTTCGTCATCGAACAGGAACTCGGCCAGCGCCTTGGCGGTTTCAGTCTTGCCTACGCCAGAGGATCCCAAGAAGATGAAGGATCCGATCGGGCGGCGAGGATCCTTCAACCCAGCGCGGGCGCGCCGGATGGCGTCGGACAGGGCGTGGATTGCCTCGTCTTGGCCCACGATGCGCTCCTGCAGCCGATCTTCCATCTCCAGCAGTTTCTGCGCCTCACTCTCCATAACCTGCCGAACCGGTATGCCCGTCCACTGAGCGACCACCTGGGCGATGTCATCCACATCTACGACCTCGTCCAAGTGGTGCTCCGCCTCCCACGTGTCTCGCTTCTGGTGAAATTCGCTTTCCAGACGGATGCGCTGGGATTTCATCTCCGCGGCGCGCTCATAATCCCGCTCCAGGCCCGCCTGCTCCTCCTCCGCCATCAGCCGATCGATTTCGTGCTTCGTCCCTTTGAGATCATCCGGCAAGGAATACAGCGCGACGCGCAGCTTGGCGGCCGCCTCATCGATCAGGTCAATCGCCTTGTCCGGCAGGTGCCGGTCGGTGACGTAGCGGTGCGACAACCTCGCCGCGGCGACCAAGGCCTCATCGGAGAAACTGACCTTGTGGTGCGCCTCATACCGATCGCGCACCCCCTTGAGCATCTCTATGGTCTCTTCGACGGTGGGCTCCTCCACATAGACGGGCGCGAAGCGGCGCTCCAGGGCTGCATCTTTCTCGATATGTTTGTGGTACTCGTCCAGCGTGGTGGCACCGATGCACTGCAGTTCGCCGCGCGCCAGCGCGGGTTTGAGCATGTTGGAGGCATCCATGGCCCCCTGCGCGGCACCCGCGCCAACAACGGTGTGCAGCTCATCGATCATCAGGATGATCTCGCCCTCTGAGCGCTGGATCTCCTCGATGGCGGCCTTCAAGCGCTCCTCGAACTCGCCCCGAAACCGCGAGCCGGCAATCATGGCCCCCAGGTCGAGCGAGACGACCTGCCTGCCCATGAGGATCTCGGGGACATCATTGTCGGCGATCTTCTGCGCCAGGCCCTCCACGATGGCGGTCTTCCCCACGCCCGCCTCCCCGATCAAGACGGGGTTGTTCTTTGTGCGGCGCGAGAGGATCTGGATCACGCGCAGGATTTCCTCATCCCGGCCGATGACCGGATCGAGCTTGCCCTCTTTGGCCATCTGGGTAAGGTCGCGCGAATACTTGTCCAGCGTGCGATACCGGGATTCGGCTTTGCGGTCGGTCACCCGCTGCCCGCCGCGAATCTCCTTGATCGCTTCGTAGACCCGATCCTTGGTGACCCCCGCGTCGCTCAGCAAGCGCGCCACAGGTGTGTTGCGCTCGGACAGGATCGCCAGGAAAAGGTGCTCGGTGGAGATGAACTCGTCGTTCAACCGGTTGGCCTCCTCATTGGCCATGTCGACCACACGCTTGACGCGCGGCGTGATGAAGATCTGGCCCGCCCCACTTCCATAGATGCTGGCCTTCGGGCTATTGCGCAGCAGGTCGTCTATTTGTTCAGCCAACGCGTCGATGTCCACGTTCAGCTTCTCGAGGATCTGAGGGATCACGCCCTGCGGCTGCTCGATCAGCGCCAGCAGGATGTGCTCGGTGTCAATTTGATTATGTCCGAAGCGCTGGATGATCTCCGCCGCGCGCTGGGCGGCGTCCTGAGCGCGTTCGGTAAAGCGGTCGAAACGCATCATTTGGACCTTCCTTGATACAATCGCACCCTCAGGGGAGCTTTGCTGGAATTATAAAGCGCAAATCCCTGCCGCTCCGTTAGAAAGATATCAGAATCCGAGGCGGAGGACGAATAGCCCGTGAAAGCTATCCCGGGGCTTCAATCGACATAATTGCAATTTCGATACCATTTCCCTCTTGTCGCGCGGCCACATCGAACACTTCGACTACCTGAAGATCATGACCGTTGAGATGGTCAGGGGATAAGCCCGAGCAGGGAACTTGATGTGCGGAAATTGAATGGAACGCCCTCAGCTCACCGCTTTCTTGACGAGCGCAGTGATCTTTTTCTCCTGGGCGGGGGCCAACTCCTTCAGAGCGAAATAGGTCGGCCACATCGCGCCTTCGTCGAGGTTCGCTGCGTCGCTGAAGCCGAGCGTTGCGTATCTTGATTTGAACTTCTGCGCGCTTTGGAAGAAGCAGACAACCTTGCCTTCCTTGGCATACGCGGGCATACCGTACCAAGTCCTCGGTGTGAGGTCGGGCGCGCTGGCGGTGATGATGTCATGGAGCTTCTCGGCCATGGCGCGATCCGCTCCTTCCATTTCTGCGATCTTGTCGAGCAGGGCCTTTTCCCCTTCCGCCCGGATCTTGTTCATGCGCTCTTCCGCCTTCAGCTCCTGAGCGCGCTCCTTCATCGCGGCGCGTTCCTCGTCCGTGAATCCCTTGGATTTCTTGTTAGGGGCCTTCTTTCTTGTCTTTTTGTCGTTTACTGGCATGGCGCAACCCTTTCCATCTTAACGATTGACATGGCTCGAATTCGTGAACAATCTGTCAGCAGATACCTGGTTGAAGCAACCATTCATGTTTCGCTCAAGATTGCTGTCTCAAGCCAACGACATTGCCATCTGTGTCTTTCACCTGCGCTATCAGCAGGCCGTCTCCAACATCTTTGATATCCTGTACGATCTCGGCGCCTACACCGGCCATTTCTCTGAGACCCGCTTGAATATCTGCGACATCTGAATAACCGATAGGTCCGACTCTTGAGTTGGGATCTAATCCAACCTCCAGATCACCAACCCGATAGCCCACATAATAGGAGCTATCAGCATATGGTTCTACTCCCAAGAGCTTGCTGTAAAAAGCTTTCGCTTTCCCAATATCAGTCACCGGGTAAACGAGCAGTTTGATGCCTTTTCCCATCATGATCTCCCTTTGACGTCAGCGTCATATTGCTCTATACTCATGATACTCGGTTTTCGAGCTATAATATACTTGATAATCAAGATAATGTCAAGGAGAATTATCATGAATTTTAAGAGGGGCGTAGAAGAGCAAGTATTCGCAGCCGCTCGGGACAACGGCATTAGCTCTGTATTGTTTCGCAACGCAATAGCCAGAAAGCTAGGCCTGAACATCACTGATTCAGAGTGCCTTAGCCTCCTATCGATTAAGGGGGTCTCTACGCCAACCGAACTGGCCCGCTATACCGGCCTTACGACTGGCTCGACAACGGCAATGCTTGATCGATTAGAGAAGGCCCAGTTCATCAGGCGCAAGCCCAATCCAAAGGATAGGCGCGGCGTACTGATTGAGATCAGCAAGAAATGGACAGAAACGGCTGGCCCACTGGTCGCGGGTCTTCAGCTAGCACATGCTGAACTCATAGCGAGTTACTCAGACGAAGAGCTTGAAACTATAGCGGACTTCCTAAGACGTTTTACGTATAACGTGACACAGCACACAAAGATGATAGAGAAAGATCTTACCTGAATTCTGGAGAACGAATTCTTCAAGCCGGTCAATGCGGCGAACCGTGCTTCCCTTGCCGGGCGCCTCTCTCATTCGTTACAATCCGAGTATGGACGCCCGATTCGGCATGGCGCTGCTCCGTTGGTACCAAGAGCACGCCCGCGAACTCCCTTGGCGAAAGACGACCGATCCCTACGCGATTTGGGTTTCCGAGGTGATGCTGCAGCAAACACGCGTGGGGACCGTCATCCCCTATTACCAGCGCTGGATGGCGTGCTTGCCCAGCATTCAGGCCCTGGCCCAAGCGAACCGTGAGCGGATTCTCCGCCTGTGGGAAGGTCTGGGATACTACCAGCGGGCGCACAATCTGCATCGGGCGGCTCGGATCTTGGTTGAGAAATATGCGGGTGAATTCCCCCACTCGGCCCAAAAGCTCCAGGATCTTCCAGGCATCGGACCGTATATCGCCGCCGCCATATGCGCGATCGCCTTCAACCAGGACATCATCGCGGTGGACGGCAACCTGCGCCGCGTGTTCTCTCGCCTGCTGGACCTGAACGTAGATCCTCGCTCCCCCGATGCCCAGGAGCGGACCATGCAGGACGCGACACGAGGGCTCCCCAGCGGCCAGGGCTCCGCTTACAGTCAGGCGCTGATGGATCTGGGGTCGATGATCTGCACGCCGCGGCAGCCCGGCTGCGACCGCTGCCCGGTCTCGGGCTTCTGCCTGGCCTTCGCTCGCGGGACCCAGGCCGAACGGCCGGCCCGTGACAAGAGTCCGGGGACGCCGCACCATACCGTCACCGCCGGTGTACTGCAGCGAGATGGGAGGGTTCTCATCGCCCGTCGACCGGAGAGCGGTCTGCTGGGAGGGTTATGGGAATTTCCGGGGGGTAAGCGCAACAGGGATGAAAGTCTGGAAGCCTGCCTGCAACGCGAATTGATGGAGGAGCTCGGGATCCCGATCGATGTGGGGGAGGCGATCACCGTGGTCGAGCACGCCTATACCCACTTCCGTGTGACCGTGCATGCGTTCTCCGTCTCGAGCGGTGTTCGCAATCCAAAGGCCCTGGAGCACACCGAACTGCGCTGGGTGGACATCTCGCAGTTGTCCGATTTTCCCATGGGGAAAGTTGATCGGGAGATCTCGCGCGTTCTGGTGGAGAGGCGGGCCGATATCTCAGCCTAGCCGAGATTCAGACCGGTGGCATGCATCCTCGCTGGCCCCCCCACTCGCCTTTGAGCTGGCTGACCTGCACCCCGGCGCGATCCACAGGAAGCACAAAGGTGCGCGCCGCAACTCCCGCAGCCCGGAATGCATCCCCCATGGCGGCGGCGATCTGCTTGTGCCTGGCTGGGGCAAAGGCGACCATGCTTGGGCCTGCTCCGGAGAGGGCCACCGCCGCCGCCCCCCTTGAGCGGGCTGCATCCACGACTGCGTCATAGCCCGTGATGCGAGCCTTGCGGTAGGGCTGGTGCAGCCGATCCTTCATGCAGCGGGCGAGCATGCGGTAATCTTGGTCGCGCAAGGCCTGGACGCAGAGGGCCGCGTTGGCCACGCCATAGATCACATCCGCAAAGGGGACCATTTCCGGCAGCGCCTTGCGCATATCGGATGTGGGCAGGTCGATCTGAGGCAGCGCGACAGCCACCCGCAGCCGTTCAACGGGCACATTCCTGTGCAGCATCTCATCCTCCGCCGGGTTGACAATGTTGAACCCGCCAAAGAGGGAGGCAGCCGCGTTGTCGGCATGCCCCTCCAGCTCCCAAGCCAACTCCAGCAATTCGGCTTTACTGAAAGGATCCGCGTTTAGCGCATTCGCCGCCACCAGACCCGCCACCACTGCGGCAGCGGAGGAGCCCAGCCCAGAGCGGGGCGGGATGCAATTCACCATGCGGAGAGAGAGGCCCGGCAATGCCGTTTCAATCCGTTGGAAGCCAAACGCCACCGCCCGGAAGAGCAGATTGGAGCGATCGGAGGGCAGCGTGTCCGCCCCTTCGCCTTCGATCTGCAGGCGAAGGCCGCAGTCTGCGACCTGCACATACAGTTTGTTATAGAGACCGAGGGCCAGGCTGAGGCAATCGAAGCCCGGACCCAGGTTGGCGGTGGAGGCAGGAACTCGGATGACGAGGCCCCTCATACCTGGATAATCTCCTCGATCGCCTCCAGCCGGGCGGGGACGGCCACGGGCTCAGGAAACTGCTCGCTGATAATATCCGGATCCTTCAGCCCATGTCCGGTGCAGACGCACACCACCCGTTTGCCCTTCAGAGAGAGCGCCCCTGATGCGGCCGCCTGTCGCAATCCGGCCAAGCCGGCGGCGGAGGCGGGCTCCACCCATATGCCCTGCGATGCCAAATCTCGCTGTGCGGCGAGGATATCCGCATCGGAGGCAGCTATAATGCGCCCTCCGGATTCCGCCGCTGCCTCCAGGGCCTGTTCCCCGCGCGCGGGCCGGCCAATACGGATGGCGGTGGCCACCGTCTCGGGGTTCTCCACCGCTCTCCCCAACACCAGCGGCGCAGCGCCTCGCGCCTGCACACCCAACAGCTTCGGCAAACCCGTCGATTTCTCCTGATGGTACTGCCTGAACCCCATCCAGTAGGCGGTGATGTTCCCAGCATTCCCCACCGGCAGCGCCAGCCAATCTGGGGCTGTGCCCAGCGCATCGCAGATCTCGAACGCGGCGGTCTTCTGCCCCTCCAGGCGGTAGGGGTTGATGGAGTTCACCAGGGCGATCGGCTCTCGGTCCGCAATATCCCGCACCAGCGCCAGCGCATCGTCGAAGGAGCCCTGAATTTGGATCACTCGCGCCCCGTAGGCAATCGCTCCCGCCAGCTTTCCGGCTGCCACTTTGCCCTCCGGGATAAGGACATAGCAGTTCACCCCGGCGCGCGCTGCGTAAGCGGCCGCGCTGGCCGCCGTGTTGCCGGTGCTGGCGCAGATCACCGACGGCGCGCCCCGATATATCGCCTCACTGACCGCTGCAGTCATGCCCCGATCCTTGAAGGAGCCGGTGGGATTTAGGCCCTCGAACTTGACATAGAGTTCCCCGGCCCCAAGTTCGCGGGCCAGGCCGAGCACGGGGATCAAGGGTGTGTTCCCTTCCAAGAGGGTAACCGGAGCGACGTCCGGGGGCAGGTCGAGGTATGGGCGGTAGCGGGTAATCGTGCCTTGCCAGCGTGCCATGGTGTAGATTGTAGCACGGCCGGCCTTCCGCCCCCAATCGGAAAGGGTGAGCCTATGTTTAGGGGGAGCATGTTCGACTCCTGGCCCGGCGCTGGGGCGCCCTCCAATCAGCCCCGAGATCGCCCACCGTCGAGATCCACGACGCTGAAGATCCATTCCGACGGTGTGGAGCCTTTCCGCCCACCCCATCTACCGCCGCCCCCCAAGCTGCCGGGGCCTTCTTCCCCGGTCTGCCGGAGGTAGGGGAAGGGAATTGGGGCGGGAGGCGGAATCGGATCCCTGGCTCTCCATCGCGAGGACATTGACCACCAGTGCGGAACGCACCCGCCGGAAGGCTATTGTTTCACTCCCACAGAATCGGGGGTATATTTGTCGAGTTTGGCCGCTTTCTTGCGGATAACCGGCTAACACCGCTGATGAAGAGTAGGCAAAGGAACGATTGGAATATGGCCAAGACCGCTGTACGTCCCGGACGTTTGACCCCCTCCGCAATCGGTGACATGGTGATGCGTGCCCAAGAGAGCGGCGCGATCAACTTGGCGAGCGGTGATCCGGATTTCGATCCGCCGCGGGTCGTTGTAGAAGCCGCGAGACGGGCCCTGGTGCAGGGCCACAACCAGTTGACCGACAGTTGGGGCGCGCTTCCCTTCCGCACGGCGTTGGCGGACAAAGCCTCCCATTTCATGGGAATTGATGTGCACGCCGACCGGCACATCACCGCCACCGCGGGGAGCACTGAGGCCATCTTGGCGGCCGTGATGGCGGTCTGTGATCCGGGGGATCGCGTAATTGTGTTTTCGCCGTTCTATGAGGCGCATATCGCCGCGCCGCTGTTGTGCGATGCGGAACCCATAACGGTGCCCTTGGCTCCGCCCGATTTCTCATTGGACCCAGCGAGGCTGCGCGCGGCGCTGGCAGAAGGCGCCAAGGCGGTCATCCTGTGCTCGCCCTCCAATCCCTCGGGGAAAGTGTTCAGCCTGGACGAACTAGTATTACAACGTTAGGTTGGCATGAGAGATGCATCTCACTGTCGAAGATCAAGAGCAGAGAGGTGCAGGATGAGCGAATGGGTGGATGTCACTCGAAAGATACCACCTCCTTCGGGCCGAGAGCCTGTGATGAAACTCGTTCCTGAGGATGTCCACGCGCTGCTGGAGGAGCTGCAAAGCTACCACACCGAGTTCAGCCCCTTGTTCCAGAGGCGCGACCAGGCGGAGTGGGCGCATAAGTACATGCAAGGTCAGATGTTGCCTCTGGAGCGCAAGTCGATCCAACCCATGGCCATGGCTGTCGAGGGGGGCAATGTTCAGGCTATGCAGCAGTTCATGAGCCAGAGTCCCTGGCAGGATGAGCCGATCCTGCGCAAGCATCGCCAGCTGGTGGCTGACGGCCTCGGGCAAGCTGGTGGAGTGCTGGTAATCGACGGCTGTGAGTTCCCCAAACAAGGCAAGCACTCTGTGGGGGTGAAGCGCCAGTGGTGTGGTGCGCTGGGGAAGATCGCCAACTGCCAGGCCAGTGTGCTCAGCGCGTATGTGGGCCTGAACGGGTTCACCCTGGTGGACCGAAAGCTCTATTTGCCGCAGGATTGGTTCACCCCGGAGTATGCCGAACGCTGGCAGGCGTGTGGCATCCCGCAGGGGATCCGCTTTCGCACCAGGCCGGAACTGGCCTGGGAGAGCGTGGAGGCGCTGCATGAGGAAGGCATTCTGCCCTTCGAATGGGTCGTTTTTGACGAGGCCTATGGCGGAAATCCGCATCTGCGGGATCAAATCCATGGCCTGGGGCTCAATTATCTGGCCGAAGTCCCGGTTTCCACCATGGTATGGGAGCACAGGCCCAGGACCGAGGTGCCCCCGGGCAGCGGAACGGGCCGGCCGCCGACGCGGCAGCGGCTGGCGGATGACGCTCCCCGGGCCATGCGCGCCGACGGGCTGGCCAGTTCCATCCCGGGTCCGGAATGGCAGCTCTATACGATCAAGGAGGGTGCGAAGGGGCCTATGGCGGCGCGGTTTGCCTTCAGGCGGGTGTGGCTTGCACAAGAGGGGCTGCCCACCCACTGCCAGTGGCTGATCCTGCGTCGGGGCCTGGACGAAAAGGGCGAATTGAAGCTGTACCTCAGCAACGCTTCTGAGGACACGCCCGTAGAGGAATTCGTGCGGCTGAGCGGCATGCGCTGGCCGATCGAACGCGCCATCAGGGAGGCTAAGGGCGAGCTGGGAATGGATCATTACGAAGTCCGAACCTGGAATGGATGGCACCACCATATGACCCTGACCATGCTCTCGCATCATTTTCTGGTGCGGGTTCGCTTGCGGATGAAAAAAAGGCTCCCGCATTGACAGTATCTCAAGTGCGCCTGCTGTTGAAGTCTGTGCTGCCACGCGTCTGGTTTGGTCCTGATGCGGCCATCAAATATGTTTCCTACCTGCAGCGCCAAAGCCATGCCGCCTATCTCGCTCACCGCCGAACTGTTCACAAACGCCTCGACGGCTTGTAGTGACCTAACGTTGTAATACTAGAAACCATCGCCGAATTGGCGAGGGAATATGACGTCTTTGTCATCACGGACAACGTCTACGAGCACATCGTCTATCCACCCCACCGGCAAGTCTACATGGCGAGTTTGGAGGGGATGTTCGAGCGCACTCTCAGCTGCGGATCTCTCTCAAAGACCTACCATATGACCGGATGGCGCCTGGGCTACGTGATCGCGCATGAGGATCTGACTCGGGCCTTGCGCACGGTGCATGATTTCATCAGCCTGAGCGCCCCTGAGCCACTGCTGCACGCCGGAGTCGAAGCATTACGCTTCCCGGATTCCTACTACGAGGAACTGGCGCGAACTTATGCGCGCCGCTTGGGGCTGCTTTCCGGCTTCCTCGACCGTGCCGGGCTATCCTATACCGTCCCCCAGGGCGCGTTCTACATCTTGGTAGATATCTCGCCCTTCGGCTTTGAAAACGACTTGGAATTCTGCCAATGGATGCTGGATGAGGTGGGGGTGGCCGCTGCCCCGGGCTCCGCCTTCTTCCCCACACCGGAAAACCGCTACGTGCGCCTGACTTTCGCCAAACGCGACAGCACCTTGATCGAGGCCGGGGAGCGCATCGTGCAGTTGGCGGCCGGTATTTGATGTCCCCCGTGACCAGCGATTCGGGGGCTCATATTCACATGGGCGGCAAGAACACTCGAGCCCCGCTTGGCCTTCCCCCCTCCGCCAAGTGGCGATGAACCGATGGGTTCCTCGCCTCCATAGGTATTTCGGGTCGCGAGACGCAGAGTATTTCTTCGTGCAAGACCGCGTCGAAGAAGCAGAATGCCCACTTCCGGTAGGCGACCAACGGTCGGCGCGTCTGAGTCATGCGATTCGGATTCTCGCCGCAGGTTGGACGCCGGAGGGATCGGTCACGCAACAACGCATCAGGTTGGCCGTGCATGGAAACGGAACATACAACGAGCCTGGCGCGTCAGTGACTGCCCGTGCTAAGTGCATCGCCTCCATGGACGTCTGGCTGTTGAGCCGCTCCTTCAATCGGGGGTTGCCGTCCAAAAGCAAGGCCTGGATCGCTACCATACCCCAACGAGATCCCTAAGGGAGAAAATCGATCCCGCTGTCGGTCACCATTATCTGCAGGCGCAGTGCCAGCCGGCGGGCGCTCTCCTCCGCCGTGTGGAGCCGTGAGATCGATCCCGCAGTGGCGGAGTCCAGCGCGTCGATGATGCCATTTAGCTGCGGGGTGAGCACCTTGTCGATATAGCGCAGCGCCTCCTCACGTGTCTTGAAGTCCTTCTGATGGGCATATTGCAGCATAGAACGCAGGCCGCGCATGTTCTCCAGCGCGTGACGGACGGCGGAATCCACCTCTTCAGCCGCTTTCAACTGCTCCGCAACTCGTTCGACGGTGTCAAGCATCTCCTGAAAAGTGATCATCCGCGCCGCTCCTCGTCCTCCAGCAAAGCGGATCGTCCCCCCATCGGATACCCCACACCCATTCGCATCTCCCCACCATTGTAGTATGCAAATGCCTTTCCGGACACCATAACATCACAGCAGAGCGCGTCGATGTAGTCACAATGGCTTTGTACTCAATTGCCGTCATTGAAATCGCCGTCCCCGTCGGCCTACGATTACCTCTTTCCTCCCCTGACAATTGGCCCTCCATTTGAAGCCCGTTCCAGAGGTGTGAAATCCTCACCCGTATCCCAGCGCAGGAGCCGGACCTATTCGCGTGAGACAGCCGGCGTCTGCAGGATGCGTATGCCCTCATATGTGGAACGCAGATCCGGGGCCTGCCAGGTAATCCCGCCGTTGGCCGTGGCTGTCACAATCTGATAGCCAATGCGCTGGGAGCCTGCGGCGGTGTCATCGCAAGAACTATGATGCCCATAGGAATTCTGATCCTTCTCATGCTCGCCTCCGGTTCAATCCGATGCCTCCCGAATTGGCTCGTGCGGCCCGAGGATGCCCGAAGATCTCGAAATGGACCCATACAACGCCTCAGGGCCTTGTCGGGCAAATTCATGTGAAGATAGGGGCAGCGGCTCAGAGACGCGGCGTCTCCCAGCCGAGGGATGATGTTACGCTCTAGACCGCGCTCGTACGCCGCTGCCCCATCTTCAAACTCAATCCCCCTTTCAATCGAAATCCCCATCCCGGCGTGCTATGGACAGACGCTTGTCAGCCAGAAATCCTCCCCGCGCCAGTTGTCCGAGCCTGCGATCAGTTCTACGTTGTTCCGCACCGCCGAATTCCGGCTCTTGTCCACCCGGTCAAAGGCGCCGCAGTCGCCCCCGCTCCCAACGTAGCGCGCATTGACCACGATGTTGCACTGCTGGTTCGGATCCAGACCCGTAAACTCATAGATCCCCTGGCTGTTCGTGTACCCTTCCAAGAACTGCCCACCGTCGTGCCGCCACACGGAGACATACAGGCGCGCCTCCCGGCTTCCGTTCGCCCGCAGCACGGTGCCGTGCAGTTGGCTGGTGTGCCCGCCGGAAGGCGGTGGGGTCGGCGCAGGCGGGCCGCTGACCTGATCGAATTTGAAGTAGTCGAAGTAGAAATCCCGGCTTCGTTCATCGCGGAATGGCGGCTCATAGAAGTCATTCGCGAACTCGAAGGCCACGGCGTGGACCCCCCGGTAGCCGCTTAAGTTGATCTTGAGCGAGTTGCCCCCCTCCCCCTCATTGCACCGGGGGTTGCCATCATCCCATTTCACGCTGCCGACCCGCCTGCCGTCGACAAACATGTTCACCAGGACGTAGGCCCGGTTTGCCTGGTCGTAGGGGTCGTCAGGCAGACCGACGGCGGTAATCCGGTAGGTCGCGGCAGCGGAGGGGAAGTTCACCAGATACTCCGACAGATCCCCTTGGTGCCATCCGATGAGGTAGATGGAATTGCGGTTGCTTGAACAGGCGGTGGGTTTCTTCGCGGCCATATCCATGCCTCGGGTCCCCCAGTAGCGCTCCGCCTGGCGCGTCTGCCCAGGTTGGACTGCGCTATCATTTCGACTTGCGCCGGAGGGGGGGTTTTCCGAGCTGCCCGACTCGCTGAGCGTCCTGCCGCCGGTGACCGAACCGGGCGGCCCGCTGGGCGGCGGGGGCGAATCGCCCAGGCATGGGTTGTTCGAACCGCCACGGTTGGCGTCGCTGCCGAACTCGCATGCCATGTCCTCGCGCGCCTGTGAGATATTGCGCAGGGCGAATGAAGCCCAACCTCCGTCGTCGCGATCGACGAACCAGACGAGGGCGTGGATCTTGGGCTTTGACCCGCGACCGGCGTTGTATGCGCGCACCGCGTCGAAAGCCTTGTTGATCCAGTCCTCCTGGTAATTATCGCTCGGATTGGGCCATGCATTCGGGCCGTTGACATCGGTGTTGAATTCAGTGATGTAGACCGGCTTGCTGTAGTAGCGGGTGGGCACCTGGTTGATGAGGTCCTTGAAGTACTGGAAACCTCCGTCGAAGGACCAGTCCGCCACCCGCCTACAGGATCTGCGAGGATCGTCACAGTGATTGCCGTCGACATCCGTGTCAAGCGGGTTGCCGTAGCTGTGGATCGCCATGCCATCGATGGCTGTGGTGTCATTGAGCATGGCACCGAACCAGGATACCGGCGAGAAGCCGGAGGGCCCGGCGACCAGCAGCCTCACCCCGCCCGGCTTGCGGGCGTAAAGGTAGTCAAAGGCATCGGCGTATTGCCGGGCGCTGAAGCCGCCCTCGGCGTTCGGTTCATTGCCGACCACAAAGCGTATGGACACGTCCGAGAGTTCCGAAATGCATTTCGTGAACTCGCTCACCCAACCGCCATATTCCCACCCGTTTCGCGGCACGGCCTGGTAGTTGCGGTAGTCGATGCGGATGATGTTTACCAGCCCGTCGTCCCTGGCTCGCTGCGCCAGGGCGCGCACGTTGTTGCCGATCGGGGTCGTCCGATCGCCATCGCACCACGAGCTGTCGTAGATCACTTCCACGTTCCAGCCCTTCTGGCCCCACGGAATGTTCGAGCCCAGCATCCCGCTGTCGTCACTGTACCAATGCACGCCGGCCAGAGATATGCCAGAGGACAGCAAGTCTCTTGATCCTTCGGCTGGGCGGATGCCCAGCAACGTGCTGGAGGCCAGTAGGATCGACACCAACGCCAGGTTCAACGCGCGTCCGGGCGACAGGCTGACTGGCTGTCCGGAACCCAACGACTGCATCCTGGCACCTCTTCCTCTAATCATTTCATTCCTCCCCCATCTCGCTCGCTCATCACATGTCCCCCAGGCCAGCGACCGGGGCCCGCGACCGTTCAACCGCCGTCCGGACCTCCTGCCGGACCCCAGTGATGAGATCGGGCCCGCCCATCGGCCTTTAGGTCTCAAGGTGCACGGTCGCATCCTGTGCCAGAAAGAGGGCGCCCGAAGAAATCACGCCCATGGCGCACAACACAAACAGGTCCTTGACCCAACCCATCCCCCGTCCGCCCGTCACATCTCATCTACCGCGCGGGCTGAGTCGTCTGCCGGTCACCCGCGCCCCGGTTCCGTTAATAGAAGAACGAAACCGGCTTGGTGGCCGGTTTCGCTGCTGACTCCCCGGGGGCTTGGCCGGTACGCTCGGCAAGCGACCATATTCGGTCCCCCAGATCTTTGCCTCCACCCACAGAAGCACATATGCGACTGATGATATGTCCCCCCGGCAGAGACAACTCCACTATACAGGAAGAACGCCAATTGTCGTAGATATCGGTGATCGAATTTGCGCGAATGAAACGAAAAGCGAACAATCTTTTCACACCCGAGGGACAGGGCCGGTGTTGTGAATTGAACGCCCCCCTGGCCCGGCTCGCTGCTCGTACGCCGAACCATCGCGCGCGGGCCGGCCGGCAGCCGCCCCCGCGCCGCTGACCGGAAAGCTCCACTCCGAAAAGAGAAAGTCGGAACCACGCCAATGGACGAAGAGACGCCCGGATTGGGCGTCTCTTCGTCATGAAACTCGGTGCACCTGGCTCCCCTATCCCGATCCTGCGCCAAGCGGGCTTGGTCGAGGCGCGAGCCTCACACCACGGTCACCTGCTGTTCAAGGCGCGCCAGATACCGCCGCCGCAAGCCAAAACGTCGCAGAGTCCGAATAGGCATTGACGTTCTCCATGCGCACTTCGACCTCTCCGGTGAAACGGACGGAGATGGCGTAGTGCGAGCGCCCCTGGCTGGTCTTGACGATGCTCACGGAGGCCTCCCCCGCCGTCACCCGATACTCCGTGGCGCCTCGACTGTTGTGGTTGACCGTCACGTAGATCGTGACCTGGCGCCGCTGACCATCGCCAGACAGGTGCAGGCTCCACGCGTTTCCTGCATGCGACGCGAGATATCGCGCGCCTTCATCGACTTGCTGCCCTCCATCATTGAAGACCCACGTGGAGCTGTACGCCCAGCCGGAGGGGTCATAGGCCGGATCGCCGATCTCAATTGGAGAGGCGTTCGTGTTTCCATGGATTCCCTGTCTAGCCGTGAAGTATTCGCGACCGGCGAAATCGATCTCCGTTGAGACGACCGGGTCGATGACCACTTCTGATTCTCCCGCCGGCGGGCTCGTCGCGGTCGGCGTCGCCGTCGGGGGTGGGGCCGTGGGCGTCATCGTCGGCGGCTTGGCGGTGGGTGTCTCCGTGGATGTGGGCGACTCAACCGTCGGGGTTGGCGTTTCACTTAGTATGGGCGCGGTGGCCGTGGACGTAGGAACCGTCGCCGTGGCCGTGGGAGTGGCGGTTGCTGTCGGCCGTGTCGAAGTGATCGTAGGGCTTCCCGCCGTGGGCGTCGAAGTCACCTCGATGGGCTCCATGGCCGCGTACTCGACGATCAGGCGCGGCGCCATCTCCGCCGTGTCGGACCGGTTGCCGGACCACCATGTGAACCACATCCAGCCGTTGCCGTATGAGATTTTCGGTCCGTCGATGCGGAACGTCACCCGGTCGGTCGAGCCCCGGCGTGCCTCCAGGATGTTCTGGCCGATGCTGAAGCGATTGACCTCGTTCTCGCCCAGGTTGTATTCACCCAACACCGGATATAGGGAGGCGACCATCCCCGCGCCCACCACGGCCGGGTAGTCCAGATCCTCCCACCCCAGATCGACGGAGTCCTCCAGGACCACAACCTGGAACTCGGCGGGCTTTCCCACCCACTGCCAGGCGCCGGTCAGCTCCAGGCTCGCGGAGACCACCTGCGACCCACTGGGAATCCCGGATAGGTCGAACTGCAGCACCCCGAAGGTGCGGAAGTCCGTATCGTCCAAGGTCAGCCAATCCTGAATACCGCTAAGGATCACCGGCTTGTCGAAGAAGTTCATATCCGAAAGGTATTCATGCACGTACCCGGCGTGCCCGTACCCCGGCCGGATCACCATGCTGTTGATCTCCGCCGGCGCCTGATTCAAGAACACCTTCGCCTGATTCGTCCCGGAGAAGACGCCGTCACTCGCCCGCAGTTCGAAGGCAAGGATGTCATCCTCGGCCGGGGCAGTGAAGCTCGCTACAGGCGAATGAGCCGATTGGATGTCCACGACTGGACCCCCGATTTGGACCCACTCGTAGGTGAGCGGGTCCCCCTCTGGATCCATCGTCCTGGAGCCATCCAGGAAGACTTGCGACCCCGCCGAGGCGCGCTGATCCTGGCCGGCGTTCACCACGGGTGGGTACTGCGCCTCGGACACATGATCGATATAGCGGATCACCAATTCGGGTCCCGACCACGTCATGCTGGCCGAATCCTGCGCTTGCAGATCCACCCGAAAGGCCATCGCCCCCGTGGCGAACTCGGCCTCGAACGCAGCCAGTTGGTCGCGGGGCGCGGAGAAGGCGTTGACGGTCCCCTGCCCGACCTGCCCGGGCAGGTAGCTGAGCACGATCTCCGGCTCCAGCACTTGGATGGGCGCCGCGGCCACCTGGCTGTAGGTGAAGTTGGGCCACGCTGCGGTGATCTCCCTGGGCAACAAGCCGGCACGGATCGTGCCCTGCTCCGGCAAATTCCGGTCGGTGGCCCCCGTGAGTTCGAGAGCCACCGAGAGCAGGAATGTGTCGTCGTGGCCGGGCGTCGGGAAAAGCGCCACCCCATGCAGGTCGCGACCCAGAGAGACCCCGGCGATCAGGTTGCGGCCCAGCCTGACATCCACGGGCGAGCGTAGGAAGCCTGCCTCCGTCGCCCCGATGCGCAGTTCCCGGACCACGCCCGCTCGGACCTGGACCTGTGTCTGTGCGGTGTCCGACAGACCTTCGCGGTCGCTCACGCGCAGAGTCACCGTGTAGTCCCCGGGTGACCCATAGACATGCTCCTCCACCACACCTTCACCGGAGCTGCCATCACCAAAATCCCATTCGAAGCTCAAGAGGTTATCGTCCAGATCCAGGGTCCCCCGCCCGGTGAGTCGGAGGGCTTCCCCGGCGGCGGCCCGATACGGCCCCCCAGCGTCAGCGATGGGGGCGTGCTCGTCGGGATTGGCCTGCGGCCGATCCACCTGGCCCAGCCCCCAGCCGTAGGTGCTGTCGCGGCCGGCGGCACCCAGATCGAGGGCCATCAGGTGAAGCTTCTCGCGTACCTCGGCGTTGCTGATGCCCGGATTTGCCTGCATGACCAGCGCGGCCAACCCGGCGATGTGCGGGGAGGCCATCGAGGTGCCTGAGAGATACTCGTAGTAGTGATCATGGAAAAATGGGATCATGAACGTGGAGTAGACCTCCACCCCCGGGGCTGCCAACTCAACCGCTGGCCCACGGCTGGAGAAGGAGGCAATGTGGTTCTGCGCATCCACGGCGGAGACCGCCAGCACACCGTCATACTTTGCGGGATACAGCACGGTGTCATCCCCCCGCCCCTCGTTGCCGGCCGCGGCCACGATCAGCACGCCCCGGGCATAAGCGATGTCCATTACGTCTTCCATGGCCGCCGAGCGGACTGTGCCGCCCAGGCTCAAGTTGATGATATCGATGTCATGATCCAGCGACCACTGCACGCTGTTGATGATCGCCTCGGTGGTGCAGCCCAGCGGGGTGCACACCACCAGGCTGTACAAGTCCGCATCCGGCGCCACACCCACGACGCCAAAGCCGTTGCGCTTGGCGGCGATGATGCCGGCGACGTGCGTCCCATGGCCCAAGGTATCGCCGTAGTAGATGCTGTCGCTGACGAAGCTCCAGCCCCCTGCCACCTGCAGGTCCTGGTGCAGGGAATCGATGCCCGAGTCGATGACCGATACCTTCACGCCTTTGCCGGTATAGCCGGCGTCATGCAAAGTTGCCGTCACTCCCATGTTTGCCAATCCGTACTGATACTCCCCCACCGGTGCTTGCTGCGGGCCTGCCACTTTGACATCGGGCTGCAGCAGCTCATACATATAGTTCGGCTCGATGTACAGCACGTCGGCGCGCGATGCCAGACGCGCCGCCTCCGCGCCCGTCAGCTCCATGGTCATCATGGAGAAATCATCAAACCGGTTCCTGATCTTGCCGGGAACCCATTGGATCTTCGGCGAAAAAAAGCGGGTGACGCCTCGCCACATCGACTGCGGGTATTCCCGGAAGTCCTCCAGGTCGCGGGAGGGCGAAAACCGGACAATCATAGTCTGAGGTTCGTCGCCCTGAGCGTCCACGCCTCGCAGCTTCGAAATAGGCGAGCCGACCGGCGGGGGCGCGGCGCCTAGCGCGCCGAGGATCACGATCACCGTCAGGAAGAGCATAAACTTGTGTTTCATCGCCTACTCCTTGCAGGGTTTGGCAAACCCAGCCTCGAATGCCGGATGATGGGACCCGGAAGTCCGGACCCCCGTATGCGAGGCCTCACCGGGACACCGAGAGCGATGGCAACTGCAACATAGAGTCGTTCTGCGCCCCATCCCAGTACAGGCGTGTGGCGGTCGTGTACATGTCAAACTCGACATCCAGCCACAAGCGGCCCGCCTCGCCCCCAGTCACAAACTGGTACTTCTCGGGGGGGTGACCCCCTCGTAGCGGCTCGTCCCACTCTGGGGCTCGTAGAGGTAGTAGCTGATGTCCTTCTCGATGTAGACCACGTCGTCACGACGCGCCAAGCGGGCGGCCTCCGCCCCGGTCAACTCCGCCACCATCATCGAAAAGCGCTCGAAGCGCCTTTCGATATCCGCAAAGATGTACCGGGAGGCGGGATTCAGCAGGCGGAAGAAGCGGGCGGGCAGACCCGAGGGGAGCTCGCGAAAGGAGCGCATCGCCTCCGGGGAGGAGAACCGGATGATCATCCGCTCTCGCTCCGTAGACTGGGGAGAGACGCCCAGCAGCTTCTCCGCCACCGGGAGCCGCGGCATTGGGGTGAAACCGAGATTGGCCATTGCAAAGGAGACGCAGAGAACCGGACGGATCAGGCGCTTCATGATACACCCCCTGACAGCCCTGCCGCGGTCGCCATTAAGCGCAAAAACCGGCCTGCACGGTTATGCGCTGCGCATAACAGTGGCCGGTTTCGCTACTGGCTCCCCACAGGCCGCGCTCCCCCTCAGGAAGCTAGCGACCAAGTCAAGGCCTGTGGCTCGTTGCCTCCACGACCGAAAGTTGTCTTTCTGTGATTGAGCGACCTCGTGAATCGCCCCGCCAAAGAAACAAACGACCGGAGAGGCGCGTCACGCTCAATCACCCTCCGGCTGAGGCGGGCCAAATTCGATTCCAATCTATCACAAAAGCACGCCGGGAGTCAAATTGAGTTTCTTGGTTCGATTCCATCTCAAGTGACCGGCCTGGTAGAGATACCGCACCTGTCTGCCCTCCATCAGCGGCGCATCCTGGGCAGGTCGTGCCCTCACAGGCCAGGGACCGCTGAAGGCACGCGCCCAGACTACCCGGGGCTTTGAAAGGGAAAAAGGCTCGAGGGCGCGGCGGGGAATGGCTAGGCCCGGATCAGTCGAGAGGAGTTGGCGAGGATTCCCAGATCCGGCAGGGACTGCGCGGCAGCCGCGAAAACCGGGGGAAGAAGACCGAAGGCCGCCAGAGAAATGCCAACGAGGTTGAACAATGCCGTGAAGCCGATGTTGAACTTCACCACCTGCATGGACCTTCGGGCGATTCGGAATGCCTGGGGAACGAGGCGCCAATCCGCGCGCATCAATGCGATGTCGGCCGCCTCAATGGCTAGATCGCTGCCCGCGGCCCCCATCGCCACGCCCACATCCGCCTGAGCCAGTGCAGGGGCGTCGTTGACCCCATCTCCCACCATTACCACCACACGCCCTTCCGCCTGCAAGGCGCGCACGATTTCGATCTTATCCTCCGGGAGCAGCCCCGCCCGGTAGGGGATACCGAGCTCCCCTGCCAAGGCCGCTGCCACAACATCCCGATCGCCTGTGATGAGTTCGATGTGCGCCAACCCGAAGGCCCCCAGCTCCCGCAACGCCTCCGGGACCTCCTCCCGCAGCGAGTCAGCGGCGGTGAGCAGTCCGATGAGCTTCCCATCTTGATAGACGTAGAGCCGCGTGTCGCCATCCCGATGTCGGGCGTTGAACGTGCTTCGGTTATCCCCCTCATCTGCCTTGCCTACGGTCACCTCGCGCCCGTCAAGGATCGCCCGGACGCCGACGCCCGGGAGCGCCTCGAATGATGTGGGGCTCGACGGCTCCAAAGCGCGCTCAACCGCCATCTGACACACCGCCTGCGCCAGCGGGTGCTCCGAATACCTTTCCGCTCCCGCCGCCAGGCAAAGCACCTGCGCCTCTGATTTTCCATCAACCGGGAAGACTCCGGTGATTCTGGGTTGCCCCAGGGTCAATGTCCCGGTCTTGTCGATCAGCAGCACATCTGCCGCGGCCAGAGTCTCGATGTACTTCCCGCCTTTTATCAGCAAGCCGCGCCCTGCCGCCGAGGTGATGGAGGCCAGCAGCGCTATAGGCGTCGCCAGTGCGAAAGAGCACGAGCACGCTACAACCAGGACGGCAACGGCAGCGAGCACCTCGCCTCCGACGAGGTAGGTCACTCCTGCGATGGCCGCTACCAGCGGCAGGTAGTAGCCCGAGAAACGATCCGCAATCCGCTGGACCTCGCCCTTGTTGGCCTCCGCGCCCTCCACCAACCGGATCACCCGACCGAAGGTGGAAGCTTCGCCCACGTGGGTGGCCCGCACCTTGATGCTGCCAAGTTGGGCGATAGTTGCTGCAAACACCCGGGCGCCGGGGCTGACCTCCACCGGCATAGACTCGCCGGTGATGGCGGCCTGATCCACCGTGGCTTGTCCGGCCGTGACCTGACCATCGACAGGGATGTTTTCCCCCGGTCGCACCACGACCACGTCACCCACGCGCACATCCTCGATAGGCAGCTCGATCTCCTCTTCCCGGCGAACCACTCGCGCCTTCCGGGGGGCCATAGCTGTCAGGTCCCGCAGCGCATCCCGGCTATGGTCGGCGGTCATGCGCTCAATGGCCGCGCCGAGATGCATAAAGGCAACCACGATCGCCGCCGTGCCCCACTCGCCGATCAGCAAGGCCGCGAAAGCCCCGACGCTCATGAGCATGTGGGAGGTGATCTGCCGTCGCAGGCCAGCGCCGATCACATCGCGGAAGATGGGAAAGCCGATTAGTAACACTGCGATCGTGCCAATTGGGCGGGGAATGCGCTCGGTCAGCAGATCTATCCAGCCAAACCATTCCCCAAAGACCACGATCAAGAGCACGAAGACAAAGCTCAAAGCCAGGATGTACCGGAGCCTGGGGTTCGGCCCCATGGAGGCATCGCCTCGACCCTGTTGCGGCGATCGGTCCGGCACACCATATCCAGCTCGCTCCACGGCCCTTCGAATGGCGGCCAGGTCCAAGTCGCCACCCTCCCAGGAGACGACGGCCTTCTCGGAGGAAAGCAGCACGCGCGCCTCGCGAACCCCTTGGACCGCCTCGATCGCCCGGCGCACATGCTGGGTGCACTCCGCGCAATCCATCCCGCTGATGGGGATTTCAATCTCAGACTGACCCGCCAAGCCCGGGCTCTCCATTGCCAATCCGCCTCCCCTCCCAAATCACTCCGCGGGCGGTTGTCGCATCCCAATAATACTCCATTGGGGGGAGCCTGCCGGATCAGCGTGCCCCCGCCGGGGATCCCCCCTGCAGAATATGCAGTTCCCGCGGTGGGGGATGCGATTAACCGGAGAAATGCTGCCAGAGCGTTGACGGGAGTTGAGGTAGAATAGTCAGCCAACCTACCGCCCTTGCAGGCCCCCACGCAGCGAAAGAGCAGAGGAGGAAACTGACCATGAGGCAGGGCCGGGAATACCAATTCGAGACGCTGGCGATCCACTCCTCCTTGACCCCTGAACGCTGGCAGGGGGCTTCCCTGCCGCCCATTTACCAAACGGCGGCGCACATGCACCCGACCGCAGACAGTTTGAGCCGCGCCTTTGCCGGCCAGAGCGATGAGCACATCTACGGGCGCCTGACGAACCCCACCAATCAAGTGCTGGAGGAGAAGATCACGGTGTTGGAGGGCGGCGCCGGGACGGTCGTCACCGCCTCCGGCATGGCCGCTGTGGCGGGAAGCTGCATGGCCCTGCTGCGCTCGGGCGACGAGTTCGTCTCCGGCCGGTCGCTCTTCATTTCCACGTATCTGCTCTTCACAGATATCTTCGGTCGATTCGGGATCAAGGCCCACGTGGTCGACCCTACGCATCCGGCTGCATTCGAAGCCGCCATCAATGAGAAGACCCGCTTCCTGTATGTGGAAACCATTGGCAACCCCCAGAACGACATCCCAGACCTGAAGGCGATCGCCGGGATCGCCCACCGCCACGACCTGCCCCTGATCGTGGACAACACTTGGGCGACCCCGTATCTATGCCGGCCGATCGCCTTGGGGGCGGATATCGTCATCCATTCGACGACCAAATACCTGAGCGGCCACGGGGATGCCATGGGAGGATCGGTGACCGACGGCGGGAGATTCGCCTGGCCGGAGAAGCGGTTTCCGGACCTGGAGGATTACATCGACCGCAAGGGGAAGCTGGCCTATCTCGACAAGTTCTGGCGCGACCAGCACGTCAACTTCGGCCCTACGCAAGCGCCATGGCATTCCTATTTGACGATCCTCGGCCTGGACACCCTGGCGCTGCGCATGGAGCGTCACTCGGAGAATGCGCTCACCGTGGCCCGCTTTCTGCAGAGCCGGCCGGATGTGGTTTGGGTCAATTACCCGGGCCTGGAGGCCCATGCCTCCCACTCCCTCGCCCAACGGCAGTTCGGCGGCCGCGGCTTCGGCGGCATGCTCACCTTCGGGTTGAAGGACGAACGGGCATGTGCACAATTCATCGATCACCTGGAACTGATCTACCATTTGGCGAATCTGGGGGACTGCAAAACGCTTGTAATCCACCCCTATTCCACACAGTTTCTCTCCTTTGACGAGAGCACAAAGCGCCAGATGGGTGTCGGCCCGGATCTGCTCCGCCTTTCGGTCGGCATCGAGGCCGCCCAGGATATCTGCGATGACATCGCCCAAGCTCTGGACCGCACTGGCAAATGAGTGAATACATCGAACACGATCAGGCGGGAGTCTCCGTCGGATTGGTGGAAAAGAGAACCGAGCGGTTCGCGGCGCCGCCACACGAGATGGCCCTGGAGAGCGGGGAGACCCTGGGCCCGATCACCCTCGCTTATGAGACCTACGGTGAGCTGGACCCTCGTCGGCGGAACGCGGTGCTGGTCTGTCATGCACTTTCCGGGGACTGTCACGCCGCCGGCTACTACCATCCGAACGATCCCAAGCCCGGCTGGTGGGACATCATGATCGGGCCCGGGAAGGGCATCGACACGGACAAGTATTTCGTGATATGTTCCAACATTCTGGGCAGCTGCATGGGATCCACCGGCCCCGCCTCCACGAATCCCGCCACCGGTCACCCTTACGGGTTGGACTTCCCTTTCGTCACCATCGGCGACATGGTGCGCGCCCAGAAAATGCTCATGGACCGGTTGGGGATCGAGCGGCTGTTGGCTGTTATCGGCGGCTCCATCGGGGGAATGCAGGTGCTGGATTGGTCTCTCCGCTATCCGGAAATGGTCGCCTGCGCCATCCCCCTGGCCAGCACGATGCGCCACTCGGCGTTGGCCATCGCCTTCAACGAAGTCGCCCGCCAAGCGATTATGGCGGATCCCAATTGGCGCAACGGCGACTACTACAACGGGCCACGCCCCAATTTGGGGCTATCCGTGGCGCGCATGATCGGCCATATCACGTACCTTTCTGACGAATCCATGCGCCACAAGTTCGGCCGGCGGCTTCAAGGCCGGAGTGATTTCTCCTTCAATTTCGACGCCGATTTCCAAGTGGAGAGCTACTTACGCTACCAGGGGGGCAAGTTCGTCGAACGGTTCGACGCCAATTCCTTCCTGTACATCACCAAGGCAGGCGACTATTTCGACTTGGCACGCCAGCATGGCGGCGGTTCCCCGGTGGAGGCCTTCTCCAAGGCTAGCGCGAAGTTCCTCGTAGCCTCCTTCACATCCGACTGGCTGTATCCCACCTATCAATCACGCGAGATGGTGCGGGCGATGAAGAAGAACCATCTGGACGTAAGCTTCTGTGAAATCGAGGCGCAGTGGGGGCATGATGCTTTCTTGCTGCGCAGCGACCGATTGAGTTCTGTGGTAAGGGGATTTATCGATGCGGTCTATCGCCAGACCCGGTAACAACGGCATCCGCTTTGACCTGCACATCATCGCCTCCTGGATCAAGCCCGGGTCCAGGGTGCTGGATCTCGGCTGCGGAGAGGGAGACCTGCTTCACTATCTGCGCGAACACAAGCGGGTGGAGGGTTCAGGGATCGAGATTCGAGAGGAGCGCGTGGCCGAATGCATCGCCAAGGGCGTTTCGGTGCTGCAGGGGGATATCGACGAGGAGCTGCCAGATTACCCCGACCAATCCTTTGACTACGTGATCCTCAGCCAGACGCTGCAGCAGGTTTATGATCCCGAACGGCTGATCCGAGAGATACTCCGCATCTCCAACCGCGGCATTGTGAGCTTTCCCAACTTCAGCCATTGGCGCATCCGCCTGCAGCTGCTGCTCACAGGCTATGCCCCGATCACCGAGGAGCTGCCCCACCAGTGGTATGACACCCCCAATATCCGGGTGATCACCCTCAAGGACTTTCGGCGATTTGCCGATCAGGTCGGCTTCAAGATCCACAATGAGGTCGCCGTGGGTGGGGTTGATCCCGGCGGTATGGGGCAGGTGGTCCGGGTGCTTCCCACCCTCTTCGCCACCTACGGAATATTCCTCATCGGAAACAGATGACCCCCACTTCGGGAAGCCAGATCCGCTGCTCGCAGGCGATCAATGTATCTGGTGCCGATATCGACCCTCGCGTCCATCAAATGGCCAAGGGGGCCATGCACCTGCGCCGCCGCCTCGTTTGGAGGGCGGACGAGAAAGGGGGCCCAGTGCCCATTTCCATCGGATGCACAGGGCGCTCGAATGGCAGGCATGCGGCGGTGAATCGGGACTGGGAAGCTCAAGCCAGGGATCAGGGGGTTGAGGGGCGTGCGGCTCTCCAGGCCTAGGAGGCCCCCTCCGGAAGATAGACGGCGAAATCTTCGAACTGGTAGAGACGTATGGTCCCGAACTCAGGGGACACCGCATTCCGGTATTCGAGTGCCCCGTCCGATATGCGCTGGAGTCCCTTCGCAATCTGGAGAATCAACGCGGGCTCCAGGGGCGTCTCCCCGTGGCCGGGGAGCACCTTCCGCGCTTGCCGCGCAAAGGCACAGAGACGCCGCATGCTCTCCACGTAGTCGTCTAGATTCGAGTGGGGCAGTTGGGCATACAGCGGGCCGCGATACACCGTATCCCCGCTGAACAACCACTTTCTGGAGGGCTCCCACAGGCAGATGGATCCCGGAGAATGCCCGGGGGTGTGGATAACCCGCAATTCGACGCCTCCCAACTCAACCACATCTCCTTCCGCCAAACCCCGACTGACGGCTGCCGGCCGAATGCGATAGGCCTCGGCGTCGAAGCCCCCCGGCGGAACGCCGCGGAAGGTCTGCTCCCGCACCAAATCCGTCAGGCGCCCCGTTCCCACACCGCGCTCGACCGCGGCCCGCTCTTTCTCGTGAACCGCCACACGCGCGAAACGATGATCATCCCCCACATGGTCATAGTGCGAATGGGTATTCACCACTTGGATTGGCGCCTCTGTCAGGCTTCTGGTCACCCTGCGGATGTCCCCGATGCCCAATCCGGTGTCGATGAGCAGGGCGGACTTCTCCCCCTGGACAAGATATGAAATCACCTCCTCGACGTGCCGAGGTTCTCGGAGTGCCCACAATCCGGGTTCGATCTCGATGACCTCAAACCAATTCTCCAAGTCGCCCTCACCTGTCCCGCCGGTTCGCTTTCGCATATCGGGACTGCGTCCTCCCGCTTCGATGGAATCTCAGCAATGCCTAAATGCGTCAGCGGCGGGGCGTCACACCAAACCTCGCCGCAACCCAGAGATCATCCCACGCGCCGGTCTGTGACGAATTCGGTCGTTTCACTTCCTTGGCAGCGCGCCTTCAACCAGCCTGCCCATTCCGAGATGCCCTCCCCCTTCAGACAGGAAACCTCAAAGGCCGCCACGTCCGGGTTGAGATCATACAGCACATCGAAGAAGGCCCCGCGGTCAAAGGGGCATATGCCCAGCAGGTCGACCTTGTTCAGGACGACCACATCCACGGCTTGAAACATGGCCGGGTATTTGATCGGCTTGTCGTCCCCCTCCGGAACGCTGGCGATCATCAGCTTCACCGCTTCGCCCAAGTCAAAACCGGTGGGGCAGACAAGGTTGCCAACGTTCTCGATGAACAGCAGTTCGATGGCACCCAAAGGCATGTGCTGCAAACCCTTGGCCACATGCCGAGCCTCCAGGTGGCAATCCCCGCCGGTGTTGATCTGGTGAGTCGGGATCCCCAGCTCCGCCAGGCGATCGGCATCCACGGAGGAGGCGATGTCCCCCTCGATCACTCCGATGCGCAGATCCTCGCCCAGCGCATCCACCGTGCGGGCGATCAGGCTGGTCTTCCCGGCCCCGGGAGAGGCCATGACGTTGATCGCCAGGATGTTCGACGCCGTGAGTTTGCGGCGATTCTCCGCCGCCAGGCGATCGTTCTCGCTGAGCAAATTGGCTTGAACTTCGATCTTTGCCATCATTCCACTTCCAAAGACTCCAAGTATGATTCTCCACCTTGCAGCCGTTCCACAGTCATCTCCCCACAGTTGGGGCAGCGCCAATCGTCGCGCGGCGCCTCAAACTGCACGTCACAGCCCCGGCAGCGCAGCACGGTCGGGATCGTCCGAAACTTGAGTTCCGCCTTCTCCGCGATGGTGCCCTCCTTCAAGAAATCGAAGTAGAAGGCAATTGAGTCTGGGACCAGTCCAGAGGAGTCCCCGACCGCAACATGGATTCCAACGATCTTCTTTGCCCCAGCCTGCTTCGCTTTCTCAAGCGCCAGTTCCAGCAGGCGCTGGGTCATCCCGAGCTCATGCATTTCGGCGCGGCTGCCACTGAGATGAGCGGCAGGGAGGCCATCGGATGAGGGGTCCTCTCACCGGCTGATTACATTCGGCGGCTGGTGGCCCCCTTCGTCCAGTATGCCGCGAAACTCCCCACCAAGCTCTCTTCGGACCACCCCGCAGGCCATGAAGTGGTCCGGGTCCACCTCCGCCAGCGCGGGAACCAGGCGCTCGCAGTCGGCCTCCGCGAGCGGGCAGCGTGGGTGAAAGCGGCATCCGGAGGGCAGGTCGATGGGGTTGGGGGTCTCCCCTTTGAGCACAGTGCGCTCCTTACGTCGCCGGGGATTTGGCACAGGGATGACGGACATGAGGGCACGGGTATAGGGGTGGAAGGGGTTCGTGAGCACTTTCTTGGCGGGGCCGATCTCCACGATAATGCCCAGGTACATCACCGCCACGCGGTCCGCCAAGAAGGCCGCGGTGGCCAAATCGTGGGTGATATAGAGGATCGTGATTCCGTGCTGATCCCGCAGGCGCAGCAGCAGGTTGAGAATCTCCGCCCGGATGGAGACGTCCAACATCGACACGGGCTCGTCGGCCACCAACATGCGAGGGTGGAGGACCAGCCCGCTGGCGATCACGACCCGCTGCCGCTGCCCACCTGATAGCTCCTGGGGATAGCGATCAAAGAAGCCGGATGGCGGTTTAAGCCCCGCGTCGTCCAGCGCCGCCGTCACCAGCTCCAGCTTCTCCCCCTCGTCGGAGACCAGGTTGTGCACCTCCAGCGGCTCGGCGACGGTGTCGAAGACCTTCTGGCGAGGGTTCAGGGATTCATAGGGATCCTGGAAAATGACTTGTGCCTTGCGGCGCAGCTCCTTGCGCCGCTTGCGGTCGCCCGCCATCTCCAGCACATCCTGCCCCTCCAACAGGATCCGTCCCTCAGTGGCGGCGATCAGACCGGTGGCGCATAGCGCTGTGGTGGTCTTTCCCGAGCCGGATTCGCCCACCAGCGCCAGGATCTCTCCGCGCTTCATCTCGAAAGACACATCGTCCACGGCGTGAACCCAGCGCTGCGGTTTGCGGGTGAGAGTGCCGACTATTCCGCGCGAGACCGGAAACAGCTTGCGCAGGTTCTGCACTTGCAGCACGTGTCCGTCCTGGCTCATATATCGCCCGCCTCTACCCGCAGGCATCCGACCAGATGGCCGGGAGTCAGCGAGTAATTGCCCGGGATTTCCTGCGCGCAGCGCTCGACCGCTTCGTGGCAGCGCGGCTCAAAGCGGCAGCCTGGGGGCAGGTCATCCAGCGGCGGTGGATGCCCGGGGATCGAGGCCAGATCCGCACCCGGGTTGTTGATGTCCGGAAAGGCCATCAGCAGCCGCTGTGTGTACGGGTGCCGCGGGTTGTTGAATATGATATCGCTGCTGGCATATTCGGCCATGCGTCCCCCGTACATGACCAGCACATCGTCGCAAAGCTCCGCCACCACCCCGAGGTCATGCGTCACAATGATGATGGCGA
The DNA here is from genome assembly GCA_964388955.1 of uncultured Anaerolineaceae bacterium. Taxonomy (GTDB): domain Bacteria; phylum Chloroflexota; class Anaerolineae; order Anaerolineales; family E44-bin32; genus CAYMCO01. Next base: position 44,719 of record CAYMCO010000008.1, on the reverse strand, counting down.
TATCCAACTCCTTCTGCAGCTCCTGGAGCAAATCCAGGATCTGGGCCTGGATCATCACGTCCAGCGCGGTGGTGGGCTCATCGGCAATCACGATTTCCGGCCGGCAGGCCAGAGCCATGGCGATCATGGCCCGCTGCCGCATGCCCCCGGAATACTGGTGTGGATACTGCGACGCCCGATCGGCGGAGATCCCCACCAGGTCAAGGAGCTTCGCCACCTCGTCATCCACCTGGTTGCGCGGCGCCCAATCATGCAGGATGATGGCCTCCGCGATCTGTGAGCCGATCGTTCGTGTGGGATTCAGCGCGTTCATCGCTCCTTGGAAGATCATGGAGATATTGCGCCAGCGATATTCCCGCATGCCCTGGGGAGACAGACGCATCAGATCCGTGCCCTCGAAGAGCACCTCACCCTGCACAATGCGGCCTGCTTCGGGCAGCAGCCGCATCAAGGCCATCATGGCGGTGGTCTTCCCGCAGCCGGACTCACCGACCAGGCCCAGCGACTTTCCCGGTTCCAATTGCAGGCTGAGATCCTCGACAGCCCTGAAGTTTCCGGCTTCCGTCTGGTATTCAACCGTGAGTCGGTTTACATCGAGCAGCGACATTCCGTCAGGTCCTTCTTGCTCTGTATCAACACCGCTAGTCTCCCCCGGCCGCCTTTGTCCCACCGACGAGGCGCTTCACCAACACCATCTTGCGCTCATCGAAGAGGTGATGAGTCTTGAGCCGCGGGTTCACAATTTCCTGGATCGCGTTTCCCACGAAGGTCAAGCCAAGGGTCACCCATGCCAGCGCCAGTCCCGGCGGCACCAGGTACCACCAGGCGCCGCGCGTGACTGCCCCGCGCAGGAACGCCCGGTTCAGCATGCTCCCCCAGCTCACCAGTGTCGGATCTCCAAGCCCCAAGAAGCTCAAGGTGGCCTCGGAGAGGATCGCCCAGGAGACGTCCAGGATGCCCTCCGCAAATATCACCGGGAGCACTTGGGGCAGGATATGGCGCACCATAATGAGCAGGTTGCCGACTCCGATCGCCCGGGCGCGCAGGATGTAGGTGCGCTCCTTGACGGTAAGGACTTGGGAGCGCACAACGCGCGCCATATATGTCCAGGACAGCAGGCCGATCACCAGGATGATGTTCACGATCCCCCGGCCCGCCACAGCGATGATGACCAGCATCAGCGGCAGTTGAGGGATGACCAGCACAGCGTCCACCACCCGCATGATGATCATGTCCACCCGGCCGCCAAAATAGCCGGCGATCATACCCAGGACGCTGCCCAAAATCACAATGATCAATGAGGCGGAGAAGCCCACCAGCAGGGAGATACGTGCCCCATAGATCACTTCACTGAGCACATCCTTTCCCGCATCGTCCTGGCCCAACAGATGCCCCGCGCTGGGCGGCGCTAGCACATCCTGCGTCGTGGCCTGCACGATTTCATATGGGTCGTAGGGCGCGATCCAGGGTGCGAACACGGCGATACTCAGGATGCTCACCAGCATGATCAAGCCGATGACCCCCATCTTGTTCTGCAGAAAGTGACGCCACATGCTCTGCCCCTTCGGCCCGGTCGCTTGCTCCTGAGCCGGCGCCTCAACCACCACTTGCGCCCCCATCTTCGGCTACCTCTCCTTCCTCACGCCTTTACCCTCGGATCCAGGATCACATAAGTCAAATCCGCCAGGAAATTGGCCCCGATCACCCCGACCGCCAGCACAAGGAAGACACCCTGCAAGACCGGGTAATCCCGTTGGCCGATCGAATCAAACATCAGCCGGCCGATCCCGGGCCACGAGAAAATAGTCTCGATCTGGATGGTGCCCCCGAGAGCATATCCCAGATCCAAAGCGATGATGGTCACCAGCGGCAGGGAGGCGTTCTTCAGCGCGTGGTCGCGGAGCACCCGAATGGCGCTCAAGCCCTTCGCCTTGGCGGTCAGGATGTAATCTTCTGCCAGCACCTCCAGCGTAGTGTTGCGCACGATGATCATATAGGCGCCGAAGAGCAGCAGGGCCAGGGTAGCAGCCGGCAGCACCAGATGGCTGGCGATATCCTGGATCTGCGCCCAAGTACTGGGGTAGATCGTTCCGGGGGTCATCAACCCCCCCATGGGCAGATGGCCGCGCGCCAAGATCAACAGGATGATTCCGAGCCAGAACGCAGGCAGGGCCCAGGCGCTCAAGCCCACGAACATGGCCACCGCGTCCACAAAGCTTCGCTTCTTCCATGCCGCCACCAGTCCCAGGAAGGTACCAAAAAGGATCCCGGCCACCTCCCCGGTGCCGATCAGCAGCACCGTCGGGCCGATCCGATTCCAAATGAGCTCAGCCACCGGACGCCGCTGGCGGAAGGATTCCCCAAGCTCCCCATGAACCAGATTGCGCGCGTAGTGGAAGAACTGGCTGTCGAAAACATCCGAAAATCGCCCGCTCGCCTGCGCAGCGGTGAGATTGAACCATATGGGTTTGTCCAACCCATATTGTTCCCGGATCCGGTCCCGGGTCTCCGGCCGCATGCGCGGGCTGACGATCATCTGGACGGGATCTCCCGGCACGATGCGGAACAGGAAGAAATTGAAAACGAGGACGCCGATCAGGGTCAGCAAACTGAACCCCAGCTTTCGGATGACAAAGTCAAGCCGTTGCTGCACGAGCCGTTTCCCTCCCCGCGTGCGTCCCTACACGTCTCCGAATGATATCCGTCAACCCACCCCTCGTTCCCCGAGAATTCCCCTGAGATCCTGGCAATGGGACCTATTCTCGCGCGCATGGCACTCGCGTGTCAATTTGCAAAATCCTCGGCCCTTATCGTATCTTAATCTGGAGAGCATGAACTGTGTGCGATCATTTTTATGGAAGAACGTCACCACATAATCCGAAGATCCGTTCTTGGGACACCATATATAATTCTCACAGAACAGCCACCCAAAGCCTCCCTGAATGCAGTGCCAGCGTGAGCCCGGCAAACCAACCCAAAGGCATGAACATGAAGGGACAAGCGCGGAAGGATGGCAAGATGACAATGGCGGGAGATAGTGGCCGGATGGGCATTCCCCCTCCGGACCCTCTGGAGGAAATAGAAGTGCGATCTAGCGAATCGATCGCACATGGGCGCCGGGTCGACCGCCTCCCGATCCAAATCAAGCTCATCCTCGGGCCCGTGCTGACCGCTGGGGTGATGACGACATTCATCGCCTTGGCCGGAGCCCGGCCCACAGGTGCTTGGACGGCTATAGTAGCTCTGCTCGCTTTGCTGGCAGGGATCGGGACCACGGCCTGGGCCATCCAGCCGTTGGCACGCTTGTCTCTCCGCGCCAGGGAACTTGCTGGCGGCCCCACTCCGCAAGAGAAGCTGGACGAGGGATTCTTTCGGGCTCTGCACTGGGATCAGGCGATCCCCAAGGCGCTGGATGAAATCGAGCGCAGCCTGTTCGAAATTCAAGCCCTAAATCGCATCAGCACCCAGATCACCTCCGATCAGAATCTAGAATCCATCATGCGCCGCGTCGTGGAGGAGGCGGTGGCGCTTCTCCAGGCTGACGCGGGCATCATCGGCTTATGGGACGGACAGCGCCAAGTGTTCAAAGATCGCTATGCGTCCAACCTGCCGATCGCATTCCCGGAACGCGAATTCGGTGCAGAGCTGAGCTTCTCCAGTCATGTGGCGAAGCTTGGGAAAGTGATCTTCCTAGACGATTATATGCGCTATGCCCGGCGCATCCGGGAGCTGGACCATTTTCGATTCCACGCCACCGTCGGAGCTCCGCTGATGCTCAAGGGTGAGTCCAAAGGATCTTTGATCGTATTGAGTCGAGATCCACACCGGGAGTTCACCGGCCGGGATGGGGAACTGCTTGCCACCCTTGCCAATCAGGTGGCCACGGCCCTAGAGCAGGCTCGCCTCCACCAGGTTACCTTGAGCCAATTGGAAGAAAATGTGCGCGCCAGGGAGGAACTCGCACAGAAGACCCGCCAGCTCCAGCGAGCGCTGGCGACCATCGTCAAGGTGCAGGAGAGCGAACGCGCTCGAATCGCCGTCGACATGCATGACGGAGTGGTGCAATCGATGGTTGGGGCGCTCTTTGAGCTTCAAGCCGCCATGGCGCATTTCCCCAATCATCCGGAAATGGTGGGCGCCAAGCAAGCTCAAGCCAGGGACCTGCTGCAGGAAGCGGTCTCGGAACTGCGCAGGGTCATTTACGACCTGCGCCCATTTGTGCTTGATCAGGCCGGGCTCGCCCCGGCGGTGGAGCGGCTAGCAGAGAGCTTTGAGAAGATCATGAACTTCCCCCCGAGTGTGCTCACCATCGGCACTCCCTGTCGTTTCTTCCCGGACGCCGAAAGCGCCGCCTACCGCATCATCCAGGAGTCGCTTGCCAACGTGTCCAAGCACGCCTTGGCGAGCACGGTGCAGATTACGTTGGACTGGAGCCTTGAATATCTGGAGTTGACAGTGAAAGATGACGGCACCGGGTTCCTGGTTGAATTGGCATCACCGATGAAGGGAAAACATATCGGCCTGGTGGGGATGATGGAGCGTGCTCGCAGCGTGGGCGGCAAACTCGAGGTCTCCTCCTGGGTTGATCAGGGCACCGAGATCAAGGCCCTTATTCCCTATTGGCCCCCCGAAAGCATGCGGCCAGTTGCCGACTCGAGCGAGGCGGCCATAGACTTGGAGCCGCGGGCGCTTTCGGAGGAGAAACAGAGGGGCCAGGAGGGCATGGGAACATGAATTCCCGGCATCCGATCCGGGTTCTGATTGTGGACGACCACCTGGTGGTGCGGCAGGGCCTGAAGAGCATGCTCGACGCGACCGACGATATCGTGGTGGTGGGCGAGGCCAGCAACGCGCCAAGCGCCATCCGCAAGGCTAAAGAACTGACGCCGGACGTCATCCTGTTGGATATCCGCCTGCCGGCCGGGTCGAGCGGGTTGGACGTCTGCCGGGCGCTCAGCGCGCAGCAACCGGGCATCCGCACCATCATCCTGACGACATATGAGGAGGAGGATTACCTCTTCGACGCCCTCAAGGCCGGCGCCTGGGGATATGTGCTCAAGACCACCAGCTACGAGGATCTGGTGGAAGCGATCACCTCAGTAGCTGGGGGAAAACGCCTGCTGAGCGCCCCGATGATCGACAAGCTTGTGGCGCACTACTCGGAATTGGCCCGCGAGAAGGTGCTCATGGAATCCGGGTTTGATCAGTCCGAACTCAATATCCTCAAGCTGCTCGCGGAGGGCGCTACGAACAAAGAAATCGCATTGCGTCTGCACTGGAGCGAAATCTCGGTAAAGCGCAAGCTGCAGAACATATTCGAGAAGCTTGAGGTTGGAGATCGCACGCATGCAGCCGTGGAAGCGATTCGCCGGGGGTTGATATAGCGTCGGACCCGGTTGGCGTCTCGGCGGATACCGGGCGGGTATTTCAAAACGCGGGCTTCCTGTTGTAAGCTAGAGGAGCGCAGTTAGCGGCGTGACCTGCACCCGCGCGACATCCTCCCTACTCCCGGCGCGGGGGCTCAGCGGACATTCTGACAGGGAGATGTCCTTTCTTCGTGGGAGCACACCGAGCCCTATCCGCAATCGGCAGAAGCCGGCGCAGATGGAGCAGACGCGCAGCACGCAATTCCAACCACCATTTGGAGGCAAGCGATGTCCAAGAACTATGAGACCCAATATCGGGACAAGACTCCAGAGTCTTTCGCCCTATGGAACGAAGCCAGCCAGGTCCTCCCTGGCGGCGTGGCCGGCAACGGCAAATTCATGCAGCCCTATCCGGTGTACGCTGATCACGCACAGGGCGCGTATGTCTGGGATGTCGATGGCGGCCGGTATATCGACCTGCTGATGGGGGCCGGGGTCCACATCCTCGGTCACAGCCCGAAGCCGGTGCTCGATGCTGTCCGGGCGGCGCTGCCCAAAGGGAATCATCTCTACCTGCCTGCCCTGCCTGAGGTCCAATTAGCCCGTAAGGTGCGGGAACTGATGCCGCACGTGGAAATGATGCGCTTCCTGAACAGCGGCACGGAGGCCACCCTGATGGCCATGCGGGCGGCGCGCGCCTATCGAAAGCGCGACAAGATCGCCAAGTTCGAAGGAAACTTCCACGGGCAGCACGACTTCACCCTGGTGAGCACGATGGCCACCGCCGGCCCCGACCAGGCCCCGGAGCCCGCCCTCGACAGCGCGGGCATCCCCAAGAATGTGACCAGCGATTTTCTGATCCTACCCTACAATGACCCCTCAAACGCGGTGGAATTGATCGAGGAGCATGCGGATGAATTGGCGGCTGTGATCATGGAGCCCGTCTCTGCCTTCGGGCTGGGCTGCGTGCCCGCCAGACCGGAGTTTCTGAGCGCCATCCGGGAGGTGACCGAGAAGACCGGGGTGCTGCTGATCTTCGATGAGATCGTGACGAACTTCCGCCTGGCCTTGGGCGGGGCGACTGAGTACTTCGGGGTGACCCCCGATCTCGTGACTATGGGCAAGATCCTTACCGCTGGTTTCCCTGGATCGGGATTCGGCGGCCGGAAGGACATCATGGACTCGGTCGTCACACCCTCATCCGGAATATGGGACCTCAAAGAGCAGATCTTTCAATCGGGCAGCTTCTCGGGGAATCCCATCTCCATGACGGCCGGAGTGGCGGTCCTCGAGGAATTGGAGAAGGGAGAGGTTCACCCCCATCTGGCCGCTCTGTCGGATAGGCTGTGGAGCGGTTTTCGCGAACTCGCAAGGGACACGGATCAGAAGATGCTGGTCACCGGTGTAGGCTCCATGTTCCAGATTCACTTTGGGGTGGATCGATTGGAGAACAAGCGAGACGCGCTCAAACTGGACAAGGCCAAAGAGAAGCAGTTCCACTTGGGGCTTGTTTCCAACGGAATCCTGGCCTCCGCTCACCCGCTCTTCATCTCCTCTGCGCACACCGAAGAGGATGTGGACGAGATCCTGGCGGCCTGCGAGAAGGTGCTCGAGGAGATGTCCTCCTAGCCGCCCGGGCGCCCGCTCCGCCACCGGCGAGCCACCGGGGATGAGACGTCCGGGGCGGCTTCGGCCTCCGCCCATTGGACCCTGCCCGCGGTGCCGGCCCGCCGGAAGTCAGGCCCCGCCGGAAGACACCACTTGGGAGCGACCCGCTTTCGGGTCGCTCCTTGACTCCCGGAACTGCGCGCCCTCTGGAGGGGGTGGGTTCCATTTCAGGGGGCAAACGCATTTGAACGCGGAACCCCAGCCGGCCCTTCGTCATGCTCCTATCTCTGCGCGGCCGCGGTCATCGCTTTCCCTGCCGCCGGCGCCTCTTCGCCCCCCACCCCGAACCCCTCCCCCCACGGATGAGCTTGACTTCTTGACCATCGATGGCGGCGTGGGGAGAGGCGCTAATTGAACGAGGGGACGGGGGAGCAGAGGGGGTGGGGGTATGTGCATGCCCAGGCCTCGAACTGGACGGCAACTGGTTCAAGCGCACCCCGGAGGGCCTCGCCCCCCAAGTTGGAACACACCTGCTGGAGGGGCCGATTTGACTTCACCCGGAATTGGGTCTATTATCTATATTGTCCTACAATAGACAGCCAGATTGTAGGGTGAATGAGAGGGCCCTGTGAGATGATCGACCCAGTTGAACGGCCCCCAACGCTGACATCCACCGTCGCCGAATCCATCCGCAATTCAATTTTTAAAGGCGATCTCCCGCCGAGCGATCCCCTGCGCGAAATGGAGCTGAGCGAGGCGCTTGGGGTCTCGCGGAGCACGGTGCGGGAAGCACTGCGGCTTCTGCACGAAGAGAAGCTGGTGGAGATCATCCCCCACCGGGGCGCGTTCGTGATCAAGCTTACCCGGCGCACCGCCCGTGAGCTGTACACGCTGCGCGCCGTGCTAGAACCGTATGCCCTTCAGTTGGCCATGGAAGGCGGCACATTCAAAGACCCCGATCTCCTCCGCCTCGACCAGCTCGCCCAGCAGCTCAACGATCTGGAGCAGGCGACGGATTCAACTTTCGAGACGGTGCACACCGACCTCGAGCTGCATGAACTCATCGTTCGCAGAAGCAACCACAAATTGCTGGAAAGCATGTACAAGAGCCTGCAGTCCTTGACCGGGCTCTACGTATCCCACTTCAAGCTCTACCAGACCGATGCCTACGCGGCGGCCCCCTCCCACACCGCCATAAGCGAATCGATTCGCGAGGGGGACGCGAAGCGCGCCGCCCAAACTCTGCAGGAACACATCACCCGCAGCGGAGCGGCGCTGCTGGAGAGGATAGAAGACATGTGAGGCGCGCCTCCTTGGGGCGCCGCCCGGCCATCGTCCAAGCTGGGACACTGCCTCCCGGTGCGCGCGCCCTGATCCCGAGAGGTTGGATGCCCATATACAAGGAGGTGCCGCTCTCGAAAGATTGACCAGGCCAACATCATCCGTCATCCGCGTTCATCCGTGAGGAGGAAAATCATGGCCACCACCGCACAAAGCCAATCCGGGCCAGGAGGCGTGTTTACCCGCAAGAGCTCCGGGTTGGTCCGCACTGTCAGCACGCTCGACACCATGTTCTTTTCACTTGCGCAGATCCAGGTTTCCTTCGTGATGTTCAACATCGCCTTCTGGGTGTTCTACCCGGGCGCAAACATGGAGCTGGCGACGTTATTCTCGCTGATCGGCAGCATCGGCGTGGGCATCACATACGCCCTCTTCAGCGCCGTATATCCCCGTTCCGGTGGTGAGTACGTGTTCCTGTCGCGCACGACTCATCCGCTGTTGGGTTTCGCGGCCAGCTTCATCAACGTCTTCTGGCAGATATTCTACTGGGGCGTGACGGCGGTTTTCGCTGCAGATCTCACCCTGGCCCCCATGTTCACCGCCCTGGGGCTGCAGCTGAACAATCCCACCTTGTTCGATATCGGGGGTTTCTTCGGCAGCTCGACGGGGTGGTTCATCTGGGGGGCAGCCACCATCTTGCTCCTCGGATGGCTGCTCTACCGGGGGATGGCCGGGTACTTCCGGGTGCAGCGCGCCATCATGGTGCTGGGGTTGATCGGTTTCGTCGTGTTCATCATCGTGCTGATCCTCGGATCGGCCGGGGTGTTCGACTTCCAGGCAAATTTCAACCGCATCGCCGGAACGGGCGCCTATCAACAGGTCATCGAAGCCGCCAAGGCGGAGGGGGCGGACCTCGGCACCTCCTTCCGCTGGGGGCCCACGCTGGCATTCGTCATCTGGCCCGCATTCTCCTTCCTCTTCGCCGTGCTGTCTGTATCCTTCAGCGGCGAGATCAAGAATGTGGAGCGCGGCCAGCTGATCGCCATCACCGGGGCCAACATCCTGGCCGGCGTCCTGATCATGGCGGTCACCTTCTTCGCCCGAGGCGCCTTCGGCGACATGTTCATCAAAGCCTCCGGCTTTCTGAGCGTCGTCGATCCGTCCCAGTTCCCCCTGCCCTATGTCTGGACCTTCATCCTGGCCTCCGTGCTGGGGAATAACTGGATCCTCACCATCATCATCAACCTGTCTGCTGCGCTGCTGATCACCGGCGGGGCGGCTGCGGCGGCGATATACAGCACCCGCAGCATCCTGGCGTGGGCCATCGATGGCATGGCCCCCGAGAAGCTCGCCGACGTAGACCCGAAGTATCATTCGCCCACCTACTCGATCCTGACGGTGATGGCGATCTCCCTCATCCAGCTGGCCCTGTACTGCTTCACCCCGCTCTACGCTGCGCTGTCCGGGCTGGCGCCGATGGGGCTGGTCTTCGCCTTCGTCCCCTTCGCGGGCATGCTCTTCCCCTACATCCACCGCGAAACCTATGAGATGTCGCCCGTGAGGATCCAAGTCGCCGGTATCCCGCTCATGAGCATCACCGGGTTTGTCGGCTTCGTGACCACCGCGTTCATCGTATATCGGGCAGTGGTAGACTCCAACTTCGGGGTCAACACACCGGGCTCGCTGGCGATCTTCGTGATCTTTGTCGTGGTCAGCGTGATCTGGTACTATGTGGCGCGATGGTATCGGCGGCGCCAGGGTGTGCGCTTCGATGACCGCTTCGAGGAGATCCCGATCGAGTGAGAGCGGACACGCCACGGAGGCCTTGAATCGCTCGGGATTTTCCCGTGATGGAACAAGACGAACCGCCTTGGGGGGAGTCCCCTCAGGGCGGTTCAAAGCTGAGACGGGAGGATCCGATCTTCCCCGCAAAACAGAGGCCTCCCGCAGGAGAGGAACCAGGAATGGACGAATCAATCGCGCGCTCGATCTACCGGACCATGGTGCGCATACGGGAGTTCGAAGAGGCCGTCGGAAAGCTCTTCTATCGCGGAAGAATCCCCGGTTTTGTACACCTCTACATCGGCGAGGAGGCTATCGCCGCCGGAGTATGCGCAAATCTGCGCAAAGATGACTGCATCACCAGCACCCATCGCGGTCACGGGCACGTGCTGGCCAAGGGCGCCGACACGAAGCGCATGATGGCCGAGATCTTCGGGCGCGCCACCGGCTACTGCAAGGGCAAGGGCGGCTCCATGCATCTCGCCGACCTGAACATCGGCATCCTGGGCGCGAATGGGGTGCTCGCAGGTGGGGTGGGGATCGCTACCGGCGTGGGCCTTGCGGCGAGCATGAAGGGCGAGGACCGAGTGGCCGTAGCCTTCCTCGGGGACGCGGCCGCCAATCAAGGCATCCTTTGGGAATCGCTCAACCTGGCCGGGCTGTGGAAGCTCCCCGTCATCTATGTGGTGGAGAACAACGGATTCAGCGAATATTCGCCGTCCAAGGAGCTGACCTCCTCGCTGGATTTCGCGGCCCGCGCCCGCCACTGGGGGGGTGTGGCCGATGCCGACCTGGACGGCAACGACGCGGTGGCCGTCCACGGCGCAGCGCAGCAGGCCGTCGCACGGGCGCGCGCCGGGGAGGGCCCCACACTGCTCAACTGCCACACATACCGCTGGAAAGCCCATAACGAGGGCGAGGAGGCGGTCATCGGCAGTTGGAGCTACCGAACCCGGGAAGAGCTGGCGGAGTGGCAGGAGAAGGATCCCATCGCGCGCTTTGAACGCCAGGCGCGGGAAGCTGGCTGGCTTACCCAAGAACAGATCGATGCGCTGCACGCTGAGGTCGACGAGGAGATCCAGTCCGCGGTGGACTTCGCCGAGGGGAGCCCCCTCCCCAAGGCAGAGGAGGCTTTCCAAGATGTCTTCGCAACCTGAAACGCCGTCCGAGAATGGGCGCCAGATCAGCTTTGTGCGCGCCATCTACGAGGCGCTCGAGGCGGAGATGGCCCGCGACGAGCGCGTGTTTCTCATGGGGGAGGACGTTCGCCTGAGCGTATATGGGACCACCAAGGGGCTGTATGAGAAGTTCGGCCCTGAGCGGGTGAGAAACACCCCCATCACCGAGGAAGCAGTGGTCGGCGCGGCGCTGGGCGCCAGCCTCATGGGGTTGCGGCCGGTCGTGGATCTGATGCAGGGTAATTTCATGTATGTGGCCTGGGAGCAATTCGCGGATCAGGCTGCCAAAGCGCGCTATATGTTCGGGGGCCAAATCAGTTTCCCGACGGTCTTCATGGCCGCCGTCGGGGCGTTCGACTCCGCCGCCGCTCAGCACTCCGATAGCCCCCACCCGCTGTTCATGAACCTGGCCGGCCTGAAAGTGCTGCTCCCCAGCTCGCCGGGCGACGCAAAAGGGTTGCTCATATCCGCCATCCGGGACCCGGATCCGGTGATCTACCTGATCCCCATGGCCCTCATGGCCGGGGAGAAGGGCCCTGCGCCCGAGGCAGCGGAGCCCATCCCCATTGGAAAAGCGGCGCTCAAGCGAACGGGCCAGGATGTGACAATCGTGGCCACGGGCGCCATGGTGCGCCAGGCATTGGCCGCCGCTGACACGTTGAGCGAGCAGGGCGTGCAGGCGGAGGTGGTCGATCCCCGCAGCCTGCGGCCCATGGATTGGGAGACGATCATCTCCTCGGTGCGCAAGACCGGCCGCTTGGTGGTGGTGGACGAGGCCCGAAGAACCTGCAGCGCGGCCTCGGAGATCGCCGCCACCGTTTATGAGCGCTGCTTCGAAGACCTGCGCGCGCCGGCGCGCATCGTCGCCTCCCCCGACGTACCCATCCCCTTTAGCCCGCCGCTTGAGGCGGCTGTGCTGCCGGATGCGGGGAAGATCCTGGCCGCAGCCCACTCCTTGGGACTGGGCTCCCCAGGGTAAGAGAGGTACATGATGGCTGACGAACTTTCCGAGGTGATCCTGCCGAAATTTGGGCGCATGCAGGAGGCGACCGTCTCCGAATGGTTCAAGAAGGTCGGCGATCCCGTGCGCAAAGGCGAGGCGCTCTTCGCCCTGGAGACGGACAAGGCGAGCCAGGAGGTCGAGGCCGAGGTATCCGGGGTGCTGAGGGAAATCAAGGTCCCCGCCGGGGAGACCGTCGATGTGGGCACTGTCGTCGGCCTGATCTCCAGCGGGACGGAGGCTGCCCCCATATCAGCCGCCGGGGCGGCGGGGGCACGGGAACCCGTCCCCCCGCCGAAGGAGATCGTCCCGGAGCCCGTGGAGCGCATCCCCCTGACCGGGATGCGAAAAACCATCGCCGAGCGCATGCTCGCCTCGCTTCGGGACAGCGCCCAACTGACCCTCACCACGGAGGTGGACGTCACCGCCAGCGAAGAGAAACGGCCGGAGGGGGTTTCCATCACCGCTATCATGGTGCAGGTGGCGGCGCGGGCCCTGCAAGAACACCCGCGCTTGAACGCCAGCTTGGAAGAAGGGCAGATCCTGCTCTGGGAGCGACGGGACATTGGGGTCGCGGTTGACTTGCAGGAGGGCGGGCTGGTTGTGCCGGTCATCCAGGACCCGGGCTCGAAGAGCGTGTCACAGATCAATAGCGAGCTCAAGTCCCTGGCAGCGAAGGCACAGCGGGGGGAATTGAGCGAAACGGATCTCTCGGGGGCCACCTTCACCATCACGAACCTGGGAATGTATGGTGTGGACGCGTTTACCCCTATCCTGGATCCCCCGCAGATCGCCATTCTCGGGATGGGCCGCTGGATCGACAAGCCCGCCGTGGCCGACGGCACCATCGCCGTGCGCAAGTACGCCAGCCTGAGCCTGACCATCGATCACCGTGCAGTGGACGGGGCACCTGGCGCCCGTTTTCTCGCTGAGATCAGTGCACGGCTGCGGTCGGGAGACTACGAGTAGCGTGACCACCGCATGGAGGGCGCGGAAACATGAAACCCGGGCTGCACCACGTCGACATCATCACCACCGATTTGCGGAGGAGTTTGTCCTTCTATCGAGATATTCTGGGCATGAAGCTGGCCGGATGGTATTTCCGCGAAGACCTTTTTGAGTTTCTCTTCCTCAGGGACGCCCCCGGCTCCTCGCTCTTCTGCCTGGAGTTCTGCGGGCCTCCGCTATTGGACTGGCAGCGGACCATGCTGGAGGAGCAAGGGCCCGCCTTGGACCACCTCTCAATGCTGGCTCCGGATATTGACGATTGGTACCAACGCCTGCGGCAGAGGGAGATCCCATTCCTGCAGCCCCCGGAGCCGGTCCTGGGCGCGCGGGAGATGTACTTTCGCGACCCGGTCCAAACGATCCTCGAGATCCTCACACCAGACGATCCGGGGCTGACCCCCCTGCAGCTGCCCACCCCGGCGCCCGCTGGAGACCAGCCCCTCTTGAAACTGCATCACGTATCTCTGCTCACCGCCGATCCCGAGCCCTTGGCGGCCTTCTATGAGGGGACATTCGACTTCACACCGGCCCCACCGCCCTCGGGCGCCCGGCCCGCGGGCATATTTCTCGCGGACAACTCCGAGCTGCACTCCACGTCGACAGTCCGGCCGATGCTGCGAATCGCCCGCCCTGCTGAGTTGGGCGCCCCCGAGACCGAGGGGCCGAATGCGCCTGCCCACAGGCTGTACCAGATCGGCTTCCATACCGAGGATCTCGACGGGGCGCTGCGCTCCCTGCTCCGGGAGGGGGTCGACGCCCGGCTGACCCCCGAGCCCGGTGGACCAGACCGGGTGCGCTTGACCGATCCGGAGGGCATAGAGATCGCCATCTTCCATTCGGCCGGATTGCCGCACTAGGGCCGGCTGCGGCGCGTGATGCGTGGGTCATCCAGCGCGGCAGCCAGAACCGCACGGCTTCAAACGCCATTCCCAGGAGGGCGATGATGAAGACAGCAGTGGTGACAGGGGGCAGCCGTGGCATCGGGGCGGCAATATGCGAGGGCCTGGCCTCCGATGGCTATGAAGTCTGGGCGACATACCGGTCAAGTGAGAATGAGGCGCACCAGATGGAGGCGCGCCTCGACGGTGTCCGGTTTATGCATCTGGATTGCACCGATCGCGGGAGCATATCCACATTTATCGAGCGCATGCGCTCGCTGCAGATCCACGCCCTGGTGAACAACGCCGGGATGATCGAATTCCAGGATCTCGACGGATTCGACCTGTCCGCCTGGGATCGGGTGATCCAGACCAATCTGAACGCGCCGCTGCAGATCTCGCTGGGACTGAAGGACTCCATCGTCGACCACGGAGTGATCGTCAACATCGCCAGCACAGATGGATTGGTGGGCGCCTACAACAGTCTGTCCTACGCCGCCAGCAAGGCCGCCCTCATGAATCTCACCAAGAGCCTGGCGCTGAATTTGGGGCGGCGCAAGATCCGGGTGAACAGCATCGCGCCCGGATGGATCGAGACTGCCATGAATACCCTGTCCGCGGAGGAGGCGGCACGGCTGACGCCCCTGGGCCGCAACGGGACACCCACGGATGTCGCCAATGTGGTCAGCTTCCTGGTGTCAGAAAAAGCGGCCTTCATCACTGGGGAGACCATCGTGGTGGACGGCGGCTATGATTGTGTGGATATCATCCTACGCATGGATGCGGAGGAGATGGGCTGGGGCGCTGCCAACTAGCCCACCAGGCCGGAGTGGAAGCCGGGGTCATCGGGGAACCCCTCCCCGTCGGCCCGTCACTCCTGCCCGCATCCGGAGGGAACATCCTGCAGGCGCCCACGAGCCACATCATCGGAAAGGCGCAGCCACCTCCTCGATGAAGGCCTGCAGTTCGTCCCGCTCCAACTCGCGCACGAAGGTGGGGATGCAGATCATATCGACCCCCGCTGCGCTGATACGGCCGATCTTGTCCTGCATTTGCGCGAAGCTGCCCGACAGAGTCATGTCACGGGCGCGCGCCTCCCCATGGCCAAACCCCTCCTGCATCACTCGCAGCACCGTCGCCTCACTTTCCGGATCCCCCGCCCGCGCCAGAGCCATGCAGGCGGAACGGCGGATCTCCGCCGGATCGCGCCCGACCTTCCGGCAGTGCTCTTCCAGGTGCCGGGCTTTGGCGGTGAAGCTCTCCGAGCCCCCCCAATCGTTCCAATGGTCGGCGTACTTGGCCACAATGCGCAGGGTGCGCTTTACACCTCCCCCGCCGATCAGGAACTCCGGATAGGGCCGCTGCAGCGGCTTAGGGCTCAACGGCGCATCTCGCAGTTGATAGAACTCGCCCGCGAAATTCGCCCGCTCCTGGGTCCATAGGGCCTGGATCACCGCGCAGGCCTCATCGAGCCGATCCAGTCGTTCCCCCGCGCTGAGGTAGGGAATGCCGTAGGCGCGGTGCTCATTCTCCTGCCACCCCGCGCCCAACCCAAAGATCAACCGCCCGCCCGACATGATGTCCACGTTGGCTGCCATCTTCGCCAGCACGGCCGGATGGCGGTAGGGATTCCCAGACACCATCGAACCGATTCGCACCCGCTGTGTGTGCTGCGACAGCGCGGCCAGTGCCGTCCAGCATTCGAGATAGTCGCCCTCTGGGTCCGGTTTGTCCGGCATGAAGTGATCGTCGACAAAGATTGCATCCCAACCGGACTCCTCGGCAAACCGCCACAGGCGCAGAAGCGCCTCCCACTGCATGTATTCTCCGGTGGTGAACAGCGCGAACTGCATTTCTATCCTCCCGTGGGAATTCTCCATGCGGCCCCCGGTTCCCGGCCCCCCAGTCCCTCGGCCTTCCACGCACGATCGTCTCACCGCGTGCGGCGCTCTGCATGCCGCCGCGACCTAAAGTGGGAGCGAGGCGGGTGGAGAATCAGTGATCTGGAGATCGATGCCGAAGGGGTCGAAGAACAGGGCCGCCTGGGCGCCATCGATGGTATAGGGCGCGATGTTTTCCCGGGCGTGGTTGGCGAGCAAACTCGCGCGCGCGGCCCGTACATCATCCACAAGGAAGTGCAGGTGGCCAACCCCGGGACCGCGCTCTACCAGGTATTGCTCCTCATAGGCCAAATGCGGTGGGCCCTCAATCTGCAGGAAAGCGGTCCACCCAGAATCGTCCGTTAAATAGGTGACATCCACCGCACCCGGAGAGTAGAAGCGCCTGCGGATCTCCATTCCCATCACGCGCGTGTAGAAGTCCACCGCGGTCTGGCGGTCCGGAGTGAGGATGCCAACATGATGCAGCCGTGCCTCCGGCGCGGCGCGCAGATCCGCTTCCGCAGGGGCCGCGGAGAGGGAGGAAGGTCCATTGCCCCCCTCTGGACGACTGCCCAACCAGATCTCAATTCCTTGCGGATCATAGACCGCTGCCCGCTTGCTCTCAGGGGGGCCGGTGGGCGCCAGCCGGAGGGTACATCCGCGGGCTCGAAGGTATTCGTAGGCGCGCACCACGTCGGGCACCGAGAAATGCAACCGATCCAGGCAGGATCCCTTCTCCTCGAAGGACCGTCGTTCCACTTCATCAGACCACGGCGGTCCATGCACGTGGATTCTGAAGCCACCGATCCCCTGAGCCGCCAGAAAGGTGGGATCCACTCCCTCCGGCCCGCTGGCCGCCATCCCCAGGGAATGAGTGTAGAACGCCACCACCTGGTCGATTCGATCGGTGAGCAGGCCAACATGACTCAGGCGGAATTCCAACTCTTGTTCGCCCCTCAGCGCGCTGTGCCTCCTCTGTCTCCCACCTTATGATATCGGGGCAGAGGCGAATTCCCGATACCCAACTGGGATCATATTCAAGGCCGACAGGCCGCAACGGAGCACTCATCGATCGAGCGTACCCACAGCACTACGCCAGCAACTGTCGCGCGATGACCCAGCGCCGAATTCGGCTGGTCCCCGCGTAAATTTGATGGAACTTTGCATCCCGCGTCCATTTCTCGACGGCGTAAGCCTCCGTATACCCGTAGCCACCGAATTTCTGCAGCGCATCTGTGGTGATCTGCACCCCGGTCTCCCCATACTGGATCCCAGCTCGCTGTCTTCTATGGTTCCGGGCCCGATCGTGAGTCGACATCCATCGCTGTCCCCGGGACCTCGGTGAAGTGCAAGGGCATATGCTCCGTCCAAACCATGAATACCACAAGACACAGAGCCACCATGAGGAAAGGAAGGTATGGAGAGATGTCAAACAGCAAGCCGGCAGCCAGCGGCCCCAAAATCTGCGAAAGTACCAGCGTCAGTCCCTGAATCGCGTAAGCAAGCCCCGTAGTGCGCTCCGGCACCAGAGGCGCCATTATGCCTCCCACAAAGAAGCTGGTGGTCCCCACGAGGCCGAAGAGCAAGTACACCGCCCACACCAGGGGCGTGCGAGGTGCGGTGATTAGTGCCAGCATTGCGAGGGTCATTCCCATAAGGACCAGCTTCAGCGCACGGCGCGGCCGCGCCCGTCCCAAGATCAAGTTGAAGACGGCCGTGCCGGCCGAAGCCGCAGTCCCCAAGGAGCCGATCTTGGCGAGACCCAGTCCTGCCCGTTCCTGCAGGAAATTCGGCGCCAGCACCTGTCCCGCGTAGAGCAATGTTCCCAGAGCGCCGACATAGAGCATGAACCGCCGCAGCAGGCGATTGGAGAACAGTTCGCGGTAGGCGCTCATCGGAGTGGGACTTCCCGGGCGCTGCGGGTCCAAAAAGAACACCGGAATTGCGGAGAGAAGCAATAACCCGGCGGAGAGATTCAGCGTGAAGGGCATGCCTCGACTTGCGGCGATGAGTCCCCCGAGAGCGGGGGTTGTGACAAGCCCGATGGAATACCCGGCGAAGACCGTGGTGAAAGCCGCGGCCGGATTCCTCCGCCGATAGAGGCGTGCAAGGTACCCGCTGATTACCGGATACGAGAACCAGCCGGAATAGAACAGCCCCAATGCGGGGATGATCCCCCGCCATTCCCCCGCCAGAGCCATACCGGCCGCCCCCGCAGCCATCACCGCACGTGATGATATCAACAGCGTGCGGCGGCTTATGCGATCAGATAGGATCCCCACGGGCAGGTAGGTGATGAGCATGGAAAGGCTGCTGAGCGAAAGCACGAGACCAACCTGCGCCGGAGCAGCGCCCAGATCGGCGATATAGATGGGCAGGATATACCGCCACAATCCCTCGGCCAGCCCGTTGAGCAATGTAGCGGCGAAGAGCAACCAGCCGTTGCGCTCGATGCCAAAAGTGCGGTCTTCCAACCCGCCCCCGATGAACTTCTGAATCCCTACATCTTCACCGCATGATTCCGAGTCGGCCCCGCGAAACGAGCGACCCGGACATGCGGCTTATGACTGCGCTATCCCCCACAGATCGCGTTGACCGCTCCGCCCCCCCCCCAGAGACACGGCGCGATGACCAGGTCGCTCCCGTTGCGCCGGGGTTCGCGCCCTCCTACCGGGGCCAGCGTCGCTGGCCTTCTCCGTCAGGATTTCCGGGGCCTATTCGCCAGATCCTGTAGGCGCTTGAATGGGTACAACCCCCCAAATCCCGTACCAGCCCCACACCTCGTCGAAGGTATCCGTTATCGTCAAATCGAAGCGGGCTCCCCGCACTGCATCATATGCGCTGAAGAAATATAGAGGCAGCCACGGCAGGTCATCGTGCAGAATCCGCTGGGCGGCCCGGACGTACTCCCTGCGCTCGGCGTGGTCGGCGGCATAGTGTTGAGCCAAGTACATCGAATCGAGTTCGATGTTGCTGTAACCCGCCGCGTTCGCCCCGGCATCCAGCGCCCAGGATGTCATACCATACAGACTCAGGTCTGGATCCCGGCTCAGATCGATGCGGGCAATGGCCAAATCGAAATCGGCGGAAAGCATCCGCTGCCTAAGCTTCATCGATGTCAGGCCAACCAACGCAACATCCACTCCGATCTCCCGGAGCCCATCGGTGATCTTCTGGGCTATTCCCTCTGCCTCCGGCAACTCCGTTGAATAGGAGAGCCGCAGTCGCAGCGGATCCTCAATGTTCGCACCGACCTCCCGAGTCCCATCCCCATCCTGGTCCTGATAGCCGGCGGCTTCCAGCAGCTCCGCTGCAAGGTCTGGATCATATTCGTATTGGCTGAGATCGGGATTCGCCCATTCGTCGAACCGCTCCCCGCCGTCCCAGAGGCTATCGGGGACCCGCCCTCCCCCGGCCTCCACGGACTCAAGCAGCCCGTCTCGGTCGACTGCGTGTGCGATCGCTTCCCGAACCTCCCGTTGGCGGATCGCGGGATCCCCCCCGCCCTCCTCCCATAGGTTGAACACCAGCCAGTAGCCGTTGATGGGCGCCTTCTCATACAGCTCCACCCCCTGTTCGTCCCGAATAGATGTGATCTGCATTGGACGCAGAGATGAGAGCAGATCGACCTCGCCGGCAAGCAACGCCTCATTCATGGAAGCAGAATCCGGGTAGATACGCACCACCAGGCGATCGATGGGTGGCTCCCCCATGGGAGAGTCTGCGTGGGCCTCGAAGATCATATGCTCGCCCGGTGCCCAATCCGCCAGCCGATAGGGGCCACTGCCGATCGCCTCTTGATTCGGGAAGTCTTGGATCGTGGCCTGGTCATAGGCGCTCCAGATCTCCGATGGAAGCACATACACATTGGTCAGGTAGCTCAACAGGACCTCGGAGTTGATGGGCTCAATCAACTGCAATTCAACGGTCTCGCCGTCGATCGCATGCGCTCCAAATCCTTGCCCTACGGATGTGCCGAGAGTCCATGCCAGCGCCGCATTGCCGGCGTAGTAGTTGATGCTCCAGGCGACATCCTGCGCTGTAAGCGGTGTCCCATCATGAAATGTCGCCCCTTCCAGATCCCGCAGCTGAAAAGTGATCTTCATCGCTCCGGGGGCAGCCTCCCAGCTCTCCGCCAGGCGGGGCGCGATCCCCTCTTCGCCGACAGCATCCCACCCGACCAGGCTGTCATACAGCAGATCCCAAGCGCGCTTGCCCCCCGGGCAGGTCGCGAAGTTCAGGCAGTCCACCGGATCTCCTTCCCAACCCACCTCCAAGATCACGGGGGTCGGCGTCGGCGTCGGGGTCTCCGTCGGCGCTTCCGGTGGCATTGGGGACGGGGAGGGCGCCGCCACAGTGCGGCGCAATCCAGGGGTCAGGGTCTGCACCGGGCCCTCCTGCGGAGCGCATGCAGCCAACAGGCCCACCAGGGCCAAGAGAATACCGACGAAGATCCTTCGATCAACCTTCAAGTTGCCCTCCTGAAGGATCGGCACACACCGCTGATTCCATCCCGAACCCAGAGGGGAAAACCTGTCCGTGCGGATGTTCGCGCATGGCGGCAGCCCCAAATCCGCCCGGCCGAAGTGAATCCCGCGCCACGCCACTTATAGCAAGGAAGGCCAGGGGAGGCAAATCGAGGCAGAAACGGCGCTCCATCCTGCGGCCAAAGATCGGTTCGCCGCCGCTGGGAGAGAGGATATCGCCGATGTGACCGTGGGCGTCGATGACCCTGATCATCACGATCTCCGATCGCAGATATTCGACCACGATTAATAGCCTGGGGGCCGATGGCCACCGAATTGTAGATCCTGGTGCCAAATTGGCAAGTTGACCCGGACCCGTCGCCGCGGATGGCCAGCCCGCAGATTGGCTGCCGGTGTCCGATTCCCCCTTCTCGACTACAATGATGATCTACGAAGAGCCGGGAGCGCATGCGCATGGCGAACCCCGCGCCAGAGTCATACCATTTCACCCGCTTTTTGGAAGCCAAGCGCCCCATCGATGACCGCTCGTTGAATCGGCGCTGCTGGGCGAGTCTATTGAATTGGTGTCGTGCGGTGGACCGGGGACGGCCCCTGCGCGTTATCGAAGCGGGAGCGGGGATTGGCACAATGGTGCAACGGCTTGCAGAGGCGACACCTTCCATCGATCTGCAGTATACGGCGGTGGATTTGGATGGCAGCTTGCTTGCGGAGGCGCGCGCTCGCCTGGCTGCGTGGGTGGAGGACCAGGGAGGCCGATCCCAAAATTTGCAGGGTGACACCATGATTCTCCGGGTCGGTCCGCGGGTGATACGGATCGATTTCATGGAATCGGACATTCTCGAGATGGGACTGGTGGGAGGCCGGGCTTGGGATCTGCTCATGGCCCATTCCTTCCTGGACCTGGTGGACCTAGAGGTCGCACTCCCAACGCTTCGATCCCTGCTTCGACCGGGCGGCGTGTGCTATTTCAGCTTGGTGTTCGATGGCGTCTCCATATTTCGACCGGTCCTCGATGAGACACTCGATCGACATATCGTCGACTGCTACCATCGCAGTATGGACTCGCGTTTTCAACCTGAAGAGACCGGCAGACACAGCCAAACCGGGCGCATATTGCTGGAGGCTCTCGTAGCATCGCGACACCGGATCCGCTGCTCGGGGAGTTCCGACTGGATTGTCGTGCCCCCCTATCCAGGGGACGAAGCCTATTTCCTGCATCACATTCTGCACTTCATCGAAGACGCCCTGCGCGGATGTTCGGACCTCGAGGCCGAGGATCTGGAAGGTTGGCTGTGCTCTCGGCACGGGCAGGTGGAGCGGGGTGAGTTGATCTATATCGCGCATCAACTCGACCTGCTTACGTCCGTCTGAGCATGCCGATATGGTTGCCCCGGCCCTTTGACTTCCCTAGTTCGTTGCTGCACCTGCATCGGGCGTCTGCCGGCGGCCTCAGCGGCGCAGAATCCCGGGTCCGCAGCTGGCACCCCCGCGCGGGTTGGTCAGTAGCCGGAGCCAGATCGACAACATGCGAACCGCAGGTCCCTACGCAGCGGCTGGCAATGACGATATTTCGACGCTGAACGCAATCCGTCAGGGGCTCTCCCGGCTGCAGGGTGTCCCCGCCACCTGTCCCAGCGCTGAAATGGGCTTGGGATCGGAACCATGAGAAGGCGTGGGAGGCCTAGATGCTCCCTAACGCGCAACCGTCAGCGCGCGGGTCGCTGCCCCCGGTCAAGACTCCGCCTCCGGAACTGCGCACGATGATTTGGCCGCGGCCGAACACGGATCGATCAAAACCCCTTACCGGCCGGACACGGTGGCCTTTGCTGATCAGCGACCCCATGGTCTGCAGCGGGATGCCCTCCTCCAGGGCCAACTCGCCGCCGGTCAGTTGGTAGTCCCCGAGCAGGCACACGCGTGGCCGATCCAGCGCGGCCTGCGGGTCCAGGCCGTCATCCCACAGACCGACCACAACTTGAGCCTGCCCTTGGGGCTGCATGAACCCACCCATCACTCCGAAGCTCGCGCACAGGCTCCCATCCCCCCGCGTGGCCATGGCCGGGATTATGGTGTGGTAGGGGCGTTTGCCCGGCGCGAGCCCGTTTGGGTGGTCGGCGGTCAGACGGAAATTCAGCCCCCGATTTTGCAGCGCAAAGCCCCACCCCTGCGGGACGATTCCGGAGCCAAAGCGCTCATAGAGACTATTGATGAAGGAGCAGGCATTCCCCTGGCCGTCCACCACACTCAGATACACAGTATCCGATGAGGACATGGGCACGCCCCTGGCCGGAACCGCCATCGCGCGATCCGGATCGATTTGCTCCCGCCGCCCCCGAGCAAAATCCTCCGATAGCAGCCCAGTCAGCGGTATGGCGCCGAAATCCGGATCCGCCACATACCAGAAGGCATCCGCAAAAGCCAGCCGCAGCGCTTCGACGATCAGGTGCAGCCGCTGCTCCCCGAGGGGCGGCAGCGAGGCCAGGTCGAATCCCTGGAGGATGTTCAGCGCCAGAAGGGTCGTGAGCCCCTGGCCGTTGGGCGGGCATTCCCAGACGCGCAATCCGCGGTAGGTTGTAAAGATCGGGTCCACCCACTCGCTCCTATGGCGGGCGAGGTCCTCCACCGTCATCAACCCACCGGCGCGCTGGATCTCCGCAACGATCGCACTGGCGATCTCCCCCTCGTAGAAGACGCGGGCACCGCCCTCGGCCAGCATCTGCAGCACCCGCGCAAGCCCCGGATTGCGAAACATCTCGCCCATCCGCGGCGACCTGCCTTCGATCAGCAGCTCCGCCAGGCCGGGCGAACCACGGGCGCGAAGCGCAGCCGATTCCCACGCACGGGCCGTAATGGGGGCGACGGGAAAACCGCCTTGGGCGAGCCGGATGGCCGGGGTCAGGATCTGCTGCACCGAGAGCTTGCCGAATCTTTCCAGCAGATCAAACCAGCAGGCCACCGCTCCTGGTACGGTGACTGTATGGGGGTGCCCGGGAGGCAGTCCGGACCCCAAACCCTGCGCCTCGATCATCGCAAGGGTCAAAGCGGACGGCGAGCGCCCCGATCCGTTGATGGCGCGCACATCGCCGCTCTCCGCCTCATAGAACAAAGCGAAGGCATCCCCACCGATCCCGGTGGACATGGGCTCCGTGACCCCAAGCACAGCCGCCGCCGCTACAGCCGCGTCGGCGGCTGTCCCGCCAGCATCAAGTATGTCCACGCCCGCTTTGGTCGCCAGGGGCTGGGAGCTGGCCACCATCCCTCCACTGCTCAGGACAGGAGAGCGGCGGGAGTTGAACTCGATGCCCGCTTGATTATCACCGGGTGCCAAGTGACGCCTCCTGGGCATCCCCTCTTCCGTCGTGCCCATCTCTTTCACGCCTCTCGGGTGTCCGGCGGGCGAGCCCAAACCAAAGCCACTTGTATTTTCACGATGGTCCAATCAGGACGACACATCCTGCCAGCAGAGCAAGTCCTCATCCAGCCGTTCCAGGCAATCATTGCAGGAGATGCAGCGCGCCGTATGCCGGTCACCCGCCATCCAGTCCGCCACCAGATGAGGCTCACGGATAAAAGGACGGCTCATGGACACCAGATCCGCCTCGCCGTTCTCAACGATCGCTTCACACACCTCAAAGCTGCGCAGCCCACCAACGGTGATCACGGGAACCCCCACATCCGCCTTGATCGTCTTGGCCCAAGGGAGAAAGTACGCCTCCTGATTAACGCGGTTGATATCCGCACGGTATTCCATGCCGGCGTACTGCTCTCCCCGCAGTCCAAGGCTGATCTCCAGAGCGTCAACGCCCCAATCCGCCAGCAAGACCGCGGCGCGCCGTCCCTCCCGGAACTCCAAGCCACCCGGCACCGCGTCCTCCACACCCAGCTTGATCAGGATGGGAAAATCCGCCCCCACCTTGGCGCGCACTTCACGCAACACCTCACGATGGAAGCGCATCCGCCCCTGAAGAGCACCACCCCAGCCATCCTCCCGTCGATTGGTCTGCGGGGACAGGAATTGGCTGAAGAGGTACCCGTGTGCAGCGTGGAGTTGCACTGCATCGAAACCGGCCTCCCGGGCTCGCCTTGCACCTTGGCCGAAAGCGCGCACCATGGCCCAGATCTCCCTCTCCGCCATCGCCCGATGGGGCATCCGAAAGAATGGATCATCATGGACGACGGAGGGCGCCATCGCCTCGATCCCATGCTCCTGCAGCGCATAGGCCTCATCCCGACCATCGTGGAAAAGCTGTGCCGCTACCCTGGCCCCATGCGCATGAACGGCTTCCGTCAGGCGACGAAAGTGGGGGATGGATTCGTCCCGATCGATATAGCTCAGATTTGGCCAGCGGAAGTGGGGAAAATGGTGCACGGAGGTCGTTCCGGTGATGATCAAACCGACTCCGCCCTGGGCGAGCTCCCGGTAGAGATCAATCTTGCGGGGCGTCACGAATCCCTGCTCGTCGTCTCGAGGGTCGAAGGTCGCCGATCGAACGAACCGGTTGCGCAGTTCCAGGTTCCCAATCCGAAAGGGGGAAAACAGTATGCTCATTTGATTAAAAGAAACGGCCTTGCAGGATGGTCATCATCAATTCAACGTCCACCTGATTGGGATCTTTGAAGAATGCCACGCCATTCGTACCCATATGCTCCGGGGGGTAACTGAGATACACATCCCTGGACCGCAGGATTCGACACTTCCTATCCACATCGGGAACAATCAGCCCTGATAGCGGACGACGATCTTTATTTCGTCGGATGGGTCCAGCAGGCGTTCAAACGCCCTCGGGACCTCCGTCAATGGAATTAGATCGCTGAGAAACTCACTGCAATCCACTCTTCCTCGCCGGATGAGATCCATGCCACCTTCGAAATCGATATGGAGCACACTTTTCAACTCCATCCCCTTGAGGTACATCTTCAGGGGTTCGAGCCGCACCGGCTCGTGGCTGATGCCGACCAGAGCGATCCGGCCATCTGGACGCAGAACCTCCACCGCCAGCTGCAGCGCGCTTTCTGTCCCGCCGCACTCCAGGACGACATCGGGGCCGATGCCATCAAAGAACTCCACGATCTGCTCGCGCACATCAAAGGGGTTGGAATCCACCACCAGATCCGCTCCCATGCTGCGGGCGTGTTCCGCACGCCCTGGCACCAGCTCCGCCACGCAGATCTTGCTCGCTTCAGCCAGTTGAGCACAGCGCAGGGACCACAGCCCGATCGGGCCAGCCCCGATCACCAGGACGCGCTCCCCGACCTGCAAGCAGGATGCCCTCACGGCGCCAAGAGCCGTGGCCGCTTGATCCGCCATCACCGCCTCCACGTCGGAAAGCCCCTCTGGGACCGGGGCCACGGCCCCTTGATGATAGACGGCGTATTCGCCATAGCCTCCCATCTTCCGCACAAAGTCATCCTGGGCCCAAGCAGCCAGATCCCATCCATACCACGCCTTCCACTCCCAGTCCGGCAGGAAGCTCCTCCCCGGCCAGACCCGATCCCCGACCTGGCATTGGTCGACGCCCGCGCCCAGTGCGGCGATCTCCCCCACCCACTCGTGCCCCATGATCGAACCTGGCACAGCCAATGAGGAGGCATAGAGATGCGTATCGCTGCCGCAGATCCCGCAATGGCGCATCTTCACCAAGATCTGCCCCTCCCCTGGTTCCGGTTCCGGGACATCTTTCACAATGAGCTTTCGCTGCCCTTCCAGTACGGCTGCTTTCATGTCGAGCTGCTCCTTGTGTGATATGCATGCTATCCGAGGGCAGAGCCCCCCACACGCACCTCCGGCGGTCCGCCCAGGGCCCGGCTTTCTCCAGGGCGGCAGCCAAGCGTATCAAGCGGGCCTCACGTCCGAAGGGCGCCATAAAGTGCATGCCGATGGAAGCCCTGCACTGCTGGCCTTCGGGGTCAGACCGGAGCCCGGTGAGTGCTCCGCGCCCGCGTAGGTCGATTGGATCTTCCCCCTAATCGGCCACTCACCCGATGTAGACCGTCTTTATGTTGACAAACTCCCGGATCCCGTGCTCCGACAGCTCCCGCCCATAGCCGCTCCACTTCACACCCCCGAAGGGAAGCCGTGGGTCGGAGCGCACGAAGGCGTTGACGAAGCATGCGCCCGCCTGCAGTTCGCGAGAGGCAATCCGCTCCCCGCGCGCCTGATCGCGAGTGAAGACCGCAGCGCCCAGGCCAAATTGCGAGTCGTTCGCCACTCTCACCGCCTCGTCGTCATCATCCACGGCGATCACGGCTGCTACCGGGCCGAAAAGCTCCTCATCGTAGGCCGGCATACCTTTGTGCACACCGGTCAGGATTGAGGCCGGGTAGTAGGCGCCCGGCCCTTCCGGCACCTCGCCGCCCAAAATCAGCTCCGCGCCCGCCTCGACGCTCTCCCGCACCTGACGATGGAGATCGTCTCGCAGATCGCGGCGCGCCTGGGGACCCAATTGGGTATCTTCCGCCAGCGGGTCGCCCATGCGCACCTCCGCCATGCGGGCCTTGAGCAGGTCGTGAAACTGGTCCAAATGTTCACGTACGACCACAAATCGCTTGGCGGCGATGCAGCTTTGGCCTGAGTTGATCAAGCGGCTGGCGGCACAGGTGGTTGCTGCAGCGGAGACATCGGCGTCGCTGAGGATCACATAGGGATCGCTTCCCCCGAGCTCCAGCACCGTCTTCTTGATCTCGCTCCCGGCGATCTCGGCCACGGCTCGGCCGGCCGGGACGCTTCCGGTCAATGTGACCGCTTTGACGGTCGGGTTCCGGATCACCGCCTCCACTTTGTCACTGCCGATCAAAAGCGTCCGGAAGAGCGCAGGCGGGAACCCCGCCTCATGAAACACGCGCTCGATCGCCAGCGCACAACCCGGCACGTTTGAGGCATGCTTGAGCACGGCCGCGTTCCCCGCCATCAGCCCCGGCGCGGCGAAGCGGAAGACCTGCCAGAACGGAAAATTCCATGGCATGACCGCAAGGATCACCCCCAACGGCTGATAGGTCACAAAGCTCTTGCGCGCGTCCGTCTCCACGAGTTCATCCCGCAGAAACTCGGCGGCGCGCTCAGCATAATACTCGCATACCCATGCGCATTTCTCGACCTCAGAGCGGCCATCGCGCACTGGCTTGCCCATCTCCTGCGCCATCAAGCGCGCAAACTCATCCTTCTCCCGCCGCAGGACATTCGCTGCGGCGCGCATCAGCTCCGCACGGCCTTTAAAAGGCACTTTCCGCCAAGAGCGAAACTCATGCTGGGCGTTTTCGATGATGTCTGCGACCTGCCCCCTATCCATCTCCTCGTATTCACGGATGAGTTCGCCCGTGGCGGGATTCACCGCTTCCAGCGACATGTTCGTCGTCTCCTCTCTCCCTGTTTATGCTGTCGGCCGTTCATCCTGAATTGTAATCCCTCCTCCAGGGGTCCTCCCGGAGGCGGCTCACCCCGCCGCGCCCCTCATCCGGAGCCCCAAGTCGAACATCTCCCCGCTCTCGGGCCACCCGAATTGATGGTCGCACACCGCGTCCAGAATGACCGGCGCGGCAAGACTCAGATCCAGCGCCTGCTGCACCGCGCCGGCGACCTCCGCCGGCCCCTCCAGCCGCACACCCCTTCCGCCCACGCTCTCTGCAAAGGCGGCAAAATCCACCCCACCGATGCGGTCGCCATAGCTCCGCTCGAATTCCATCATCTGCAGCTGCCAGATGTTGCCGTAGCGCCCATCATTCATCACCAAGACCAGGATGTTGGCTTTGTTCTCCACCGCAGTCACGAAATCGCCCAACCCCATCAGCAGGGCGCCGTCCCCGGTGATGGCCACCGCAGGTCGATCCGGATACGCGAGCTTGGCAGCGATGGCTCCCGCCAGTTCGAATCCCATCGTCCCCCAGGAAGCATTGCCGATGAAGCTATCCCGCCGGTGCACGGGCAGCAGCGCCCGCCCCCAGAACCGGTTATTGCCCCACCCGGAAAGCGCGATGGCATCTTCCGGCAAGCGCGCAGCGAGTTCTTGCAGCACACAGCCAAAATGCAGTGGCTGCATGCCTGCAAACTGCCGCAGATGGGCCTTCATCCCGAGACGGAGCGTCTCCCTATACTCCCGAATTCGGGCCATGGTGCCGGGATCGGCCGGCCGCGCAAGCGCCTGGCCCCGATCCAGCAATCCCTCCAGCAGAGAGGCCAAGTGAACGATGGGAGTCGATCTGGCCCAATCGACCGGCTCAAGCGTATTGGGATCATCCAGCGCAGCAAATATCGCATCCCCCGGAACATGCCTGCCAAGCTCCTGAGCCATCAATGTGCCTGATCGCAGCCCCAGGGCCAGCACCAGATCCGATTGTGCGATCAGTTCCCACGCCAAGGGGTTGCCCCACCACTCATCGAAGTTGCCTAGGGCCAAAGGATGCCCATCGGCGATGACGCCATCACCGTAAATCGTGGTCAGCACCGGGGTGCCCATGGCCTCCGCTAGTTGGACCAGCGCTCGTTCCGCGCGGTGCACAAGCACGCCTCTCCCGGCTACTATGATGGGCCGCTCCGCCTGGCGCAGTTGAGCCGCTATTCGATCGAGCATCTTGGGTGATGGCTTGGCTCGATGGGGCGGCGAAGGGGTGTATGCTTCGGCAATCCCTGCATCGGACCGGAGCAGGTTCTCGGGAATCTCGACATGCACCGGGCCCGGCCGTCCACTGGCCGCGAGGGAGAAGGCCTTGGACAGCATCGCGGGAATCTGTGCCGGCCGCTCGACCCGCACGGACCATTTGGTGACCGGAGCGAAGACCCGCTGCAGGAAATCGTCTCGGTCCACCCCGTGAAAGGGCTCGTTCGTGGAACCGACGGGGACCGTTCCGGTGATGTGGACCACGGGATGCGAGGCGGCGAAGGCTTGGGCCACGCCGGTGAGCGAATTGGTCGCCCCGGGGCCGGCGGTCACAAGCACCACGCCAGGCCGGCCGGTCAGGTAACCATAGGCGCTCGCCATGTAGGCCGCCGCGCTCTCATGTTTGACTGTGATGTGGCGAATGGTGTCGCTGTCCGCCAAGGCATTGAAAATCGGCAGCACATGGGTGCCGGTGAGGCCGAACACAAACTCCACTGACTCTCCCTCAAGGGCTTCTACGATGGATCGGCTGGCGGTTTTCTCTGCAGGTCTCATCTGTGTCATCGCCTTCCTTCAACCCCTGGTGCCGCCGGGTCCAGCCATCGCTTGGCGGCGGTATGCACAGGGGGCATGGAGGGGAGATCGATCGAGATCGGGAAGCAAACCCGCGACCCGCGCTCGGTTTCGCCCCGCGGATCCTCAAGAATGCGGTGGGGCCGTTTCGAGGTCTAGGGGAGGGCGCCCCTCCGCTTTGGCAGGTGCGCCCCGAGGGTACCGGCTTCGTCCTGGAGTCGATTCTCAATCGCCATGCAAACCGCGCGCCAGCGCGACGGCCCGGCTGGCATCGGGCGCAAAGCCATCGGCACCAATCTGTTCGCAGTAGTCCTGGGTGATGGGCGCGCCCCCAATGATCACACACACCTGGTCCCGGACACCCATATCCTCCAGGGCCTCGATAGTGTTGCGCATCTGGGGCATGGTCGTAGTCAAGAGGGCGGACATACCTAGAAAATCCGCCCCCGTCTCGCGCGCCGCCTGCGCAAACTCCTCTGGCGCCACGTCGGTTCCTAGGTCGATTATCTCGTAGCCAGCGCCCTCCAGCATCATCGCCACCAGGTTCTTGCCGATGTCATGCAGGTCCCCCTTAACCGTTCCGATCACGACTCGGCCGGCAGGCTGGATATCCGCCTCCACCAACAGCGGCTTAAGCACATTGAGGCCACCCTGCATGGCGCGCGCAGCGATCAGCATCTCGGGCACATAGTACTCACCGCGTTCAAAGCGGTCGCCCACCTCGGCCATGGCCGCCACCAACCCCTCTTTAAGCATGCGCTCTGGGCTCAAGCCCTCCTCAAGCCCGGCCTCCACCTGCGCCACCGCCTGGTCCAAATCACCTGCGAGCACTGCGTCGAACATGCGCTTCAGGGTGTCACTCATCTAATCCTCCCAAGCGATTCCTGTGATGACTCACGCCAATCCAGGGTTCTGGTCAGTCTCGACCCGGAGCCGAGATGATACTACCACGCCTTCACCCTCCTTCATTCCCCCCGATCTCACGATCTGCACTCGCCAAGATGCGGTCCAATTCCCTTTGGACCCCGCTCGGCAGGGGTGATGGCTCGTGGTGATCCAGAATCCATTGGGTTTTCTTTCTCGCCCCGGCGATGATCTCTTCGGGGTCGCCTTCCCCGTGCCGGCTGGCTTCCATAACAAGCTCGGAGAAGGGAAGTGCGCGCATGTGTCGGAGGGTATGATCCTCCATAAGAAAGTTGCCGCGCGGCCCCACGTCCCGGATGGCCTGCAGCGCGAGCGTTTCATCGTTTACCTCCACCCCGCTGGCAAGCAACCTGAAGCTGTCGAAGAGATCGCAGTCCAGCACCAGATTCTTCGGACAAAACAGGCTGGCGCCGGCCAGCCCGCCCAGCCCGGCGGAGATTTCAGCCCCGACCAGAGCCGAAATCAGGCCCGCGGCGCTCTCCTTGGCCGACTGCCACCCCGGGGCTTCCGCGTCCGTCCCACCCCAACTTCCAAGAGTCGGAAGGCCATGATAATGCCCCATTTCGACGGCAGCCCCGAACATCCCGTCGGCGAGTGGTGAATGGAACAGGTACCCCCCAGTGCGCGGTTCCATTGCGGCCAATAGGACGGAGTGCAGCACGGGTGCGCCCGGGTATGCCAACTGAAGCAGCGTGATAGCGCTGATCACCTCCGCGTTCCCCACCGTGAGCGCGCCGGCCGCGGTGGCCGGGCCCGTGGACATCAGGGTGTTCATGGCCATGATGACGCTCGGCAAACCGGCCTCCGCGAACACCAGCGCTGTTTCCAGGGCATGAGTATCCTGCCCCAGAGGGTCGATGCAGCACACCACCGCGGAGATCGGCGGGCGCACCCGAAGCGTCTCATCATCGCCAGCGATCACGCGCGCCATCTCCAGCGCATAGCGCGCGGCCCTCTCCCCGATCACGCTTTCCGATTGCACGTGTTTGCGGCAGTTGCTGAAGGCGGCGTGCAGCTCGTGCAGCGGCGCGGCCCGTCCACAATCACCCGCGCTCACCATGGTCCAATAGAAGCTTAGCTGAGGGAAGTAGTCCACCAACTTGGCGGACATGACAACATCAGCCTTCGTCGAATGGCGCTTCTCCCCCGTCTTCATGTCGCGCACAAAGGGCATGCAACCATCAGGCCCGAAGTGGGCGTGCCCTTCCTGCAGGCAGAAGTCCAGGGCCGGGTCGCGGCCGCCAAGGGCGAAATAGCGCGGCGCCGAAGCCAGCGCCCGCTCCACCAAATCCGGCTCGAGCCGCACGATCTGGCTCTCGAAGTCCACCTGTGCGCCATGCTCGGCGAAGATCTCCAGCGCTTTGGGCAGCGGGAAGTGGACCCCGATATCCCCCAGGATCTCATACGTTGCATCCTGCAGGGCGCGCAATTCCGCCTGGGTCAGGATGTGCCAACTGTGCTTGGGAACGATGGGACGGATCAGTTCGGGGTTGTAGGTCCCCGCGCTCGGGTCCGACGTCCGGGCCTCGCCTGCGCCTTCTTCCTCCATCCGCAACCCTAAACGATCCCGTGGGCCGTCAGCGCCGCCTCCACCGATAGCTTGTGAACGCGCAGGACCTCCTCCACTACCTCGTCGGTATGTGCGGCCGAGATGAAGGCCAGGTGCAGCCATGGCAGGAACACGCCGTTGAGCCGCAGGTAGAGCTGGGCGTCACCGAGCGCCTCCAGATGCTGGTTCTTCAAATCGCGAGGTTTCTCCAAGGGCAGGGCTTGCAGGTGGGTTTGGAACATAGAGCCCACCCCGGTCATCGCGGCGGGATAACCATTCGCGGCCGCCCACTCGTTGAACCCGCCCCGCAGGCGATCGCCCCTGCGGGCCATATCCTCGTAGATCTCGGGGTGCTCCATCAAGTAGCCGATCAGCGCGTAGCCGGCCGCCAGGGTCATGGGGTTGCCGCTGAAGGTTCCGGCGATGGAGACCGACAGCTCCGCCTCCAGCACTGAGTCCATCACCTCCTTGGAGACGCCGACAGCACCGACGGGCATACCGCCTCCGATGATCTTGCCATAGGTCGCCAGATCGGGAAGCACACCGTAGTATTCCTGCGCGCCCCCCAGGGCCATTCTGAACCCGGTGATCACCTCGTCGAACATCAACATCACACCTGTCCGCTCGGTGACCTCCCGAAGCCGTTCGAGAAAATCCTTTCGCAGGGGGAACATCCCCCCGCTGGCGACCACGGGTTCGACCATCACTCCCGCCAGTTCATCTGCGTTCGCTTCGATCAAGGAGAGTGCCTCCTCCCCTTGCGGCAGGATGAGCATGGTGTCTTCAACCGCTTTGGGAATGCCCGCAGAGGAGGGAACGGCAGCCGGTCTTTCGGCCGGGCCCCAGTCATCTTGGGGAACCCCAATATTCCACATGGCGTAGTCATGCCAGCCATGATAGGTGCTCTCGAACTTGCCGATCTTATCCTTGCCGGTGTAGGAGCGCATGATGCGGATACCCTGCATGGTGGCTTCCGTGCCCGAATTGCACAAGAGGACGCGCTCCGCACAGGGGATGCACTCGATCAACCGCTCCGAGTACTGGATCTCGAGGGGGTGCGGCGTGCCGTAGCTGGTGCCCAGCTCGTTCTGCTCGGCAATGGCCCGCTTCGCCACCCCCGGCGTGTGCCCCAAGAGCAGCACGCCGTAGGACATGCAGCAATCGATGTAGCGGTTTTCATCCACGTCCCAGATATAAGGGCCTTCGCCGCGGTGTGTATAGAAAGGATACGGCTTGAATTTGCGGGCCAGGCTGAGCAGTCCACCAGGGACGACATCTTGGGCCGCCTGCCACATTTCCCCGGATCGAGGGGTTTGCTCCTTGAGCGCTTCAATCAACTCGTCTTTGGTCTTGGGCTGGGTCATATTGCACTCCCTTCAATCTGCGGTCGATGGTGGCGGCATATCTCGTGCGAGATCTACGCACCGCGGTGCTCACGGCGTGCGCGCAATATGAGACATACGGCCGATTGAAGCAGGTCGCACGCCCAGCGCGGTCGCCCGGCAGCCGGAGCTGCCAGCGCCTGCCAATGGTAAGCGCCTTAAGGATGTCGGCACCATCGCCATTATCGATCGTCGCCCGCCATCGTGCGGCAGAGCGATCCTTCCAGCAAGATCGGCCGCCGCCTCTGCGGCCGGGTGCATGCAGGAGAGCAGCCCGGGCTGCTCTCCTGCGGACAAACGGTAGACCTACCTCATTTCACTTTCGCTTGCAGCAGGCCCTCCGGGTCGAACATGTTGAAGGACACATCACAGGTGTCGGAGGGGAACTCGAACCGGTCGTTCCGGTACGCCTGGATGGTGTTCTGGCCGGCCAAGGTGATGATGGGCCGATCATCAGCCAGTATGTGCTGCGCCTCGTACATGGGCTCCCAGCGGCCTTCTGGATCATCCGAGTACCAATACTCGTAAACCAAGTCAT
The DNA here is from genome assembly GCA_964388955.1 of uncultured Anaerolineaceae bacterium. Lineage (GTDB taxonomy): Bacteria > Chloroflexota > Anaerolineae > Anaerolineales > E44-bin32 > CAYMCO01. The sequence goes on along the minus strand of CAYMCO010000008.1, from coordinate 10,694 downwards.
CCATCTCCGGGTTGCAGTAGCCCGAGTAGTTCAGCGCATTGCTGCCGGATTCTGCCGACCAGCAGCTGAACCAGAAGTCCATGGAGGCCGCATCGATGTCATGCGTGGCGGCGTTGATGGCCATGTCGAAGCTGTGCTGGTCCAGCACGATGGAATTCCAGGAACCGACCTCTTGCGCCTCGGGGAGCACGGTGATCCCGATCTCCCGCAGCCAATCGGTGATCATATTCGACATCGTGGCGGCCGGCGGGAACTCCAGGCCGTAGACCAAGCTAAATTCCAGCGGCGTGCCGTCTGGGTTCTCGCGCACCCCATCTCCGTCGCTGTCCAGATAGCCGGCATCGTCCAGGATCTGGTTAGCCGTAGCCGGATCGTAGGGCGTCACCTCAAGATCGGGGGCCACCTCGATGTCCGTCACCCCGGCCCAACTCGTCGGGAGAACTACCCCATGGCCCAGCAGCGCCACATCCACAAGCTGCTGCTTGTCGATGGCGTAGTCAATGGCTTCGCGCACTTTGGCATCGACGATAGCGGGGTTTCTGGGCAGATCCTCGGCGTCGAACACGTTAAAGATCAGCCAGTATAGGCTGCCCGCGTAGGGTTCCTTCTCCTCCACTGTGACATTGGGCGCCCCGGCGAGAGAATCGTAGGCCTCGGGGGGCAGCCACGGGGTGGTGACGTCGATCTCGCCCGCTAGCAGCGCGCTGACGATGGCGTCGGGGTTGCTGTAGAGCGTGTAGATCACCCGGTCGATGGGCGGATCGCCCCGATAGTAGTCGGGCCGGTCGTCAAAGATGATGTACTCCCCAGGTACGTGTTCGGTGACAGTGTAGGGGCCAGTGCCAACAGGTGGGAAGTCCTCATACGTATACAGCTCGTCCTCCGGGATGTTCCCCCAGATGTTCGGGTTGAGCATATACCACCACACCCAGTCATAATCCGGTGAATTGATGATCGGATCGGTAGTCGTGTAGCGGAGGGTGAGTTCATCCACCACCTCGACGGATTCCATCGAGAGCGTCTCGGCGAACCATTCCTGTAGCGACGGGGTCTGACTGTACCAATCGATGTTCCACTTGGCAGTTTCGGCAGTGAAGGGCGTGCCGTCGCTGAAGGTAATCCCGTCATGCAGCTTGATGGTCCAGGTGCGGCCATCGTCGGAGACTTCCCAGGATTCTGCCAGCCGGGGGACGCCCTTGCAGCCCTCGGAGGTGGTGTAGTGGTCGGCGAACCCCTCGATCACCAGATGGCTGAAGTACCATACCCCGGTGCAGGAGAAGGGGTTCCAACAGTCCTGCGGGTACATCGCCCCGACGCGCAAGACGACAGGCCCCTCCTGCTCGGGCTCTTCCATGGGAGTTTCCTCCCCCACCGGCTCCTCCGGCGGAGTTGTGGGCTGCGCCACTTCTTCCGTGGATGGCGGAGAGACTGCCGGTGTCGAAGGGCCGCAGGCTGTGATCCCAATCGACACAGAGACCAATATTGCCAGGCATGCCAGTATCTTTTTCCTCAACCGCATTGCTCCTCTCCTCTCTAATCATTTCCGACGTGCGCAGGTTCAGCTCTAACCCCGCTCTCAATACCTTCCCGGTTTGTCGGCCGCAGGCTACGGGTCAAGTATCCTCACCGAAAAGGACGTGGAGCCCACCGGACTTCACGCTGGAGCCGCCACCTTCACGCTTCAGGGTTCTCCGTCTCTATGCATGAGAGCGGTTCCGCACACATTCCTTCCTCGTCCCCACCTCCTTCCACTTGCACTCAGTCTCGGTCCCATACAGTTATGCCTGAGCGTGCCTGCCCCCTGGCAGGCAACAAATTTCATGAATATACGCCGTACTTCCCGGCCGCGGCGATCATGGCGCGCACATTCTCCGGCTTGGCATCCCAGGGCACTTCGCACTCGGAGCCGAGGATGTAGCCCCCTCCGGGCGCACAATCCTCGATCAGTTGCCGGCAGCGCGCATCTACGTCCCCCGGCTCACCATAGACCAGCAGCGCTGAGGGGACGTTCCCATACAGGCATACCCGGTCCCCTATTATCTGCTTGGCCTGTTTCATGTCCGTCTTCTCAAAATCCATCACTATCCGGCCCTTGGGCAGGCCATCCGCAATCCCCCGAATCGTGCTCAGATAGGGCGTCTGATCATTGTCCCAATGATTCCAGACCTTGAAGCCCCGCCCGACGAAGATATCCACCATCTTCTTCGCAAAGGGGTAGTAGAATTCGTCGAAAATCCGTGGCGACATCCCCGGCGGCCCGCCATTATAGAAGAAGATCACCTCGGCTCCGGGCACCTCCCCGGCGCCCATATCCATGGCCCGCCGCATGACGCGCAGGGCCTCGTAGTCGGCCAGCCAATCGCACACGCGCTTCACGAGGTCCGGCTGTTCAAAGATATCCATGGTGAGCTGGTTGATGCCCCGATAATACTGCAGCAAGTCAAGGGGGTGGCAGGCTCGTCCACCCATCAGCAACGGGATGCCCGTATCTTCCACGAACTCTCGCCAGGCCCTGGCATACTGGCGGGGATATTCAAAATGGAAGTAAAGGAAGTCATCCCAGTCGCGCTCGAAAATGCCGTTTTTCAAGTCAGCGCTGAAGAGAATGGTCGAGAACCCGCGCGCCAGCAGATCCTCGTAATCCTTCACAATGGTTTTCTCATACAGGCTGGGGATGTTGCCCCTGGGCGGAAAGTCGTCCCAGAGACGCCAATCGAGCGTGGTCATGTCCCAGCCGGCGCTCCCGAGCAGCGAGAGATGGTCCAGCGTGGTGATCATGGGGTGGATGTTGTCGCCCACCAGATCCAAGTGCTCGCGCGCAGCTTGAACGCACCTGTCCGGGTGCGTCACCATCTCCCGAATGCTTAAGCCCGACTGGTAGGGAATCATGTACACCAGTATGGGCGCCACGGGCACTCGGTCCGCCTCACGCAGATTCCAAGCGGCCTCGAGGCGCTCATAGCGGGTCATGCTCTCGGGCATGAAGCCTCCTGAATTGCGGTGTGCTTGCGCCGTTGCAGGTTTGACATACCTCCCAGCGCCCGGTTGCAGATACGATGGGCCACGGTGGAGCTGGCACACAGGAGTTCTCGAGAAAACAAGTCGGCCAGCGAACTAGACCCACCCCCAATAGCGCTTCTGCCCCATAGAAATTATCCCGGAGAGGGAGCGCTCGCTTCAAGGGCCTCCCGGTATCAGTTCGTGCGCCACCCGGGGCATGATCCGGGATGGCCATCGGGCCGACCTTGCCGGCGATCCGCCCAGCGGCCCGCGGCTCCGCCCGCCGGCCTCGCCTAGCAGCGGATGCGCTCTCCCTTGGGATCATACATGGGGCGTATGGAAGCCCGGGCCGGGTAGCGCTCATCCACCACCAGAATCTCATACTCCCCGGCTTCCACGAACTCACGGGTGATCCCTTCTGGGTGTTCGATATATCCTAGACCGACGGCACCGCCCAGCGTAAAGCCATAGGCGCCAGACTGCACATGGCCCACGCGCACGCCATCTTGGTAGATGGGTTCCCCGTGGTAGAGCAGCGGCTCCGGATCGTTGAGCAGAAATTGAAGCATGCGCCGCTCGACGGGGCCTGCCGCGCGCTGCCTGAGCAGCGCCTCCCGCCCGATAAAGCCTCCCGGCTTGTCGAAATCAACCACATAACCGAGGCCCGCCTCCAGGGGAGTATCCATGTTATCCATATCATGGCCGTAGTCGCGGTAGGCTTTCTCAATGCGGGTGGTGTTCAGCGCCTGCATGCCGATATTGGACACCCCCAGATCTCTCCCCGCTTCCAGGAGGAGATCGTACACATGCAGAGCAAACTCGGTCGGGATATAGAGTTCATACCCCAGTTCCCCCAGATAGGTGATCCGATAGGCCAGCGGCAGCGCATAGCCCACATCAATCTCCCGCATGGTCATGTAGGGGAAGGCCTCGTTGGAGATGTCCGCGCTCGTCACTCGACCCAATAATTGGCGGGATTTGGGTCCCTGCACGTTGATCATGGCGTAGCCGGAGGTCACATCCGTGACGAAGGCATGGTCTTGCGGCGAGATATTGCGGTTCAGGATGCTCTCGACGCGGGTGTGGATCAGGTCGCCACAGATCACCATAAAGCGATCCTCCGCCAAGCGGGTGACCGTCAGGTCCGCCTCGATCCCACCAGCCTGGTTGAGCCACTGGGTGTACACGATCTTTCCCACCGGAACGGCGACGTTGTTGGCGGAAATCCAGTTCAGAATCCGCTCCGCATCCCTGCCCTGCACCAGAAACTTGGACATCAGACTCATATCCATGAGGGTCACGCCCTCGCGGACGGCCCGATGCTCAGAAGCGTTGTATTCGAACCAGTTCTGCCGTCCCCAAGAGTATTCCGGTGTGGGTTCCACCCCTTTCGGCGCAAACCAATCCGCATATTCCCACCCCAATGACTCGCTGAAGGATGCGCCGGCCTCCGCCAGCCGATCATGCAGCGCGGACCGCCGCACGTTTCGTCCCGTTTGGTAGGAGTAGTTGGGCCAGTGATTAAGGTAGGTGAGGCCCAAAGATTCCGTGCTCCGCTCTCCGAGAAACTCGCGGTTGGCCTGATACCGGAGGACTCGGTCGAGGCTGATCCCGGTGACGTCCACCGGGGGCAGGCCCTCCACGATCCAGTGCGCCATGACCTGACCCACGCCGCCCCCCAGGAGCACGCCAAGGGAGTTCATCCCCGCGGCGACAAAGTAATTCTTCAGCCCCGGCGCTTCCCCCATATAGCAGGCCTGATCGGCCGTGAAGCTCTCCGGCCCGCAGAAGAGCAGGCGAACCCCGACATCCTTTACTGCCGGGATGCGCTCCATCGATTGCTCGATGTGCGGCATCAAGCGATCCCAATCCGGATTGATCTGCCCAAAGGCGAAATCCTTGGGGATGCCGTCCAACCCCCACGGAGCGGCATCGGGTTCGAACAGCCCCAACATCAACCCGCCCACCTCTTCCCGGTAGTACGAGTACTTGTTCAGATCCTCAATAATGGGTAGATCGGGATGCATGCCCTCAAAGGGCTCGGTAAGCAGGTAATAATGCTCGGCAGCCTGGAGCGGCACAGCCACCCCGGCCAGCTCCCCCACCTGGCGAGACCACAAACCGCAACAATTCACGACGTACTCGGCCTCGATCTCGCCCACCTCGGTGATTACACCGGTCACGCGCCCCTTGCCCCGCTTGATTCCGATGACAGGAGTGTCTTCATATATCTGCGCGCCCCCCATCTTGGCGCCCTTGGCCAAGGACATCGTGGTGTCGATCGGATTGGTGCGCCCTTCGTCGGGGAAATATAGCCCCCCCACCAGATCGTCCGTTTTCGCCAGCGGCCACAGTTCTTTGACTTCTTTGGGGGAGATCTCATGGACCTCACTTCCGAAACCGCGCATGAAGTTGGCGGCCCGGCGCAGCTCCTCCCATATGGCGGGCGTGCTGGCCAGTTCCATGTAGCCGACGGGCTTGAACCCGGTCGGTTGACCGGTCTCCTCCTCCAGGCATGAGTACAGATCGACGGTGTAGCGCGCCATGTGCAGCATGGTCTCAGAGGTCATCCCCCCGCTCACCACCAAGCCGGCGGCATGCCAGGTAGTGCCGCAGGTGAGCTGCTTCCGTTCCAGCAGCACGACGTCTCTCCAACCCAGCTTGGTCAGGTGGTAGGCCACGTTGCAGCCAATCACACCGCCCCCAATGATCACCACCTGGGCATGCGAAGGCGGGATGCCTACCTGGCGTCCCTTGTCCAGCCGTCCCTTGGCCTCCTTGTAGATGGGAACATCAGTCATGGCGCCCTCCAATAGCTCTCGCGACGATCACCAGGTTCCACTTTTCGAGGGTTGGATGGTCCTGTAGTCGAACCCCTTCGCCATCCTTGCGGCAGGACCAGATTCGCACTCTCGATCGAGCACGACGACATCAATATACTAGCCATCATGCTGCGCCCTCGCAATCCGCCATCATGTTCGGCTACGGTATCCGCAACAGATGCGCGATTTCGGCTCGGTTTCCCCTGATCTTAGACAGGGGCTTTCCCAGTTCGCCTCACAGCGCGCGGCGCATAGCGCAGAGCGCATATGCGGGGTGACCTCACCCCCGGCTCACATGCACCGGCGGGATCCGATCTCTCCAGGGCATTGACTCTTCGAATGCACTGGCGATCCGGATCAAGGTCTCTTCCTCTCCGAAGCGGCCTACGAACTGCATCCCCATTGGCAAGCCCGCCTCGCTCCAGCACAGGGGGAGGGTGATCGCCGGTTGGCCGGTGATGTTGAACAAGGGAAGGAACTGGCCGATGTCATCACATAGCGCGAAGAATTCGATCGCATCCATCTCCTGGTTCTGACTGTACTTGCCGAGCTGCTGGGGCGGAAGGGATAATGTGGGTGTGAGCAGCAGATCGTACTCCTCGAACAGCGCCCCGCTCTCTCGACGGAGCCGGTTGAAGACCTCCAGAGACGCCAGCAATTCTTCCACGCTCAGTCGCTTCCCCAACTCGATCATGGAATAGGTGACCGGTTCCAGGGTTTCCAGCGACACTTCCCGATTGAATCTGTGCGCGAAGGATGCAGCTTCCGCCGCTGTGGACGGCGCCCAGACCTGGGTGAGGGCGCGGATGTACTCGTCGAAATCATAGCTGAAATGGGCCTGCTCCACCGTGTGGCCCATGGCCTCGCACTGGGAGGCGATGGCCTCGACGCAACCCACAATCTCTGGGTGGAGCGGATAGGGCGCCCATGGTTCGGCGCAATATCCGATGCGCAGCCGGCCTGGCGGTGTGCCCACTTCGTCCAAGTACGGGCGCTCAGGTTGCCGGATGACGAAAGGGTCCCCCGGCGCCGGTCTGGAGACCGCGTCGAGCATGGCAGCCGTATCACGCACGCTGCGGCTGACGATGAATTCCACCCCCAATCCCGAAAGCCCCTCGGCCGCTTCCGGCCCTTGGGTAACTCGGCCGCGCGAGACTTTCAAGCCCACCAATCCGCAACAGCTAGCAGGGATGCGAATGGAGCCTGCGCCGTCGCTGGCGTGTGCCACGGGCACGATCCCGGAGGCCACGGCGGCCGCAGCCCCGCCGCTGGAGCCACCCGCCATCAACCCGAGGTCCCACGGGTTGTGTGTCTCACCGTTCACAACTGTCTCCGTGGAGGACGAGAGCGCGAATTCCGGAATCGCACTCCGGCCAAGGATCATCAGCCCTGCGGACTTGAAACGCGCGGTCAAGAATGAATCATGATCGGCCACGAACCCCTGGGCGATCCGGCTGCCATATTCCTGGAGTCGGCCTGCCTCCGCCGCCCCCAAGTCTTTGCGCAGGAAAGGAACGCCCGCGAAGGGCCCATCCTGGAACACCCCTCGCTCTGGATCTTCCAACAGATCAGCATAGATCTCGATTACGGCGTTCAGTCGTGGATTCGCCTTTCCCACCGCCTCTGCGAATGCCTGAAGTATCTCTTTTCGGTTGATCTTCCCTGCGCGGAAGAGCCCAGCCAATCCCAAACCATCATGCATTGCGTATTCGGCGAGATTCATGCTCGACTCCCTTGACCCATCCTGATCGATCCCATCCCCACTGGGGGGCTAAATGTCCTCCAAGCCGCACCATTCCGCGATGAACAGCGCCACCGACTGGGTGATCTTGCGCATCGATTCCAGATTCACGCGCTCATCAAAGGCGTGGATGCGCTCGGCTTTGGGGCCGTACACAAAGGCGGGGGTGTCGTGAAAGATCCCAAAGGTGCGCGCGTCGTCCAGCGCCGTTGATGGTCCTCGCTCAAGTGCTCGCCGGAATACAAGCCTATGGGCTTCCGCGAGCGCCCGCTCCGCCGGCGTATCCGCGGGCACCACATAGCCAGGTGCCAGGAAGCCATGATAAGTCAATGTTGGCGGGTTATCCCGCAGATTCGCACTTGCCGCCACGGCCTCGGCAATTGCGGCTTCAATTTCTCGCTGGCAAGCGTCGACGTCGCGATCGGGGTAAATGCCCATGCGGATGTCGAATCTACACCATGCGGGAACACTCGAAGTCCAGTCGCCTCCCTCGATCTTGCTTACCACGAACTTGATTGGCTCATCGACTTGCTGATACACAGGGTGTTTCTCTGCATTCCATCGATCTCTCAGGCCAAAGAGGGCTTGCATGAGTGGGTAGCTGGCCTCGATGGCGTTGAAGCCTTGCCCTGAATACGCGGCATGCGCTGGGCGACCCTTCACCTCGACCTGCAGCCATATCACCCCCACTTGGGCGCTACTGAGCCGATCCCCGCTCGGCTCGGTGAGGATGGCCGCCTCTGCCTGGTAGCCTCTTTGTACGCAGGATAGTGTGCCGTTTCCGGTGCACTCCTCCTCGATCACCGACTGCAGGTAGACGTCTGCGGCGGGTTGGGCCCCGGCACGCCGCAATGCCTCCATGGCGTATAGGTTCACCGCCAGGCCGGCCTTCATGTCGCCCGCACCGCGGCCGTAGAGCCAATCACCTTCCACACGCGGTTCGAAGGGTGGGCTGGCCCAGAATTCGAATGGCCCTGCCGGCACAACGTCGATATGCCCATTCAGAATCAGCGAACGACCCCTGTGTTCCCTTGGTCGATGGGCGGCCACGACGCTCCAGGCGTTCTCGTACGACGCATGCACGACGGGGGAGAAGCCGGCCATGTGTTCGATTTCCTGGACATCGATCTTCCATCGATCGACCGCATATCCATGCTCCCGGAACGCGTTGGCCATGAAATCTTGGGCCGGGGCCTCATTCCCACGCGTGGAAGGGAAGCGAACCAGATCAGCCAGGAAATCGATCTGTTCGTCGAAGGCCTGATCGACGGACGCTCTTATCCGATGTCCAAGATCCTTTTCCATTCTCCTACACTCTCTGCGCTGTCACTGACCGACCACCGCCAGGAAAGTTGAACTGCGGGTGCGGAAGTGTCGATTCCAGCTATAACCGAATTCAAGGGTCCAACGAGGGGGCTCATCCCCGCCCTCCCAACCATCATGAGTCTGGGATTTCCAAAGAGTCAAGGATGCCTCTCCTGGCTGCAAAAGGGGCCGACTTCGCCCTCATACGCCGCCGCGGCTTGAAACACACGCAGATCCTCATATGGCGGGCCGACGAATTGCATCCCCGTGGGCACACCATTGGTCGCCCTACCGGAGGGCACACTCAGAACCGGGCAGCGGCTGAGCATGTTGAAGGGATAGGTCATCGCCCAGCCCAAGTTGGGCTCAACGCGCACCCCATCCACTTGGATCTCATCCGCCGCAGGATCGAAGTCCGCCGGGACTCCCTCGCTGGCGATCGTCGGGCATATGAATAGGTCATAGTCTTGGAATAGGGCGCTCAGCGGTCTATACATCTCCCCCGCCAGCATCTCCGCCTCGACGAATTCCCGCCACGTCACCCCTGCCGCGTATTCAGCGAACCAGCGCGCGTAGCTCGTCATCTGCTCCGCGCCCATCTCGTAGAATTCCCGCAGATAGCAACCCATCATGGCATATCCCAAGTGATCCAAGGCCGCCTTTCCACACGCCTCGGGCCAACCCAGGTCCACTTCCTGAACCTCCGCTCCCAAATCACGCAAGACATCCAGCGCCTCCAGCGTGTTCGCCCGCACTCCCGGATCGACGCGCTTGTATCCCAGATCGAGGCTGTAGGCGATCCGCCAACCCCGAATAGCGTCCAGTTCAGGTGGGATGGTCAGCTTCGGCTTCAGGGAGGCGATATCCGCCGGATGCGGGCCGGCCATCACGTTCTGCAGCAGGATGCAGTCGGCCACGTTTCGCGCCAGGGCGCCGGAGTGGTTGTAATACTCCACGTTGAAGGGCGGATTCTCGGGGTTTCGGCCGTAGGGCGCCTTGTAGCCCACCACGCCGCAGAAGGAGGCCGGTATGCGGATCGAACCGCCGATGTCGCTGCCGTTGGCCAATATGGTTGTCCCTGCAGAGAGCGAGGCGCCTGACCCGCCGGAGGAACCACCCGGAGTGTAATCCGTGCTCCACGGATTGCGGGTCACGCCCCACATATCCGACCAAGTCACCCCCGCGATGGAGAACTCGGGAGTGGCGGTCCGCGCATGCACGACGACACCGGCCGCAAGGAGCCGCTCCACAGTGAGGGATGTGGTCTCCGCGACATAGTCCTTCATCAGAAAGGAGGCGTTGCTGGTGGGCCAACCCTCGATCTCGGATTCATCCTTGATGGCGGTGGGTATGCCCTCCAAGGGGCGCGCCTCGCCCCTCATATAGCGTGTCTCCGATTCCTTGGCCGATCGCAGGGCCTCGTCGAAATATGTGAAGGTGAACGCGTTGACGCTCGGTTCAACCTGATCGGCGCGCTCGATCAGCGCCTCCAGCAACTCGACGGGGGAGAGCTTCCGCCGGCGAAACAACTCCAGCGCTTGGGTGGCGCTGAGGTAGCACAGGTCAGTTTCGCCCATTCGTATCTCCGTCGTCATGAAGTGTATCTGTCACCCTGTCGCCTTCCCTTTTGCTGCGTCAGACATGCTGGTCTGAACCAAATCGAAACCACGGTCATCTGCGGCTTTGAGATTTCCACGAGTGCGCTGCACAGCTTCGACCGCCCCTCGCCGGCCTCATGCTTCAAGCAGGAAGCAGGCCGCCCGGTGCCCGCCGCCCAGGTCGGTCACGGTGGGCTCACGTTGGGAGCAGGGGGCGAAAGCCATGGG
>CAYMCO010000007.1:31148-161935 GCA_964388955.1 uncultured Anaerolineaceae bacterium | reverse complement strand
GGATTGGCTCCACCTCGCGGCTTTGCGACCCATTGTACCGGCCATTGTAGCGTGTGTGTAGCCCTGGACATAAAGGCCATGCTGACTTGACGTCATCCCCACCTTCCTCCGGTTTGGTACCGGCAGTCCTGTTAGACACGTATAACTAACAGCGAGGGTTGCGCTCGTTGCGGGACTTAACCCAACATCTCACGACACGAGCTGACGACAGCCATGCAGCACCTGTGTACGCTCCCCGAAGGGTCGGTCACCTTTCGGATCCCTACCACGTACATGTCAAGCCCAGGTAAGGTTCTTCGTGTAGCCTCGAATTAAACCACACGCTCCGCTGCTTGTGCGGGTCCCCGTCAATTCCTTTGAGTTTTAGCCTTGCGGCCGTAGTCCCCAGGCGGCAGACTTATCGCGTTAGCTGCGGCACTGATGGTGTTTAAGCCACCAACACCAAGTCTGCATCGTTTACAGCTAGGACTACCGGGGTTTCTAATCCCGTTTGCTCCCCTAGCTTTCGTGTCTTAGCGTCAGGGATAGGCCAGGAGGCCGCCTTCGCCACTGGTGTTCCTCCAGATATCTACGCATTTCACCGCTACACCTGAAATTCCACCTCCCTCTCCTACCCTCGAGTCTGGCAGTTTCGAACGGCCTCTCCCAGTTGAGCCGGGAGCTTTAACGTCCGACTTACCAAACCGCCTGCACACGCTTTACGCCCAGTAAATCCGGATAACGCTTGCCTCCTACGTTTTACCGCGGCTGCTGGCACGTAGTTAGCCGAGGCTTATTCCGGGGGTACTGTCCTTCCTCATCCCCCCGAAAAGGAGTTTACAACCCGAAGGCATTCATCCTCCACGCGGCGTTGCTGCATCAGGCTTTCGCCCATTGTGCAAGATTCCCTACTGCTGCCACCCGTAGGTGTCTGGCCCGTGTCTCAGTGCCAATGTGGGGGGCCACCCTCTCAGGCCCCCTACCCGTACGCCTTGGTAGGCCGTTACCCTACCAACTAGCTGATGGGCCGCAGGCCCCTCCCAAGGTGGATTGCTCCTTTCCTCCAAGGGTATCTAGCTCCTCGGAGCTTATGGGGTATTAGCCACAGTTTCCCGTGGTTATCCCCCGCCTCGGGGCAGGTCACCAACGTGTTACTCACCCGTTCGCCACTAGGAACACCTCCGTACGAATACAAAAGTGTCCTCGTTCGACTTGCATGTATTAAGCACGCCGCCAGCGTTCATCCTGAGCCAGGATCAAACTCTCCGTAAAGACTTTCTATCCACGGGTTCACCGTGGTTCGGTTCTACGCTTCACCTGGATCCACAAGACTCTCGGGGCTTCCTATCACTTTTCAATTGTAAAGGTGCGTCCTCCAAAGGAGCGCTATGTTACCACCCGTACGCGACGACGTCAAGGGCACAGACACGACGGCCGATGTCTTCCTGCTCACACCGGCGCTCCGGGGGAAGCCCCAGCCGGGGCGGCAACCCCAAGCACCCTTGTCATCTTTTGGTTGTTATTGTCTTCCCGCCGCACGGACGGGCGAAACAGCGCTTTCATCCATAATTATACCGGAGGCTTGTGGGGTGTCAAGGTCAGGGGCCAGCAGTAATCGGCGATTAGGGAGCAAGGATAGGGAATCCCGGCAAATGGGGTTGCAGGTGCTCTGGCTCTCTGCTGTATGTGTTCGGCTTCATAATTGTCGCTCATCGCTATCCGCGCGGGACTCCCTTGGCAACAAGAGAAGGTCTTGTTTGTTGCGGGAGAGCCGAGAGCCGAAGGCTGAAAGCGGACTCCGCGAAGCGCATGTCGTTGGTCGTTCTTAGTTGGCCGGTCTTTCAGGCCGATGGTGGAATGCTCGCATTGTTGGCTGAGCCGCAAAAGAAATCGCTTGTCTTTGCGGTATCAGCCAGGAACGTCGGGAATTGATGCTGGCTCAGCAGGAGGCTTGACATCTCAGGGCGGATTCAGAGATGTGGGACCGGCACCATTCTACATTTCCTGCCGGCCGCGCAGGGCCTGCCCGAGAGTGTTGGCATCGGCGTATTCCACATCACCGCCCGAGGGCAGCCCGCGCGCCAGGCGCGTGACGCGCACATCGTAGCCCTCCAACTGGCGGCGAAGATACATCGCCGTCGCCTCCCCCTCCAAGGTCGGGTTGGTGGCCAGAATCACCTCCGATACATCGCCCCCGTCCAATCTGGCCAATAATTCCTCGATTCGCAGATCACCCGGACCAATGCCATCCACCGGCGAAATCGCGCCGTGGAGCACGTGATAACGGCCCCGGAACTGACCCGTCCGCTCAATGGCGACCACATCCAGCGGGTCCTCCAGCACGCAGATCACGCTCGCATCCCGGCCCGGATCCTCGCACACCACGCACGGATCTCGATCCGCGGCGGTGATATTGCCGCAGATCGAGCAATGGCGTGTCCCCTGGCTCAATTCGCGCAGCGCATCCGCCAGTTCAAGTCGCTCCGCTTCCGATACGCCGATCAAATAGAAGGTCAGCCGAGAGGCCGTCTTGGGCCCAATTCCCGGCAGGCGTCGCAAGGCCTCAATCAAGCGTTCAACCGGCCGCGGGAGCACCGCGCTCATCCAGAGCCACCCCCGGGCGGCATCCCGCCGGCCAAAGGCCCCAGCTTTTGGGATGCCAGGTATTGGGCATCTTGGATGGCGAGGTTGACCGCCACGCGCACCAGATCCTGCAGCATCTCCGCGTCGCCTGCCTCCAATAGATCCGGGGCGATCTCCACGGATCTGCAATCCATCCCCCCGCTCATGACCACCTTGACCGCGCCGCCCCCGGCGCTCCCCTCCACCGTCTCATCCTCCAGCTCCGCTTGCGCCTGGGCGATTTGCTCCTGCATTTTGCGCAGGCGGGCCATCATATCCCCGCCGCCGAACACGCCTTTGTTGCGCTTTCCCATCTATTCTCCTTCGTTTCCAGCCCTTCCGGCCGCCAGCAAAGCAGCCGGAGCCAGCGGCTACCCGTCGCCCCCTTCCCCTTCCTCCTCCTGCGCTGGACCGACATCTACCACCTGTGCCCCAAAATCGCGCAGCGCTGTGGCGACCATGCCACCGTCCTCCACCGGGGGGGATTCCTCCGGCTCGGCCTCCTCGTATTCCCCCAATACCACACAGCGCAAATCCAATTCCTGATCAAGGACTTGGGCCAGGCTCTCCCGAAGCACCCGTATGTTCTGGCCTTTCTCCATTTTCTCCTTCAGGAGCTCACTGGGGAAACCCATCACCAGCGCGCCACCTGAGATGCCCAAGGGCTTGCCAGATCTCAAGAGCGCCTGGGCCAGCGGATCACGCAGGTAGACCGCCGCGAGGATGTCCGGCCATTGGCTCCGCACCTGAGAAAACGGAACCGGGCTCGAAGGGCTGCTCAACTTGCGGGGGGTTTCCGCGCTGGGAGGCGCCTCCCGCTGCGCGGTCTCTCCCCCCGCCTCGATGGGACGCGGCTTGGCGGCACTCACGCGAGCGCGCGAGGCGGGTGGTGCGCTGTTCCCAGAACTCCGCTCGTCACCTGCACCCTTCTGCCGCCTGCCGGGCCCGCCCACTTCAGCGCCGGGCGGCGCCTGGCCGCCGACCCCCGCCGGCTGGGAATGCATTGGCCCTATCCTCTCTTCGGCGGTGCTCTCGATGAGGGCCATTTCCAGCGCCAGGCCGGGGAGCCAGGAGGAACGGCTCTCGAAAGATGCCCGGCCGAAAGCCTCAATTGCGATCAACAGATCCCCCGTCTCAAACTGCGCTGCCAACTCCCGCATCCCCTGGCGCTCATCTTCAAGCGCTTCCACCAATTCGCCCGCCTCCAGGCGAAAATACATCAGCTCGCGCAGATGGTCCACGACTTGGCGTGCAAACTGGCGGGGATCGGCGCCGGCATTCACCGCCTGGTTGATCAGAGCCAGCCCCCGGGGGCGATCCGAGGCCGCCATGGCGCGCACCAGGTCCCGCACCGCGGTGCGGGTCACCGTGCCCAGGACCTCCTGCGCTCGCGAGTATGTTATCCGTCCGCCACTCGCGGCGAGCTGGTCCAGCAGGGAGATGGCATCTCGCAGGCTGCCGGTGGCTTGGCGCGCGATCAGCCCCAGAGCGGCATCCTCGACTTCGATCCCCTCGCTCCCGACCCGCGAGGCCAGGTAGTCCTTGATCGTCGAGGCAGGCAGACGCCGGAATTCGTGGCGCTGACATCTGGAGAGAACCGTCGCCGGGATCTTGTGCACTTCTGTCGTCGCCAGGATGAATATGGCGTGGGAGGGGGGCTCTTCCAGGGTCTTCAACAGGGCGTTGAAGGCCGAAATGGAGAGCATATGCACCTCATCGACGATATAGACCTTATAGCGGCCTTGGTTCGGGGAGAAATTGATCTTTTCCCGAAGATCGCGCACATCTTCCACACTCGTGTTGGAGGCCGCGTCAATCTCGACCAAATCCAGGAAGCGCCCCTCATTGACCGCGATGCAGGGCTCACAGCGGTTGCAGGGGCGGTCTTCCAGGGATTCGGCCTGGCAGTTGGCAGCCTTCGCCAGCACTCTCGCCGTCGAAGTCTTCCCAGTGCCGCGAGGTCCGGCGAAGAGGTACGCGTGCGCGATGCGGTCCCCCCGCACCGCGTTGCGCAATGTGCGGATCACATGCTCTTGGCCTATTACTTCATCCCAAGTTTGCGGCCGCCATTTGCGGTATAATGCCTGGGTCATACAGCGCTCTCCCTCGCCACGCGAGTGTATCAGAGTGGTAGATGCGCGGCAAGGGATGCGGCGGGCCCGCATGCCCCGGCGATGGTATAATGGAAATGCTCGCACAGCGTCGCGTCGGAGGTTCGAATGCCCAACTGGCTGGGGGGCCCGGAGCTTTTCATCATATTGATCATCGTGGTCCTGCTCTTCGGAGTGGGGCGGCTGAGCCGCATTGGCGGAGAGCTGGGAAAAGGCATTCGAGAGTTCCGCCGAGGTCTGCAGGGAGACGAGGAACCCGAAGAAAGAGCCCGTCCCGAGGATCAGGGGGAAGGCGCGGACGAGGAATAGCGCGATGTTGAAGCGCTGATGCGTTCGATCCGGGAGCCGGCCCGCGGGCCGGCTCTTTTGATTCGATCCAACCGGCACTGCTCGCCCGAAAGGCCCGTCCCCTCCTTGAACCCTGCGCTGCGTGGATCACGCGTGCCCCCACGAGCCAGGCGAAAGCAGGAATCGTTCCTATGACGGAGGATACAGGCCCTCGTTGATCGCCTTCGGAGAGAGCTGGGCTATTCGGGGATCTGGAAGGTGTCCTTTACGGCACCTGTGGAGTCTCGCAGTGTCACCAGGGTGCCTGGGGTCCACACCGGCTCCTCTAGCCCCCAGTACAGGTCGATAATGGTGTCGCTGCCCCGCTTGGTGTGCACACTCACCGCGCCATTGTGCAGATTGAAGACGGGGAAGTAGTAGATATGCCCGCGTCCATCCTCCAGACTCCAGCCGGCCATATGCGCCACACCCCCAGAATTCAGGATGCGCACTACCTCGGCATCCAGATTTCCCGCGCCGTTCACCCCCAGTATCTCCACATTCGGGGCTGCAGCGGATTCTTCGGTCGATGCGGTCTCGGCCGTCTCGGGCTCTGAAGTGCCCGTCTCGGCCGCCAGCCGCGCCTCGAGCCCCTCCACATAAGGGAGTTTCAGGACTTGGCCGACATCCAGATTGGTGGGATCGGTCAGACCGTTCTCGGCCAGCAGGTCGCCCAACGGGATCCCCAGCCGCTGGGCGATGGCATACATTGTATCGCCTGGCTGCACGATGTATGTATACGGGGTCGCGGAGGGGGCCAGGGTCAGCGTGGCAGTGGGGACCGCGCTGGCGACGCGCGCGGCGACATCCAGTGTAGGTGTGATCGTGGCTTGCGCCAGCCCCCGAGGCCGGGATAAGACTTGAAATACCAACAGCGCCGTTATGGCAGATACCGCGACGTTGAGTAACAGATACGGCAGATACTGCCGCCAAGTCGGTCTGCGCACTCTTCCCATCACCGCGCATGATAGCACATGTCCTTGGAAAGCGAAACATGCCCGCTGGGGTGCCGATGCATTGTAGTATCATGGGTGCGCGATGCCATACATTATCGATGGCCACAATTTGATCGGCGCCCTACCGGACATCTCGTTGCGCGAGGCGCAGGATGAGCGTCGATTGATCTCCAGACTGCAGACTTTTCTCTCGGGAACCAGAAAACGGGCGGTCGTCTACTTTGACCGCCGCGCGCCGGGAGAGCCAAGCGCCTCGCACACTCCGAACACCCAGGTCCGGTTCATCGCCCGCCCCAGGACCGCCGATGACGCCATTCGGGATCACATCGCGCGGCTGGGGCGCGAGGCCTCCAATTGGACGGTGGTCTCCTCGGATCGGGCGCTGCGGGCACTGGCGAGTCGCGCCGGTGCGCGCTCCTTGACCAGCCAAGAGTTCTCGGCGCTCATGGCGCAAGCCCGACCCTCCCACTCCGCTGAAAGCTCCGCCAAACCCGCTGCCCCTACCTCCGACAAGGAAATCGCCGCCTGGGAGCGGTTGTTCAACCAAGATCGGGGAGAATGACCCCGGGCCGCACGCCGAGCTGTCAGGGTTCTTAATGAAAAATTAAGGTTATGTGGACCCTATTGGTGCTATAATCAACATCGGACGAGCCGAGAGTTCTGCCCTGAGTCCGTATAGTAATGGTAAATGGCTGCGTCCTCGGGGATCCCCCTATTGATCCTGTGTGCCCCCCTACAAGGACTTTAGGCCCCCGAAAAATCACGAGCCGCCGGATGTCCCCTTCATCCGGCGGTTCATCTTATTGGGAATAATGGTCGCCGGCCGGCCAAGGGGGCGGGTGCCACACTTTCAATGAACGGGACATTTGCAGGCGATGCCCTCCCCTTCGCCACCGGGCCAGCACTCGTTGGCGGAGATGCAGTCCGAGGCCTCCTGCAGTCCGCCGCGCATCAGATTCGGAAACTCGGGATCGTTGATCAGGGGGCGGCTCATCGAAATCAGATCCGCATCACCTGAAGCGAGCACACTCTCCATCACGCCTCGCGAACGCATCCCGCCTACGAGCGAGATCGGCAGGCTGGTGGCGGAACGTGCCAACTTGGCGAGGGGGCGGAAGTAGGCCTCATCCGCCGGCGATCGAATGTTTTCGCGCACATTCAAGCGCTCGCGCCCACTAATGCCTCCACTGATTTCGACCGCATCCACCCCCATCGACACCAGTTCCGATACCGTCTCACGCGCCTCCTGCGGCGATAGGCCGCCATCCAACCCATCCATCAAGCCCAGCTTGATCAGGAGCGGGAAATCCGGCCCGACCCGATCGCGAATGGAGGCGCACACCGCCCTGAGGAACTTCCGCCGGCGCCGCGGGGAACCTCCCCATTCATCCTGGCGGTGGTTGGTCAGCGGGTTCAGGAACTGATAGATTAAGTAGCCATGCGCGGCGTGAATCTGGACACCATCGAACCCCGCTCTCTGGATCCGGTGGGCGGCCTGGCCGAAGGCCTCGATCAGGGTGAGCACTTCTCGGGCGCCCATTTGCCGCGCACCCCGGGCCGAGAGCTCGGGGCCAACGCGTGAGGGAGCAATCGGCTCCGCAATGCAGTCCTGGTCGCAGTCCATCCCCCCGTGGTTGATCTGCGCGACTATCCTGCCGCCCTCATCGTGCACCGCCTGCGCCAGTCCGGCCAATCCCGGCAGCAAGTCATCGTCATAAACGCCCGTCATCTCCCTGTGGGCTTTGCCGGAGGGATGAACGTACATATGCCCGCTGATGATCAGACCCACGCCGCCCCGTGCCAACCGGCGATAAAGACCGCTCAGCGATGGCAGCGGCCGTCCCTGTTCGTCTGCCATGTATTCTGCAGTTGCCGAGCGCACCAACCGGCTCCGGAGGTGGAGGTGGTTGATCGAATATGGCTCGAAGAGCATGTCGTCCTCCTGCTATCGAGAGGGGCGCCCTAGCCCTCAGGAACGTCCCCTTTCATAGGGGCATCGTTCCTGGGTGCCCCGAAGCGCCGTCAGCGCCGCGGCCAGCCAGGGCAACCCCATCACCCCCAGCGTAAAAGTCACTTCCAGCAGGGGTTGGGGCGGCCAAGGGACGCGCCAGAGAAGAATGGGACCCAGGAGAAAGTACTTCGCCATCACCACCAAGCTGAAGAAGATGGCGAATGAGCGCAATCGACGGGACGGGATCAGGGCACCGAAGCCGATCAGCCACATTACATACCAGCCTTGAAACCACAGGCAAGTCACCAACAGGTAGAATGCCAGGATTCCAAATGCCGTCTCGGGGAAGGTGAACCAATCCCTCCCTCTTGACCCACGCCATCCCAACCAGAGCGCGGCTGCGGCGGTGAGAATACCGGCGGAGAGGCCAATCCACCTCTTCGCCTCCGCCTCCCCGGCCATGGGGAGCGCGAGCTGCATCGCCATCGCCGGCAAGGATGTCGTGTACATTCCCAGCCGCCTGCTGACCGTAAGGGTTTGCCATCCGGTCCAGAAAGGCCAATAGGCCAGCGCGGTCAGGGCGAGGGCGGACGAGCCCGTGATCGCCAGATAAGAGAGCCTCTTGCGCATATTGCCGGGCCTGCGAAGGGCGACGAAGGCCGCGGCTGGCATGAGCAAGACCGGGATATATTTCACCAGTGCCCCGACCGTCAAAGACAGGAACGCGAGGCTGTGGCGCTCCTCCAGAAGCAGCCACACCGCGGCGAGCATGAGCGCCACAATCACGGCATCGTTATGACCGTTACCCCAGGTCTCGTACAACAAGGCAGGATTCCAGAACCAAAGCAGCGCCCCGGAAAGGGCATATTTGGGCGCACGGTCTCGCAGCAGCCGGACCAGGATGAGGCCGCTCGCCAGCCAGAAGATGCCCGGCAGCAGCTTGAAAGCGACCACGTTGGGGATGAACCCTGTGCCAATGATTCCCGCAATCGCCCCGGCCATCAACTCCCACACGGGGCCGTATGCGGAGGTCTGGTGGATCCACGCGACATATGGAAAGAAGGGATCCTCCCGATACATGGTCGCTACCTGCAGAAATGGATTGCCGCCGTACTCCGAGAGTATCCGCCCGTGAATGATATTGTCGAAGATGTCTGCGGCGCCGAATGGATACATGAACAGCAGGAGACCAGCGAAAAGGGCTCCCGCCCCCGCCACCAGCGCCCACGCCCTGCGGTCATCCACCCTGGCTGCAGCCCACAACCCGTAGAGATAGAATAGGGAAAGCAGTATGAAACCGGCCACCAGACGGATCTGGGCAGCCGGCCGGTGCAAATACAGATAGTCCTCCCCGGCCAACGCGGGGATATCGATAGTCAGCAAGAAAGCCGGGCGGAGGAATCCCCAACCGTAAACGAGCCCCGTCAGGGCTGCAGACAGCAAGAGCGAGACATGGGGGGTCCGTAGTATGTGCGCCGCCCCCCCCAGGCGTGCGCGCAGATCAAACGCGCTATTGCCCCCGCTCCAATAGTGCATCTCTGGGGCCGCGCTACCGACCTGCATCGGAACCGATCATACGACAGCAGCCATCAATCCCCCCAGGCCTTCACCTGGTCATTGCCGGCCTGTTTGGATCGATAGAGGGCTTGGTCCGCCCGATCGAGGAGAGCGTCGATATCCTCGCAATCCTCCGTATACTGGGCCACCCCCAAACTCGCGGTCAGCTTCACATGTTCCCCATCGGCGCCGTCGACAGGAAATTCGGTCCGGGCAATCGAGCGGCGAAGCCGCTCCGCCACCACCCGCGCCGTGGGCAGACGAGTCTCGGGCAGCAGAATCACAAATTCATCCCCCCCATAGCGGCCGACGACGTCAACCTCTCGGAGTTGGTCACGCAGGAGATGGGCCGCGTCTGAGAGCACTTGATCCCCCGCCGCATGCCCGTAGCGATCGTTGACGCTCTTGAACTGATCGAAGTCGAACATGATGACCGAGAGCGGGCTGCCATAGCGCCGAGATCGGTTGAGCTCTCGCTCGGCGAGTTCGAAAAAATGGCGCCGCGTCGACAGGCTTGTCAGGGAGTCGGTATACGCCTGGGTCCGGGCGCGCTCGAACAGTTGAGCGTTATTGATGGCTATCGCGGCTTGGTGGGCCAGCAGTGTCAGCAGGTCCAGATCAGCATCATTGAAACGGCGGTCCGGATCATTCTCGACGACCGAGATCACACCCACCAATCGTTCGCCGATCTTCAAGGGAACTACCATGACCGAGTCCCATTGTTGGGAGTGTGACGCGCCTTGCGTCGACTTGGCGTCGTCTCCGGCATGCAGCACCACTGCCTCGTGCGTCTCGGCCACGACCCCCATGGCTCCTTGCCCGAGCGCCATCCTTGCCCCGGCCGAGTCGACACCCAGGTTGTGGCTCCCGACGATCTTGATTTCGTGATTCTCCGACTCATACAGCCCCAACTCACCCCCGGAGGCGCCAAGCAGCACCACGGCCCGCTCGAGAATCGCCTGCAGCAGGCGCGGCAGCTCAAGTTCTGCCAGTATGTCAGCCAAGTTCGCCCGCAGGGCTTCCAGCTCGGCGGAGCGAGCTTCGGCGATCCCCCGCAAGGTGCGCTCCATTTCTTGCGCCTGTTCCAAGTCGTGATAGAGGAGGTTGTACGGTTCGAGGAAGCCGGCATCGATCACGCCCAAGAAGATCAGGGCGGTGCCGGCGATGCGAAAGAAATGAACGAGCACCAGTGCCGGCGAATAGGCCGGCGCGACGAATGCGAACAGGAACTCAGATGTCAATGTGAATATGAGCGCCCACACCAGCAGCCGCAACAACCGCTGTGTAGTCCGCCGGCGGAAGCGCACCAGCATCACCAGTGCGCCGACCAACACCAGCAGCACGGCCGATTCTCTCACCACCCGATATGTGGCCGCGGCTGCGCCATCCGCGCCCAGCGAGAAGTATCCGCCGAATATACCGATCAACAGGGCCACGGAAAGAACCGAATACACACCCAGAGCCAGGGAAGGACGGATACTGCGTCGAAAAAAAGTGGGTGCCATCAGAAGCGAGACGCTCTGGACGAGCCGGGAGGCGATCCAGAGTTGATCGGGGAGATTGGGGCCTGCTTCTGTGATCACTCCCCCACCGAAGAGGGCAAAAGTGTATGCCAGGTCGAAGCCGCCGACAAAGAGATATGCGATCCCCAAGAACAGAAAGTAATCGTTCTCAAGAAACCGGCGGGAGTTCCAGGCGAATAGGAAGACCGATATGCTGACAACGACGCTGATCAAACCGGCGAGTGTGTCGAAGAGCAGTTGGCTGTAGAGTCGTGAGACCAGCAGTCCAAGGAAGAGCAGGATCGAGACCAGAACCAAGCGAAGGTTTTCTCGCAAGAAGGTGCTCATACTTCTCGGCCTTCCATCCCGCTCGTGTCGCGTCGATAGGGGTTCAGATTCTATCGTGACGGTGCGTCCCATCCCGAACCGCACACCCTCCCTTCCCGGCCGAGCCCTTTCGGCCATAGGCCCCACGATCAAGGGGCCGGTGCGAACACAATTTTAGTTTAGAGCATGCGATTTCCATTGACAAGAGCGGCGCTCTCCTCGGGAGATGTGTTGCAAGAAAGACTCCGGCAGACTGAAGGCGCATCCAGTTCCTGGCCCGCCGCCCCCAGGGGATAAACAGGGCGAACACCATGGGCAGAGAAACAAGATCCGGTTGTGATTCGAAAGACTCATCTACCTCCTCCTTCTCAGAAAAGGCCCGTGGCTCAAAGTCCGTTTCAGGGGCAGAAGCGGGCATCCCTCCTCAGCTACAGGGCTCCGCCAAGCTCCCAGGGCCTGAAATCCTGCGACACATGGTTGCGCACAGGCATTGGTTTTGGATTTGTTCTTTCCTACTTGCGCCGCAACACGTGGCTGGCGAAATCAAAACGCCCTCTCTTCACCGAGAGGGCACCGATCCCCCAAAGAAGGAGAAGGGGCTACAACGATCCGCCCATCACTTTTTCACCCGTCGGTCCAGGACTCCCGCCCGCCGGCTCGATGGTGATCCCAAAGCCAGAGTAGTCCAGCAGAGTGCGCGGGACATCCACCCGTACGATCGCCTCTCCCTCCGGATCGACGGAGAACACGGCCCCGCTATCCCGCTCCCCATCTTGAATCAGCCATAGCTGGTACTGCTGATCCGCTGTCAAGGGTGCGAGCCCGTAGACCACCAAGGTCCCCTCCCGGCCGTCTCCGCTCATGGCGAGCACACCGCTCGCCCCGCGGGGGGAAGTGTCTGTCCCCGCCAGTGGCACGGCCCGCAGCGGATTTCCAGCGCCTTGGCGAGGCGACCGCTGCCAAAGCAACAGGTTGCTGATTAGCAGGCCGATGATGAGAACGATCGAGATCGGTGTCCAGACCAGCGCGTTGCGCTGGAGGAGCCCCGTCAACCGATCCAAGAATGAACCTTCGCCGGCCGTCACCGGCCGGGTTCCCTCCGCCCGCACCCGAGCCATGAGGCGCGCTTTGAGCGCAGGATCGGGGGATACGGGAGGTACAGCGAAGGCCAGCAGGCTTCGAACCCCCTGCAGTTCCTCCAGCTCTCGGAGGCATTTCTTGCATTGGGAAAGATGGCGCTGCACCTGCTGCGCCTCGGGCGCGTCAAGCGCGCCAAGCGCGAACGCCGGCAGCAGGTCGCTAACATGCAGAGTCTGGTTCATCTCAGCTTACCCGCACTTTGCTGCTCTACTCCCTTCATTATTAGTTACGCAAATGAGGGACGCGCGGTTCTATCTTTTCCAACCCCGATCTTCCAGAAAGGTGCGCAATTTCTCCATTCCCAGGCGCAGCCGTGTCTTCACCGTCCCGAGGGGAATATCCAGCTTGGCGGCAATCTCCCGCTGGGTCTGGCCGGTGAAGTACGCCAGGTAGATGACCTGACGTTGTTCCTTTGGGATGGACGCCAGCGCATCCCAAACATGCGCGCGAGCCAGGCCCAATTCCGCTTCGCCCTCGGGATCAGAAGCACTCACCGGATGCGCCGCGATCTCCTCCCAACCAGTGCTGTGGCCCTCGGGACGCACATCCAATCGTCGCAGTTCATCAATTGATCGATTCCGCGCGATGCTCGTCAGCCATGTGCGAACGCTCGCCCGCCCGGGCTGATAATTCCCCGCCTTCTCCCACAGCTTGGTGAACACATCAAGTGTGATCTCTTCCGCTGTGAAGCGGTCTCCCACCATGTGCACCGCCAAGCTGAAGATCAGGCGGCTGTATCGATCATACATTTCCTCCACCGCCGGCGACGATCCACCGGCGATGAGGCGGACCAACTGATCATCGTCGAGATTGGCAAGTTGTGAGCCCCGGCTGCGTGATTTCGTGTCCATGGGATGCCGCTTTAAGTCTACCAGTCAAACGCCCAGCGGCAAATGCGACCTCCCAGGGTGAGGTGGTCGGCCTGAATCTGGCCGGTCTCGATGTGAAGTATGAAGGATCCGAGCGCATGAACAGCCTCAAACATATCGGCTTCCCAATCCTCGCCGTCGGGCTGAAGGACGGGGATGAGATCATGCGAGCACGGATGAATGGAGGGATGCGGACGCTCTACTTGAGGGAAAACCGGCTGGTCGGCTATCAACTGGTGGGCGATTTCCGGCCGGCCGGAGCACTGCGGGCCTTGCTCACTCGAGTGGAGGATGTGCGGCCGGTCAAGGACCGGCTGCTCGATCCGCACTTTGGTCAGGGCATGTTGGCCTGGAAAGCCATCTCCAGCCTGGCCTAGATCCACCGGATGGGACAATCCGCGGGGCTAAGCATGCGAGGCGGGTCGGGCCGCATCACCAGGTCTTGGTGACTTTGCTCAGCCCCTCTGGCTGATCCGGATCCAGCCCCTTGGCACGCGCCAACTCCAGGCCAAACAGCTGCCCGGGGAGGACAGACACCAATGGCGATAGCCACTCCGGGAGATCGGCGGGCAGCGCAAAGGTGAGCGATCCGAGGGCGAGAATGCGGTCGTCGTTGCTGATCACCACCAACTCCGCCATCGTATCCATGAGCTTGGCCGCCAAGGCACGCATATCCTCGGATACGCTCCCCTGGGGAGCGATCAAGAACACCGGGAATCCCCTGCGGAGCATGGCAATCGGACCGTGCAGGAAGTCCGCGGAGGAATAGGGCTCTGCGACGATGCCGGTGAGCTCCTGGATCTTGAGAGCGATTTCGAACGCGCTCGCATAGTTGAATCCGCGCCCGATCACCGCCAAGTGCTCCACATATCGAAAGCGCTCGACGCGCGGCAACTGCCGAGAGGCCTCCCGGATCACTCGCCGCATTTTTTCGGGGATCCCCCGCAACTGGTCCATCATGTCTCCATCGGCCCCCAACGCGGCCGATAGCATGGCGATTCCCGCCAGGGAGGCAGTATAGGTCTTGGTCGCGGCGACGGCTTTCTCCTGCCCGGCATGCAGCTCGATCACGTGCTCGGCGGTCTCCGCCAGAGGCGAATGGCGATCATTGGTGATCGCCAGCGTGGGTCTGCCCTCCCCGCGCGCATGCTCCAACACCGAAATCACGTCCGGCACCTGGCCGGATTGGGATATCCCGATGACCAACGCATCGGCCAGGCGGGGCGGACTCTGGTAGATCGTGAAGATGGAAGGCGTTGCCAGTCCAACGGGGGTCCGATTCCGAATTCCCAGCAGGTATTGGGCATAGCGCGCCGCGTTGTCGGATGTCCCACGGGCGGCGATGATCACGTATTCGAATCGCCCTTTCAGCGCCGCGGCTATCTCAGCGACGGGCCCCGACTCGATATCCAACATCCGCTCCAAGACCTCGGGCTGCTCATGGATTTCGCCCTGCAAGATCTCACCGCTCATCTGCGATTCTCCT
Source organism: uncultured Anaerolineaceae bacterium (assembly GCA_964388955.1). GTDB lineage: Bacteria > Chloroflexota > Anaerolineae > Anaerolineales > E44-bin32 > CAYMCO01. Next base: position 147,108 of record CAYMCO010000007.1, on the reverse strand, counting down.
CCCGTGCGTCCGGGCTCCCCGAGGGTTGCGATCCTTTGCGGCGGAAATGAGCATACCCTTCGAGGTCGGGGGAGTCAATCTGAGATGGTGGGCAACCGTCGTGGCTGCCTCCGATTTGACGATCGCACGGGAAAGGTGTTCTGCCTCCGCATGTGCCTGAACGGGCGCGACACTTCTTACCGGGCGGGGTTTAATGTATATGCAGGTGGCGGCAAATTTGTGTGTCTTCCTGCGTTTGACAAGAATAGTACTTTTGACCTAGTATGGTGGTGACTGAGGAGAATTGAATTCGACGGTGAGAATTGCATAATGCATGGAATCCCAGGCGGAACTCTTATGCAGATGCAGGATGCCGTCACCGGTGTTGCGTGGCGCCCTCTCCTTCCCCCCGCATCGCAGCCCAGCGCGCATTGCCGGCAACTCCATGCATGCGGAGATCAATCAGAAGACCAGCCGGGCCAATTGGACATATAACCACAACGGTAAACCAGGGTTTCTTCGATAACTGAGCCGTCCGACCGAGGCGTCGATGGATGCGCTGTTTCCGACCTTTCTCGATCCGCTGCTTGCCGAGAAAGCGCACCTCAGCCGCGATCCGTCGACAGGATAGGAAAGGAGGTGAAAGCGAAGCGGAGCACCGAGGTTTTTTCAGAGGAGGATTTACCGTAGTCCAAGCATTCGTTGAAGCCGTTATCTCGTAACTCGAAGAGGAGAACGAAACAATGGCTGAAGCAACAGAACGGAAAGGCTGGGCGGACCGTCTGGCCGATGCGATGGAGTTTCTTGCTCCCTTGTTCGACCAGCCCCATCTCGCATCTGTGCGGGACGGCTTCGTCTCAATGATGCCGCTCTTGATCATTGGTTCTTTGCTGCTCATCATCCTGCAATTCCCCATCGACGCGGCAAATGAAGTCTACCTCGGCGATATCATGAATCCGGAGTTGGCGGATGCACTCTGGGTTCCTTTCAACATCACCTTCGGTTTGCTGTCGGTGTATGTGCTGCTTTCCATCACCTACGCCCTCAGCCGCCGCCGCGGTGTTGACCCCTTGATGCCGCTCATCTTTACCTTCCTGTCTTACATGATGGTCGCTTCACCCCAGATTGCGGACGGCCAGCCCGCGACCTTTCTCGACAACACCGGCCTGTTCACCGCCATCGTGATTTCGATCGTGACCGTAGAGGCCTACAAGTTCTTCGTGGATCGCAATATCGTGATCTCGATGCCGGCCGGAGTGCCACCGGCGATCACCAACGCCTTCATCGCCCTGATCCCCGGCACGATCATCACCCTCGGCTGGTGGGTCATCCGCTTCCTGCTCCGGATCGACATCGCGGATGGGATCTTCCAGATCCTCAGCAAGGTCGTGCCTGCCGCATCCACCTACTGGGCGGTCGCCTTTGCGGAATCCTTCCACGCGTTCCTGTGGACGTTGGGCATTCACGGCGACCTGACCATCGGCATCGCGCTGCAGCCCGTCTGGACGGCGAACTTGGCAACCAACGCTGAGGCTGTCGCGCAGGGCATGGCCCCCACCGCGATCTACACCGACATGTTCCGCAGCTACGTGGTCCCCGGAGGCTCCGGCGCCACGCTGCCGCTGGCCTTCTACTTCATCCGCTCCAAGTCCGCTCGCCTGCGCCGGGTGGGGTGGCTGGGGATTTGGCCGGGGATCTTCAACATCAACGAGCCGATAACTTTCGGCGCGCCGGTTGTGTTCAACCCTGTGCTGGCGATCCCGTTCATCATCATCACCTTCTTGAACGCCACAGTGGCATACCTGGCACATGTGTTGAACTTGGTGACGCCGACCTATGTGGTGGCGCCCTGGACCCTTCCGTCACCCATATTGATGTACTTCGAGACGGGGTTTGACTTCCGAGCCGTCATCCTGGTGCTGATCACGGAGTTCGTCATCCCAGGGGTGATTTGGTATCCCGCCTTCAAGGAGTGGGAGCGACAGGTCCTCACTCATGAGGTGGAAAAAGCACCCGAAGCTGCGCCGGCGACGGCCTGACGTGCGCTGAAGAAGACCAAAGAGGCCCACAGGGGGATACGGGAACCCGTATCCCCCACCAACCTTCACTCCCGGCCCGGATTCTGTCAGATGGGAAATCCACGCCTGGCGGTAGGTCGATTGGCCGCGATCACAGCACCCCGGAAGGGCTAGTGTTTCTACCATCCGCCTGCATCCAATTGCGACCAACATGCCGGACACGCCCCTCTCAGCGGAGTCCACTCACTCCCCCGAAGCCGATTCAGAACCGGGGAAAGCGGCTATGAAATTGACTTTCATCGGTGCCGGCGGCGTCCGCACTCCCCTGGTCATCGAAAGTGTGCTCTCCTTCTACCCTCGGGTGCCTTTCAGCCAGGTCACCTTGATGGATATCAATCCCGAAAACCTGGAACTGATGAAGATGCTCACGGATGCCCGCCTGGCGGGCAGATCGCTGCCTTTTGAGGTGGTTTGGACGACGGACAAGGTAGAAGCCATCCGGGACGCCGATTTCATCGTGATGACCTTCCGCCAGGGAGGCATCGCATCGCGTGTCATCGATGAACAGGTTCCGCTGAAATACGATGTGCTCGGCCAGGAGACCACGGGGCCAGGCGGGTTCGCCATGGCCATGCGCACCGTGCCGGAGCTGCTGAGGTATATCGACCTCATCCGCGAGCATGCGCCTCGGGCTTGGCTCATCAATTTCAGCAATCCGGCGGGGATGGTCACCGAGGCTGCCACCCGAGTGGCGGGCTACCGACGCACGGTGGGGATCTGCGATAATCCGGCAAACATGGAACGCTCTGTCGCCACGTGGCGGGGGAAGAGGGTGAGGGATTTCTTCTTCGAATACCATGGCCTGAACCATCTGGGGTGGATGCCAGCGATCTATGAAGACGGCGAGGATATTGTGCCAGATCTGATCCGGGGCATCCTGTCAGGGGATATCCGGTGGCACTGGCTGCCTTTCGACCCCTCCCTGATCGAAGCCCTGGGGGCGATCCCCAACGAATATATGGTCTTCTACTACTACACCCGCCGATCAATCGAGAATATCAAGGCGGCGGGCATGAGCCGGGCCATGCAGATTCAACCCTTCAACGAAAAGTTCTATCGGGATCTGACGCTCATCCGTCAGGAAGGTGCGGATCCGGACCGTGCTTTGAACGCCTTCATGGACTACCTAAGGAAGCGACACGGGACCTACATGAGCATCGAGACCGGGGAGAAGATATCCGACGCGGAAATCGGACAACACCTGCAAAGCGCGAGCGAGGCAGCCGAGGGCTACTCCGGAGTAGCTCTGCGATTGATCGAGGCGCTGACAGACCAGGGCGCGGGCGCAAACATGATCCTCAACGTCCCCAATCGAGGCGCTCTCCCCGAAATGGAACCGGAGGATGTCGTGGAGGTCACCTGCTCGGTTCGCAACGGCATTGTGCGCCCCTTCGCGATGGGCAAGATCCCGGACCATGCCTTGGGACTGATGAAGCGCGTGAAAGCCTATGAGAGATTGACGATCGACGCCGCGCTGGAGGGGTCATACCGAAAGGCCGTCAAAGCGCTTGCGCTGCATCCACTCGTGCCTTCGTATGAGGTGGCGCGGTCGATTCTGAACGACTACATCGAAGGGCATGGGGAATACTTTCCAGAGCTGCACTAGGCTGGTATAACTCGGTGAAGGCGCCTTGATTTGGGCGCACCACCTCGCGGCTGGAACCAACCTGGGATTGTGGAGGGGAAGATGGCTGAGAAAAGGAAAATCAAGGTGCTCATCGTGTGCGCCATCGGCATGTCCTCCAGCTTGCTGGAGACCAAGGTGGAGGAGATCGCGCGGACCAAGGGAGTGGATTTGGACATGAGCGCCCTGGAAACGCCCCAGATCGGACGCTACGACTTCGATAAGAATCGCGTCGACATGGTGCTCGTGGCGCCACAGGTCCGCTATAAGAAGAAGAGCATCACACAGATGGCCAGCCCCTATGGCACTGTGGTGGAGGATATCGAACCGGTCACCTACGGCATGGTGGACGGCGAGAAGCTATACGCCCAGATCCGGCAGGCATTGAATCTAGAAGAGTTAGAGGACTGACCGGCCAGCAGGGCGGCTCCGGCGTTGGGCGCGATCAGCGCCATGCAGCGGGATCCTACCTTTCGGCGAGGGCCATTGTGGCCGCCCTTCGGCTTTCGATCCGCAAAGCCAGCTCGATCTGGCGCAATTCATCTCCGTAGATCCGTCGGGGCGGCGCCGGCGCCGCCAGCGAGATCCCCCCGGCTCGGCCGGGATGGGCAACAGAGCCGAATCGGTCGGCGCCGCGCCCCAAGATCCGCATGTCAAGGCGATGTGGGGGGCGGTGCAGATCACCAGGGACCCTCCAAGAGGGTACATGCATCGTGCAATCAGCGCATGGAGGGCATCGTGATAGTTCGCGGGTTGCTGATCTCCGCAAGCGGTTTCTTGTTTATCTTTGCCCCCGGACTGGTGATCGGCCTGCTTCGTCGCCACCTAAGGACCTACAATCGAGGGCTGCTCTATTGGGGCATTGGCGCCTGGGTCGTGGCCCAAATCCCCGCCATATTGATCCAGACCGCCATCTACGGCGCGGCGCCGGGCGAGGGGGTCGCTCCTTCGGGAGCGGTTGGACCGCAGAGTCTCCTGCTGGCGATGCTTGGTGCATCCCTGACGGCGGTTTTCGTCGAGGGCGCGCTTTACCTCGTCTTGCGTTTCAATCGGCCGAAGGAAGATGAAATCATCGAAGGGAGCCTTTACCTGGGCTTCGGCTCAACCTTATTGATCCAGGTTTTCGTCGGGCTGCAGCTGATTGGGGCTGGATTGCCGGTCATCTTCGGCGATACCAGCGGCCAGGTGGCGCGCGATCTGGCCGAGAGCGCATTTGGCAGCCTCGTCTTGGGCCTGCTGGCCCTGATCGCGTTTCGAGCCGCACTGCCGGCCGTGCGCGGCGCCATAGGCTATCTCATCGGCCAAGCGCTGGAGCGCGGGTTTCGCTTCTTCTGGCTGGCCTTGGCAGTCGACGTGCTGTTCACCGGCCTGCTCTTCGGTCTGCAGATGGCCCTGGGGGCCACCTCTCCTGGAGAGTTGACCGCCGGCCGGATCGACCTCTTGGGTTCTCTGGTTTCACTTGCCTACTATTCGGCTGCTCTGGTGATCGGATATCGCTGGCTGGAGGCCAGAGTGCGATCGGGGGCGTGATTCGCCCGGGATCGACCCTTGCGCCCCGGTTGGGGCCCCACTCCACCTTCCCAATGGGAGCCAGGGCGTTCAACACAATTGGAAAGGGAAGATCAAAATGAACCCGGAAGAACCCAAGATCTCCACTGGAAGAGATGGCAGGCCGATGGTCCATGTGCCGGCAGGGGAGTATCTTGCGGGCCCGGCCCGCAAGAGCATCCACACGGAGGCCTTCTATATCGACCGCTACCCCGTGACGAACGGGGACTACAAGGCCTTCGTGGAGGCCACAGGCCACGAAGCGCCCGCTCACTGGCGCCGAGGGGTATGGCCGGAAGGGAAGGCGGATCATCCGGTGGTTCAGGTCAATTGGGACAGCGCACAAGCCTACGCGCAGTGGGCGGGAAAGCGGTTGCCCACTGAAGCGGAATGGGAGAAAGCGGCGCGCGGCACGGACGGCCGTGAATGGCCGTGGGGGAACACTTTCTCCTCGAGCAACTGCAACACCGGTGAAAGTGGAATCCTGGATACCACTCCGGTGGGCGCATATTCGCCTCAGGGCGACAGCCCATACGGCGCGGGGGATATGGCCGGAAATGTGTGGGAATGGATCGGCGGCAAGTATTCACCACTGCGGATGCCTTTGCGTGGAGGGAACTGGCTTGATGATGCAGGCCAAGCCAGGACCTACTCGCGCCGGGAGCATACCCCGCGCAGAAAGAACGATTTTATCGGTTTCCGCTGTGTGGCAGACGAACCGCCGGAATGACCCGCCACACCCATTTGCTCCTGATGCGGCATGCGGACACGGAGTTCACGGAACAGGGCCTGATCCATGGCTCACTCGACAGCCCGCTGAGTGAGGCGGGGCGCAGGCAGTCCAAGCAGGCCGCTGAGCGGCTGCGTGGAGAGGAGTTCGATGTGCTCTACTCCAGCCCGCTGGGCCGAGCGATGGCGACTGCGGGCATCATCGGGCGGGCGGTTGGTCTGGAACCCGTGCCCGTCCCGGGCTTGGCGGAGCGCGACTTCGGCTGGGGGGAGGGCAAGCCCATGCTGAAGCTCGGAGGCAACAGGCTCTCTGATATGCTCAGCCGGGTCATGATCAGGACAAGCCTGTCGCTGTCGGGGGAGCGGGACCGGGATTTCAAGGCGCGCGTCGATCATGCCATGGGGAGGATCCTCGCCGCAAACGGGGGAAAGCGGGTCATCATCGTAACCCACTGGGGCGTTCTGGGAATGGCCCTGAACCACTTGCTTGGCGAACGTCGTGCGCGCAGCTTGGGAAAGATCGCCTGGCACGCGTGCGGCATCACTGAGCTCGAAGCGCAGGATGGCCGCTGGCAGGTGATCACCGTGAACGATGCTGGGCACCTCGCGCCTGGGGGAGAATGATATGGAAAAGGAATGGGAGCAACGCCTCTTCACGCTCATCCTACACGCGGGAGAGGCGCGCACCAAGGCCAAGGAGGCGGCTGAGGCAGCCAAGGAAGGCGATTGGGATGCCGCGGATCGGCTGCTGAGGGAAGCGGATGATGAACAGCTGCAGGCCCACAAGACCAGCGCCGAGGTCATCAAGATGGAGGCGAAGGGTGAGGCGGTCGAGTTCTCCGTGCTCTTGATGCACGCCTTCGATCTGCTGGTCCTGGCTTGGGTGGAAATGGACTATGTGGAGCAATTCATCGACCTGCAGAAGCGCTTACAGCGGCTGGAGGAGGAGTTGGGAAAATGACGGGCAAGAGAATCGGGAAATTGGCATACATCGGCGGAGGAAGCACCTACACCCCCGAGTTTGTGGACGGTTTCATTCAGCACGAAGACGAGATAACGGTAGGCGAGATCGCCTTGATGGATATCGATGAGGAGCGGCTGGAGATCGTAGGCCGGATGGTCCAGCGCATGCTGCATTACGCAGAACTGGACACGCGGGTGGCGCTCACCACCTCCAGGCGCGAGGCGATTGAAGGCTCCGAGTATGTACTTTCCGCCATCCGCGTCGGGGGCATGGCGGCGCGCATCCGGGACGAGAAGCTGCCTCTCAAATATGACGTCATCGGCCAGGAGACCACCGGGCCCGGCGGCACACTCAAGGCCTGGCGGACCATCCCGGTGGCCCTGGACATCGCCCGCGATCTCGCCCGGTACGCCCCTGAGGCCTGGTATATCAACTTCACCAATCCCTCCGGCATCATGACCGAGGCGATCTCCAAGCACAGCGAGGCCAAAGTCGTGGGCCTGTGCAACAACCCGATCAATATGCAGACCGGCATTGCCATGGCCCTGGGGGTGCCCCCGGAGGAGGTGTTCCTGGAATGGGTGGGTATGAACCATGTCAACTGGATTCAGCGCGTCTACTCGAAGGGGGTGGACGTCACCCAGAGTCTGATCGATATGCTTGCAGAGCTCCCGGAGGACAGCGACCTGCGGATGTTCGACCCGAGCCTTGTCAAGGCTCTGGGAGTGATTCCGACCTATTACCTGCAGTATTACTACTACCACCCCAAGAAGCTGGCCCAAGCGAAAGCGGCTGAGAAGAGCCGCGGCGAGGTGGTGCTGGGAATCGAGTCAGATCTCCTGGAGAAGTACAAGGATCCCAACACCGTGAAGAAACCGCCAGAACTCAGCAAGCGCGGTGGCGCGCTGTATTCCGAGGCAGCCTTGCGCTTGATCCTATCCCTCACCTACGATCGCCGCGACGTCCAGATCGTGGACACCGCCAACCGGGGCAGCATCCCGGATCTGGCGGATGACGCCAGCGTGGAGGTCCCATGCGTGGTGGGCGCCCATGGCGTCACCCCGCTGCATATGGGCCCGCTCCCTCAGGCGATTCATGCCCTTTGTCAGCAGGCAAAGGATTGGGAACACTGGGCCGTGGAGGCCGGGGTGACCGGAGATCGGGAGGCGGCGCTCATGGCCATGCTCGTGAACCCGCTTGTCCCCGACTATCCCACCGCGCAGAAGCTGCTCGACGAGATGCTGGAGGCCAACCGGGAGTATCTTCCGCAGTTCTTCCCACAAGGTTAGCGCGGCGTCAATTAGCATCCGCAGGGTCTTCTGTCCCGGCGCAGCATGCCCCGCCCCTACGATCGCCGACATAGAAGCCACGAAGCACAAACCCTTCAACCGCTGGGTGAGGCGGAGATCAGCAAACTGGAGGATGGAACCATGACCAAGATCGAACTTGAGAGCCCCCTCTACCTGCCCGATGCCATGAAAGGGCTGATTCAGCTCACGCAGAAGGATTACGAAATCGAAGTGGGCGAAGGCCATTTGGAGCGTCAATATCGAGAAATCGCCGGGGAGGTCAAGGCTGCCGTCGAGGCGGTTTTGCCGACGGGCAAATACACGCTGGGGCCCGTGCTGGAGGCCTTCGAACACGAATTCGCGGAATACTGCGATTCCGATTTTGCCATCGGCATCTCCAGCGGCACGGCCGCCCTGCACCTGGCCCTGGAAGCGCTCGGAGTTGGGCCGGGCGACGAGGTGGTCACGGTGAGCAACACGTATATCGCCACCGCGCTCGCCATCACCTACACCGGCGCCACGCCCGTCTTCACCGACATCGACCCGGACACCTACAATATGACGGCGGGGCTGGCGGCTGCGAAGATCACCCCACGGACCAAGGCACTCCTGCCGGTGCATATGTACGGCCATCCGGTGGATATGGATCCCATCATGGAGCTGGCCCGGGAACATGACCTGCTGGTGCTCGAGGACGCCTCCCACGCCCACGGGGCGGAGTACAAGGGGCGAAGGACGGGCTCGCTCGGAGACATGGCAGCCTTTTCCTTCTATCCGGGAAAGAATCTGGGCGCCTACGGGGACGGTGGCGGTATCACCACCAGTGACCCGGCCCTGGATGAGAAGACACGCATCCTGCGCTATGTGGGCCAGCGGGTCAAGTTTGTCCATGAAGTCGTGGGATTTCAGGAACGGCTGGACCCCATTCAAGCAGCGGTGCTGCGGGTGAAGCTGAAGCGCCTGGACGAGTGGAACGCTCGCCGGCGGCGGTGGGCGGCTATCTACGATGAGATGCTGGCCGATACCCCGATGAAGCTTCCCTATGCAGCCGATGACGTGTACCACGTGTACTATTCCTACGCCACGATCATGCCCTCCGAAGAGGAGCGACTCGAGCTCATGACCCACTGCCTGGAGCGAGGCGTCGGCGTTTTTGCCATGTACCCGGCCCTGGTCCCCATGCAAGGCGCCTATCGCCACATGGACTATACGGAGGCGGATTTTCCGGTCGCCGCGAGCTATGCTCGCCGGGTGATGAACCTGCCGATGTTCGAAACGCTCACGGAGGAGGAGGTCGTGCGGGCGGCTGAGACCATCCTGGCGTTCTATGACCGCGCGTAGATCGATGCATCGACAAGGGGAGGAGGCTTCTATATGATCAAGCTCGCGGTCCTGGGAGGCAGCGGCGTGGCGACGCCCGGACTGATTCGCGTCCTGCTGAACACAGAAGCCAGACCCCCTATGCGAGTTACGCTCATTGGACGGACGGCCGATAAGCTCGAATTGGTGGGCGAGCTCAGCCGCCGCATGGCGGCCGAGGCGGAGAGGCCGCTGGAGATCGACTATACCACCGACACAGAGCGGGGCCTGGAGGGGTCCGAATACATCCTGAATCAGATCCGGGTTGGGGGCTATGCGGCGCGCGCTCTTGATGAAACATTCCCCAGAGAGTACGGCATCCCGGGTGAGGAAACCTTCGGTCCCGGCGGGATGAACAACGCCCGGCGCACGATCCCGGTTGTGCTCGACTACTGCCCTATCATCGAGCGGGTCGCACCCGACGCGCTGTTGATCAACTTGACCAACCCCAGCAGCTTCATCCAGTACGCGGTGTCGAGATACTCAAATGTGAAGATCGTTGGGGTCTGTGATTCCCCGGCTTGGCTGGGAAAAGCCATCGCCGCTTTCGCTGAGGTCCCAGCCGAGGAGTTGTGGGTGGGCTATGTCGGCATGCATCATTTCGGCTGGGTGACAGAGGCCACCTGGCGTGGGCAGGATGTGCTCGCCAAGGTTCTCGACCGGGTCCAGGATCTCCCCGGCCTTCCAGTGGACGCCGACTTTGTGCGCGGTATCGGCGCCATACCCACCTCCTACTATAAGTACTACTATCACCCCGACCGCATGCTCGCCAAGCAGCGGGGCAAGCCGGCCCGCGCCGCAGAGCTTATGGAGCTGCAGGGCGAAATCATGGAGGATCTGCGGGACAAGGAGTGGGAGTCCTTGCCGCCCAGCATCGAGTCCCGGGGGGCGGCTTGGTATCGCGGCATCGTCGTGCCGGTGCTCATGGCTCACATCAACGACTCGGGGGAGGTATTCACGCTCAACATCGTCAACGGCCAGGCGGTCCCCTGGATGCCCGCGGATTCCATCGTCGAACTTCCCGTGGTCGTAACCAAGGGAGGGTTCCATCCGTTGTCGCCGCCGGAGGCCCCTCCGGACATCCGGGCCATGGTGCAGGTAAACGCCGCCTTCGAGATGCTGTGGACCCAGGCGGTTGTCGAGAATTCCTATCCCAAGGCCCTTCGGGCGATGATGCTCAACCATCTGGTCCGGAACCTGGATCAGGCGCGCGGTATTCTGGATGAGATCTGGCCGCGGGATGAATAGCGCCGTACGCTTCGCGGACCGCACAGGTCCGAGGATCGCGGTCCCTGCGAGCACACCGACCGCACAGCGCTCGCGGAATTGGCGCCCGCCGATGGCGCTGAATCCAGCCCCCCCGGAGCGTGCAGGCAGCCATGGCTAGGTTCGCGCTGGGCCTTGACGGCGGTGCCACCAACACCATCGCCGTGGTGATGAATGCGGATCAAGTGGAGGTGGGCCGCGGATCGGCGGGCCCATCGAACCACCAGAACGTCGGAGAGGCCGCTGCCGAACAAGCCATTTTGAACGCGGTGCATGACGCCCGCCGCGAGGCGGGCAACCCGGAGATCGAAGCGGCTTGCTGGGGCATGGCCGGCCTTGACCGCGAGGAGGACGTACGCATCATCCGCCGCATCGCGGCTCGCGTGATGCCCGAGGTCCCCGTGCAAGTCGCCCACGACGCCGCCATTGCACTCATCGGAGGTACTCTGGGGGTGAGCTACGGCGTCGTGGTGATCGCCGGCACCGGCTCGATCGCCGTCGCGTTTCATCCGGATGGAGACACCGCTCGGGCTGGGGGTTGGGGGCATCTATTGGGAGACGAAGGCAGCGGGTACGATATCGCGCGCCGCGGGCTGAACGCCATCACGCGCGTCTCGGACGGCCGAGCCCCTGGCAGCTCCCTGGTCGACAGCATGCTGGCGGCTGGGGCCGCCCCCTCGGTCGATGAACTGGCCAATCGGATTTACCTCGAGTCCTGGGGCGTGACCAAGATCGCCTCTCTAGCCCCGGTCGTGCTCCTGGCGGCGGAGGAGGGCGACGAACTCGCCGGGGCGATTGTGGACCGCGCGGCTGACGAGCTGGGGCTGGCTGCCCAGGTGGCGGTTCATTCACTGGGCATGGAATCGATGTCATTCTCGGTGGTTATGTCCGGGGGCGTTTTCCGCGGGAGCCCCCGCCTGCGGCGCGGCCTCGCCGAGCGAATCGCAGCCTTCGCGCCGCGCGCTGAGCCTATACTGCCAAGGGCCGAGCCGGTGATCGGGGCTGCGCTGATGGCTCTGGAAGCCTCCAGGGGTTGAGCATCAGGCCCCGTTGGCCACCGCCGGGCGGCCATCAGCTATCATTGATCTTCAGGATTTCCAGCTAAGCGGGCTCCTGAGACTGGATGAAGCCTCGCACCGCCTCGGCTTGGGTTAACCCGAGCGCCTCCAAGGCGACGGATTTCGCACGAGAGACGGACCACCCGCGGATGATTTCCTTCGCCCGGGGGATGAAGGCCGGCGCCATGCTGAATTCATCCAGTTCCAGCCCGAGCAGGATGGGAATCGCGTCCCGATCCCCCGCCAACTCGCCGCACAATCCCACCCAGATTCCATGTGCATGGCCGGCCTCGATCACCGCTTGAATCTGGCGCAGGATTGCCGGATGGCACGCATCGCCAAGATGGGCGATCTTCTCATTCGTTCGGTCGGCGGCCATGGTGTATTGGGTCAGATCGTTTGTGCCGATGCTGAAGAAGTCAACCTTTTGGGCGAACTCCGCGGCCATCACCACGACGGACGGTACTTCCACCATGATACCGACCTGGATATCGACGGCCACTTCGCGCCCCGCTTCGGTGACCTCCGCCCGTGACTCCTGCAGCAGTTCGCGCGCCCGTGTGACCTCCGCGATGGTGGAAACCATCGGGAACATGATGCGGAGATCATGCCCGGGGCCGGCGCGCAACAGGGCCCTGAGCTGCGTCTTGAACAGCTCCGGCCGGTCCAGCATCATCCGGATGGCGCGCCACCCCAGGAAAGGGTTCTGTTCGGAGCCGAAGTCTAGGTAGGGAAGCTCTTTGTCCCCCCCGACATCCATGGTGCGCACGACCACGGGGCGCTGCCCCATGATATCCAAGATGGCGCCATAGGCCTTCAACTGCTCCGACTCATCCGGAGCGCTTGCCCGGTCCAAATACAGGAATTCCGTTCGCAGCAGCCCGATGCCCTCCGCGCCGTGCTCCAGCGCGGACTGCGCCTCCTCGATCCCGCCCACATTGGCGACGATCTCCACCCGCACGCCGTCCAGGCTCACCGCGGGCTCCGATGCCGCGGCCAGCGCCGTCTCGGCGCGCGCCTGCGCTCGTTCCCGCCTGCTGAGCAATTCGTCACGGGTATCCTTCGCCGGGCGGATCGTCACGCGCCCCTCATCCCCATCGACCGCGGCTTCGACCCCGGTCTCGAGCTGCAGCACTTGCGCCCCCGCTCCCACGACCGCTGGGACATCGATCGCCCGGGCTATGATCGCCGTGTGGGATGTCGGCCCCCCTTCCGCGGTGCAGAATCCCAGCACCAGCGACTTGTCCAGACGCGCCGTGTCAGAGGGGGTCAAATCTCGCGCCACAACAATCGAAGGCCGGGCCAAACTGCTCAGGTCCGTCTCCGCCACACCCAGAAGCAGGCGCAGCACACGACGCCCTACGTCCCGGACATCCACGGCCCGCGCCCGGAAATACTCGTCCTGCATGGCGTCCAGGCGTTGGGCATAGCTCTCGATTCCCGCGTCCCAGGCCGCTTCCGCGTTCACCCGCTCACCCTGGATCTTTTCATGCACACCGGACATCAAGGAGGGATCGTGCAAGCACAACCGGTGGGCCTCGAAGATGGCCGCCTCCTCCGAGCCCGTCTCCGCCCGCGTCTTGGCTTCCAGCTCTTCCAACTGTCGATCCGCAACTTCGAGAGCGCCCTCCAGGCGTCGGATCTCCGCCTGCGGATCAGAGATCCGTCGTTCCGGCACCTCCAGCCTCGCTTTGCGAAACACGTACACCGGTCCGATGGCGATCCCGGGAGAGGCCGGGATCCCTTTCAAAACCGCGCCTTGCTCGATTTCGGCCATTCACTCACCCTCCTTCCCTGTGTCGACAGGGACATCGGGTCATTCAGCTTTGAAGTCCGAGTTCACCAGTCTGGTGAGCGCGGCGATGGCCTTCTCCTCGTCTGGCCCTTCAGCCCGGAGGCTGATCACATTGTCTTGATTCACACCCAAGGAGAGCACGCCCAAGATGCTCTTCGCGTTCTCCCACTCCTCGCCGCCGGCTGTGAGGTTGCATAGGGTGATCTCGGACTCGAATCTCATGGCTTCCTTCACGAACAGCGCCGCCGGGCGAGCGTGCAGCCCTACCTCATTTTCCACCAGCAGTTCTGTGGTTTGCATGGTTCCGTTCCTTATGCTCAGGCGCGCCCGTGCGCTCGGTTCCTTCCCACCGGCCGATCTTGTGAATAAGAATAGAGAAGCGTGCGGTATTGTCAAGCTGGACACATGCTTCGCATATGCACGAAGCAGACCCTCATGACTCCAGAACGCAGTCGTGAAGGGTCAGTCTATTTGGGGTCGCCAGGCACTGTTGGGGCCTCCGATACTCCTCGGCTCCGCCTCGGCGGTTGGCAAGCCAATGGACTCCACAGCGGCGCGACCGGCCGGGGCTGTGTTCGCCGCCCGGGGCATCTCTTCGCCTGCGAACCCGCCCGGTCCGAAGAGGCGCCAGCACCCTGCAAGCCTCCCCCGATGGCCCGCGCGTTATGGGGCCCAGCAGGTTCCCCCCGGCCGCGAGCGCAGCGAGTGGAGGCCCTTGGCCGCCCGGTTCCCCCTCATCCCCGCTTGTGCTAAGATCGAGCCACCATGTCGCTTGCCGAGGGTCGCCTCGCCGGAGCCTTTCGGATCCCCACCCGATCAGAGATTCTGGCGCAGCAAGGGTCGGAGGGGCGCCGCATCGCGGCCGTTCTCCCCATCCACTATTCGCGGGCCCTGCTTCGGGGGCACGGTTTCCAGCCGATGGAGGTATGGGGACCTCCACACGTCGACTCCAGTTTGGCGGCCGCCCACCTGCAACCCTATGTGTGTTCTGTGGTCCGCAATGCGCTCGCTTTTCTGCTTTCGGGTGGGCTTGCGGCCGCAGATCTGATCCTGGTCCCTCACGGATGCGACTCCCTGCAGGGGCTCGCGAGCGTATTATTGGATTTCGTGTCCACCGAGCAGCCGGTGCTCCCGCTGTACATTCCCCGCGGCACCGGGCGGACGGCGTCCGCGTTCCTCGCCCGGGAGCTGCGCGCCCTTTCCCAGCGGCTCACGGAGATCGGCGGAATTTCCCCTTCCGAAACTGACCTCATGCACTGCATCGAGCAGGAGGAGCGGGCCGATGGCCTGCTCGGCGAACTGGGCGCCGCCAGACCTCACCTGCCGCTGGACGACCTGCAGTTCTATCGGCTCGTCCGCGCACGCGAGTACCTGCCCGCTGAGCGGTTCGCCGCGATCGCCCGCTCCGCGTTGAGCCTACGAGGGAGCATCCACCAAGACCGAATCCCGATCGCCATCTCCGGCCTGCTTCCCGAGCCGTCAGAGCTGCTGGCGAGCATTTGGGAGTTCGGGGGCATAGTCGTTGCCGACGATCTGGCTTGCGTTGGAAGGCGGCGTTATCCCCAAGGCCGGTCGGCGGATCCGTTCACCCGCATGGCCGAACGCCTCGTCGGCGCCCCACCGGACTCCACTCGAGGCGACCCGGTCGAGGCCAGGCTGGGCTTCCTCCGCGACTTGGCAGCGAGCAATGGGGCCCGCGGAATCGTCTTCTACAATGTCAAGTTTTGCGAACCGGAGGCTTTCTATCATCCGATGCTGCGCGAGGGGCTGACGCAGGCCGGAATCCCCTCTCTGGTGATTGAGGCGGATATTTCAGAGCCGCTCTCCGACCAGATCTCCACGCGCCTGGAAGCCTTCATAGAGATGTTGACATGAAAGGGCTGGACGAAGCGCGATATTGGTGGAACGTGCACTTCCTCGGGCCGGCCCTGATCCGGGCCCACCTGCGATCTCAGGCGGCACAGGAACGACGGCAACCGCGCTTCGATCTTCGAAACCTGTCGCCCCCCTTGAAAGCCCCCTGGCGGAACAAGGAACTCGTCGCCCGGCACTGGCTGCGAGGCAGGCATGCCGGTCTGAAGCATCCCGTGGCGTGGGTGACCTCCGGAGCGCCCGTGGAAATGCTCAAAGCGCTCGACTACTATGTCGTATATCCCGAGAACCATGCCGCCATCTGCGGGACTGCGCGGGTGGCGGTCTCCCTCTCGGAGCACGCGGAGGGGGCGGGGTATTCCAGAGACCTGTGCTCCTACGCGCGCACGGACCTGGGCAGCCTGTTTTCCGGCACTACCCCGGTTGGTCGCCTGCCCAAACCGGATCTGCTCATGGCCTGCACCAATATCTGCCAGACGGTGCTGTTCTGGTACCGGGTGCTGTCCGAACATTTCCGTGCTCCTCTGGTGCTGATCGACACGCCTTTCGTGTATCGGGATCAGGCTGATGCACACGCCCTGCGTTATGTAGTCGAGCAGCTCGAGGAGGCGACCGAAGTCGCCGAGAGGGTGGCCAGACGCGAGCTGGACATGGGGGCTCTCCAGCAAACTGCTCGCTGCAGCAAGATGGCCACCGAACTGTGGCTGCGGATCCTGCAGCGCAACCGGCATCGGCCGGCACCGATCTCTGTGATCGACCAGTTCATCCTCATGGCCCCCATCGTCGAAATGCGCGGCGACCCCAATACTGTCGATTTCTACGCCTTGGTGCTCCAAGAGGTGGAAGACCGCATCAGGAAGGGTATCGGAGCCGTGAAAGAGGAGCGACTGCGGATCCTCTGGGACAACCTCCCCATTTGGTATCGCCTGGGCTACCTGGCCGAATTCCTGGCCGCGCGGGGGATCGCCATCGTGGCCTCCACATACACGAATGCTTGGGGCGAGCTGGCCTCACTGATCGATCCAGGGGGCGGGCTGGAATCCATGGCGCGCGCCTACACGTACCCAATCCTCAACCGGGGCGCGGGGCACAAGCTGCGCACCATGGAACGCATGCTGGAGGAGTATCGTATCGATGGGATCATTCTGCATTCGGATCGCTCCTGCAAACCCTACTCCATTGGGCAGATCGATCAGCGGGATCGTCTGGCGAGCGTGCTCGCCAGACCCACGCTGCTGCTGGAAGCGGATCACAGCGACGCCCGGGCGTTCTCAGAGCAAGCGATCTCCAACAGATTGGCCGCCTTCGCAGAGATGTTGGGAGGCTAGAGGATGGCCGTAAAGCTTGGATACGGGATCGATGTGGGTTCAACAACGGTAAAACTGGTATGCGCCGACTCGGCCGGCAAAATCATATGGCGTCTGTTGGAACCCAGCCGCCCGGAGCTCGAGAGCCAGACGAAGCGCATGATCAGCCGGGCCACGCAAGAGATAATCGACGGCATGCCCGGGGAGCCTGGCGCATCTTCCCCCGTTCCCCACACGCTGGTCGCTACAGGCTACGGTCGCCGCCTGGCTCATGGGGCCGACCGAGCGGTGACCGAGATCTCCTGTCACGCACGGGGGTGCTTCGCCCGTCTAGGCCACGGGGGCACTCTTGTAGATATCGGGGGGCAAGACAGCAAAGTGATCCGCATCGGGGAAGGTGGCCGAGTGCTGGACTTTGCCATGAACGATAAGTGCGCGGCGGGAACGGGGCGCTTCCTGGAAAACACCGCCCGCAGGCTGGAAGTCCCTTTTACCCGGCTTGGGGATCGGGCGCTCTCCGCGGGCGGAGAGGTGGCCATTTCGAGCACCTGCACGGTATTCGCTGAAACCGAAATGATCTCGCTCATCGCTCAAGGTGTGGCATTGGATCACATTCTCAAAGGGCTGCATCGCTCCCTGATCAAGCGGATTTCCGCCTTGATCCGCATCGTTGGGCTCGCCCCTCCGTTGATGCTGTCAGGGGGCGTCGCCCTCAACCCGGCAGCCCCGCGTCTGCTTGGGGAGGAGATGGGCCAGCAGGTCATCATCCCCGAAGGCCCTCAGTTCATCGGCGCATATGGCGCGGCCCTGCTCGCCCTTGAGTGCGACGCATAGCTCGGTGTCGGCGATCACCTGCTCGGTCGCAAGCGCGGGCGGAGCACGCTGCTACCGTGCGATGACTGGGGGAAAGCCGGCGGACTTCGTACAGGTTCAGACGATCCGGCAGAAGCCGCCCCTTTCCCCGCTTCGCGTACGCCGCGGCCAGCCCGGTGGGGTGCCGGCGCCCTGTCCGAACGCCGGCCTCCCGCCCTCCTACCCGCCCCCCTCCTCCTGTCCTAGATCGACCAACTCACGGCGCAGGATCTTGCCGGTCAGGGTCTTGGGCAGCTCATCCCGGAACTCGACATACGTCGGGACTTTATAGGGTGCCAGGTTCTGACGGCAGAATTCGATGATCTCCTCCTCCGTCGCCGTCTTTCCGGGCTTGAGGGAGACGAAAACCTTCACCCGCTCCCCTTTGCCAGGCACCGGCACCCCCACAGCCCCAGCCTCAAACACAGCGGGATGCTCATAGAGCACATCCTCGATCTCGCGCGGATATACGTTATAGCCGCCGGCGCCCAGGATCATATCCTTCTTGCGATCGACGATCTTGAAATAGCCGTCCTCGCCCATGACCGACAGATCCCCCGTATGCAGCCATGGCTCGCCGCCCGCGGAATCGGGGCGAAGCACATTGGCCGTCTCGGTGGGCATGTTCCAGTAGCCCTTCATCACTTGTGGGCCCCGTACGCAGAGTTCACCGATCTCGCCCACCCCGAGAGTCCGGTCACCTGTGTCGGCGTCCACGATCTTGGCATCCGTATCGGGCCATGGCACACCGATTGTTCCGATCCGGCAGTCCCCATAGGCGGGGTTGCTGTGGGTCACCGGGGTCGCCTCGCTTAGACCATATCCCTCCACCAGTCTGGCTTTCGTCAGCTCCTGAAAACGCTCCTGCACCTCCTGCGGCAGCGGCGCCGCCCCGCTGTTGCAGAACCTAAGCGAGGTGAGATCGCGCTCCTGCGCACTGGGATGATTGATGACCGTCACGTACATCGCTGGCACTCCGGGGAAGAACGTGGGCCGGTATTTCTCGATGCTGTCCATCACGTCTTCGATATCGCGGGGATCGGGGACAAGGATGGCCGTACCGGCTTTTATCGCTCCCGGGTTCAGGCAGCAGGTCATGCCGTAGCTGTGGAATAGGGGCAGGGCCGCCAAGGTGGAATCCTCGCCTGCTCTTGAATCCGACCAAACGATCACCTGATATGCGTTCACGAAGATGTTCTTGTGGGTGAGCTGCGCGCCTTTGGAGAGCCCCGTTGTTCCCCCGGTGTACATCAGCACGGCGGTGTCATCCCGCGAGATCTCCACCGGCACCGCCGCGGCGGGGGCCGATCGGAGAAGATCAGCAAACCAGTGGGTGTCCTGAACGCCGCGGATATCCGCCCTGTGGCCCAAAGCGCGCTCCTTCAGCACGGTGAACAGCAGTCGAAGCAGCGGCGGCAGGTAGGTCTTGAGCTTGGCGACGATCACCGTCTCCAAATCAGTGTCCCCCCGGATCTGCTGGACCAAGGGGAAGTGGGAGCTCAGGGTGATGATCACCTTCGATCCCGAATCGCGCAACTGGTGCTTCAACTCACGGGCGGTGTATACCGGATTGCAGGGCACCGCGATGGCACCGATGCGCAGGATCGCGAGATAGGCGATCGCGAACTGGGGCACATTGGGCAGATGAATTGCCACCCGATCCCCTTTCGCGACCCCCAATCCCTGCAGCGCGGCGCCGAATCGGTCAGCGCTCCCGTTCAGTTCGCGATAGGGGATTCGCCTCCCTTTGAAGATAATCGCCGGATGCTCCGGATGGCGGCTTGCCGTCTCCGCCATAGACTGCGGGATGGTGCGCTGGGGATAGTCGATGGATGGGGGCACGTGCCGATCGTAGAACTGCAACCACGGTTTGTCCTGGCCCATTGCGGATACCCTCCTTGCTAAGCGCCTGTCTACGCCTCGCTTCCTGCTGGGATTGGTCCTATCTTGGGTGGTCCCCTGTCAAAGGCGAACACCCCGCATCGTCTTGGAGGTGCAGCGGAACCGGTGCCCGTAAGACCGCCGGGGGCAGCGCCCGTTTCCTGTCAGCGGCCACTCGGGAGAATGTCGAGAAAGCCGCGCACCGGGATCCCTGGCGTTCTGTTGTGCGATGGCTGGTGGTTTGAGCGACGCAGGGAATTGTGCCCCTGATTCCCCATTGGCCCGATGCTCTCCGTCGTGGCCCGAGCGTCCCCCTCCTATAGGCTATTACGAAATCTCTCCCCCGGCAACTCCATCCCGCCGGCCGAGGTGTCCCTTCAAAGGGGGCAAGGGGAAGGCGCCAGTTCTTGCTGGCCGCACCTCCTGATGCACGCCTCGCCAAGCTCGGTGCTCCTCGAGCCGCGCCTTTTCACCTCCCTTGCACAACACGAGGAACATGTAGAGTGGCCAGACTCCGCTCGACGCTGAAGCAGTACCTCAGGACATGAGATGAGGGCTGGCCCAGATCCCGAACCGATGTACAATGGCGAAGCTGCCCGCTTGGCGCCAGTCTTCCTGGAACCGAAAATCCGGAGGGGCGCGTCTCCCAAGCGAGCGATGGCATATGACCAATCGGAGCAAAACGGAGAGATAATTATGAACAAGCAGGGCGACACGGCAAAGCAGCTCATCGTCCCGGGGGGTTATGGCCGCAGAATTGGGGTGAATGAAGGCCAGTTCGTCAGCGTGGTGGACCTGGAGGGCGGGCAGTGCGGGGATTTCTGGGCTTTCGATGCTTCCGATCTTGACCATTACCTGTCCCCTCCGCATACCTGGCTCCATATCGGCCGCATACAGCCGAGAGTCGGGGATGTGCTGGTCACCAACAGAAGGCAACCCATCCTCACTATAGTGCGGGACGACGTCGGTTGGCATGACATGCTCGCGCCCGCCTGCGACCCTCAGCGGTACGCCATCTACTACGGGGCGACCGACCACCGCAGCTGTGCCCAGAACCTGGAGGAGGCGATGTCGGATTTGGGCTGGGGAGGCAGGCAAACGCCACAGCCCTTCAATCTATTCATGAATACCTTCGTGCGACCGGACGGCACATTGGAAATCCGGGATCCGATCTCCAAGGCCGGCGATCGAGTCGTCTTCCGAGCCGAGATGGACCTCGTCGTTGCAGTGTCGGCCTGCCCGATGGACTTGAATCCTGTGGGCGGCGCGGGGATCACGGACCTGGCGATCCGCGTGGATGATTCGGCTCAGGACTTGTAGGCCACGAGCACGCCATCCCGAAGAGGGATGGTGGATTGGCTCCAGCGCCTATCGTCGGCGATCATGTGGGCAAAGCGGCGGATCGCGCGAGTATTCGCATCTTGATTGTGGGAATCCATCACGCGTCCACTCCACAGCAGATTGTCCACCAGCAGCACTCCCCCTCGCTTCAGCTTTTCGTAGATCACCGGGAGGGAATCGGGATAAGAATCCTTGTTGATATCGCTGAACATCAAATCGAATTCCCCCTGCGTGCCGGCCAATGTCTCCACCGCCTCCGCCACATGAAACTGGACGAGATCGCCGTATCCGAGCCTTGACAGATAGGCCCTCGCCATGTCGGAGAGCTTCCGGTCCCAAACCACGTGATGGACCTCCCCGCCCCCGTTCTCGGCCACCGCTTTGGCGAACCAGGCGGTGGAATATCCATAACCAGATCCAAGTTCAAACACCCGCCGGGCCCCCGATATGCGGGTCAGCAAGTAGCAGAAGGTCCCCGCAAGCGGCCCGATGATCGGAAAGTCGTGCTCCTCCGCATAGGCTTCCATTTCCAGGAGAGTCTCCGATCGGTCGGGCACATAGGACTTGAGGTACTCCTGAATACGATCATAAGAGGGCATGCTGGACACTGAGATCTCCTTCGGGTTGGCGTCTTCGGCGAGTATCCAGATTCTACCCTTTTCCGGGGGAAATTATCAGATAAGCTTGACAGGGGCGGATCTTCGCACGCTGCTCTTGGCTCAGGGGGTGAACCGCCAGAGGGTTAGACCCCGATCCGGGCTCGGCCACTCCCGAACAAGCTGGAGGCGCCCATCGAAGATCTCCCGGTAGGGCTGGGTTTCCAGCAGGATATACCCGTTCCCGAAGACGTAGTCCAGACCGATACGGCGCAGGTATTGGGCGCCGGTGCCCGTCCGCAGCGCCTCAAGGTACTCCACTCCGCTGATCAGTCCGTCGAGGTTTACGATCGTGCGGCCCGAGGTGAAGTACCCCGCGCTGCCGGATCCGGTCATGCCGATCTTGGCCCCCGCCTCAGTTTGCTCCTGCAGCCAATCCGCGCGCCGTAGATAGTAGTGCTGACCGGCGTTTGCCCCGGATCCAAAGACCGTTGGGAGGCCCAGGACTTGGGGGATCATCAGCCACGACAGCGCCCCCACCAGCGTGGCATAGGAGAGAATTGTCCCCCACCGCCGTGGCCGGAGCAGGCTCCATGCCGAATCCACCGTCAGTGCCCCCAACATCAGGATCACCAGCGACTCCCCGATCCAATACCAGGGCTTCTGCGCCAAATGACCGCTCAGTTTGTAATAGCCGATCTGCATCATGCATGCGAAAGCCAGCGGGAGAATGGGCAGTTTGAGAAGCGCCGGGCCCGCCCTTTTCCGGCCGCTACGGATCAATGCCGCCACGAGGACGACCAGGAGCAGGAACTCGGCCAGCAGGAAGACCCGGCGCAGACTGAGCGACATCAATAGGCCAAGTCGATTGATAATCCCTTCCGCCAGCGCGTACATGGGCGCGGTGATGAGAGACCAGGGGCCCAGCGAAGGATCATTGGTCATCAATTGGCCGATGAAATCGATCGGGCGGTGGATGGGGAAACCATATACCGTCAGGTCCAGCGTCCCCCACCAAGCTTTGACCTGCGCGCTGACGGGGGTGGGGTATCCGAATACCGCCTGGTTCAACCCTGCGTAGGCGCCCCCCAATAGGAGCAGGGGAAGGTAATAGCCCATCGCCAACCGGATGTCCCGCCGCCAGTCAAGTTGCCTCGGCGCTGGGGTTTGAAGCCAACGCGCCCCGATCAGCCACATTCCGATCACCCCGGCAAGGAATACATTGTCCAAACGAGCGAAGAAGGCCAGCGCGGCGACTAAACCCAGTTGGGTGGGTCTCGGAGTTTGCCTCGTAGTCTCGATGCTCGTGCGGTAAAGCAACAGGACGATCAGCAAAGCATTCAGCCCCGCCTCCGTGCCCCCCATGAGAATGGTGTCGGCAACGCCAGGGAGAAAGGAAAATCCGATTCCCGCCGCAAGCGCCACGGGTTTCGAGATGCTCCTGCACATCAGGCGGTAAAGCAGTAGGCTGGTTCCCGCCGCGATCAGGACCTGCAGGCCGATCACCAATCGGAGTGGCAGAAGCAGATCAATGCGTGCCAGGCAGAAAATCGGCACCAGAAAGAGCAGCCACAGTGGTTGGAAACCGTTAGTCAATGCCGTGCCGTCAAATGTGACGCCCCGCCCCTCGCCGATGTTCTGGGCGGTCTTGAAGTAGTAGAAGGCGTCATCCGTCTGAAACCGGTTGAGCACAGCTCGCTCACCGGAGAAGGCAACTGGCAGATATGCGAGCATCACCACGCTGATAATGCAGACCTCCGCCCAGCCGAGCTTCGGCTTGGCGATGAATGACCCCCGCATGCGAATCTCCGAGTTCCCTACATTGCCCTGCAGATCCCCTTCGCCGTCCTATTCTACTCGCGCCGGTCAATCCTCCAAACCGAAAGGGCGCGTTCCATTTCAGGGGGCGCGGCCCCTTGAGAGTGAATGTACGGCGCTTTTCTGGATACACCTCGTGGTTCCACCACTCGGCACTCGAGATGCGCCTCCCCACAATCGGAACGTGCGAAGCAGGCCGCATCTCGAGCGGCGGCGAGCCGAGCGAGGCGTGTATCGAGAGGCCTGGCCTGTGTTGTTGACAGGCTGCGGCAGGCACGAGTCTGCCGTGTCAGATCGCCCGCCAGGATGGAACGCACCCAACCGAACAAGGCGGCACTTGGTGAGTTGGCCCCAGGCCCCTTCAGAGGAGAGTTCAGGGGGAAGTCGGAGGGCTACTTGGGCACCCCCGGCGATTCTCGCGCATGGATATTGCTGGCACAGGCGTAGAGCACGGTCTTCATCTGGAAAGGCGTGAGATCGGGATGCAGGGCCCGAATCAGTGTCACGATGCCGGCGATGTGCGGGGCGGCAAAGCTGTTCCCGGTGGTGGTGACATAGCTCTTCTCCCGCCAGGCGACGCGCAGATCGATGCCCGGGGCGCCGAACTCCACAGGGGGGGCCGGGTTGTAGTAGTAGGTGAAGGGGTCCTTCTCATCGTGCGCCGCCACCGAGACTACCGAGGAATACAGCGATGGGTAGGAGGGGATCGGGAAGTTGTTGGCCGCCGAGACCAGGATGATATTCTGGAAGTAGGCCTTGTCCGCCAAATCGTGGAAGAGACCAAAATACTGCGCGCGCGAGGTGCTCAGGCTGAGGTTGATCACGTGCATCTGATGCTCGATTGCCCAGCGCAGACCGGCCGCGAATTGCGTCCCCTTGCCTTTGAGATCTCTCCCCAGCACCCGGATGCTGTACAACTCCGCGTCCGGCGCCAGCGAATGGATGATTCCGGCACATGCGGTGCCATGGCCGCAGAGGTCTTGGGGAGGGTCATCTTCCGTAACGGCCGCCTCCCCCGTCCCAGCCGGATCCATCGCCACGCTGACGGCGCCCCTCAGGCGGCCCCCCACTGCGGGATGATCGGGTTCGATGCCGCTGTCAACCACCGCGACGCACACACCCGCGCCGGAGCTCCCGCCCCAAGCCCATTCGCGGGTGACTTCCGAGATGGGGCCCATGGCCTGGAGCTGCTGAAGCGCCTCTTCCGAGAACTGAGTCGACCAGGCGGGCCGGGGTTTCTCACTCATCTCGCCGGTTACAGTCCAATCCGCGGGCCTCGCTCCTGCCTCGCCTAGAGGCCGAAATGTATAGAGCGGATGTAGTTATCGAAAGCGCTCAGCACCTGGATGCAGAGCGCTCTCTCCGCATCCCCTGCTTGGCTAAGGCCAGCCAGCAGCGTGCCGATCTGAGCCAACTCGGCCGTCGCCGGATCGCTCTCCGGATGTGCGGCGAGGCTCTCGAGCAGCTCTGCGATATCAAGGGAATCTGCGCCCGATGCGATCTCGGACAGCCCCGCCTGCAGCGCTCGATCCAAGGCCTCATGCACTTGAGACTGCCGGATGGCGATGGCGGCCTGCTGGGCAAAAATGCCCATCAGTTCCATATCCTGCATGCCAAAGGAGGGCGCGTCGACCTTGTCCAGCACCTCCATTACCCCGATCACCCGCTCTTCCCACACGAGCGGGGTGGCCAGAATGGAATCGGGTACATATCCGGTGCTTTCCGCGAAATCCTGCTCGAACCGAGGGTCCCGCTTCACATCCGAGACGGCGATGGGCTGGCCGGTCATGGCCACGTAGCCGGCGATCCCGGCGTCGAGTGGGATGCGCTGTCCGACGACCTCCTCATTCCCGCTTCCGTAGGCCACCCGAAACTCAAGGACCTCTTCCTCTTGCACCACCAAGGCGATGGATGCCGCTGCGGCTCCAAACATGCGCGCCGCGGCCTCAACGATCGACGCCAGCAGTTGATCCGAGGAGGTGGGCAGCAGCGAGGCGCCGCTGGCCTGAACCACATCGACCAGCGAGGAGAGTTGGCGCCTTATCCGCCTGCTGGGCTCGGCATCCTGTGGCATATGCTATACCTCCCTGTTCTTTCACGCCTCTGCGCCCCGCCTCGGAATAAATCCGCCGCGATCGGGCGCGGCCAGCGCCTGAGTGAGGCACACTAAACCGCAGGTCCCGACGGCGGCCAGGGCAATATCCGCCACCGCAGCTTAACCGCGGGGACACCCAGAAGAACGGGCGCTCTTCTGGGCATCTCTCACAAGGCACGTCAGTATCGGGTTAGATGTCGACGAGCTTGTAAACGTGCTGATCCTTGTCAAGGGTCACACGCGGGGTCACGGCTCCTGGATCGAAGGCATGCGCTGTGACCTCACCCTCCCCCAGGACGAACGAGTCCAAGATGGCGCGCTCCTCAGGGTTGAGCTGCATGCGCAGATCGGTCAGGCGGCCGATCACCCTCTCAATAAGCTTGCTTCTGTCCTCGGACATCGTGCTGCCTCCTTTCATGCACTTCCTCTAGGCCCAGGGCGTAGATTTCGCCTGCTGCTTCCAGATCCGGGGAGTTGGCCACCCCTCCCCGGACCATTGTGTCCCAAATATAGCGCACCCGCCGCCCGCTGTCTGTCAGCCAGGTGACAATTCCGGGACCGGATTTCCTTCAGCCTTCGTTGAGCGCCTTCCGCGCCTGGCGTTCCAGCCGATCACGCCGCAGTATCTCGATCTTACCGCGACCGGTCCTGACCCAGCCCTGCCGGCGCCAGCGCCCCAACTTCTCCGACACGGTCTGCCGCGCCAGGCCCACAAACTGCGCCAGCTCCTCATGGGTGACGTGCACCGCGCCTTCTGCTTTCTCCTGCGTCTCAAGCTGGAGCAGCACACGCGCCAAGCGCGCCGAGGAATCCAGAAACGCCAGGGCGCTCTCCCGCTCGCTGCTGGTCCGCAGGCGGTCGGCGGTGGTCTCCAATACGCGCCGCATCAACTCCGGTTCACCCTGCAGGGCGCGCATGAAATCCTGATGGGAGATCCAGATGACCTCGCTGGCCTCCCGGGCCTCCGCCCCGGTAGATCGCGATTGATCCGTCAACAACGAGAGCTCCCCAAAGCAATCCCCGGGTAGCATCTCGTTGATGACCAGTTCCCGGCCATCCGGCGTGGCCAGGAAAATGGCGATGCCGCCCCGGCGCACGATGTACACGGCATCCGCGGGGTCCAGCTGGCTGAAGAGCAGCTCGCCTTTGGATAGGTGGCGAACTCGGGCAGAGCGGGCAAGGCCGCGCAACGCGGCCTGGTCGATGCCTTCCAGCAGGGGGACTGTAGCCAGATATTCGAATAGATCTGATCCCACTTTGGCGCCCCCACGCATCGATCTATTTCACCCTTATGGTCATCAACGTGACGTCGTCGTGCTGGACCTCCCCGCCCCGGAAGGCCTCGAGCGTTTGCCAAACGAGATCACAGACTTCTGCGGCCGGCTGATCTACCCCACCGCGCAGGGCAGCGATGAGGTGCTCCTGCCCGAAGCGCCCACCCGATTCGTCGATGGTTTCGGTGACACCGTCGGAGTACAAGAAGAACAGCCCCCTTGGCGGCAACGTGATCGTCCCTTCGTCCAGCTTGAGATCATCGACCAGGCCCAGCGGTTGGCCGACGGCGTGCTCGGGAAGCGTGGCCTGCGCCGCCCCTCGGATCAGGATTGGGATCTCGTGACCTGCGCGAGCGTACTTGAACTGGCGGGTCTCACAGCTCAACTCCCCATAGAGCAGGGTGACAAACATCCCCGTGCCCTCCATTTCCAACAGATGACGGTTGATTTGCCGCAGAACCTCCGCCGGGCCTTCGGCCCGCCGTGCTTCAGCCCGCAGCAGAGTGACGGTCATCGCCATCAGCAGCGCCGCGGGCACTCCGTGATCCGTGACATCGCCCACTGCGATGCCCCATCGATCGGAATTGATACGGATGACATCAAAGAAATCCCCACCCACCGCTGCCATCGGGATCACCCGGGCGCCGAACTCGAACTCCGGGCATGTCGGCAACCTGCCCGGAAGGATACCCATCTGAATCTGTCGCGCCACCTCGAGCTCGCGCTCCAAGCGTTCCTTTTCGATAATCTGCGCCTGGGCGGCCTTGAGCTCCTCGTAAGCCTGACGCAGTTCCCGATTCTTCCGCCGCAGATCGCGGATGGTGATGTTCTCGGACTCCTCCAAGCGCTGGCTCAGCACCCGCAGCACGCGGTAGGCGAAGTTCGGCTGCCGGCGCAGCAGAGCGTCCAGTTCACTGTGCGGCACCTCCATCAGCCGCAGCGATGTAAGCGCCCGCACGCTGGCCGTGTGCTGACTGTTCTCGCTGAACAGGCTCATCTCCCCGAGAATTGACCCCTTGCCGCGCACCCCCAGTGAGCGTTCATCCGGCGTGCCCAACGCCTTGATAACCTCCACCTCCCCTTCCAGCAGAATGAAATAGCGCCTGTCCTTCTCCCCCTCCCGGAGCAGCAGGGAACCCTCCTCGACCTCCACCGCGTCCAGCTTGCCAGCCAGATACTCCAGCTCGCCCTCAGGAAGGGAGGAGAAAAGCGGGACCTGCGAAATTGCTTCGTGCACCATAATAGATCCTAAGCCCCTGGGAGCGGCTTCCGCCGCGGCTCATCGTGACCTTCCGGGGGAACCGAAGTCCAGACAGGGGTCGGTCGGATGAGAGGAGACAATCCACCTGACGATCCATCAAAACGCAGTGTCAGGCCCGTGCTCGGGCAGCTTGTCAAACGCTTCCGTCGAGGCGAGAGGCCGTTTCGCAATTGTCAGCAACATGCCCCTGTGGAGCGGTCATCCCTCGAAAAATGGGCCCTCACGTCAGAATGCTCGACAATCACGGCCTATTATTGCATATTTGGCCTTGACTTGCCAGCACAGCGAGCCACCAACTGCGCACAAATGCTTCGCCTATCGATCTCAACAACCCCTGTTGAGCGGCCCAACTCGTCGGCGCCCTCGACACCAGGGCGATCGCGTGGCGGAGAACTCGCACAGCTCGATGCGCTAATCGCTCCGTAGGTCATTGGATGATGCATGCAAGCACAATGGGCCATCCCGGCATCTCGGTGCGCATGCGAAGGTTTTCACCGAAATCGATCTGTTCCCTCGTCTCTCCCCGTCCCCTTCCCTTGTTCCAGACCCCTGTCCATGATGACATGCTCCAAATACCATTGCCAGTTGGGGGAGATATCTATGCGCTTGACCCACGGCGGAACGGATATCTCGCGCTCAGTGGGCCCATAAGCAGCAGGGATGATGCCCGCCGCTGAGAGGGGCATCTCGTGCCACACGTAGGGGCAATTCGTGAATTGCCCCTACGATCTCGAGGAGCGGAGCACGCCCTGCCCGGGGTGCCACGCCAGAGACTTCTCTCAGCCTCGAGATGGATTCACCCCCAGGGGTTCCGGCCGGGGCTGTTGCCCTGCAGGCCGTGCCAGAAATCTGACTCTTGACTGCCCCGAAGGAATTCTTCTTCAGTGATGTACCCATGCGCATTGTGCGGGGGCCACGGGTGATGTCCGCCTTCTTTCACCACGGCGGCGATCTTAGCTGAAGTATCGAAGAGCGCCTCGACCCTTTCCTTCGCGGCTCCGAAGGCATCGTCATCCTTAGCATCCACAGGGATGACGACGTTCCATCCGGGCTCCCCACCATCCTCAAACCTCACCTCATCTACGCGGATGACCGTATAGTCGTCCCCGCCAGCAAGAAACAGGCTATTCAGGTCTGCTTTGGCAAGGACATCCTCTTCTACGGAAAGGAGCAGCCAGGCCCGTTTCCGGGTGATCTCAAGTGGGTGTTCACGTGATACTCGCTCTGCCATCGCGCCCTCCTTCGGTTCTTGCTCTAGAAGACCATCGAGTCCGGCTTCGAACTACGAATCTCTCACAAGGACCACCTCCTTGAGACGTACCATGTGTGGGGCGACCTTCGGCATCTTCACCCATGGTTTGCTCAGATATCGGCCCATCGCGTACCCGAGGGGCATCACCGCAGCCTCCTCCGCCACGAGAATCCGGTCTGCCTCCCGATACAGCCGAATGCGCTCGGTTTGATCCAGTGCCCGCGCGCCCGCTTCTACAAGCGCATCGAAGCGATCATTCGACCAATTCAAGGCGTTGAATCCCTCTGTGCTGTGAAACACAACCCGCAGCATGCAATCCGGGTCGGGGTAGTCGGCCGAACAGCCGCTCAGGGAGAGATGCGCCGGATCGTGGTCGCCACGGCGCAGGAACTCCCCCCAATCCACGCTCTCGTGGATCACCTCCACGCCCAGATGCTCACCCCATGCACGGGAGAGAAAGCGCACGTTGGGATCGCCCTTCCCACCACCCGATGTCAGGAGCGTGACCGGGGGGAACCGGGTTCCACGCCCAAAACCCGCGGCGCGCATATACTGCCGAGCTCGGTCGGGGTCGAAGGGCAGACCAATGCCCTCGGAATGGCCCGGCATCCCCGGGGGCACAAAGCCGCCCGCAGCGGGCCGGTACTGCCCACGCGACGTCTCCTGGATCAACCTTTCCCGATCGACAGCGTGGATGAAGGCTTTGCGCACGCGGACATCGTCGAATGGCGGCCGGTTGGCGAGAAAGGTGAGGTAGAAAGTCGAAGGATAGGGGACGTAGTGAAGCTCCTCCGGGAACCTGGCTTGCGCTCGGGCCATGGTCTTTGCATCGGCAGCAATCATGCTGACGATGTCCAGGTCCCCGCTGGCATAGGCATCGAAGCTGAGCTCAAAATCCCGGATGATTGCACAATCCACCCGCTCGACGTTCCCGGGAAACCGGCCGCTGTATTGTGGATTTCGGGACAAGACCAGATGCTCGCCTGGGCGCCAATCCTCGATCGTATACGCCCCATTGCAGACCAGACTGTTGGGGTCAGGCCAGTCCCCGCCTTGCCCCTCGACATTCCATCTGGGCGCAGGGAAGGCCTCCGGAAGGGCCATGAGCTGCGGGAAATAGGCGCTCGGCCGCGTCAGCCGTACTTGCAGCGTGTGATCGTCGACACTGCGCACATCGAGGGCATCCGAATCTTCGAAAGCCTGGAGACTGCCGGTCTCCGAACCCCGGATGACGGAGAGCAAGTTCGAATGGCTCCTCCCAGCCTCTTGCATCAAGTTCCGCCTCCACGCATATTCAAAGTCCTGCGCCGTCAAGGGCGAACCATCGCTCCAGCTCAGATTCGGCCTCAGATGGAAGGTATATCGCCTGCCTCCTTCCCCAACCTCCCATCGCCCTGCTGCAGCCGGGATCACAT
Source organism: uncultured Anaerolineaceae bacterium (assembly GCA_964388955.1). Lineage (GTDB taxonomy): Bacteria > Chloroflexota > Anaerolineae > Anaerolineales > E44-bin32 > CAYMCO01. The sequence continues at coordinate 116,455 of CAYMCO010000007.1, read as the reverse complement.
TCTGGTCGGGCGCAACCTCCGTCAGCCCTTCAAAGAGCTGCATGACGACAAAGCAGGATATATCGTCGTCGATCACGACCGGATCCCAGTGCGCCGGTTCCGCTGCTGCCATGCGCAACTCCGCCCCAGGAAGCCGGGTTGGCCGAGGTTCCACCTCCTCGGGCATCTCATCCAGCAACGCAAATGCCCGGGCGTAGACGGTTTCAGCCGCTTCGGTGTCAAACTCTGCGGTGTGGACCAGGCCGAGCTTCAGCAATGTCTGGACGGCCTCTTCCCGGCGCCCAGCGTCCCTCAGGTATTCCAGGGCCTGGGTATAGAACTGAACGGCCTCCCGGTTGGCGTAAAGCATGCGAGCGCGATCGCCGGATATCAGCAGGTATCGTACCGCCTTCTCCCATTGGCCGGACCGGAGGAAATGGCGCGCCAACTGGGGTGCGATGTTTTCCGCCTCATCCCCGTACAGTCCTTCCAAGACACCGCCGACCCGGGCATGCAGCTCCGAGCGTTCAAACTCCCCCAAGTGGCTATATACGTGCTGTTGAAAGAGATCATGGCGGAACCGATATCGATGCAGGCGGCGGCCATCGACGTCCCGAAAGCCATCCTCCTGAACCAGGCGATGCCTGCGCTCCAATTCCTGGTGGAGCTTCTCCGACAGGTCCCGGGCATCCAGCTCCGTGAGCTCAACCAAGACCTGCGCTGTAAATTGGGCCCCTTCCACGCTCGCGATCCTGAGCATCTCCCGCAGCTCTGGATCCAGCCGGTCGATCCGCTCCTCGATCACCCCTTCCACGCGGGCCGGGAGGACGTCCCACTCCAAGCTTCGTGTCTCCACCCAGCCCATGTCTGGGTCGAGGCGCAGATCCCCGCGCTCCTGCAGATTTCGGAGCACCTCCACCGTGAAGAGCGGGTGACCGCGCGTGTGCTGGTACAGGCGTTCCCGAAAAGCCGGGGGCAGGTGGTTCGGCTCAAGGTCCAGGTAGGAAGTGACGAATTGACGCTCCTCCTCTTCTGTGTTGCAGCCGATGTCGATCAGAATTTCACCATGCAGGCGCTTGAATTCCGGGATCACGGCTGCGAGCGAATGCGGATCTTGTTCGCGCGCGCCGGCCACTTCCTCGGGCCGGTAGGCGCCCAGGATCAGGATCCGCCGCCCGTTCAGTCTCCGGCCGAGATGGAAGAGCATGTCGACGGAGGCGCTGTCCGCCCATTGCAGATCATCCAGCAGGAGGAGAACCGGCTGTCTTTTCGCTACTTCCGACACCACAGATTCATACTGCTCGAAGAGGCCGGTCCGATCCAGGATCGGCCGGGATGTTCGTTCCCCCTCCGCCAGCTTCCCCAATCGTTCAATCCAGCCTCCCCCGGCGCCGGTGGCCATATGCAACCTGGCCAGGAGAGCCCCTCCGGAGACGAAAACGCCCACAAGATCCCGCCCATGTTCCACCAGCGCCCGAGCGACTTGTGGCATCCCCTTCCAGAGCCGAGCCGCCTGTTCCCGATCGATCGCATTCGCCCGCCACCGTTCCTCAACTTCCCCTGCCAGCATCGCCATCGCTTCGCGAAAGGGCAAATAGGGGTCCCCGGCGCCCGTGAACGCGCTGCAGCTTCCGTAGATTGCCAGGAGCCACTCGTCCTCCTTCATCGCCCGTCGGGAAAACTCGCCCATCAAGGCCGTCTTCCCCCTGCCCGCACCACCCTCGAGCAACACCACGCGGCCGTCTCCCGCCAACGACTGCTCCAGGTGCCCCATCAGCTCTCGCAGCTCGCGCTCCCTGCCAACAAAGACCGGCAGCGCTTCCGGCTCGCCGTCTCCCTCATCCAAGAACGCCGGGAGTTCAACGGGGCCGAATTCTCGGGGGAACTCCGGTGGAAGGGCTTCTATTGAGTCGAGCGGTGGGAATGCAGCGGGCAATCCATCGATGACCAGTTGCGCGATGCGCTCTGGCCGGCGCATATCCTTCAGGCGATGACGCCCCAGATCAATGATCTCGACACCCTCGGGCAACTGATCCTGCACCAAGGGGGTCGTGGTCTCCGAGAGCAGCACCTGCCCACCGTGGCCGGCGTGGGCGATGCGCGCCGCCCGGTGGACGTCCATGCCCACGTAACCCTCCTCCCCGACCAGCGGTTCCCCCGTGTGCAGCCCCATGCGGACTCTCACCTCGACACCTTCAGGCCAATGGTGGGAGGCCAGGGCCCGCTGGGCCGCCACCGCCGCGGCGAGCGCATCGGTCGCGCGCGGAAAGGAAAAGAAGAAAGCGTCTCCCTGGGTGTCCACCTCACGGCCGCCCCATCTCTCAACGGCGGCGCGAAGAATCCGGCGATGGTCGGCCAGAAGAGCAGCGTATTGATCCCGCAGCCGCTTCAACAGCTCCGTCGAACCTTCGATGTCGCTGAACAGGAACGTTACCGTCCCCCCGGGGACCCCCTGCCAGGATGCATTTTCGACCATCTTCGGTTCACCCTCGTGACAGATGGATGGAGCGAGATTCTGGACGGACACCGGGTCGCACCAATGTCCCGATGCGAACATCCCCCCCTTCAGACGCCTCGGCGGGCTTTCCCCTTGGCGAAGGCCACGGCTGTTTCGAGGTCCATGGCGGGTACTTCCTGCGCACCTGCCTCCTCCGCCTGGCCCACACCTCCCTCAGTTAGGTATCTTCTGGCAATATCCCGATACAACTCGGGAGTTCCGGCGTATCGAATGCCAAAACGCAGCAGCTTGCCTGCTGCCTCCTGATCGGCCGAACGGGCCAAACAAGCCCCTACTCCGATCAGCCCATAGACCACCGTCGCCGGGTAGTGGAACTCCTGAGCGCCCTCAATCGCGCGATTGAAGTAGTCTACTGCAACCGCCAAATCACCGAGTTCGAGCAAGGCGAAGCCAATGCGGCAGTATGAGACGGAGATACCCCAGCGGTGCCCGACTGATTCGAAGGCTTGCAAGCCCCGCTCGCCATACTGCAGGGCCCCCTGGTGGTCCTCCAGCCCCCAGGCGCTCAAGGACATACGGCTCAGGCAGTACCCTTGTCCAGCGATATCCCCGAAGATCTCGAACAACCTCAGGGCATCCCGGTGATACCCAAGAGCCTCCTGATATGCCTGGCGCGCGTCCGCAAAGGTGCCCATTTTGCCCAGCGCGTATGCCTCTCCGACGGAATTCCCCGCCGACCGGGAAACATCCAGCGCCTCCCGGAACAGCACCCCTGCCTGCTCAAAGTCGCCCAGCTCATAATGCACCCACCCCAGCCAAAGCTGGCAGGCAGCGATGATGAAAACGTTGCCCTGGGCCTGTATGATCGGAAGCGCCTCCTCAATCACTTCCTTGGCAGCCTGAAAATCCCCCGCGTACTCCTTGCCGATCCCGTAGGAAAGCAGCGTCAGTCCCCGCTCACGGTCCATTCCGCGCGCCGCCAGGCCCGGCAGGATTCTCTCACATACGGATATCGTCTCCGTGTCCCCGAGGAGGCTGGCGAGGCCGACGTAGTGGGCCGCCGCACTGAGATGGAGTTCGTGCGCTCCATCCTGGCCTTCCCCCCTCAAGCTGCCGGAATCCAGCCTTTCCATCAAGTCCCGGAAGAAATCGCTCCCCTCATGCCATCCCAACGCCTGGTACACACCAGCAAAGTTGAAGAGAATCTCGCGACCCCTCTTCGGCTCCCAATGCGAAACACCCCAAGCGACGGCGGCCCGGAGGTTGGGCATTTCAGCGCGCGTTCTTCCACGTTCCGCTCTTCCTGCTTCGGATTGCAGCGAGGGCGCCAATCCAACTAGCCGGTCCGTGTAGTGTCGGGCGTGGCCCTCGTGCGCCATCTTCGAGTCCTCGGGGGAGGCGGAGAGCTTCTCCGCCGCATACGCCCGCAGCAGCTCGTGCACATCGTACCGGTCCTCAGATCGCCGCCTTACCAACGATTTGGCGATCAGGGTTGACAGCATGGCCAGGGGCACGCCCGCCACTTCGCGTGCGGCTTGCCGGTCAAACCCACCCCGGAACACGGCCAGCCTCCGAAACCCTGCCTGTTCGCTCGCGGCGAGCAGCTCCCAAGAGCGGTCGAACACGGCCCGCAAGCTGCGGTGTTCTACTGGCATATCCCGCTGGGTGGAACTCAGGAAATCCAGATCCGCCTCAACCTCCTGGCTGATATCCCGCAAGGCAAGCGTGGGGAGCCAGGCGGCAGCCAGCTCGATGCCCAAGGGCATGCCCTCCACCAGCCGGCAAATCTTCCTCACATATTGCATCGCCTCACCGGAGAAATCGAAGTCCGGAATCACCTGCCGCGCACGTTCGCAAAAGAGCTTCAAGGCCCCGTATTCTTCTGCGGGCAGGCTTCCCCCGTTGGCCGGAAAGGACAGGCCGCTGAGCACAACAGGCCACTCCGAACGCAGGTTCAGCCGTTCGCGAGAGGTGATCACCAGGCGGGTCTCCTGGGTGTCCTGCAGGATATCGTTGACGACGCCCGTGCCCGCCATCAGGTGCTCGAAGTTGTCCATCACCACGAGCATCCGCCGGCGGCGCATGTAATCCAGCAGTTGGCCCTTAGGATCCAGGTTGCTCGAATGCGTATCCACTTGAAACGCTAGGGCGTCCGAGATGGCGGATACGATATACTCCGGCGAGCTGATTGGCGCCAACTCGACGAACCACACCCCGTCGGGGAAAAGAGGGGCCATGTCACTCGCCACCCGGATGGCGAGCGACGTCTTGCCCACCCCGCCAGATCCGGTGACAGTGACCAGGCGGTTCTCCTGCACCAAATTCTTGATCTGCTCGATTTCGGCCTCCCGCCCGACCAAATCGGAGACCAAGGAGGGCAAATTGGTCAGGCCGCTGCCCTCCGAACTCAGGGGTGGAAAATTCGCCGGCAATCCTTCAATTCGCAGTTGATGGATGCGCTCCGGCCGGGGCATGTCTTTCAGCATGTGCCGCCCCAGATCGAGCAGCTCAATCCCCGGGGGGAGATCATCGCGAACGAGCGAAGTTGCGGTCTCGGAGAGCAGCACCTGCCCGCCATGGCCGGCGTGGGCGATCCGCGCCGCGCGGTGCACATCCATTCCCACATAGCCCTCACCTTCAAGGATGGGTTCTCCCGTGTGCAGCCCCATGCGCACCCGCACCTCGACGCCCACGGGCCACGCATGCTCCGCCAACCCACGCTGTGCTTCCACTGCGCCGGCGACGGCGTCCGTGGCGCGGGGGAAGGAGTAGAACAAGGCATCGCCCTGGGTGTCCACTTCACCCCCGCCGTATGCCTCAAATGCGGCGCGCAGGATTTCTCGATGGGCCGCCAGCAATTCGGAGTAGCGATCCCCGAGCATCTTCAATAGCTCGGTCGATCCCTCGATATCGGTGAACAAGAATGTGACTGTGCCAGCGGGGAGGGAGCGCGGCGATTGAACCAGGTGCGAGTTGATCTCCATTTGCCTCCGCTCCTTTGCAGCCTCATCCGGGGTTGCCGCTCAGGTGTAATCCGGAGATGTAATATCCATTATTATGACACAATTCGAGAAAGACGTCCGCCGGATGCCATCGCCCCCCCGTTGCCTCCCCCGGCTACCTCTTGAGCAGATACCTTGCGGCCAGTAGATCCTGTGTGCTATGGCCCTCGCTGAAGCCCCGGTAACAGCCCCGTAACATCTCCGTTGCGTCACCCTGTCCGCCGCCTACATCCGTAACTCGGCACAAGTCGATCAGCACGCGCAGCCCCAGCGATCGGGCATTCTGCCGGCGAGCGGCCTCCAGCCCACGAAGATAGAACTCCTCGATCTCAGCCCTCGGCGCCCCCCTCTCAAGGCACAGTTTGCCCCGCAGGCGGTGGGCCTCGGCAAGCATGATATCTTCGCCTGTCTCGCTGATGAAATCCACCGCCTGGGCCAGGACACCTGTGGCCTCCTCTCGCTCCCCGGCCTCCCGGAGCGCGTCGGCCAGCCGGATCAGATTGATGCTACTTCCCAACTTCGTGCCGGTCCCTTGCACCACCGAAATGCCCTCGCGCATCTTGGCGATGCCTTCCTCCGGATGGCCCTTCTTCGCCTGCGCCTCGCCAAGGTTGATCAGCCCGTCCCCGTAGAATTTCTCGATTCCGTGCTCCTCGGAGACTTCTAGCGCCAATCCCGCCTGCTCCTCCAGTGCATCGAGGTCACCGCGTAAGCTGTGGACCAGGCAGCCCATGCCCGTGACAAAGGCGATGGAGTGCGGATGATCGATACGGGAGGCCAATTCAAAGCCATCCCGGAGGGTGGCCACCGCCTGATCGGGGTAGCCCAAGAACCACAGCGCCCAAGAGGCCCACAAGCGGCTGATCGCGCCCGGATCGACACCAAAAGTATGTCGCAGCTCGCCGTGCTCTTCCACATCATAGAATTGAATGATGCGCTGCATATGAAATAGCGCTGTGGAAAAATCCCCTTTCATCAACGGGATCCACCCGGGCCAGTGCGATAGGGCGAGAAAAAGTGGATCCCCCAGCCTCTCGGCCATCGCCATCAGCTTCTCCCAAGAGTCCTGCCCCTTCGAGTACTGTGCAATTGCGCCCAGAAACGCGGCGTACCCCAGAGCCGGGATGAACAGCTGGGGCAAATCCCCGACAGTCTCCCCGAGCTCCAACGCTCTATCGAGAACAGCCCTGACCTCCGGATGGCCATACCCTTTCAACGTAATCAGGGAGACCATCAAGCCCACGTTCAATTTCAGCTCATCTTGATCCCGATTTCCACTGATTGGGACTTCCGGGATCAGCTCCAATCCCGTCCTGTAATGGTTGACCGCCTCCTTTGGAGCCGACATGCGCGCCGCTCTGTCCCCGGCACGGATCATATAGGGGATTGCCCGGTCCGGGATCCCCGCCTCTGTGTAGTGGCGCGCCAATCTCACCGCTGCCCCTCCGAGATCCTCGGCGAACAGCTTTTCGATCACCTCAGCGAATTGAGCATGCAGATGCGCTCTGCGCGCCTCGCTCAGGCGATCGTACAGGTGGGTCCGGAACAAATGATGTCTGAATTGATATGTGAACAGGCGCCGGTCCCCGCATTCCCGGGCGCCGTTCTGTCTCACCAGCCCGTGGTGTTCTTCCAACGACTCGAGCTGCCTCAAGAGCGCTCCGAGGTCGGATCCGCGCACGCGCGCCAGTATCTCGGCGGTGAACTCCTCCCCCTCTACGCTGGCTACGCTCAAGAGGTCGCGCAGGTCACGTTCCAATCCCCCGAGACGCGCCTCGATCGCGCCCTCCACTTTCGCAGGCAGCACTCGCCAATTCACATCCGCCGACAGATCCCATCGCCCGGATTCATCTCTGGTCAGTTGCCCGCGCTCTCGGACCGCCCTCAGCAGCTCGACTGTGAATAAGGGGTGCCCACGGGTTTGCCGATAAAGGGAGGCCTGAAAATCCGTGGTGAAGGTTCCAAGCTCTGCCTCCAGCAGCGCCTGCACAAAGCGGCGGCCTTCGCTCTCGGGAATTTCCCCCAGGTCCAACCGAATATGCCCATGCAAGCGCTTGAATTCAACCAGCGCCCTCGCCAGTGCAGATTGAACCCCATCTCCATCGCCCTCTATCTCTTCCGGCCGATAGGCCCCGACGAGGAGGGCCCGCTTTCCATCCAGATTCCGCCCGACATGAAAGAGCATATCGATGGAGGCCTCATCCGCCCACTGCAGATCATCTAACAACAGAACCAGCGGACGCTCCGCCGTGATCCCGTCCAACAGATGCAAAAAGGCATCAAAGATGTTCGCTTGGCCTACTTGGCCCCCGCCGGACCGAGTGTAGTCGCCCAGCCGTTCCAACCATATCGAACCCCCTTGAACAGCCTTTGAAGCTCGGGATCGGAGATCGCGGGGCGAAATCAGGGCGCCGATCAAATCCGCCCCCCCATCCAGCAGACTCCGCAAGACAAGCGGCACCGCCTGCCAGACGCGCCTGGCATGGGCGGCCCGCAGCAAGCCGGCCCTCAGGCTGGGCTCCAAGTCACCGGTAAGCATGTCAATCACGCCGCGGAAAGGCAGATACGGATCCCCCGCGCCGGCAAAAGCGCTGCAGCTCCCAATGGCGACCAGCAGCTCCGGGCGATGGTCCATGGCGTCGCGGGCAAACGCGCCCAGCAAAGACGTCTTCCCGCATCCTGTCATTCCAGAAAGGAAAGTCAACCCGCCCTCCCCCTCCAGCGCGCGATCCAATGAGCTGCGCAGCCGCTCCAGCTCACGCTCCCGGCCGACAAAGACTGGCAGCACTTCCGGCTCACCATCTCCCTCACCCACGAACCCCGGGAGTTCAACAGGGCTGAATTCTTGGGAAAGCTCCGGTGGAAGGGCTTCCATTGAGTCCAGCGGCGGGAACGCAGCGGGCAATCCCTCGATGACCAGTTGCCCGATGCGCTCTGGTCGAATCAGATCCTTCAGGCGGTGCCGACCAAGGTCCCGCAGCTCGACGCCCTCCGGCAGTTCATCCCGCACAAGCGATGTCGTCGTCTCCGAGACCAGCACCTGCCCACCATGCCCGGCGTGGGCGATGCGCGCCGCTCTGTGCACATCCATGCCCACGTAGCCTTCAGCCTCGATCAGTGGCTCCCCCGTGTGCAGCCCCATGCGAACCCGCACTTCGACATCCCCCGGCCAGGCGTGAGCGGCCAGCGACCGTTGGGCCTCCACAGCGGCGCCGACGGCATCGGTCGCGCGCGGGAACGAGAGGAAGAATGCATCTCCCTGGGTGTCCACCTCACGGCCGCCCCACCTCTCAAGGGTAGCGCGAAGAATCCGGCGATGCTCAGCCAGCAGGCCGGCGTATCCGCTCCCCAGCCGCTTCAACAGCTCCGTCGAGCCTTCGATGTCGCTGAAGAGGAAAGTTACAGTACCGGCTGGCAGCGTATGCAAGGGTAGGTCGGCTTCCATGTCATTCTTCACTGTCGCTACCTTAACCTCCTAACCTGATGCAAACTGGGTTCTGCGATGGGAGTGGGATCGATCTCGTCCGGAGATCCTGCTGATCTCAGCCAAGACTCAGCTCATGGCTTGTGCTCAAACCCCCACTGTGATCGATCAAACCGGAAGATCCCGGCCAACTGCGATCGAAGCGGGTCCATCTCGGACTATTACTGCTCCTTCATTGCCTGTTCAATCGCTCTTTCAATACTGAGAACTCGGCCCTCTTCTTGGGCCGCCATGAATGCGACTTCACCCAGTTCTGCCTGCAACTTCCCTTTCCATTTCTCATGCTCGACCCGATCCACGGGCGCCATTGGGACTCCGCAAGAAGCGCGCAAGCGATCGGCCGCGGAAGACAACTCTACGGCACGCTCATATTCGGTTCGTGCCCCGACCAGCACCGCCAATCCCTCAAGGCTCGCCGCAATCCCCTCACAGTTCTCCTGCTGGCGGGCCATATCCAGACTAGCCAAGAGATGCTCGCGCGCCAGTTCCATATCACCTTGAGCGAGATTCACAAGTCCGAGCAGCCGGGTTGCTTTGACCTTGACTTCGTGCAATCCGATTTCGCTCGCCAGGCTCAAGCTTTCCAAGATGGACGAAATTGCCCCCGAGAGGTCCCCTTGATCAAGCGCTACTCTCGCCAACCCCGCCAAGGCGGCAGACGTACATCCTTTATCCCCTATGGACCTGTAACCCGCCAACCCCTCCTCAAATAGGTCCCGAGCACGCCGCGTATTTCCCAGAGAGCGCTCCACTTCTCCCAAGCATCTCAGCTGGGTGGCGACTCCATGAATATCCTTCAGGCTTTGATACAGCGCCTTGCTCTCCTCGAATCTGCTTTTCGATTTCTCATAGTCGCCCGAACGCATTGCGACATTCCCAATGTTCCACAATGCGCCCGCTATTTCCCGTGTATCACCCACCTGGCGGAACAGGGATAGGCTCTCCTCAAAGAGTGAAGTGGCTCGTGCGAAATCGTATCGAGCAGATGCCAACTCCGCCAACGGACCGAGCGCCGAGGCGATCCCTCCCTCGTCACCGATCTCTCGCCACAGTTGAAGACTCTCTGAGCAACGCAATTCCCTCAGTTCTGCAGAATCTCCTGAGAAGCCGTGCAAGTAACCCAGTCCGTCAAGCGACCTGGCCATTCCCGGCTTGTCCTCCAACTGGCGAGCAAGGTCCAATCCTTGCTCATACAACCGACGAGACTCACTGATATCCGCTTGGCGGGCCGCGAGCCACGCCGCTCCGATCAATGCGTCAACCCGATCCTCCACTGGAGACCCTTCGACCGCCAAGATCCTACGCAACCACCTTCGCCCCTCACTCACGTAACCGTGCGTGTCCCAAAACAGCGATAGCGCGCTGGCCAGCCTCAGCCCAGACAAGGCGGCTGCAGCACCGGCCGCCTTATCGGCCTCAGCCTGCCCCAGGAACCAGTCCAATGCGGCGCGGAGGTTGTTATGCTCGCGTTCCAGGAGTTCCAACCATGCCTCTTGTTCGGGGCCTCGAAGCATGGGCTTGGCCTCTGTTGCCATCGCGAGGAAGTAATCCGCGTGCCGCTCTCGGATCCCTTCCTCGCAACCACTCTCCACGAGCTTCTCGAACGCGTACTCCCGAATCGTCTTCAACATGGTGAACCGAGGCTCACGCTCGTTACCCTCATCAAGGCGCAGAAGGCTCTTATCCAACAATGATGTGACGCCCTCCATCACCTCGACATCCTTTCCCCGCTGCACGCCAAATTCCGACGGGCTCAAAGATCCGCAACATACGGCATGTGCCGCAGACAATGTGAACCCTCCGGCGAAGGCGGATAGGCTCCGGAACAATTCTTGTTCCGTTTCATCCAGCAGTTCATAGCTCCAGTCAATCGCGGCGCGCAAAGAATGGTGACGCTCCGGTGCATCTCTCGCTCCACGCATCAGCAACCGCAGCGAGGATCCCCCATCCGACTCAACCAGCCGTTCGAGCATCGCATTTGGAGGAAGGACTCGTGTTCTTGCCGCAGCCAACTCGATCGATAATGGCAAGCCGTCCAAGTGGCGGCAGATATCACACACCGCCTGCGCATTCTCCTCCGTCACACAGAAATCAGGCATGACAGCTTGTGCTCGCCGAGCGAACAGCTCCACCGCCGGGTTCTGCAAGAGCGATTCCACTGATGGAGGCTGGAACACGCCGGGCACTTCCAACGACTGCACGGGATGCTCATATTCACTGCGAAGATGCAATGCCTCTCGGCTGGTTATCAACAGCTTGACTCTTGAACAAGCTTCTACCAGTTCCGCCACTTCAGGCGCTGCATCCATCACGTGTTCAAAATTGTCTAACAGCAATAATAGTTGCCTGGCGCGCAGGTATTCCTTGATCGATTCAAGGATCGGCTGGCTTCCTCGTTCACGAACAGAGAGGGCTTTGGCAATTGCTGAGCTAACCAAGCTCGCATCGGAAATTGGCGCCAAAGGCACGAAATAGATCCCATCCTGGAATTCATCGGCAAGTTCAGCGGCAAGTTGCAGGCCCAAGCGGGTCTTGCCCGTCCCGCCGGGTCCGGTCAGCGTAAGCAGATGCACCTCCGGTCGCAGCATTTGGTCTCGAGAGTCTGCCAGTGCCTCCTCCCGGCCAATCAGCGGCGTCGGCTGGGTCGGCAGGTTGTTGGGATGAGCGTCGAGTGATTTGAGAGGCGGGAAGTCCGCGACCATATCTGGGATGACCAGTTGATAAATCGCCTCCGGGTGCAGCAGATCCTTCAGGCGATGGTCCCCCAGATCACGGAGCTCCACACCCTCAGGCAGCTCATACCGTATCAGTGCTGCTGTCGTCTCCGAGAGCAGCACCTGCCCGCCATGCCCCGCGTGGGCGATGCGCGCCGCGCGATGCACATCCAAGCCCACGTATCCTTCGTCGCCGAGGAGCGGCTCTCCCGTGTGCAGGGCCATGCGCACCCGCACCTCAAGATCATCGGGCCAGCCACGCTCGGCGAGGCTGCGTTGGGCCTCCGCCGCGGCAGACACGGCTTCGGTTGCCCGGGAGAAGGAGTAGAAGAATGCATCGCCCTGCGTGTCCACCTCCCGGCCGCCATGGGCCTGGAAGGAAGCGCGCAAGATGCGGCGATGCGCAGACAGCAAATTGGGGTACCTATCGCCAAGCTCCGCTAGTAGCTGCGTAGAGCCTTCGATATCGGTGAAGAGGAAGGTGACGGTGCCGCTGGGTAACCCCATATCCTGAGTGTCCCCGGGCGTCAAGTGGCGATCTCCAACTGTCGTTCGCTGACTCCCCGCTCTGAACGACCTACAACAAAGCCCTTCTACCTAGATCCTGATCTTCCATCAGTCACGCATGCACCGCCATCTCAGAGCCGGATTGAATGGTATGGGCTCAGTGCGGGTCGATAATGACATATTCGAGATTGGGGACAGCGAATGGAGAGTAAAGTGGCCCCGCCCCCACCCAGGGCTTGATTAGGTAATGATTGCGGCCATAGATCAGTGGCACGATCGGCATCTCCTGCACTAAGATGCGCTCGGCCTCACGATACATGCTCAGCCGCTTCTCAGGGTCGGGAATGCGCCGCGCTTCTGATACGAGGGCAGTGAAACGCTCATCCCGCCAGCCAGTCTCGGCCCCCCAACTTCCCGTCCGTAGGAAGTTGTCCGGATCAGGATAATCCGCCGTCCAGCTCATCAAGAATATGTTGGGGTTAGATCCATCCATCTGTCTCATGAATTCGGGCCAACCCAATTCGCGCCAGCGCACCTCCACCCCCAGCACATCTCTCCACTGGCCCTGGGCGTATTCGACCATCTTGCCGGTAGCCTGAGGCGCGATGCCCTCTATAAGGGGAAAGGCCTTATGCGAAGAGTACCCAGCCTCATCCATTAGCTTACGCGCCTCATCCGGGGAAAAGACGACCCCCATATCCACACAATGCCCCGGCATGCCCGGAGGCACCATACCCCCCGTGGCAGGAAAATCCATCCCTTCCAAGACGATATCTGCCATGAAGCCCTTATCCAGTGCCAGGGCGAAAGCCTTGCGCACGCGCCGGTCATCAAAGGGAGGGCACCGAACATCGAACCCGAAATAGACTGTCGCCAGTTCAGGGATGGATATGTATTCCTCCGGTAGTTTCCGGTAGTGCCCTTTCGCCTCCCCGATCAGTAAGGAGGGCAGGATCAGGATATCCACCTCGTCCCTCTGGTAGCGCTCCAGCGGTCTCAATGGATCAGTAGCATCAGTTACCAACTCGACCAGGATCCTTTGCACATTGCCCGACAGCTCCCCGTAGTATTCCGGGTTTCTCACCAGTTCAATTGCCCGGCCATGGTCCCATTTCTCCAGAACGAAGGGACCGCTTCCGACAAGGGTCCCCGCTTCTGTCCAGCCTTCTGGACATTGATGCAGGCTATGTTCCGGCAAAGGATATGTGCTCGGGATGGCCAATAGAAACATGAAATAGCTGCACGGTTCCTCCAATATCACACTCAGCGTATGATCATTTTCAACGACGATGCCAAGCGCGGCTGAATCGCTGATTTCCCCCTCATGATAGGCGCGCGCATTCCGGATGTCATAGAGATACCTGGCGAGCGTTGATTGGCCCTTCGGATTCAACATTCTCTTCCAGGCGAATTCAAAGTCGCTCGCCTTTACCCTTGCCCCGTCACTCCACTTGAGGTCCTCACGCAGATGGAAGACATACTTCTTGCCGCCCTGCAAGACCTCCCAGCTTCGGGCCATATCCGGGCGTACGTTTAGGTCCAGATCCAATTTCACCAAGCCCCGGAACAATTGCTCGATGACGGTGAACGATGCGACATCAGAAGCCTTGGCCGGATCCAATGCCATAATACCGGGTAGGTCGAACCGCAATGGGTGAGGGGAATACGGTTGAGATGCTCCCCTGCGCTCCAAGCCAAGTCCTTTGCCAAGTGAAAATGCTTGATCATACGCCTCTCTCGCGGCTTCAAACTGGAACGCGCTGTGGCAGGTCAGGCCGAGCTTCATCAGCACCTGCACGGATGTCTCATCCTGGCCCAGTTCTCCCAACACGCGCAACGCCCGGCGATAGAACTCGATCGCCTCGCTGTTGGCATATCTCAGGCGCGCCTGGTCCCCGGCACTGAGCAGGTAGCCCCTCGCCTTCTCGAGCGAGCCGGCGGCCTCGAAGTGGTGCGCTAGAATACCCAGGTACTCCGCTCGCCGTTCGGGGAACAGGGACTCTATCGCTTCTCCCACCATTAGGTGGATTGCTCTCCGCCGTCCCCCCAGCAGTGAACTGTATGCCGCCTCTTGAGTGAGAGAATGCTTGAACGTGTACTCCAAGTCTGGCAGTCGGCCCTCCTCTCTGATCAGATCTAAGCGCTGGAGTTGGGAGAGGTGGCGATCCAGCTCACGCTCGGCCGCCGAGATCGCTTGCAGGATGCGATAGAGAAAGCTCTTGCCGATCACCGATGCCATTTGCAGCGTGCGGCGCACATCCTCTTCCAGCCCATCGATGCGTGCCATCAGCACACCTTGCAGCGTCTCGGGGATCCCGATTTCCTTGACCGCCTGAGTCGTTTGCCAATCTCCATCTACCCGTTCGATCAAATGGTTCTCGACAAGATGGTGCGCAACCTCCTCCAGATAGAAGGGATTGCCCTCTGACCGGGCACGGAGGAGATCCCTGATGTTCTCCGGCAAGGCCCCCTTCCCAAGCAGATGCCCCATGAGCTCATCAGCCTCGAATTCATTCAAGCGCCCGAGCTGCAATTCTGTGTAGCGGTGGGGATAATCGGTCTCCGCTCTCAGCTTCAAACCCCATGACCCATGATCGCGCTCCACTCTCATCACCATGATGATCAGAAGCGGGGCATGATCGGTAAGCCTCATCAACTCTTCGACCACTTCGGTGCTCGTGGGATCCGCCCAGTGCAGATCCTCCAACACCAGGGCCGTCGCTTGATGCCTTGCGACACTCCCGAAATAGTCCTTTAGAGCCGAGAGGGTCTGGCTCTTAACGGACTCGGCATCCGTGAGGCGGCGGGGTTCCGGAGGCTGCCCATCTTCAGAGAGGTCCAGCAGGCGCGCGAGATATGGCAAGCGCCCGGCGGCATCTCCCCCGAACAATTCAACCAGTCGTCTCCGCAATGCGACACTGATTTTCAGTTCGGCCGCACCATCAGACAGATTCAGGTCGTCCAGGATCAGGCGGTTGATCGTCCAATAGGAAAGCGATCCGCCATAGGAAAGCGCTCGCCCTTCGAGCCAGCGCAACGAGGAAACCGGAGAAGCGCCTCCGTCAAGCATCTCCACATTCGCGCAGGCCCAGGCCCTCACCTCCTCCAGCAGCCGGCTCTTCCCGATCCCGGCTTCCCCCATTATGGCCACGATCCCGCCCTGACCAGCGCACAGCGCTCCCACACAGGACTTCAGCCTTTCCACTTCCTCGCCACGGCCCACGTAGGGGGCGCTTTCCGCCATCATGCCGCGTCGGGAGGCAGGAACCCCTTTCACTTCCAGAACCTCGAAGGCATGGATTGATTCGCTCTTCCCCTTCACCGATATTTCGCCGAGGTCCTTGAGCGCAAAATCATCCCCGATCAGCCGCGCACAGCGCGCCGAGATCAGGATTGAGCCTGGCCTTGCCGCCGACTCCAGCCGCGCCGCAGCGTTCACCGCATCTCCCAAGGCCAAATACTCCATGTGCAGGTCCGTGCCGATGTTCCCCAATACCACCTCGCCCGTGTCGATCCCAGCCCGCATTCGCAGTTCATCGACAAGTCCGGAGAGCTCGCGACTGAACTCTCCGATGCTCTTTTGCAGATCGAGCGCCGCCCGCACAGCGCGAATGGGATCATCCTCGTGCGTGATGGGCGCGCCGAAAAAGGCCAGCACCCCATCGCCCAGGAGCTGGGCCACCGTGCCCTCATACCGGTACACCGCCTCCCCCACCCGCCGGTGAACGCCGCGCACGACCTCCTTCCACTCCTCTGGATCAAGCTTCTCGGCGATGGAAGTGGAGCCCACGATGTCGGCGAAAAGGATGGTGACCGGCTTGCGCTCCCCCTCGGCCCGGACGCTCGCGGCGCGCATTCTCTCCTGCAGCTCCTCCGGCGCGGCGCGCTGCAGCGCCCCCCAACTGGATCCCTGGGTCGGCTCTTCAACCGCCTGCACCCTGGCGCCGCAGGAGAAGCAGTATGCTGCCCCAAGAGGGAACTCCGCTCCGCAGTTTGGACAGGTCAACCCCCGGTCCGATTTGAGCGGATTCCCGCAGTCCAGGCAGTAATTCGCCCTGGCAGGGTTCTCCGATTGGCATCTTGGACAGCGCATTTTGTCAAACCCCCGGCCAGTCCATCGAATTTCGATGGGATGCCACTGACTGCTACCGATGCGGTTCCTTTCGGCTCGATGCCCCGACCGGCTTCAACCAACTCAATGAAGCGAAAAAAAAAGCAAAAGCCTCGGGCCCACCAACCGAGAAATGGATCAATCATCCATCGCTGCCATCGCTCTATTATTGCACATAATGGGGGGATCCGCGCTCTAGGGCCATTAATGCGGCTCGATGATGATGTCCTCGAAGTCGGGGACCTTTCCGGGTATCAAGACCGGAAGCACACGCAGCCAGGGTTTGATCAGAAACTGGGCCCGGCCGTAAATGAGCGGAATGATGGGTGCCTCCTGCATCAAGATGCGATCGGCCTGACGGTACATACCCGCACGTCTCTCGGGATCCGGCACGCGCCGGGCCTTTTCGATGAGCGAACCATACTCCTCGTGCGCCCATCCCGTCTCTGCCCGCCAGGAACTCGTGCGCAGGAAGCTGTCGGGGTCGGGGTAGTCCCCCTGCCAACTCATGCCATAGATGTCAGGTGGCGTGTCCCGCAAGGACGCCAATACCTCAGGCCACGTAGCCTCCCGCCAGGTGACATCCACCCCCAAGACCTCCTTCCACTGCGCACGGGCATAATCCGTCACGTCCCCGGCCCAATAGGGCGCCAATCCTTCTACAGAGGGGAATTCCCCGCCAATCGCATATCCTGCAGCCTCGAAGGCCTCACGCGCTCGATCCGGGGAGAAGGGGATGCCGATGCCGTCCGAGTGCGCCGGCAGGCCCGGCGGGATGAAGCCGCCCGTAGCCGGGAATCCGGCGCCATCCAGGACCACATCGGCAAAGTACTTCCGATCCAGCGCCATGGCGAATGCGCGACGCAGATCGGGGTTGTCGAAGGGCGGCCGCCGCACGTTGAGCCCGATATAGAAAGTTACGAGTTCTGGAAGTGAAAAGAACTCTTCGGAAAATCTGCGGTAGCTCCTCTTCGCCTGTTTGAACACAAAGGGACTGAGCCGCATAATGGCACTCTCACCGCGCTGATAGCGCGCCAGCTCGTTCAAGGGTTTGCCCTCCAGGCCGACGATAACCTCCTGGAGATTCCCCTTCACCTCTCCCCAGTACTCTGGATTCCGTCTCAGGGTCAGCGATTCACCAGCGTCCATGCGCTCCAGTAAGAACGGGCCATTTCCGACGATCCCCGCCGCGGTAGCCCAGCCCTCCGGGTCTCGACGGACGACGTGGGCGGGAACGGGGTACATGACCGGCATGGTCACCAAATGCAGGAAGTAGCTGCAGGGACCTTCCAGAGCAACAGCCAGCGTACGATCATCCTCAGCGAACACTCCCACGCTGGCTGCGTCATTGACCTCCCCTCTGTGGAACGCCCGCCCGTTCTCGATATCGAATAGATATTGGGCCAGCGCCTCCGTAGTGCCGGGGCCCACCAGCCTCTTCCATGCGAATTCGAAATCGCCTGCGGTGACCCGCGATCCATCGCTCCACCTGACATCCGGGTTCAGATAAAAGACATACCGCCTCCCCCCCTCGAGCACTTCCCAGCGCTCCGCAACATCCGGGCGCAAGTTCATCTCAGAATCCATCCGTACCAGGCCCCGGAAGAGCTGATTGATCACCACGAATGAGGTGGAGTCGATGGCACGCCCTGGGTCCAGGGTGAAAAGCTCCGTCAGGTCGAGGCGGAATGGATGGGGGGCGGGATGGCGAGGTGCCTCCTCGTGCCTGCGGCCAAGATGCGTGCTCAAGGAAAACGCCTGATCGTATGCCTCCCGGGAAGCCTCAAACTGGAATGCTTTGTGGCAGGTCAGTCCCAGTTTCATCAGCAGCTTCACCGCAGTCTCGCGCTCTCCCAGCTCCTGCAAGATGGGCAGCGCCCGCCGGTAGAACGCGATCGCCTCCTGGTTGGCGAACGCCAGCCGCGCCTGGTCGCCGGCCCGGACCAAATACCCCGCCGCCTTCTCCCGCGCCCCCGCGGCCTCGAAATGGTGTGCCAGCAGCCCCAGAAACTCCTCTCGGCGCTCGGGAAACAACACCTCAATCGCCTCGCCCACTTTCAGATGGAACTCCTTCCTGCGCTCCACCAGCAGGGAGTGATAGGTCGCCTCCTGGGTGAGGGAATGCTTGAACATGTACTCCAATTCGGGCTGGCGAGACTTCTCCCGCACCAGGTCCTCCCGCTGCAACTCCGAGAGATGACCGTCCAGCTCCCGCTCCGCCTTCGAGACCGCCTCCAGGATGCGGTATAGAAAGCTCTTTCCGATCACCGAAGCCATCTGCAGCGTGCGGCGCACATCCTCTTCCAGCCGGTCGATGCGTGCCAGCAGCACTCCCTGCAAGGTCTCCGGTATCCCCACCTCCTCGATGGCCGCCGTCGCTCGCCAACCCCCATCCACGCGCTCGATCTGATGGCTCTCAATAAGATGACGGGCGACTTCCTCCAAATAGAAGGGGTTGCCCTCGGAACGGGCGCGGATAAGGTCTTGTATCCGGTGTGGCAACTCTCCTCCACCCAGCAGCCTCCCCAGCAGGTCATCCACTTGCGCGTCCGGCAACCGTTTTAGATGGATCTCCGTATAGCGGTGGGGGAAATTGGTCTCCGCCGCCACTTTCAGCCGCCATGAGCCGTGATCCCGGTCCACCCGCATCAGCATCAGAATCAGCAGCGACTCGCGATCCGCCAGCGCCATAAGCGACTCGAGCGCCTCCAGGCTGGAGGGATCCGCCCAGTGCAGGTCCTCCACCACGACCGCCGTAGGCTGCAGCCGTGCGACTTCGCCGAAGTAATCTCTCAGCGCCGCCAATGTCTCCCTTTTGATGGATTCCGCGTCCATGGAATCCAACCTCGCCTTGACCTCCGCCTCCTCCGAGACCCCCAGGAGGCGGCCGAGGAAGGGGAATGGCCCCCCGGCCTCCCCGCCGAACAGCTCCTTCAGCCGTTTGCGCAGCGCAACCTTGACTTTGAGCTCCGGCGCACCCTCCATCAGGCCTAGGTCATCCAGGATCAGTTGTGTGATGGGCCAATAGGGCAGTGACCCGCCGTAGGACAGCGCCCGCCCCTCCAGCCAGCGGATGGAGCTCTCCGGAGCTCCGGGGCTGGCGGGCGAATCCTCCGCCTCGAACTTCCGCCGTACCTCCTCCAGCAGGCGGCTCTTGCCGATCCCCGCCTCCCCCATCAGCGCCACGATCCCCGCCTGCCCCCGTGTCAACGCCCGCAGGATCGCCCGCAGCTCCTCCACCTCTGCCTCCCGCCCCACATAGGCACCGCCCGGCGTCTCCCCGCCCCGCCGCGGACCCGGAACCCCCTCCACACCCTGCACCTCGTAGACGTGGATCGGCTCCGCCTTCCCCTTCACGGTGATCTCGCCACGGTCTTGCAGCTTGAACCCTTCCCCGATCAACCGTGCGCATCGCGCCGAGATCAGGATCGATCCCGGCTCCGCCGCCGACTCCAGCCGCGCCGCGGCGTTCACCGCATCCCCCAGAGCCAGGTATTCCACGTGCAGGTCCGTCCCGATCTCCCCGATCACCACCTCACCGGTGTGAATGCCCACCCGCATTTGCAGGCCATCGACCACGCCTGACAATTCACGGCTGAATATCCCGGCGCTTTCCTGCAGGTCCAGCCCCGCCCGTACGGCCCGGATGGGATCGTCCTCATGGGTGATGGGCGCGCCGAAGAACGCCAGCACCCCGTCCCCCAATAGCTGTGCCACCGTGCCCTCGTAGCGATACACCGCCTCCCCCACCCGCCGGTGGACGCCCCCTACCACCTCCTTCCACTCCTCCGGGTCCAACCCCTCGGCGATGGAGGTGGAGCCCACGATGTCGGCGAACAGGATGGTGACCGGCTTGCGCTCCCCCTCGGCCCGGGCGCTTGCGGAGCGCATGCGCTCCGCAAGATCGCGCGGCGCGGATTCCCAGAGGGCCTGCAACCGGCCACGCTCCCCCTTCACCGCGCCTCCTTCCAGTGGCTCGCCGCATTCCTGACAGAATTTGGCGGACGAGGGGATGGTTGCACCGCATGCTGGGCATGTCAGCTCTTGGGTCACACCGAGAGCTGAACCGCATTCCTGGCAGAACTTGGCCTTCTCAGCGTTCTGGGTACCACATTGCGCGCATTTCATCGGAACCACTCGGTTCCGGCCGACTCAAGCCCCATCAAGTCCTGCCAATTCGCCCTGCCTGAAATCACAAGCTGCAATTCCTGTCTATTGGATAGCGAAGTCTCTCAGGTCTTCACCGCCGCAAAAGGCTCTACCCTACGCATGAGCGGCACGGCAGGTCACCGAGCCCCGGAAGGGGAGAAGTCACATCCGCTGCATTATTACCTGTCATCCCGCTTCTCCCGGCCACATGACCCGCCCTGCGCCTCTTAACTATACTCCCCTCCCCCCTTCGCTCCCAAGGTAAAGCGCTCCCTCAGTCGAACGGTATGCGCGGTCATATAGAGTTCTCCCAGATAGGTATGGCTTGCGCAAGCGCAGCCGAATCCGGCGCAACACTCCTTCAACCAGAAACGTCCTTGATGCAGGCCGGAGTGAGCCGTTGCCGAGGAAGTCGGCCCCCAATCCGAGTAAGGGCGAGGAGTGTGACCTATGTGGACGGCATCGCTCTCTCCCGATCGGGCCTGCGCAGGTCCCGCAGGGCCTCCGGGTCCAGACTGGCCAATCTGGGCAGGTCGGCGATGTGGGTGCGATCCACCCGCTCCGTCAACTTGGAGAGGATCAAGTAGCGCAGCCGCGGCTCCTGCAGCAGGATATTCAGATTCCTTCCAGGCACCCGCATCAGCTCTGTGTTCTCATCCGCGACCACATCTGCGGTGCGCGGCGTTTCCAACAGCGCCCCGATCTCCCCGAAGAAGTCGCCCGCCCCCATTTCCGAGAGCGCCCGGTACCCGCCGCCGCTCGTTTCCAAGCCGGCCACCGCCCGGCCGGAGAGAATGAAAAAGACCTCGTCGCCCGTCTCGCCATGACGGATAATCGTGGCGCCCTGCGGAGCTTCGCCCAGATCGGCACCATCCAGGAACTCGGCGCGGTTCCCTTCGGCCAACCGGGAAAGGACCGGGAAATGAACCCTCAAGCGATCGAAATCGGAGGGCACTGCGGGCCGCAATATCGACAGGCCAGGCTCGGCCGGCGCGGCGCGCAGCCGGGCGACGGCCCGGCGCCATTCCTCCGCCGGCTGTCCCAGACCTGGAATGACCAGCGCGATCGCGCCGGACGCCAGAACCAAGGCTCCGCTGACCAGCATCAGCAGGCGGATGTCCACGAGATCGGCCAGTCCCGCGGCTGCCATGCCAAGCAGCAGCACAACGTCGCGCGTGACAAAGAAGGCGCTGAAGGCCCGTCCCCGGATTTCGCGCGGCGCATTGCGCTGGAAGGCCAGTTTGCGAGCGATGGCCGAGGGCGCGTTCAGCAAGCCGGTGATCATCACAAGCAGGATGGCAAGGGGGATGGAGGCGGTACGGGAGTACAAGGCCGCGATCAGCCCCATGCCGATATAGCTCATCGCAATCCACTGCCCCTCCCGCAGGCGGTCCGCCAAGCGGGCCATGAGCAAACTGCCGATCACAAAGCCCACCGAGGTCAACCCCTCCTGCAGCCCGTACTCGAACTCCGTCGCCCCCAGGGCCCGTTCGGCGAAGGGCAGCAGCAGCACATTCCACAGTCCAAAGCCGAGCAGCAGGGGGAGGTTCACAACCAACAGCGAACGCAGGATGGGCTTGTTCCACAGGAAGTCCGCCCCCTCCCGCAGGTTCTTCAGGACGGTGGAGATGGAGGTCTTTCCTTCCACTGGCAGGGGGGAGATTCGCACCATCGCAATGCACAGGGCGGAAGCGAGGAACGACAGGCCGTCCAGGTAGAAGGCCCACTCGATGGGGAAGCGCGAGGCGATCAAGCCCGATGCGGCGAAGCCGATGGCGGTGGAGCCAAAGGAGCTGATGGCGATGAATGAGTTGGCCGCGGCCAGTTCCTTCTCCGAGGCCACCTCGGGCAGCACGCTGGCGTGCGCCGGCTCGAAGAACTGGCCCACCGCGCTGGTCAGCGCGATGAGGATATACAACCAGGAGATATCCAGCCGCACCAGGAAAGGGATCAGGGCAACCAGGGCCGCCCGCACAAGGTCGACCACGACCATAATTCGCTTGCGGTCCATCCGGTCCACGAACACCCCGGCGATCAACCCCAGCAGCAAGCTGGGGGCGGCGGTGGCCATGAGCATGAGGCCCACGCTGAGGGCAGATCCCGTAATCCGGAAGATAAGGATTGCCGCCGCGATCTGGGTAAGTGAGCTGCCGATCGTCGATACCAGTTGGCCGGTCCAGATCCATGTGAAATCGCGATTGCGGAAGACGGAAAAGGGGGATGCGGGAATGCGAGTTGCGGCTGTCGTCATCAGTGTCCTTTGGCCTCAACCGGGGCCCGGCTCAAGGAACCACTGTGTCTCGATGGGAGCGGGGCTGGGCCGAGCGGCTACCAGCGCGCCGACGGTTCGGGGATCGGGCTCGCGTGTCCGGAACATCAGTAATTTGCCGATAACGGGCATCACAGCATGCGGCCTTTGGATCCGCCCCCCGGGCATCAAAGCCCGGGCTGAATGACCACCAGCGGACACCCAGCCAGTCAGGCGGGACGGTGAGTGGGCCCGGCAGGATTCGAACCTGCGACCAACCGGTTATGAGCCGGCCGCTCTGACCACTGAGCTACGGGCCCGCGCCACCATTGTATCCACACCCTCCCCGGACTTCAAGCAGCCGCTCGGAATGGGAACAGTGGGTCATGAGGCGCGGCCCCGCTGAAGTTGTATCTTTAGAGCGGATTCTGCCGAGGCCAGCCCACCAGGAGAGTCGTATGCGCAAAGCGATTCTGCCCGTCAGCCTATCGATGCTGATCATTCTATCGGTCGCCAGCTCGCCGGCGGCGGCGGCCTCGGCAGCCGACATCGGTCCCAAGCCGGAGATGGCGTTCAATTTCGAATTCCCACCTGGGAGCGACTTGAAGATCGAAAGCGGCGAACTGCTGCAATGCGATACGGCGGAGTGCGGGGACGCGCAGCCGCTCGCCGAACTCGGCCCGCAGGGGTTCAGTTGTGATGAACGCTCCTGCCGTTCGACCGCTTACAGCTACGCCACCTACAGCCGGCTGCGCATCACCTTCTCCGATGGCCGGGTGCTAGAGAGCAACAGCTTCACTCACCAGACCCTGTCCGTCGAATATCACGTCCGGGTGGGAGAACGCGAGCTGCTCGTTGACCAAGCCATCGGCCGCTTCCGTCCCAATCCGGTGACGCTCATGGCGCTCATCATCGCTGGGGTGTTCTATTTCATGTTGGCGGCCGGTTTGCTGGCGATCCACATCCTGCGCGCCGGGCAGGGCCGAGGAGGCGCCAAGGCCTCCCCAGGACTGTATCTGGTTTCCTGGATTGTCATGGCCCCCGCCCTGGCGGCGAGCCTGTGGGGCTTCACTGGATCCCTGCCTCTCGCCATCCCACTCACCTTGATCATCGAATCCGTCGCGGCTTTGGTCTACGCCAGCCTGGCAGGCGTCTCCCGCCGCTCATTCCTCACCATCGCGCTGCTGGCGAACATATTCACCGTGGCGCCCTTCTGGTTCACATTCGGCGCACTCTACCCAGGTTTCTCGATCCCGGCTTTGCTGGGTGCGGAAGCGCTGGTCTGGCTGGTCGAATCGGGGGTGATGTTCGGTGCCCTTCGGGGGCAGATAACACTGCGAAAGGCGCTGCTGTACAGCCTGGTCGCCAACTTGCTCAGTCTCGTGGCGGGGCTGCTGCTTCCCATCTGACAGAGCCTCGGGCGCGGCGTCCCACGGACGACTTTCCATAATTCGGAATGACTTCACATATTCTGCAGGATGCCATGCTTGGCGTCGAAATTCAAGCCCTCATTCTCGCACGTAGTGTGGAAATCGGTTAAGAGATTTGAACCGCCCAGTACACCCGAGGGGGGCGGGCGTACTGGAACGGTTCTTTCACATAGTAGGATAAAAACCGCGATCTGTCCAGCCCCTTTTCGGAATTCGCCTCCGATTCCCGCCTTCTCGGGCCGGTGGAGCATCGAATTGCCCAATACGCGGAGGGTTTCGGCCGGCAGCAGGGCTAGGCTACCACTTGGCGCTTGAACCAGACGATCCGCGGTTCCTCTTCGATGGCATACATCTCCCAGCCCTGCATGCCCAACTCCGCCACCGTCTTCTCCAGGAAATTCGGATCCTCCGCCCAGCCTTCGGTTTGCACGCGCCGGAGCGCGTCCGTGGTCAAGTAGGCAATTGTCGGCACCCCGGTCTTCGGAATTGCCAGGTAGCAGTACTCCCAGTTAGGCATGGCAGCCTCCTTTCCTCGATGATTCAAGCATAGCACGGCAGGGGAGGGATGCAAAGCGATCCGTCACCGCGGTGGGCCGTGGTGCGACGGTCAGAGAATCCAGAGTTTGCCAATCTGAAAGATCCAAATTAGCAGAAACTGCGTACTGTTGATCGGATAGGCATATTTTGTCCTTAGAGGATGGATAGCTAGACCATAGGAGGCAAAGATGAAGCGTGCGCTGCTAGTGAGCATGTTGATCGTGGTTCTCGCGCTGGTGGCCGTGGCCCCCGCATTCGCCGCCGGACCTTGCGATGATCAGGGGCTGCCAGGCCATTCAGACTACGCACAAGGACATATCGTCCCGCTGGGGAAGGCCGGGAACCTGGGCGCGCCCCAGAGCGGGCATCTGCATACGCCTGGCTCGCATCACGGATACTCCGCATGTCTGTAGATCCCAACTGACCAGGGGTGGTCTTCCGGGCCGGCCCATTACCCCATGCGGCGTCCGCCTATCCACGCCGCATGGTGGCCGGCCAGCCTCTCGGCAAGTACCCGAAAAGAGACGACGGCACCTGGATGCGCCCCGTGCCGCTACCCGATCAGCCTGATGGCCAGGAACAGGCCAGCGCCGACGATCATGAGCAGCGTCAGTCCTGCGACCAGGACCACCTTGAACCGCCGCGCCTCCTGGGACAGCTCGGACCACTTTGGCTCCTGATCCCATTTTTCACGGTTGGCGAGCCCGATGCCCATCCACAACAAGCCCATCAACCACAGTGCGTGGTTCCCGGTGGAGGCGCCGATGGCGATCCCCGCCCCGACCCAGATGATGCCCATGGTGAACAACGCCTGATAGTTGGGATTGATTTCCTCTCTTGCTCGCAAGAAGGCCGCAAATATGGCTACCAGGATCCCGATCGCCACCACACCGACGAGAGCAGAGATTGTGAGCGTGAGGTTCATTTCGCCTACAACTCCTTTCGCAGCGTACAGATCAAATGTAGCAGATTCATGATCGTCTTTCGAGAATCAAAGGAGGGGATCCCGCTCCCACCAAGTGGAGAGTACCACCCTCCGCTGAGTGGCCAGGCCAGGGACCAGCGCCCGCGGAATTGCGGCAGCAATTCCCCTTGGGGTGGGCATAAGAAAAGGACCTCCCTGCATCCGGGAGGTCGGAGGCTTGCTGCCATGCTGGCTTCGTGGAATTGAGCGGGCGACCGGATTCGAACCGGCGAATATCAGCTTGGAAGGCTGATGCCTTACCACTTGGCCACGCCCGCTTGGTGGGTGATTCTACCCCGCCGTCAAAGGGCCGGTCAAGGCGCACAACCCCCTCGGTGTTTGCCCATGCGAAAGAGCACCGAGCAGTGTCGGGGTGGGCGGACTTGAACCGCCGACCTCCGCGTCCCAAACGCGGCGCGCTTCCGTCTGCGCTACACCCCGAAGCCACCCGAGTATAATTGCGCCGTGAAAGCTGGTCAAGGAGCGGCCCCCAGCGACAGGACGAACCCGACCTCGGGGGACTTCCCGCGACTTCTCGCTTCCCAATACGCGCAATTCGATGAAGATCTCCCACTCTGGCTGGCCCTCGCCCGGCGCCAAGGCGGCCCAATTCTCGAGTTGGGGTGCGGCCCCGGAAGGGTGCTCGCGGCCTTGCTCCACCAAGGTCACGCCGTTGTCGGAATAGACCATAACCACGAGATGCTCCTCCTCGCCAGAGAGGAGCTGGGAGCCCAGTTCCCGGAGCCGATCCGGTTGCTCCAGGCCGACCTGAGGCGCTTCAACCTGGGAGAGGAATTCAATCTGATCGTCATCGCCTGCAACACCTTCGCCGAGCTCGACGATCCTGACGCCGGGGTGGCGCTGGCGTGCATCCGCGCTCATCTATCCGAACATGGGATGCTCGCGCTCGACCTGCCCCCCGCCACGCAGCGGCGCTGGCAGGACAGCGGCGCGCCTTTGATGACCTACGTCGAGACCCACAGCGGGAATCCAGTGCAGGTCTCCGCGCGAGGCGACTTCGACCACGAGGGCGGCCGCTACCGGGTGCGCTGGCTGTACGATGAACTGTTCCCCGATGGCCGAGTGCAGCGCCATGAGATCGACACGATTTACCATTTGCGCGGTCCGGAGCGGATTGGCGAATTAATGGCCGGAGCGGGCTTCCCGGCCGTCCAGGCGTATGGGAGCTATCAATTGGGGGCCTATCAGCCCATATCGGAGCGCTTGATCGTCCTGGCAAGTGCGAGCGCGTCCATGACCCTGCCAGCGCCGACGAGTTGACCCAGCCCGCTGTGCGGATCAAAGCACCCCGCTCACTGCAGTTGGCGCACCACCAGAACAACTTTCCCTTGCACCTCCATGTTCTCGGGATGTTCGACATAAATGGGCTTCATAGTGGGGTTGGCGGGCTGGAGACGCACGCGGCTTCCCTCCCGGTAGATGTGCTTCAGGGTCGTCTCCTCGCTATCCTTCATCCATACCGCGACCATGTCCCCATTGTGCCATTCCGGGACGCGTTTCATGACCACGATATCGCCCTCGTTCACCATCGCGTCAATCATCGAATCCCCCTTGACCTCCAGGGCGAAAATGCCATCCCCATTGTTCAGCAGATCGCGGGTGATCTCGATGGCTTCCTCGGCGCCGAACATGGGAGAATCGGTGCTCGGAAGCGGCACGGGCTCACTGGCGAAAATTCGTCCGAGCAGGGGGACGCGCACCACATCGGACAACGGCCGCGCCGCCTCGGTGAGCTTATCGGTGAGTCGGATGCCGCGCGAGACGTTCTCATCCCGGTCCAGATAGCCCTCATCCACCAGGCGGTTCAGGTTGTAGTTCACGACGGAGGTCGAAGAAATACCCACCGCCTTCCCAATCTCGCGAATGGATGGGGGGTAACCATATTCATCCGCGAACTGCTGCAGAAAGCGCAGGATCTTCTCCTGCCTTTCGGTTAGCCTGCCTTTTGCCACTTTCGCCTCCTTCCACCGGCCGGCCCCCTGGCATGCTCCTTCCCCCGTGCGGGCATGCGCACATCCGTTCTCATTCTAACGGAACATCTGTTCTATGTCAAGCGCAATTCCAACGCAACTCCAACGATATGATGTCTTCTTCCCCGGCGCCGGACTATCGGCTCGCGAGCCCGCCATCAGATATTTGGCGTTGCAGGGTCGAAGTCGCTGGCATTCTATCGCAGGCATATGGCCCCCATCCCTTGGGATCGGCCGCTAACAAGGAGGAAAAACCCGCCGCGAGGTTGTCCCATCTCCCTGCCCGTTATAGAATGTCGCATCCTCGGCAAGCTCACAAAAGGAAGGAACAAATGGGATGAACGATCTCAAGATCCGCATCGTCACCGACGGAGCCAACCTCGGTGACGGCATCCTCAAAGTGGACGGCTTCATCAACCACCAGGTGGATCCCGTGCTCATGGATCGCTGCGGCCAGGAATTGGCGAACATCTTCAGCGATGTGGGCGCCACGAAGATCCTGACCGCGGAAATTTCCGGCATCGCGCCGGCGGTGATGACCGCGAAGTACCTCAACTTGCCGGTGGTTTACGCGCGCAAGAGCAAACCTGTCACCATGCCCGACCAAGTGCTCCTCACCCTTGCGCCCTCCCACACCAAGGGCCGAACCGTTGAATTGATCGTCTCCCCAGAATATCTCGGCTCGGGCGAACGGATACTGATCATTGACGACTTTCTCGCCTCGGGCCAAACGATCATGGGCCTGGTGCGGCTGACGGAGGTCGCTGGGTCGAACATCGTCGGCATTGGGACCCTGATCGAGAAGCAGTTCGAGGGCGGCCGGGAGCGATTGAGCCACCTGGAAGTGCCCATCCGTGCCTTGGCGGTGATCGCGGACATGAGTGACGGCAAGATCGTATTCGCTGAGTGAGCGCAGTGGACAGCATCGCCGTCCTTGATTTCGGCTCCCAGTACTCGCAATTGATCGCCCGTCGCGTGCGTGAACTCAGAGTGTACTGCGAATTGTTCCCCCATGACACCCCCGCGGGAACCGTGCAATCGCCGGCGCCCAAAGGCTATATCCTCTCGGGAGGGCCAGCCTCGATCTACGCCCCGGACGCCCCCTATGTGCCCGAATATGTGCTCAAGTCAGGCCGTCCCATTCTGGGAATCTGCTATGGCATGCAGGCGCTGGCCTATCGCCTCGGCGGCAAAGTCGGCCCTTCCCATCTCAGAGAATACGGGCAGGCGACGATCCGGGTCCGCGCCGAGAACCCGCTGCTTCCCCCCGGCGCACATTCCGTCTGGATGTCACATGGGGATCGCATCGAGCGACTGCCGGAGGGCTTCCGTGTCCTGGCGACTTCAGACAATTCCCCCGTCGCGGCCATGGGGGACGACCAGCGCGGATATTACTGCGTGCAGTTCCACCCTGAAGTGCGCCATACCGAGAATGGTGCGGAGATCCTGCGCGCTTTCGTGATCGATATCTGCGGAGCAGAGCCGGCCTGGACACCCGAATCGATTGTGGAGACGGCCGTCGATCAGGTGAGAGGGCTGGTCGGAGACGATCATGCGGTCGCGGGGGTGAGCGGAGGCGTCGATTCAACTGTGGCCGCAGCCATCGTTCATCGCGCCATCGGCGACCAGCTCACCTGCATTTTCATCAACCCGGGGCTGCTTCGACAAGGAGAACCCGAATCCGTCATCCGGACCTTCGGGGAGGTGATCCATGCCCCGCTGGTGACCGTGGATGCCACGGAGGTCTTCCTGGAGGCCCTGGCAGGATTGAAGGACCCCGAGGAAAAGCGCCGCGTCATCGGCGAGGTCTTCATCCGCACATTCGAGGCGCAGGCGTCCCGTCTGGGGGAAGCCAGGTTCCTGGTGCAGGGTACGATCTATCCCGATGTGGTGGAATCCAGCGGCCCCGACCGCCAGGTGGCGGCCCGGATCAAGACCCATCACAACGTAGGTGGGTTGCCTGAAGAAATGTCATTTGAATTGGTCGAGCCGCTGCGCTATCTGTTCAAAGATGAGGTGCGGGAGGTGGGATTGGCGCTGGGGCTCCCCGAGGAGCTGGTATGGCGGCAGCCCTTTCCCGGGCCGGGCCTGGCGGTGCGCTGCCTGGGGGAGGTCACCGACGAGCGCCTGAGGCGCCTGCGCGCCGCCGATGCGATTGTGCGCCAGGAACTGTCGGGGGCGGATATGCTGCGCGGGAAAACCGCGCAGGCCTTCGCCGTCTTGCTGCCGGTCCGCTCCGTCGGCGTGATGGGCGACAAGCGGACCTATGGGGAGACTGTGGTCGTTCGGGCGGTAACCACCGAGGACTTCATGACCGCCGACTGGGCTCACATTCCCCATGAGATTCTCGGCGCCATCAGCAGCCGCATCGTGAACGAAGTGCCCGGCGTCAACCGAGTGGCGTACGACATCACCAGCAAGCCCCCCGCCACCATCGAGTGGGAGTAAGCGCTCCAAAATGAAGCCCTCCCACCCTTTCGGGCAGGAGGGCCAGCCGGAGGGAGGCTCAAGAGGTACTCCCGAGTATTCTCAGGGTCCTCGAGGCCAGCAACTCTGGAGGGGTGAGACGGATGTAGCTGCTGACATTCGCACCTACTCCGTGGCCTGACCGGATTAAGAGGTTAGGCCCAGAGGCTCCATAACTGGATGACTAACCAGGCCTCGATCACCAGCATGGTGAGAAACCCACCGAGCAGTATCGAGCGAATGATCCGCTCTTCCCTGCAGATGGCGACTTCCATTTGGCTCCCAAGCTGGCTCTCATCCATTTGGACCTCCCCTCCTGATAAAGCGCCCCATGAATGTCCATTTTCCCCTTGCGCCTATCTACGGTCATATTACAACCCAATTAGGGAGTTGTGGGATCTCTGTAAGGTGTCTGCAAACATGCAATTTCGGCGGGTGATCGTGCTAAAATGGGTCCATGTTCCGGCCTAGAGGCTGGCGCGATGCCGTCTGGATCGTCGCAGCGACGCTGCTCGTGATGGCCGTCGTAGGGCCCCTCGCGGCTCTCGCTCAAGCCGGCGGCACCGTGCGGATCACCACCCTGATCAGCGAGGACTTCCCCGACCTCACCCTTTACGTGTCGGCACTGGACGAGCGAGGGAATCATCTCGCAGGGCTGGGTTCCACTGACTTCGTCCTGCAAGAGGACGGCGATCCGATCCCGGTTCTGGGCGCCGAATCGATCCGCGCCGGCGCCAGGCAGATCTTCCTGATCAACACTACCCCGGGCATGCAGCTAAAGGACCCTCTTGGCTTTCGTCTGTATGATCATGTGCGGCAAGACCTCTTCCACTGGTGGGCCACGGAGGCAGCCAGTGAATATGGCATCGACGATCTCACTCTTCTCACTCGGGAAGGCCCGATCGTCACCCACGGCACGCTGGCTGCAGAGCTGGGCTCCCAACTTGCCGCGTTGGAGCCAGAGTTCAGTGCGGCGGGCTCGATCGGGGACCTGCTGGTACAGGCGCTGACATACACCTCGAACCCCGCCCGGCAAGTCGGCATTTCCAACCAGTTGGTCTTCCTCACACCGCCAATCGATGAGCCCGCGGAGCGTTTCCTGGGCGACACCATCGCGCTGGCGAACAACACCGACACGACCATCCATGTAGTGCAGGTTTCCCGTCAGGAGGATCCGGAGGAGCCCATCGCGATTGACGAGAACCTGCGCCAGCTGAGCGAGGCGACGGGAGGCACCTTCACCCTGTATGATCCGGAGGTAGGGCTGGATGCGCTTGAGGAGCGAGTTCTCGGACACCGAACCCTGTACAAACTCTCGGCGCGCTCCTCAGCCAATACGGGCGGCCCGCACACGGTGCGTGTGCGGGTAGATGCCGGCGATGTGCAGACGGATACGAGCTCCGCCAGCTACGACCTCGTTGTGCTGCCCCCGGAACTGACATTCATCCAGCCGCCAGCCAGCATCCTGCGTCAGCCGGCCGACCCCGGCAGGCCCATCGAGAGCCTCGTCCCAGACTCTATGAGCCTGGATATCCTGATCACTTTTCCCGACGGGCACCCGCGCGAACTGATATCCAGCCGGCTGATCGTGGACGGCGGCACGGTGGACGAGAATGTGGCGGCCCCGTTTACCCGTTTCGAATGGGACCTGGGGGCCTACACGAGCAACCGCGCCCATACGGTCCGCGCTGCAGCCCTCGATACCCTGGGCATGGAGGCCTATACGGAAGAGCTTTCGGTGCTCGTGGAGGTCCCGCCGCCCCCCGGGGGGTGGGAGGCGATATCCCCTGCCTTGCAGCCGCTGATGGCCGGGGTGGGGATTCTGATCGCTGCTGTGCTGGGAGCAACGGCGGTGATCGTGGTCCTGCGGCGCAGAGCCCAAGCGCCCGCCCCCGCCCGACCGGCGCGCCCCGGAGGGCGCATCTGGTCCGAACGAGCATCGCTTCGCCGCTCCAAAGATCGTCTGTCCGCGGAGGCCTGGTTGAAACCGGAATCGGCGGGCAGGACGGCCGGAAAGCCCATCCCCCTGACGGGCGCGGAGCTCACCTTGGGAAGTGACGCGTCGCTCTCCACCATCCCCCTCGATGATCCTTCGGTATCGCGTATGCACGCCCAGCTTCTCCGCCGGGCCGGTGGCGAATACGTCATCCGGGATCAGAACTCCACGGCAGGCACATGGGTCAACTTCGAGTTGGTGCCGGAAGGCGGGCGGCGGCTTCAGCATGGGGACCTGATCCGGATTGGGCGGGTGGCGCTGCGCTTCGAAATGAGCTCTCCCCCCCCTCATCGAGAAATCCGGATCGGTCCTCCACCCCGGGAACCCTATCTGAACTACAGGACGGCGGAAGAAGACTCCCCTGAGGTGGAGCCCCAGTCCGTCGGGCCGGCCCATGACCGGCCGGGGCAATCCGGCGAGGGGGCATCTGAGTAGACGCAGCGCTATGGTCGGATCCGCAGCCGGTAGATCCTTCGCGGCACCCCGCCGAGCCGGTACTTGTACTTCTCGTGGCCGCGCAGGAAATCCACAGCCTCCCTGCCGGCTTCGACGGCCCATTCGATAATATGCGCCATCAGCACCCATCCGGGCGAGAGCGAATAGAATTCGGGGTCCAGTCCGGAGTTATAGACCCAGACGCGGTTGGCGTAGTCATAGTTCAGATACGCCGCTCCAACACGCGAGCCCACATCCAAGAAAGCCATCATCAACCAGCCGCCTTCATGGGCGGCTCGAATAGAGCGCCGGAAATGCTCGCGCATCAGCGGAGTCAAGAACTTGACCTTTTCGGGGTCGTGTTCCATCAATTGGATGAAGGTCTCGATATGCGGGCCGATCTCTTCGTCCCGTCCGACACGGCGCCAGGATACCGGCAGCGGATACGAATCCGCACGCCGGATCTTGCGCCGCAGCTCATGCCGGTACTTCCCCTCCAAGCGGCTCATATAGCCTTCCCAGCCGCCCTCGAGGGTCACCACCGGGCATGGCTCGAGCGTTTCCCGCTCCACCTTCCAGCCGCGCTCCACGGCGGCCTTGCTCAGCGCTTCGAGCGTCGGCGAATTATCGAGGATGTTGAACAGATCGAGCACTTGCCAACCGTCCGGCCCTGACCTCGCCAGCGCGTCGAAAAGTCCAGAGACGAAGTCCCTCAACGACTCGGGGGTGGCAATCAAGTCCAGATAGTCCGCGATCTCCTTGGTGCCGACAAACATCAGCCCCCGCTGGTCCTCCAGTGTGGTCCCCACCCAGAGCGGAGCGATACCGACCAGTTCTCCGGCCTCATCGCGGCCGACCGCCAACCACAAGTCGCCCTCGGCCCATTCGCCCCCTCCCAAGGTGGACCACCACACATACTGGAAATCGTGTCGCAGGAATGGGACGTTGGTCGTGGACCGTTCCAGAAGTCCATCCCATTCCTCTTTCAGCGCCCTGAAGGCAGATTCGTCCTTGATGATTTCGATGTTCATGCCGGGGGTCCATTTCTCCTCTGTCTCGCCCATTCTACCAGTAGCGGTCTGCTTCTTGCACCCAGAATTGCGACCGGGAGGTGGTGGAAGTACAATGACGGAGATGCCCCGAATGTTCGAAACCGAGATATCCATGCTGCATGTTGCCGGAGGCGCCCCGCGGCTCACCCCGCCGCCGGGGACCACGGTGGAGGCCGCCCCCCGGCGCGCGGCGCGCGGCCGCAAGGTTGACATCGTCTTCGTGAATCTGTCGCTGCGTTCCACAGAGGAGGCGCATCCGGGCCTACTGGATCAACTCGCGGAAAGCGCTACGCAAGCCTACTTCGGCACCCCGAGGTCTGTAACTGCTGGGCTGAGAGCTGCGGCGGAGGAAGTCAATTTGCAGTTGCTCGATCTCAACGCCGCTGGGTCCAAGGGCGCTCCGCTGCATGCGGATTTCCTGATCGGCGTGCGGCGCGGGGTGGACGTGTTCACCGCCCAATGCGGCGTTGGGCAGGCTATTTTGGTGCGTCCCAGTCACGTAAGCCGCTACTCTTCGGCGGAGACAGCTGGCCGCCCGCTGGGGGGCCAGAGTCAGCCGTTCATCCGCTATTTCCACTTCGAGGTTCAACCCGGCGATCTGGTCATCCTGTCCACTCACGAACCGCCGGTGTGGCCCGATCCGGCGCTCTCAGCGCTCTCCGACCTCACGCTCGACCAGGCGGTGGACCGCCTGACGGCAGGTCGGGACGGCCCGTTGACGGGCCTGGCCATCCGCATAGGAACGGCGAATGATCGAGGCGCTTCCCCGATCAGACCCTTCATGGCAGAGCCCCAGCCAATCTACTCCACAGAGGGACCTACCTCCGAGGAGGTCGATGAGGACGGGTTCATCCGCGAACGGCGGTCGAATGCTGTCTTGCAGCTACTCGGTGATGCCCTGCATGGCCTGGGGCGCGGCGCCGCGGCCGCCCTTTCCGGTTCGCGGCGGGTGATCGCCAAACTAATCACCCGCATGGCACCCGGCGTGTCGGAGCCGGGGCGCGCCGCATCGATCCCTCCTACTGTGCTGGCCACAACCGCGGTGCTGGTTCCCATTGTCGTCGTCCTCGTCGCCGGCGTCGCATATCTGAAAATCGGCAAGGGCGAACAGTTCGAAGAATACCTGTCGGGCGCGGAGGCCGCGGTCGCCGACGCCCAGGCGGAGGCGGACCCAGAGGCGGCGCGCTACCATTGGATGCTGGCCCTCGAGTGGTTGAACCTGGCCCAGGACTACGGAGACTCCGAGCAGTTTCGTTCGCTGCGCGCCGAGGTACAACGTTCTCTGGACTCACTCGACCTCATCGTGCGCCTGGATTTCCAACCCGCCGTTCCAGGGGGCTTCGGGGCAGATGCCGAGCTGACCTCCTTGGTGGCAAGCGAGTCCGACCTGTATGCGCTGGATGCCGCCAACCGGGCCGTGTGGCACGCCTGGGCCACGGGTCGGGGATTTGAACTGGATGCGGATTTCAAATGCATCCAGGACACGGAGCGCCTGCCCGGGTCGGGCGCCCCTGTGGGAATCGTCGCATTCGGAGACCCGGCCCTGCAACGGGGTGAAGGAATCATCAGCGTGGACGCCAGCGGAATGCTCGTCTATTGCTGGCCCGGCGAGACTCCCATCGCCGGGCAGTTGGTCGAGCCGGACCTCGGCTGGGGGCGCATACAAGCCCTGGAAGCATACGGCGATTACCTATATCTGCTTGACCCCGATTCGAACGCCATCTGGCTCTACGAAGCCTCCAACGGGCAGTTCACCGGCCAGCCGAGCTTGTACTTCGCCGACTTCGTCCCCGATCTGAGTGGAGCCATCGACATCGCCAGAACGCAGGACGAGCTGCTGATTCTATACGCCGACGGGCACTTGGACCGCTGCGAGCGCAGCCTGGAAGCCGCCGGCGGTGGCGGTGTGGAGGTTCGGGTGGAGTGCGACCCAAGCCCACAATTCCAGGACGAGCGCCCTGGCTATGAGGGGAGCGCCCATATCCCCGGCGCGCTCCCCACGGAGATCGTGTATTCCCCGCCCCCCGAACCGGCGATCTATATTCTGGACAGCCTCAGCGGCAACGTCTTCCACTACAGCATGCGACTGGTATATCAGGGGCAATATCGTCCAGAGACAGATCTCGAATCGCCCCTTTCTTCCATTGGTTTCGGCTCGCCGAACACGCTCTTTCTGGGTGCGGGAGACCAAGTGTACTATGCCCAAACGGAGCGGTAACTCTCCCAATTGCTCTCGGCTTTAGTACAATAAGGGCCTAGGCCCACTCGCTGTTTGGAGTCACCGGATTTGAGTCGCTGGCAGGGCAAGTACGTCATTGGGCTGACAGGCAACATCGCCTCCGGCAAGAGCGTGGTGCGCAAGATGCTGGAGCACCTCGGCGCCTACGGCATCGATGCAGATGTCCTCGCGCACCGTGCAGTCTCCAAGGGCGCACCCGGATACAACCTGGTGGTCAAGACCTTCGGGGAATGGGTTCTGGACTCCCAGGGGCATATCGATCGCGCCCGCCTGGCACGCATTGTGTTTTCTGACCCTGAGGCGCTGGAACGCCTGGAGTCCATCGTCCACCCATTGGTGCTTCATGCCACCGATTTACTCATCCGGCGGGCCTCCCAAGACGTCATTGTGATCGAAGCCATCAAGCTGCTGGAAACCGATCTGGCCTCCAGCTGCGATTCTATCTGGGTCGTCCGGACACCCGAGGACCTGCAGATCGCGCGCCTGCGCGATAAGCGGGGCATGTCTGAAGCGGTCGCCCGCCAGCGCATCGCGGCCCAATCCAGCCAAGAAGTCAAGGTCCGCGCCGCCAATGTGGTCATCGACAACGACGGCACCTTCGACAAGGCATGGGAACAGGTGCAGGCCGCCTGGGCCAAGCTGCCCAAGCCCAAAGAGCCCAGACTGCCCCCGCGCACCACCGCAGCCGCCGGAGATTTTGTCGTGCGGAGAGGCATGCCGCAGGATGCTGCCATTATCGCGCACTTCATCACCCGAGTGACACAAGGAAAACGACGTCTGGCCCGCTCAGACATCATGGCGGCCTTCGGAGAGAAGGCCTATATATTGCTGGAGCGAAACGGGGCGCAGGCCGCCATGGCTGGCTGGCAGGTCGAGAATTTGGTGACCCGCATTGACGAGGTATACGTTGTCCCCAACCTCCCCCTGGAGCGGGCGGTGCCGCCGCTCATCCGCGCCGTCGAGGTGGCCTCCGAGGAACTGCAAAGTGAGGCCGCCCTGCTCTTCCTGCCCCCGTACCTCGCCCAGCACGCCCGCACTTGGCGGGAAATCGGCTACCAGCCACAAACCATCCAGGGTTTGGGCGTGCGGGCCTGGCAGGAGGCCGCGGCCGAATCGATGCCCCCAGGATCCTCGCTCTGGTTCAAACGCCTGCGCAGGGAGCGGGTGCTTCGGCCGCTCTGAGCCGCCACGCGCAGCAAGCCTCCATCTGAATGCCGATTGAGCCGCCCCCTGCAAGCTTCCTGGAAGGTGGTCGGCATCCCAGCCGGCGCGACTCTCGGCGAAGAACCCCGCCTCCTCCGGCCGTAGAACGAGCTTTGATACCTCCAGATGAAGGAAAAGGGGCGCCGGAGCCCGCGCCGTTTCGTATTCCGGCTGAATTGCCTGGCGCCGAGTTTCCGGTCACCACCATACGCGGTAAGAATCCCGGCTGCTGGCCAGCAGCTCGCCATAGATCACCCACACCTCCATGGTGACGTTTGCACCCGGCGTCCCCTCTTGAAACTCGAATTCAAGCTGGCTGACCCCCTGCTGATCCGTGGTCGGCATGATCATCATGCGCTCTTGATCGGCCAGATGGAGGATCAAGGTCACACCGGCCCCGCGCACCGGATTGAAGTTCTGATCCGTGACGCTGACATACACCCGTTGGCTGTCAGATGGGCGCACGACCGGCTTCCACACCGAAACTCTGGGCTGCAATTCGACCACGCGGTATTGGATCATTCCGTCTTGCGGCCGGGCGCGCAGCAGGCTGCGGTCGTAGCCCATCTGTTCGAAGTGGGCTCTGCCCAAGGGGGCCACGCGCACTTGCTCCCCTGCGATCTCGTCCGGGTGCCAATCCAGGCGGAACCCCTGGAAATACTGCACCAAGCGCCCATTCTGCAGTTTGAACTCGGATATCGGATACCCGAGCACGGGAGGGCCCCCGTGCCCTACATAGAACTCCAGAAATGCATAGCACACCGCGTGGCCGGACTCGGGGTAATACTTGCAGCCCTCCTCCGGCTCGGTTGGGATCTCTCCCGCCTCCAGAGGATTGTCCCAGCCCCCCAACAGTTCCCCCATCGAAGGCAAGCGCACTGAGGTGCTCTCCCCTTCACGAACCAACTCCAGACGCGTGTTCTGCAGGTACTGCACCAATTGGCCGGAAAGCGGATCGATGAAGGAGTCTGTGATGGGATAACCCAGGAGCTCGAGGCCACCGTGCGCGTCGAAGTAGTCCACGAACAGACTATCGAGCGTATGGCCGGTCTCAGGATAGTAGCGCCCGCCCGATTGGGCGCCAACAGGCCCGGCGACCAGCAACACGCCGATGATCAAGATGAGCACAAATCCGCTTCGACGCATGGCCTCCCGCCTTGAGGCTCTCACATTATAGAAGAGGCGCAGGCCGCATCGCAGCGCACTCCTTTGTAGCACCTTGGTACTGGGGGATTACCAGCCGACTTCTTCTCCCTCGCGAATGCGCAGGTACGACTCGTACCGTTCGGGGCTGATGCGGCCATCCTCCACCGCCTGCTTGATGGCGCATTCGGGCTCGTGCGTATGGGTGCAGTCGCTGAAGGCGCATTCCGAGACCAACGGTCTGAACTCGGGGAAGTACCCGTCGAGCTCCTCGGCCTCGATGTCCCACAGGGCGAAGGCCTTCAAGCCCGGCGTGTCGGCCACATAGCCGCCCTCGTCAAGCGCCAGCAAATGGGGATACACGGTGGTGTGGATTCCCTTGCCCGTCGCGTCGCTGATCTCCCCGGTGCGCAGGCCGAGCCCCGGCTGGATGGCGTTGAGAAGGCTGGACTTCCCCGCGCCCGAGGGGCCGGCAAAAACGGAGAGCTTGTCGCGCAGCGCCTTTCGCAGCCGCGACACCCCCCTCCCGGTCTTGGCCGAGGTGTAATACACGCGGTACCCAATCTCCTGGTACTCCCCAAATTCCCGGCGGGCGTCCGCGACCACGACCAGGTCGATCTTGTTGGCGCAGATCACAGCGGGAATCTCCTGCTCCTCGGCGCTGACGAGCATACGATCCAGCATGCGGAAGTTGGGGTCCGGATCCGCACAGGCAAAGACAAAGATCGCCTGATCCGGATTGGCGACCAATACCTGTTCGACCTCGCCCCCAGGAGCGCGCCGGGAAAGCGACCGCTCACGGGGTTCAATCTCCTCGATCACCCCCCGCCCCTCATCCACCAACTGAACCACCACCCGATCCCCAAGCGCAACCAAATCGCTCTCCAAGCGCTTTTGCCGGTGGCGCCCCCGTATCTGTGCAATTACAGCCCCGCGCGCCGTCTCGACCTCGAAGAACCCGGATTGGGCTCTCACCACCAGGCCGGGCAGGAGCGGCGCTTCAGTCATCGCGCCCCGGCGGGGTCACTTGCCCGCCAGCCTACTGGCCGCCTTCCGGCGTCGCCTCTGAATTCTCACCTCCCGGGCTCTCGGTCGGTTCGGGGGTGCGCGTCACCCCGATCTCCGACTCCCAACGATAGAGTGTATACGGCCTGCCGAAGAAATACGCCTCCACCACGCGGCGGAATATGGGCGCGGCCCATTCAGAGCCCTCACCCTGGTTCTCCACAATCACCACCGCGGCGATGTCGGGCAAATCCTCCCGATCCATGAAGGTGTATCCGGCAAACCATGCATGCGGATCCTCCAGGCCGCTCTCCGCCGTGCCGGTCTTGCCGGCGACTTTGATGGAGAAGGTGCTCGGGTAGCGAAGCACCCGACGGGCGGTCCCGTCCGGGCTGCTGGTGACCGCGAACATGGCCTCCTGCAGAGACGCCAGGTCCGCCTCATCCAGCGGAAGCCGGCCCTGCGGGTCGGGCTTGAATTCGTAGCTCACCTCACCTTCGGCGGTCTGCACGCGCTCAATAATCTGGGGGCGCAACAAAGTGCCGCCGTTGCCGATCGCGCTGATGAAGCGGGCCACCTGGAGCGGTGTCACCTGCAGGGACGATTGTCCGATGGCGAGCTGCACCGCATCGCCCGGCGTCCACTCCTCACCTGTGGTCTCCAACTTCGTCTCCGGATTGGGCACCTGTCCGCTCGCTTCCCCGATCTCGATGCCCGTGATCTGCCCGAGACCGTAGGCTTCCGCCATTTCCGGCAGGGCGGTTGGAAGTCCCTGATTGTACAGATCGAGCCCGATATGCCAGAAGAAGGGGTTGCAGGAGCGCTCCAGGCCCTGCATCAGAGTGACGGTGCCGTGCGGTGGGAGATCCCGCTCGACGGTCCAGTCATAGAGCACCTGTCCGGGTAGCTCCCGAAACTCGCCGGTGCATGTGTACTGGGTATCGATCGTATAGATCCCTGACTTCAGCGCAGCGGAGAAGGTAATGATCTTGAACACCGATCCGAGCGGGTAGACGCCGTGCGTTGCCCGGTCAACCAGGGGCTGACGACCGCTGTTCATCAAGTCGGTCAAGCCGGGACCGCTGTTGGGGTTCCGCGCATCCCACAGGTTGGGGTCGAAACCCGGCGAGGAGACCATCGCCAGCACCGCGCCGGTGTCGCGTTCCAGCACCACGATGGCCCCGCTGAAGCCGGCGATGGCCTGCTCCGCCCAATACTGCAGATTCCTGTCCAGGGTGGTGTACACGGCCTGCGGCGGCTGGGAGTCCCGGGAAGCCAAAACCTCCGTCGGTTGGCCATCCGCATCGGTGAGGTACAGGGTCCCGCCGGGCACACCCCGCAGTTCGTCCTCATATGCCAGCTCCACGCCGGTCTGGCCCACAAACGCGTCCTGCTGATAGCCGCGCGCCAAATAGCCGTCCAACTGCTCCTGTTGGATCTGAGCGACATAGCCCACTGCATGCGCGGCCATGCCGTTCCCCAGATAGTAGCGGCCCGAATAATATGCCCACTGCACACCGCCGGCGGAGGCCAGCGTGTCTTCCTCCTGCTGAAATTCATCCACCGAGACCTCGCCCAGTGGGATGTAGAAGTTGGTGTCCCGAAAGGGATCATAGCGCGCCTCGATGCTCTGTGGGGGCTCCCCCAGCAGGCGGCTCAGGGCCCCGAGCATACGCTCTTCCTTCTTCTTCCCGCCGATCTGGTCGGGCACAAGCCACAGGGCCACGATTTCATCCTGCACCGCCAGTGCCAGCCCGTTCCGATCGTAGATATTGGCCCGCGTGGGGGTGACCACATTCAAATACAGACCGTTGTCCCGCGTGAGTTCCGGCATGATCGCACCGTCCGTCCACGAGATCAGCCATTCTCCATCGTACCGTTTCAGGTCCACCCAGGTCTCCCGAGTGAGATCCCCCACGACCGCGCTGTGCAGGGTGAGGCGGTATCTCACCTGTGCGGCCTGGGGGTTGATCAGGGAGGAGACAATCTCATGATCCACGCCGGTCAACGCTGCAGTCCGCCGCACTTCCTGGTAGCGATCGGTGAATTCCTGGGATGAAATAGAATCCTGGCTCAGGGGGCTCAGCATGGCGTACATGCCCTCGTAGTCGAAATTCGACCAGGCTTCGAGGAAACGGTCCACAAGCGCCTCAGGGTCCGGCGCGGAGACAACGGTCATGGCGGGCGGCGGTAGGGTGGGTTCGCTCGCGCCCGAGGTGGCCACCGGTGTCGATGGCGTGCAGGCCACGATCATGATCGCAAGGCCCAGCAATGCGATGCGTCTCAAGAAATGCCCCTCAAGATGGACTGGTACACAGGGCAATCGTAACGCGTGTACCTTTGACATGCAATAGGAACGTCATTCGGCGGACGAATCCCCAGTCTTCCCATGGCTCGTACGAAATGGCAGATGGGAAAGCCCATCACGTTGGCAAAACAGCCCCGCATCGCCGCCATATCCACAAGATCGAATTCTCGATCCTGGATCCCATAGGCGCCAGCCTTGTCCATCGGCCGCCCGCTTTCTACGTATGCCTGAGCCGCCGCCAATTCAAGGCTGCGCATATGGACCTCCGTGCTGCAGGCCTCCTGAATCATCCTATCCCCGGTCACCAACGCCAAGGAACTGACGACTTGGTGCTCCCGCCCTTGCAGGGCCATCAACATCCGCAAGGCCTCCGCCTCGTCTCTGGGCTTGCCCAACAACCGCGTGGCGTCCGCCACCACCGTATCTGCCCCCACCACTACGGCTCCTGCCTCGAAATCCTGTGCGGCTCGTCGAGCCTTCTCGGCCGCGAGACGGGCGGCGAGCTCCCCCGCCGCCTCCCCCGGCAGAGGGGATTCACGGACCTCCACCGGGTGCACCACCGCCGGCCAGCCGGTCAGGCGCATCAGCGCTTGGCGCCGGGGGGAGGCCGACGCCAGCACAACCGTGAAGTCTTTTCCCGTCGGACGCATATCCCCGCATACCCCTCTCTTCAGATGAGGACGGATTCTAGCACACCCCCGGAGTTCGGCCGCCGGCCATTTACCGACAACCAACGACGAACGACCAATGACGATCAAAGAACGCTTTGCGCAGTGAAAAGGGAGCAGTGAATGGTGAGTAGTGAACAGTCGACGATGACTGGCTGATTGCGCTTTCCACACTGACCACAACTGCGTTGGAACGTTCGAACGTTCTGACGTGTGAACGTTGACCTGCAACCCAAATCGAGGCCGCCCGCATGTTACAATCCACGCCAGAGAAAGCCATGGATCTCTTCGATCATGCGTTGAAGAAACGCCTGAATAAGGAAGCGCCACTGGCGGCGCGCATGCGGCCGCGGGACCTTGGAGAGTTCTTCGGCCAGGAGGACATCGTCGGAGAAGGCCGGCTGCTGCGCAGAGCCATCGAGGCGGACCGACTGTTCTCCTCCATCATCTTCTGGGGGCCGCCGGGGTCGGGGAAGACCACACTGGCGCAGATCATCGCCAACCACACCCGCTCCCATTTCGAGACCCTCTCAGCGGTGCTGGCGGGCAAGCCGGAGCTGCGACGGGTC
Source organism: uncultured Anaerolineaceae bacterium (assembly GCA_964388955.1). GTDB lineage: Bacteria > Chloroflexota > Anaerolineae > Anaerolineales > E44-bin32 > CAYMCO01. The sequence continues at coordinate 73,797 of CAYMCO010000007.1, read as the reverse complement.
ATCAAAGATGCCATCGAGCTGCGGAAGCTCTATCAGACGCGCACCATTCTGTTCGTCGACGAGGTCCACCGCTGGAATAAGGCTCAGCAGGACGCCCTGCTTCCGCACGTCGAGAATGGGACAATCACGCTGATCGGCGCCACCACCGAGAACCCCTATTTCGAGGTTATCGACGCCCTGGTATCCCGCTCCCGGATCTTCCAGCTGCGACCGCTGTCCGACGCGGATGTGGCGGGGATCCTCCGGGCGGCATTGGAGGATCGCGAGCGCGGCTATGGTGAACGTCAGGTCAATCTGACCGGGCAGGCCCTCGACCATATTGTGCACGTGGCCGGGGGCGACGCACGCAACGCGCTGAACGCGCTGGAACTTGCGGTGGAGAGCACCCCTCCCGACGCATCTGGAGTGATCCAAATCTCGCTCCAGGTGGCGCAGGATTCAATCCAGCGACGGGCGGTATTGTATGACAAGGATGGCGATGCGCATTATGACACCATCTCCGCCTTCATAAAGTCGGTGCGCGGCTCCGACCCCGACGCCGCGCTCTACTGGCTGGCGAAGATGCTGTACGCCGGGGAGGATCCACGCTTCATCATCCGGCGTCTCTTGATCCTGGCTTCGGAGGACATCGGCCTGGCGGATCCCATGGGTCTGGTGGTCGCCGCGGCCGCCATGCAGTCCTTCGAATTCGTGGGCCTGCCGGAGGGCGTGTACCCCATCGTGGAGGCCACCCTGTACCTGGCGACGGCGCCGAAATCCAACACCAGCACCGCCTACTTCAAAGCCTTCAGAATGATCGAGGAGCAGGGCGTGCGGGAGGTGCCGGACCACCTGCGGGACGCCAACCGAGACGCCGAGGCGCTCGGCCACGGCGAAGGATACATCTATCCGCACGAGCATCCCGGGCATCACATCGGCCAGGGATACCTGCCCGATGAACTCTGGGGGACATATTTCTACGAGCCTTCCGACCAGGGCTATGAAGCCCAGGTTCGGGGCCGCCTCCAACGCTGGCGCGAAGCCCAGCGGCAAGCGCTCGGCATCGAGGAGACGCGCCAGGTGCCCGACCTCGCCGAAGACGAAGTCGTGACATTGAAGCGCCATCACGGCCGAAACGCCCGCGGCACATCCGGACAGGACCCAGACCAATGACTCTCATCTATCTCATTCGCCACGGAGACAACGAACTGCTCGGAAAACGCATGCCGGGGTGGCTGCCGGACGTACATCTCAACGACCAGGGAAGGGCCCAAGCGGAGGCCCTCGCAGACCTGCTCGCCCAGATCAAATTCAAGGCCGTCTATTCCAGCCCATTGGAGCGCGCCGTGGAAACCGCTGCCCCTCTGGCGGCCCGGCTCGGGATCGAGGTCATCACCCGGCCGGGGCTGGGCGAGCTGGATGTGGGAAGCTGGGAGGGGCGCACGTTTAAGCAGCTGCATCGAAGGAAGCTGTGGCCTCTGGTCCAGCGCACCCCCTCCCTGGTGCAGTTTCCGGAGGGCGAGACCTTCCGCGGGGGTCAGGCGCGCATCGTAGCCGAGTTGGAGCGCATCCGGGAGGAGCACAGCGGGAAGGACGATCGCATCGCCTGTTTCAGCCACTCGGATATGATCCGCCTTGCCATCGCCTACTACCTGGGCCTGCCGCTGGATCTGTTTCAACGCTTGCATGTTTCGCCCGCTTCCATAAGCATCCTCGGTCTGCAGAAGGACACCATCCACATAATCAAGGTCAACGATACCCGCGCTGCGGAGCGAGCGCGTGCGGAGTGATATACTTCGCAATACGCCGATTATGACGGTCAAGAGCCGGGCTGGGATGGTTGGCTAGATGAGTCTGATGGACCGCAAGGAAATCGATCTGCGACCGGCCGAGCATATCACCTCCGGCGCCGTCGGCCCGCCCGGGAAGCGGGTCTTCTACCTTCAAGCGCAGAAGGATAAGCAGATCGTCACCCTAATTGTGGAGAAGGAACAACTGCAGTCGCTGGCCGTCGGGGTCGAGAAGTTCTACGAAGACCTCGGGGAGCGCTTTCCTGATCTGGGGACGGCGCAGGGAGACTATAACGAGCAAGGCATGCAGTTGATCACCCCGCTGGATCCGGTTTTCCGCGTGGGTCAGATCGGCCTCGGCTACGACGAGATCGCCGACGAGATGATCCTGGTGGCGCGAGAAATTCAGCCAGAGGACGCGGACCCGGAGGATGCCAAGGTCGTGCGCATCTGGTGCTCGCGCGCTCAGATGCTGAAGCTCTGCAACTGGAGCGTGGAGCTCGCAAGCCGGGGGAGAGAGATCTGCGGCAACTGCGGACTGCCGATCGACCCCGAGGGCCATTTTTGTCCCAAAAGCAACGGGCACAAGCACTAGCTTGACGCCTTTCCAGCCGTCTGTACAGTCTCAGGCGAAACCCCTAACAAAGGCACGTTTCGTGCCGGCCAGATCATTCAGAGCGCACGGGCAACCCCAAACAAGCCGGGGCCAAAGATGAGGCATGGAGTCGAAGTCGGTCGGATCCTAGAGCATCTCCAACAGGGGAATATCCGCCTGGCGGGGCGCTTCCTGTGGGGATCCAACTACACTTTTCTGGCCGAAGTGGATCACGGCGGCGAGACCTTGCAGGCGGTGTACAAGCCCGCAAAAGGGGAGCGACCACTCTGGGATTTCCCCCATGGCACGCTTGCCGCCCGGGAAGTCGCCGCCTATCTCACGGCCCGGGAGATCGGATGGGATTTCATCCCCCCCACCGTGCTGCGCTCGGAGGGCCCAGCCGGTGCGGGCTCCCTGCAACTATATGTGGATGCTGATCCGGAGAGGCACTACTTCACGATGAGCGATTCGGACAAACAGCGGCTGCGGCCCGTCGCCCTGTTGGACGTAATCATGAACAACGCGGATCGCAAGGGTGGACATGTGCTGCTGGGCTCGGATGACCACATATGGCTTATCGATCACGGCCTGTGTTTTCACGAAGAACCCAAGCTGCGCACGGTGATCTGGGATTTCGCCGGCGAGCGGGTGCCCGAAGCCTTGCTCGACCTGGTGCGTGGATACCGGGACCGCTTGCAGCCCGGATCCCGCTTGTGGCACAGCTACTGCGACCTGCTCTCCGAGGGCGAGGTGGCAGCGCTCGTGGTTCGGGTTGATGACCTTCTTCGGCACAAGCGCTTCCCCGCCGAGGCGCCGGGTCGCCCATACCCCTGGCCGTTGGTATAATCGGCCCTCGGGCCGGGCTTCTGCCCGCCCATGACCCTCCCCACAAGAAGGAATCGTATGGACAACATCGACCTCGTGCTGCTTGGTTTCGGAAATGTCGGGCGCGCTTTCGCCCATCTGCTGCTAGAAAAAGAGGTGGAGCTCCGCCAGCGCTTCGGCCTCGCCTTCCGCGTTGTGGGCCTCGCCACTGGCCGTCACGGCGCGGCCATCGACCCAGGCGGCCTATCGCTGAGGCGGGCGATCGAACTCCTGGAAGGCGGGGGGCGCTTGGATTCACTCTCCGACGGCCACCCGCCAGCGGGGGGCCCAGATTTCATACGGGCCAGCGGAGCCCATGCGATGCTGGAGAACACTCCGGTGAACTACGAGACCGGCCAACCGGCCCTGGACCATATCCGCGCTGCCCTTGAGAGCGGCATGCACGCTATCACGGCCAACAAGGGCCCCGTAGTGCACGGCTTCCGCCAGCTCAGCCGGCTCGCGCGCGCACACGATCGAAGGTTTCTCTTCGAGTCGGCGGTCATGGACGGCGCTCCGGTGTTCGGGATGTGGCGCGAGGCCCTGCCGGCCGCCAACCTGCGCTCCTTCCGAGGGGTGCTTAATTCGACCACCAACCTCATACTCAGCCTGATGGAGGAGGGGCGAAGCTACCAGGAGGCGCTCGGCCACGCCCAATCCATCGGTATCGCGGAGACGGATCCCAGTGGGGATACACAGGGTTGGGACGCGGCTGTGAAGGCGGCCGCGCTGGTGACCGTCTTGATGGGCGTGGATCTGCGGCCGGACCAAGTGGATCGCGAGGGGATCGAGGGCTTGCGGCTGGAGGATGTTCAGGCCGCACAGGCGGCCGGGGAGCGATGGAAGCTCATCTGCAGCGGCGTACGCACAGATACGGGCGCCCGCGCCATGGTACGGCCGGAGCGCATCGGGCCCATCGATCCGCTCTATAACGTGATGGGCACCTCATCGGCCGTCACCTTCCACAGCGACGTGTTGGGAGCGCTCACCCTCACCGAGACCGATCCGGGGCCCGAGACCACGGCGTACGGCCTGCTGGCGGACCTGCTGAACGCGGTGCGAGAGCGATAGGCGATACGCCGCCTGCAGCACCGGTCAGGATATACCGCGCAGGATGCGCTGGGCGAGCGATGCGACCAATGACCAGCGCCGCCACGTTGGCACGTTTGAACGTCAGAACGTGTGAACGTTCACCGCGCAACCCCAACCTTCAACCTTCGAACCTCGAACTTTCGACCCATTCGGCTCCCCTGCCCCCGCGCTCCCATGCACCCCTGCACCCCAGGTCCCCTGCCCACTCCCACCCCTCGCTGTTCCCTTTCCCAACCCCCCTGACCCTCTCCGCCCCGCCGCCGGCCCTTGCCCGCCGTCTAGAACTATGTTAACATCTCGGGAATATGCAGATTATCGCAACGCACCTGATCCATCATGCTCATCGTCACTCTCGGCCCCCCGGCCGGTCAGGACTGCGGTAGTCAGCGGAATTTGTGGGCGAATGATTGCTGAGCTCTCTCCTGACCGGAGAGAGCTTGTATTTGGGATGCCAGCGATGACCATCAAACGGGACGAAATACGACTTTCCCTTCCCAGCAAGGGGCGTATCGCGGATGACGCGCTCTCCTTCCTGGATGACGCCGGGCTGCGGGTGCACAAGCCGAACCCGCGCCAGTTCGAGGCCAGCATACCCGCCTTGCCGGGGCTGTGCGTGCTCTTTCAGCGCGCGGGCGACATTGTGGTCAGCGTGCGTGACGGCAGCGTGGATTTCGGGATTTCCGGATGGGACGTGGTCCGCGAACGGGCCGGGGAGGACGGCGCCATCCTGCCCCTGCACAAGGAGCTGGGTTTCAGCCGCTGCACACTGGATGTGATCGTCCCCGAGCAGTGGACGGCGGTGCAGACGATGGCCGACCTGCGGGACTGGGGGGAGTCACTCGGGCGCCCTCTCCGGGTGGCCACCAAATTCCCCAATCTGACCGGCGCCTTCCTCTCCGCGCACGGCATCGAGAATGCACGCCTGATCGACTCGGAAGGCACACTTGAAGTGGCGCCTGCCATCGGGTATGCGGATTTGATCTCCGATCTAGTCTCCACCGGGACCACGCTCCGCGACAACCGCCTGCGGCGGCTGGATGGCGGCGTGATCCTGCGCTCGCAGGCATGCCTGATCGCCAATCGGGCGGCCCTCACCTCCAGTGACGAGGTGATGGGTATGGCGAAGACGCTGCTCGAATACATCGAAGCCCATCTGCGCGCCGCCACCCATGTGGCGGTTTTCGCCAACATGCGCGGCGATTCGCCTCGGGCCATCGCAGAGAAGATGTTCAGCCGTACGGTGATCGGCGGTCTGCAAGGCCCCACCATCTCCCCGGTGATCACCCGCGAGGGGGAGGCATGGTTCGCCGTGCACATCATTGTGGCGCGAGACCGCCTGGCGGATGCCATCGCGGAGCTGCGCCAGATTGGTGGCAGCGGGGTTGTAGTGGGCCCGGTGACATATATCTTCGAAGAAGAACCGGAAGCCTATAAGGCGATGCTGCGCGCCTTGGAGGAATAGACGCATGTCCTTCGAAATCATGGAATTGGAAGCGGCTCGTAAGAGCATCCTGCTGCGACGGAGATCCCGCCCCAAGGCCTATCCACAATTCTTGCTGCAGGGGGTAGAGCGGATTTTCGGGGAACGGGCGACGCCTGAGACCGCTGTGGCCCAAATCCTGAGTTCCATCCGCACCTCGGGGCATGAGGCCCTGATGCGCTGGTCCAATGTGATCGACGGCTTTCCAGGGGATGATCTCGAGATCCCGGCCGAGCGATGGGCCGAGGCCTATGAATCTCTCCCGCCGGAGACCCGCGGGGCCATGGCCGTGGCCGTGGACCGGGTGCGCGATTTCCACCGTTCTCAGCCCATCCGCTCCTGGATGACGGAGACGTTGGGCGGTCACCTGGGCCAAAGGGTGACTCCGATCGAGCGCGTCGGTATCTACGTGCCCGGTGGGAGCGCCCCGCTGCCCTCCTCCCTCATCATGGCGGCCGTGCCGGCCCGAGTTGCAGGGGTGCGCGAGATCGTGGTGTGCACCCCGCCCCACCCCAAGGCATCGATCCTCGCTGCGGCCCATCTGTGCGGGGTGGACGCGCTGTACCAGATCGGCGGCGCGCAGGCGATTGGCGCCATGGCCTATGGCACGCAGAATCTTCCCCCCGTGGACAAGATCGTCGGCGCGGGCAACCTCTTCGTCACCCTGGCGAAGCAGCAGGTCTTCGGTGTGGTCGGCCTGGACGGCCTGGCAGGGCCCACGGAAACCATGGTGATCGCCGATGGGGGTGCGAACGTGCGCTGGGTGGCAGCCGATCTGCTGGCGCAAGCCGAGCATGACCCGCTCGCCTCCGCGATTCTGCTGACGCCCGACCGGGAGCTGGCCCAACGGGTGCAGAGCGAAGTTGCAGCGCGCATCGAGGATCTCAGCCGGGCGGAAATCATCGTCCGGGCGCTGGCGCGAAACAGCGGCATCGTCATCACCCCGGACCTTGACACCGCCGCCCAGGTGGCGGACGAGTACGCCCCCGAGCATTTGTGCCTCTCGGTGGCGGATCCAGAGGCGCTGTCCCAGAGAGTTCACCACGCAGGCGGTATCTTCATGGGCGAGCACTCCTTCGAGGTACTGGGCGATTACATCGCCGGCCCGAGCCATATCATGCCCACCGGGGGCACAGCGCGCTTCGCCTCTCCGCTGAATCTGCTGGATTTCGTCAAGGTCACGAGCATTATCAATCTGGATCGCGAGGCCGCCGCGCGTCTCGTGCATCTCGCCGCGAGGCTCGCCCGCCTGGAGGGGCTGACCGCGCATGCTGCCGCGGCCGAGGCGAGAGGAGAGGGGGACTGATGGCAGCCAGCTTTCCCGCGCCGCGCCCCCACGTAAGACAACTGCAGCCCTATGAACCGATCCTCCCGCTGGACGTGCTGTCCCGCCGGTCAGGGATCCCCACCGATCAGATCATCAAGCTGGATGCCAATGAAAATCCTTTCGGCACCCCTAGCCACGCGCTGCAGGCGCTCTCGAGCCTGGCGCACGCCCATACCTACCCTGATCCGGAGAGCCGGGATCTGCGCGCCACGCTTTCTCGCCTGATCCAATTGCCGATGGAGAACATCATGGCAGGGGCGGGGGCCGACGAGCTCATCGACCTCACCTTCCGCCTCTTTATCGATCCGGGGGACGCCGTGTTGATCTCTCCACCGACGTTCGGTATGTATCGCTTCGACGCCGCGGTGAGCGCGGCCCGCATAGTCGAGGTGCCGCGCAATCCGGATTTCTCACTGGACCTCCCCGCCATTCGCCGGGCGGTGGTGGCGCAGGCGCCGAAACTGGCGTTCATCGCCAGCCCGAACAACCCCGATGGGGGATTGTTGATGCCCGAGGATTTCAGGGAGCTCATCGAATTGCCGATCATCCTGGTGCTCGATGAGGCCTATGTGGAATTCGCCCCCCTGGGGGCCACCCGCATCCGGGAGGTCATGGCCTATGAAAACCTGATCGTGCTGCGCACCTTCAGCAAGTACGCTGGACTGGCTGGTCTGCGGGTTGGATATGGCGCCTTCCCCTCGTGGATCATCTCCCAGCTTTGGAAGATCAAACAGCCCTACAATGTATCGGTGGCGGCCAGCGCCGCCGCCTGCGCTTGTCTGGAGCACATCGAGGCGCTGCAGGCGCGCAGGGACCAGATCGTGGTGGAGCGGGAGCGGCTGTTCGAAGCCCTGGCGAAAGTCCCCTTTCTCCAGCCCTACCCCAGCCAGGCGAATTTCATTCTGTGCCGGGTGGCCGGTCGCGGGGCGAAGGGGCTCAAGGCATCCCTGGAGCAGGAGGGTATCCTGGTGCGCTATTTCGATTCGCCGGGCCTTCGAGACCACATCCGCATCAGCGTCGGGGCACCAGCTCACACCGATGCCCTGCTCCACGCGCTGGCCGGAAGGGAGTGAACAATGCGCGGAGCGCAATTCGAACGCACTACAAAGGAGACCGCGGTCCAAGTACGGCTGAGCCTGGATGGCAAAGGCCGCGCCATGGTGGAGACCGGAGTTGGCTTTCTGGATCATATGCTCACCCACGTCGCGGTGCATGGCGCATTCGACCTGGAGCTCAAACTGCACGGCGACCTGGAGGTGGACCCCCATCACAGCGTGGAGGATGCCGCCCTGGCATTGGGGGAAGTCTTTGACAGGGCATTGGGGGAGCGGCGCGGCATCAACCGAATCGGCTCTGCCTATGCTCCTATGGACGACTCACTGGCTTTCGTGGCCGTTGATCTTTCCGGGCGGGCATATTCCGTGGTGCAAGCGGCTTGGAATACGCAGATGATCGGCGGCCTGCCCACCAGCCTGATCCCCCATTTCTTCGACTCCTTTGCGAAGCGGGCGCGCGCCAATGTGCACGCCAGATTGCTGTACAGCCTCGATGATCACCACGCAGCGGAAGCCATGTTCAAGGCATTCGGACGCGCCCTTGGCGAGGCATCTCAAATCGATCCACGCCGGGCAGGCGAAATCCCCAGCCCCAAAGGCGTCATCTGAGTTATGGGCAAGTGCCTGGGCATAAGCGGACCTTCGACATGATTGTGCTGATCGACTGCGGGATCGGAAACCTCCGATCGGTCGAGAAGGCGCTGGCCGCCGTCGGTGCTACCGTCCGCGTGACTTCAGATCCGGAAACCATTCGGCATGCGGGCAAGCTTGTCCTCCCCGGGGTAGGCGCCTTTGGCGATGCGGTGGTTGGCTTGGAGCAGCGCGGGCTGACCGGCGTCTTGCGCCACGCCGCCGCAGAAGGTATCCCGCTGCTCGGAATCTGTCTCGGCATGCAGCTGTTCTTCGAAGGGAGCGAAGAGCACGGCGAGCATGACGGTCTGAGACTGCTTCCCGGTCGCGTGCGCCGTTTCCCCAAGGGGGACCTGAAGATCCCCCAGACAGGTTGGAATCGCATATTGCCCTGCCAGAAGACGCCCCTGCTGCACGGGCTGGAAGCCGGAGAATACGCCTACTTCAACCACAGCTACTACTGCGACGCGCAGCCGGATGACACCTTGGCCGAGACCGATTATGGAATTCGCTATCCCTCCGTGGTCGGGCGGGGCCCGATCTATGGCGTGCAGTTTCACCCCGAGAAGAGCCAGCACGTGGGCCTGACCATCCTGCGCAATTTCGTGGAGCGCTGTGAATGAGCGGCTTTGTCGTGTATCCGGCTATCGACCTCCGGGGGGGCCAGGTTGTGCGCCTGGCGCAGGGCGCTCCCGAACGAGAGCGGCGCTATTCTGACGACCCGGGCGCCGTCGCACGCCGCTGGCTGGCGGAGGGGGCCGAGTGGCTGCACGTCGTCAATCTAGACGGCGCACTCGATCAGGAGGCGGAGCAAAACCTGTCCGCCCTGGATCGCATTCTGGACAGCGGCCTCAGGGTGCAGTTCGGGGGCGGCGTGCGGCGGATGGAGGATGTCCTCCAAGCCCTCGAGGCAGGGGTGGCGCGCGTTGTGTTCGGCACCGCAGCGGTGGAGACACCCGAGGTTGTCGAGCGGGCGATCGCCGAGTTTGGGCCAAACCGGGTGGCTCTGGGCATTGACATCCGTGCCGGGCAGATGCGCGTTCACGGTTGGAGGGAAGAAGGCGAGGCTGACCCCCAAGCGCTCACAAACAGGTTCGCGAGGGTGGGGTTGATGCACGCGGTAGTCACCGACATCGATCGAGACGGGATGGGACAGGGGATCAATCTGGCGCTGGCCAAAGGAATCCAGGCAGGGTCCGGTGTGCGGGTGATTGCATCGGGTGGAGCCGCCGGGCTTGGGGACGTGGCCGCCGCCCGCCGGGCGGGGCTGGCGGGTGTGATCATCGGGCGAGCGCTGTATGAGGGCCGGATCTCCCTCGCGGATGCCCTCAGATGCTAGCCAAGCGCATCATCCCCTGCCTGGACGTGACGGCGGGCAGGGTGGTCAAGGGCGTGCGCTTCGTGAACTTGCGCGACGCCGGGGATCCCGTCGAGCAGGCCCAGATTTATGACCGCATGGGGGCGGATGAGTTGGTCTTTCTCGATATTTCCGCCACGCCCGAGGGGCGGGCGACGACCGCCGCAATGGTACGCCTGGTGGCAGACCAGGTCTTCCTGCCTCTGACCGTGGGTGGAGGCATCCGAAGCGTGGAGGATATGCGCGCCATCCTGCTTGCCGGGGCGGACAAAGTGAGCGTGAACTCCGCCGCAGTGGAGCGGCCCGCGCTGTTGCACGAGGCGGCCGAGCGCTTCGGCAGCCAATGCGTTGTCCTGGCGATCGACGCGAAACAAAGGGCGCAGGGCGGGTGGCAGGTCGTTGTGAACGGCGGGCGCACACTCACCGGGATCGATGCGCTGGAGTGGGCGCGGCGGGGCGTCGAGATGGGAGCGGGGGAGATTCTGCTCACCAGCATGGATGCCGATGGCACCCTGGACGGCTACGACCTCCCTCTCACCCGCGCGGTCAGCGACAGTGTGCCGGTTCCCGTCATCGCCAGCGGCGGAGCGGGGAAACTGGAGCACTTCGCCCAGGTGTTGAGCGCTGGTGGGGCGGACGCCGCCCTGGCGGCCTCCTTGTTTCACGACAACGCTCTCACGGTGGGTGAGGTGAAGCGCTACCTGCAATCCCGGGGGTTTCCAATTCGCCTGGTCCAGGATTGGCCGGCATAGCCGGCGGTCCTTAGGGCCGGGCCCAAGGGGGATCGGAGACGGAGAATGCCTACAGCATTGTTCTCGGTATCGGATAAGACGGGACTGGTGGAGTTCGGCTCCACACTGCATGCGCGGGGTTGGCGGCTGATTGCCAGCGGGGGCACGGCGAACGCGTTGCGGGCCGCCGATCTGCCCGCCCGCCCGGTAGCCGACGTGACGGGAGAGCCGGAAATCCTATCCGGGAGGGTGAAGACACTGCACCCTGCTATCCACGCCGCCATCCTGGCTCGCGGGATCCCGGAGGATATGGATACGCTGCAGCGCAAGGGATGGGAACCCATCGACCTGGTGGCGGTCAACCTGTATCCCTTCGAGCAGGTCGTTGCCGGAGGCCAGGCGACGATCGAGGAGGCGGTGGAGAACATCGACATCGGAGGCGTGACCTTGCTGCGGGCCGCGGCGAAGAACTTCAACCGCGTGACGCCCCTGTGCGATCCGGCGGACTACCGGCAGGCGCTTTCAGGCCACGGTGACATCGCCTTTCGGCGGCGTATGGCATTCAAGGCCTTCCGGCGCTGCCGGGAGTACGACGCCGCCATCGAAGCTTTCTTCGCTCGTCTGGCCGGCGGTCCGGAGATGATGAGCTTCACCGGCTACGCCAGCTACCATCTGCGCTACGGCGAGAATCCGCACCAATCCGCGGCGTTGTTTGCACCGGATCCGGAGGGCACTCCCCTTGGGGCTCACATTCATCAGGGGAAGCCGCTTTCCTACAACAACATCCTCGATCTCGACGCTGCCTGGCGCGCTGCGGCCTCCTTCCACGACCCGGCGGTGGTGGTGGTAAAGCACAACAGCCCGTGTGGGGTGGCCATCGCCCCGGAGGCCAGGGCCGCCGTGCGTCCAGCCATCGAATCCGATCCGGTTTCCGCTTTCGGCAGCGTGATCGCCTGCAACCGCGAGATCGACGAACATTGGGCGGGCGCGTTGGGCGATCTCTTCGTGGAATGCCTGATCGCGCCGGCTTTCACCCAAGGCGCACTGGAGGCGCTTGCCGCCAGCCCGCGGCTGCGAGTGGTCGAGATGCCCCTGAGGCATCACACTGCGATCCACGAATTCCGCAGCGTCATGGGCGGTGTCCTGCGCCAGGAGGTCGACCTCGGCGACCCGGAGGATGCCCCTCCCTGGCGCACCGTTACCACTCGGGCGCCTTCCGAAAGGGAGATGGCCGCCCTGCGGTTCGCCTGGCGGGCCTGCCAGCACGTGAAATCCAACGCGGTGTTGCTGGCCCAAGCCCGCGGAGAGGAGCGGTTTACTGTCGGCATCGGCGGGGGCCAGCCCAATCGGGTCGACTGCGTGCGCATCGCCGGTGAGCGCGCCGGTGAGCGGGCGCGGGGCTCGGTTCTCGCTTCGGACGCCTTTTTCCCCTTTCCCGACGGCGTGGAGGCGGCCGCCGATCTCGGGGTGCGCGCCATCGTGCAGCCCGGTGGCTCTGTTCGTGACCAACAGGTGATTACGGCCGCCGATCGGCTGGGGCTGTCCATGGTTTTCACAGGCGTGCGGCATTTCCGACATTGAGAGGCGGATATGGAACTGAGATTTGACCCCCAGGGCTTGATCCCCGCCGTGGCCCAAGATGCAAGCAGCGGGCAGGTGTTGATGGTCGCCTGGATGGACCGAACGGCTTTGGAGCGCACCATCGCGACGGGAGAGGCGCATTTCTGGAGCCGATCGCGCCGGTCTCTGTGGCACAAAGGGGAGACATCGGGCAGCGTGCTCGCCGTCCGAGAGATCTTTGTCGACTGCGATGGCGACACCCTGCTGTTGAAAGTCGACCCCGCCGGTCCGGCCTGCCACACCGGAGAAGCGAGCTGCTTTCATCGGAGGTTGGACGATTTCAGCCATGATTGAAGAACTGTTCGCCATCATCGAGGATCGCAAGGCGGACATGCCGTCCGGCTCGTACACCGCCCAGTTGTTGGCGGCGGGGGACGATTTGATGCTCAAGAAGGTGGGGGAGGAGGCCGTCGAGGTCATCCTGGCCGCCGCCAACGAGGGGGACCGGCGCCTGGTTGAAGAGGCCGCGGATCTGATCTACCATCTGCTGGTGCTGCTGGCTGGCCACGACTTGAGACTTGAGGACGTGGAGGCCGAGCTGCGGCGACGCCACCAGCCGAACGACGCCGCAGATCAATGAGAATCCTGCTCTTCGACATGGACGGCGTGCTGCTCCACGCTCGCGGCTACCACCGCGCGCTCATGGAGACTGTGCGGCTGATCGGGACGGCGCTGGGTTTCCGCCATCCCGTCCTGACACAGGAGACGATCGATACCTTCGAGGCCAACGGGGTCACCAGCGAATGGGAATCGGCGGCCATCTGCACCGCGCTCATGCTGAAGGCTGCCTGGCGGCAGTTTCCCCAACTGCGGCTTCCGGAAACCCTTCCGCTGCCAGGCCCGCCGCCCCACGATCTGGCCATGCCGGATATCCCGGCTTTTCTCCAGGCTTTCGGCCTCCTGCCGGCGGACAACACCAGCGTCGAGCGGGCGGAGGGGCTCATTTTGGCCAATTGGGAGGGCAGCCCGTCTCAGGAGGGCGCCATCCGCGAACTGCTGGAAGGGGCACATCGAATTCAAGGGTCGCTCACCCACCGCATTTTCCAGGAACTTGTGCTCGGCGGGCGGGCCTTCCGGCAGGCATACGGATTGGAACCCGTCTTCGATCGCCAGGGCATGCTGTCCACCGAAGATCGCCCGGCGCTCACGCGCACGCAAACGGGCGAATTGAGAGCTTGGATTCGCACGCCGGGACAAAGGGCGGCGGTGTTCACCAACCGCCCTTCGGAAGCGCCCCAGGGCTTCTTCGACACACCGGAGGCGGAGATCGGCCTGCAAGTCGTCGGCCTGGAGGATCTTCCCGTGATCGGCCACGGAGGGCTGACGTGGCTCGGCGACCGTCTGGGGTTACCCTACGGGGCCCTGCTGAAGCCCTCCCCGGTCCATATCTTGGCCGCGCTGCAGCGGGCGTTGGGCGCCGACCAGGAATCGGCATTGCTACGCGCCGGGGCGCTGGCCCTGGAGGGGGATGACGGGCGAGTATGGGAAGCCCTGAACGGGGCTGAGGTCTCCGTCTTCGAGGACGCAGCCAAAGGGATCCGGAGCGCAGTGGGCGCTGCGGGGCGGCTGTCGGGAATCGGCCTGGGGATTCACTTGCGGTCATATGGTGCGACCGCCAGCTCGCCAAAAGTCCAGGCGTTGGGGAGAGCGGGGGCGCATGTATTCCCCACGCTGCGGGCCGCGTTAGCCGAGGCGAAGGTGTTGAAATGAACGGCGTGAGGAGGTCAAATGGACGATAACCGGGAGATCAAAGCGGTGATCTGGGATTTCGGCGGTGTGCTGGTGCGCACTGCCGATCGCGCCGCCCGCGAGCGCTGGGAGCGCGGCCTGGGTTTGGAGGCAGGGGAGCTGGATCGCCTGGTGTTCAGGGGGGAGCAGGGAGCCCTGGCGGCGGTCGGAAAGGCGGATGTCGAATCCATATGGGAAAGCGTGTGCCGCGACTTGGGGCTTAGCGAGGCCGAATGCAGCCGGTTGGCCAAGGACTTCTGGAGCGCAGATGAGCTGGACGAGGAGCTGGTGGAGTACATCCGGCGGCTGCGAGAGGATTTCGCCACCGGCCTGTTGAGCAACGCCTGGGGGGATCTGCGTCACTATCTGGAAAACGAGTGGAAGATTGCGGACATTTTCGACGCGATGGTGATCTCCGCCGAGGTTGGAGTGGCGAAGCCGGATCCCCGCATCTATCGCATCGCCCTGGACCGGCTCGATGTGGCCCCTGATGAAGCGGTATTCATCGACGACTTCCCGGAGAACCTGCCCCCGGCGCGCCAACTGGGATTGGAGACCATCTTGTTCACGGATCGAGAAGAAGTTCTGCAACGGTTGGAGGAACTGCTGTCCTCGTGAGGTCGGGTGGCCGGCGCGATTTGCGCCGTGCGGTATGCGCGAGCAGAAATGAACCATATGCCAGGTTCGGCATGTGATCCCCATGAAGGTCCTCTCCCGCTACCGAGGCTTCGAACTGGGCGGACATTCATGGCCGATCGGAGCGCGGGCCAAGAATCCCTTCTGGCAAGCCCTTGCACCCGGGATCGCTTGCCATTCCCTCCGCTCGCTTTGCTCGCGTCCAGCAGCAAGCTGCTGGACTCCATATGCGGGGCCTCCCACCAGAGGGCTACGGACCGATCCAGGGGCCGTTCCGGCTGTTGCGCCCGTGCCTGCGTTTGGATCCGGCGGCCCACATATCCTGTTGGCAATGGGAGCTCCCACGCTAGGCTGTCGGCTCACCTTGCATACTAGCCGCGTGGGCGCGTTTCGACCCGCTGGATGAACCGATCGACTCCCCTCCCCAATGGCTTTTCTCGTCGCCTTCGCGCTATAATCGCCAAGCCTCAGCCGGGCACGGGTGGGACGGGGGCCGATCGGGTGGATCGCCCTCCAGGAGCGGAGGGGCAGGTATGGCCAGGCGCATCAAGCTGATATTCAACCCGCACGCGGATCGCGGAAGGGCGTACAACCTCGCCAAGCGGCTGCAGTCAATCGTCGAGCGGCATGGCGGCGCCGACTGGGTGGCCACCGAATACCCGGCGCACGGGGTCAAGCTGGCCCAGCAGGCGGCCGAAGAGGGATATGATTTGATCGGCGCGCTGGGCGGGGACGGGACGGTGCACGAGGTGATCAACGGTATTATGCGTGTGCCCGAAGATCAGCGGCCATTGCTGGGCGGTGTGCCCATCGGCTCGGGCAACGATTTCTGCTCCAACGTGGGCATCCAAACGGATATTGAAGCCGCCGCCCTGCGACTGTATAAAGGTCAGCCGCGCACGGTCGATTTGGCTCGGGTGCGCGACAACACCGGGCACGTCGAGTATTTCGGCAACACGCTGGGCATCGGATTCGGCGCCTACGTCACCCTGCACACCCTGCGCCAGACCGTGCTGCAGGGGTTCAGCATGTACCTTTACTCCGTGCTGCAGACCATCATCCGCAACCACTACTCACCGCACATGCACATCGAGACCGATCAGGAGACCCTTGACGCCGAAATTCACTACCTGGTGATCTGCAATGGCCCGCGCGAGGGGGGCGGCTTCCATGTGGCGCCGGAGGCGGTCATGGACGACGGCCTGCTCCACTACGCCCTGATCCACCGCACGAGCCGGCTGATGTTCTTCCGCATCATCCCGGAGGTGATGCGCGGTACGCATGGGCGCTTCAAGCAGGTGCATATGGGCCAATTCCGGGAACTGCGTATGCACGCCGACGAGACATTCGGCTATCATGCGGATGGCGAAATAATGGCTGGCTTCAGTTCGGAAGTGAACGAGGTGAAGGTGGAGACGCTTCCCGACGCGCTCCGGGTCGTCACCTGACCCGAACCAGCGCCGGCCTCAAATCGGGAGAAATCCCCTCCGATGTCCCTCCCTTATTCGCTGCTCCAGACATTGCAGGATCAGGATCTCGGCCACCTGCGCATCATCGCCCGATTTTGGGGATTCGACCCGCCCCAGGGCAGCGCGCTCGCCGCAGCGAACGTTCTGGCGCAGGCGATGACCCAGCCGGAAAACCTACGCGAGATCTATGAGAGCCTGCCCCAGGCGCTTCGGGAGGCGCTGGACACCGTTCACGCCCGCGGCGGCCGCATGCCCCTGGCGCAGCTCACCCGCCGCTTCGGGCCTATTCGCCGCATAGGTCCCGGCCGGCGAGATCGAATCAAAGCCTGGCAGGAGCCCGCCTCTCCGAACGAAGCGCTCTGGTACCGGGGCCTGATCGCCCTCGGGTTCGCCGATACGCCCACCGGCCTGCAGGAGTTCGCATTCATCCCAACGGATTTGCGTTCGCTGCTCCCGCAAGCCGTTCCAGCCGAACAAGCCCCACCGGGATGCCCTGGCGCGTCGCCGGAGGCCTGGCAGATGGGCGGCTCCGCCGCCGATGACCTGACCACTCTGCTGGCCGCCTTGCGCCGCAGGCCCGCTCGGAAAGCAGCCCTATCCCCCGATCGCCGCGCCGCCCTGGCGCGATTCCTTTTTTCCCCCGAGAGCTTGGAGCTATTGCTTGCCCTCGGCCGGGAGGGGGGCTATCTGGCTCCATCGCCATTGTCCCCGGATCCGGAGCGCATACGCGCCTTTCTCGATCTGGACCATCCGGCGGCAAACCGACATTTGCTCGAGCTGTGGTTGCGTTCTGTGGAATGGAACGATCTATCCGCTCTGCCGACGCTGTCCGCGGGCCCTGAAGGCTGGCCGAACGACCCGCTCACAACGCGTCAGGGCGCGCTTCGGCTGATGGCGGCCATCCCGGCGGGGACTTGGTGGGATTTGGATCGATTTATCGCGGATGTCCGTGAATCTGAACCCGGCTTCCAGCGCCCGGGTGGGGATTTCTCCGCCTGGTATCTGCGGCGGGCGGGGAGCGGCGAATTCCTGCAAGGGATCGACCATTGGGCCGCGGTGGACGGAGCCCTGCTCCGATTCTTGATCCGGGGGCCGATGCGCTGGCTGGGGGCGGCGGAGTTCTATCCCGGCTCCGGCGCGGACAGCCCCCCTGTCTTCCGGCTCACGGCAGACTCCGGGGCGCTCTTCGGCTACGCCGGCACCGCACGGCCGCGTGGGTCTGAGCCGGCGCCAACTCGGGCGCTGCGCGACGGTCGATTGCGTGTCCCCGCAGATACCGCGCTGGCGCTGCGCTACCAGATGGCGCGGTTCACCTCCTGGGAGGGTCTGCAGGAGAGCGAGTACATCTTCCGATTGACACCCTCCGCCCTCCAGGAAGCGATGGCCGCGGGCCTGCGCCTAGACCACGTGCGGGCGATCCTGGATCACGCCATGGGGCGCCCTCTCCCGAAGCATCTTCAGGGGGCACTGGAGCGTTGGGCCCGTAAAGGAACCGAGGCCTCCGTCAGCAGGTCTCTCGTGCTGCAAGTGGGCGATCCCGAGGTGCTGGCCGATCTGCGCGCAAACAAATCAACGGCCCGCCTCTTGGGAGAGGCCCTGGGGTCGAAGGCCGCCCTGGTATCCGAGCGCAATGTGGGACAGCTGCTCGCCGCGGCCGCGCGGATGGGTTTGCTGATCGATCCACCCGCCTCGGCTGGGCCCGATCGCGAGGCTCGGGACCAGCGGGCCAATTCCGCCAGTTGACGGGCGGATAATCGGAGGACACCGCCGCAGGAAAAGAGAGCCGGAGCGTGGAAGCTCCGGCTTTCATCCTCGCTCAGCGTGTGACGCTCCCGGGCCCTCATTCGGGCGCGCCTCGGTGTCATGGCTGGCGGTCAACCCTCCGCCATCGCCTCATTCAACGCCGTTTCCAACTCTTCGATGGTCACCGGCTTGAAGATGAAGGCGTTTGCGCCGATCTGCAGCGCCTCGTCCACCTGCACATCGGCGGTTTCCGTCGACAGCATTACCACGGGAATATCCTGGAGCGGCTCGCGCATCCGCAAGAACTCCAGCAGATCGATCCCGCTGACCTGCGGCATATTGATATCCAGGATCATCGCCGCCGGGCGCTTTCCACTCAGCAATTCCTTGGCGGCGCTGCGGGCGTCGCGAAATTCGCGCACTTCATGGTCCAGCAGCTCGAGCATCAAGCGCACGGCATGCAGCATCTCATCATCGTCATCGACGATCCAGACCTGACTCATGGGGATCTCCTCACAATTCCGCTTTCACCCGCTCCGCCAATTCCTTGCTCAGCCCAGGGATTTCCATCAACTCCTCCACTCTTGCCGCCCGGATGGCGTCGATATCGCCAAATGCCCTGAGCAGCGCCTTGCGCCTGGCTGGGCCGATTCCCGAGATAGAGTCCAACTGTGAGGCGATCCCTTTCCGGCGGCGCGTGCGGTGGTGGCTGAGCGCAAAGCGGTGCGCTTCATCCCGGATGCGCTCCACCAGATACAGCCCCTCGGAGCGCCGGTCCAGGATGATGGGATCTTTGCGGTCTGGCAAATAGAGCTCCTCATGCTCCTTTGCCAGCGCCGCCAAGGGGACTTTCTCTGCCAAGTCGAGGCTCTCCAGCACCTCCAGTGCGCGCGCCAGCTGCCCTTTGCCTCCATCTACAATCAACAGGTTCGGCAGCCGGCCAAACGCCGGATCCAGCTTGGCCCCGGGTTTCGCCGCCGTCTCGTTGGCCGTGCGCCAGCGCCTGAAGCGGCGCGCCAGCACCTCCCCCATGCTGGCGAAATCATCCTGTCCCTGCACCGATTTGATGGTGAATTTTCGATACAGGCTCTTGGCGGGGGTGCCTTGCTCGAAGACCACCATCGAACCGGAGGCCGCGGTCCCCTGCAGATTGGAGATGTCATAGCACTCGATGCGGTTTGGCGGCTCAGCGAGCTGCAGCCGATCTTGGATTTGGGCCAGCGCCTGCACATGCCGGCTGTGATCCGCCTGCCATTTGGCGCGCAGCATAGACAATGTCTCGGTGGCGTTCTCCGCCGCCATTTTCACCAGCGCACGCTTCGCCCCACGCCGAGGCACCGTCAGGCGTACCTTCGCCCTGCCGCCCCGCTTCTGGTTCAGCCAAGACTCGATAATGCGGCTCTCTTCGATCTCGGCAGGCAGCAGCACGCGCCTCGGGACGTAAGTCGCCTGTGTGTAGAACTGTTTTACAA
Organism: uncultured Anaerolineaceae bacterium; assembly: GCA_964388955.1. Classification (GTDB taxonomy): domain Bacteria; phylum Chloroflexota; class Anaerolineae; order Anaerolineales; family E44-bin32; genus CAYMCO01. The sequence continues at coordinate 54,229 of CAYMCO010000007.1, read as the reverse complement.
ATCCGGCCAGGATCTCGGCGTCATCCGCCTCCTGCGCGCCGTTTAGGACAAAGTACTCCCGTCCAATGAGCTTGCCGCCCCGCACAAAGAAGACCTGTACACAAGCCTCAACCTCATCTTTGGCGAAGGCGATCACATCCGAATCGATCTTGTCCTGAGAGACCACCCGCTGCCCTTCGACTACCTTCTCGATGGCGTTGATCTGGTCGCGCAGAGCGGCAGCCCTCTCGTATTCCAGATTGCGGGCGGCGACCGCCATTGCCTTTTCCAGACGGGCGATGATCGGTTCGCTCTTCCCTTCCAGGAACCGGCACAGATCGTCAATCATCTCGCGGTAGGTCTGTTGGTTGACGGCGCCGATGCATGGGGCCAGGCACAGCTTGATGTCATAGTACAGGCAGGCGCGTTTGTCCTCGCCGGTGATCACCCGGTCGCAGGTCAGATAGGGAAATATCTTGCGCACCACATCCAGCGTGCGGTGGACCGCCCACATACTGGTGTACGGGCCGTAGTAGTGCGATCCGTCATCGACCATGCGACGCGTCACCGTCACCTTCGGAAACGGATCCGCCCAATGCACTCGGATGTAGGGATAGCGCTTGTCGTCCTTCAAATGCACGTTGTACTTGGGGCGGTGGCGCTTGATCAGGTTCATCTCCAGGATCAGCGCCTCGAGTTCAGATCCGACCACGATCCACTCGATGTCCTCGATTTGGGAGACCATTTCATTGATCTTGGGGGTATGAGATGCGGAGGCGTGGAAATACGATCGCACCCGATTCTTCAGGTTGATCGCCTTTCCCACATAGATCACCTTCCCGTCTCGATCCTTCATCAGGTAGCAGCCGGGGCGGGAGGGGATTCCTTCGAGCAGCATTTCAACCTTCGCTCGTTCCGCCATAGCGAGAGGATTCTATCATGCTGATCTGTAAACGGCTTGTAAGCTCGAGGCAGCTCCAGGATTGCTATGATGGCTTCAGTGCGGCAGGTACAAGTAACCATGGGCACTTGCCCTCGAAACATAAAACCGGGTCCTGCTCACACCAATGGGCCAGCATGCATTTCCGGCATTTACTCTCCACATATAGAGGCTGCATCTCATCATGTGTCAAAGGCATTCGCCGGTTGTCGGCGAACGGCCCTTCCATCATTCAGAGGCTCCCATTCCCGTCCAATAGCGGCCGCGCAAGCGGTAGTCCTTGCCCAGCGACGGAAGGTCAGCAAGGCGGCCAGGCGATCCTCGAAACAGCCATTCTCTATATGATCATCGGCGGCTGGGTTCTCTCTATATGCTTCCCGATTGTCTCCGCCATCACGGATCCCGTCCATGATGTCGTCGACGCCCTTGAGGGCAGTCCTTCAATACCGGGCCCGCCATCGGAAGGCACGCCAACTCCCGAAGAGCCAACTTCCACCCCTACCCCCAGCCCGACACCAACTCCTACTCCCACCCCCATTCCGACTCCCAGCGGGATGTGTGCCGGGATGGAAATCACCATTCTAGGGACCAACGGCGCGGATGTCTTGAATGGCACTTCTGGGGACGATGTGATTGACGCATTGGCCGGCGATGACATCATCAACGGCGGCTCGGGCAACGACGTGATTTGCGGCGGATCCGGAGATGACACCATCGACGGGGGAAATGGCAAGGATACGATGTATGGGCAGGGAGGGAACGACATCATCCGTGGGCAGAATGGCCAAGACGTGCTCATTTATGGCGGCGAGGGCAACGACATAATCTACGGGGGAAATGGCAAAGACACTCTGGATGGCGAAGCGGGAGATGACGATCTCTATGGCAACAACGGCAAGGATACGTTGGATGGTGGTTCTGGGTATGATATGCTGGACGGGGGCAACGGCAAGGACACCTGCGAGAACGGTGAGAATCTCATCTCCTGCGAAAACTGAGCATCACCTTCGGCCTGCCCATCCTAGACTGACGCTCTGGTGTTGATTTGAACCGTACGAACCACGACCGTGAGGCCGGCAGGCAGGGCTTCGGGCTCGCCTTCCCTCCAAGCGGTGGCACCATAAGGGTCGACCTTTGATTCGGGCATGGTGGCAGGCATGCACATCCCGAATCCCTGGATAGGGTCCGGCGAATCCCGCGGCGGCCCGGGCTAGGTTGTTTGCTCATTCCCGGGATCGGGGATATGGCCTCCCCGTCGAAGTCGCGACGGCAATTCGAGTTCGAAGCGCTCCTCCAGCCGCGCCATATCCCGGAAGTCCTTCTCGCCTGGCTCATAGCCATGGGCGTGACAGAGGACCTGGGCCTCAGGGGTAAGGCACCGGACGGCGAGGCCTTCGATGCCCCCGGTTCCGGAGAATCCTTCGCTTGGGTAAACCCAATCCTCGCCGTTCTGCATCCGATAGACACCGTTTCCTTGATCATCGAAGACCACCGCATGGACATCCACATCGAGCCCGGCGCCATCCGCGAGCACAAACGAGTCCGGTGGCGCGCCCTCTTTTACGCCAAAGCCCCGGCAAGCCAATGCGCGCCGCAATGCCGGCACGTCGGACACGCGCAGAATCAAATCCACATCGTTATGCTCTCGTGTCTGCCGGCCCAGCAGCGCGTCCACGCCCCACCCACCATCCAGCCAGACTTCGATCCCTGCCTCGTCAAGGGCACGCAGCAGGTCGATCAGTTGCCGGGCGGGCATGCGGGCGGTCTTGTCCAACATTTCGTCCTCATGCCCCCATCGGAATGCCAACACCGATTTGGCAAGATTCGCCGCTCCAGCCGCCTAAGATTGTCAAACGGATCGTCGAGACGGCCGCCACACTGCAAGCCGAGTGTCCGCGATGGTTCGCCGCAACCACGGGAGAGGGCGCTGGGCCAGAGCGGCGCGCTCCACCATTCTGCAAAGTCCGCACACAGTCCACCAAAGCACACCCGTTCACTGCGTCCGGGAGCTGGCCTCGATCTTGCCCAATCATCGGTGCTTACTCAGATGTCTGAAACCTCAGGACCGATGGCGGAGCCGCGATCATCACCGGGGACGACAGCCGCAAGAACGGCGTCCATACAGCGATGTGGAATCGCATTCGCTGGCTGCTCAGCGTGGCTTGAGGGTTTCAGGTAGGGGATATTATAGGAGCGTTTGCGCGCAAATCTTGTATTCCTTTCCCATGGTTTCGGATTCCGCGGCGGGCAAGGCAAATGCAGCAAGGGGGCCCTCGGGCCGCACAGGCAGTAGTCTATTAAGGTGCCTATTCCTATCCGTATTGGATGATTTATGATATCCTTGTCGGCGGCAAGGGTCATAAACTCGTTCCGAGCACAGCAAGCGGGCTCCGCGTTGGCTGTGGGGCCTGTCTCCATTTCGAGACATCGCACCAGCCATCGCTGACCGGCATTCAATCCCGACCGGGCAATACAGGCGGCCTTTGAATGGCCGCCTGCCCACTCCCAACGGGGGGTTGCCACCTTATGCGGCAGGGCGCCGGTGGGTTCCTTCGGCGTAGGAAGTGGGCGTTGGACACGCTTTCTCGCCGCATGATGAGCCCAATGCGCCCTGTCGCGGATCGCGAAGCCTCCTACCGCGATGAACATTCCGGGCCATCCGTGCAGAAAGCAGGTTCAGCCATGAAGAAATACCAGCTCCCCCTCTCCGCCGCGGTATCGATCTTCCTGCTGGCGGGGTGCTCAGGGCAGGTTCCCTCCCCCGCCGCCATCTCGACGAGCGCTCCGGCGGCCGCAAGCCCCAGCCCAACGCCCCCCGCTTCTCCCAGCTCTACTCCCAGTAAGGTTTCGGTCCCCACATCTGCGAAGGGACCCATGACGACACCCGAACCGGCCGTGACTTTCGTCGAATTGGGCCGTATTGCGGAACTCGGCTCCCCACACGACGTGGTGGCCGCCGGAGACTATGCCTATATCGCCGATTCGTATGGCGGCCTGCGGATATTGGATGTCTCCAATCCATCGGATCCGCGTGAAGTAGGATCCTTCCACCCCACCGGATCCACCGCTGGTCAGGGGATCGATTTCTCCGCTCCCTATGCCTATCTCGCGGATGGCCTGGGTCTACTCATCCTGGACGTCTCCGACCCCGCTGCGCCGGCGGAAGTGGGCTTCTTCGACTCGCGCGGGTTCGCCGTCCAGGTCCAGATTGTCGGGGGGAACGCCTTTGTCGCGGGTCGGGAGGGGGGATTGAATATCGCAGACATATCCACGCCGGAGGTACCGGAGCACATCTCCGATTACTTCGAGGCCGGCAGCGTCCACGTGCTCGATGTGTTTGTCTCCGATTCGACCGCCTACGTAGCCATGCAGGGTGATGGGCTGCGAATTGTAGACGTCTCCGATTCCACGAAACCACAGGAAGTGAGCTTTTCCGATACGGCCGGCGCGGCGGAAGCCGTCCAGGTTTCTGGGGAGTATGCCTACCTGGCGGACGGCCAAGATGGGTTGCGCATCTTCGACGTTTCAGACCCCACGGATCCCAGGGAGGTGGCTTCTCTTGACACACCGGGGTATGCACAGGACATCGTATTGTCCGGGAATTTCGCTCTCCTGGGGGACGGCACCAGCGGCCTGGTGCTCGCCATCGATGCAACCGATCCCACTCAGCCGCAGCTTGCCGGAGAATACCAAACTTCGGCGTATGTATGGGCCATCTCCGTGGCCGAAACGCTGGTCTATGTGGCAAACGGGGAGCAGGGCCTTCGAGTCTTGTCTATGGAATTCAGGTAGTCTCGCAGCTCAAGGCTCGGGCCCAGGCGGCCTTGAAGCGGTTGCCAACCCATCTAGCTGTTGATGGAGGTTAGGCGCTCTCCTCTGCAGCCGAGTCATTGGATTGAGCGTACATATCGATCTCTTCTTTGTCGTAGAAGAATTCCTCTCTGATCACCTTCCCATCTCTGACCGTATACACACCGATTTCAACCAGGTGTGTCCGTTCCCCAGTCTGTCTTGGTGTAACCTCATGCTCAATCGCTACTGCAAAGCGCTCATTCCCGAAGAAATAGGGCTCGGAGCATTTAATGGAATCCACAGACGACCAAAACTCCTCCGTGAGCCATTTGTACTTTTCGATTATTGCCTGCTTGCCGACGACTTCGGAGGGTATCCCATGCCAGCCCATTGGCTCCGCATTGACAGCATCATCGCTATAGTATCTGTCAAATGCCTCAAACCACGCCTGTTTTTCCCATAGGTCTATACAGTTCTTGGCAATCTCATAGATATCCATGTTTCCTCTCCAGCCGCAGATGTTTCACCGTCTTTGCGCCCCAAGCAAGTTTGAATCGGTAGGCATCATTCTCGTTCGTGGAATGAGAAACCCGACAAACTCCGGGGCAGAACCATGCCCAAGCCAATTGTACGCGTTTGCATTCAGCCTCGCCGTCTCATTCCCAAGTTGGGTGCGGCCCGTCGAATGATCCATCGCCTCGTGCTGCGGGCCATATGAGATCAAGGGTGAGACTCGCCGCCCCGCCACGAACGCACGACCAATGAAAAGGGGCGAAGGGCCAATGACGAACGACCCAGCCGTTGAAACGCGCGCAAGTTCGAACGTGTGGATGTTCAACATGCAACCTTCAACGCAAACGGACCCGCCCCCGATGCTATAATGGCCGCACCATGCACATTCCCCGCGCCGTCAGGGGCGCCATGTTCGCACTGTTGATGGCCGCGTGCACTGCCATCCCCACCGGGCCTGGATCCACCCCAAGCCCGAGGGGGGAGGCCTCCCGCACCCCGCCGTCCGGAGCCCCCACACTCAGTCCGGGTGGCACCCCCACCCCCTCCCAAGAGCTGGTCATTTGGACGCTCCCCCGATTCGCGGCCGATCCCGGCGACGAAGTTGGCCGTGTCTTCTGGCAACGGCTGCGCGCCTTCGAAGATGCCCACCCCGGCGTGCGGATCATCCAGCGCGTGAAGGCGGAACGCGGCCAAGCGGGGCTGCTGAACACCTTGGAAGCCGCCCAAGACGCTGCCTCGGCCGCCCTGCCGGATCTGGCTTTGATGAGCCCCGCCGACCTGCCCACGGCGGCCATCGACGGCTTGATCTTGCCTCTGGATCAGGCGCTGGAAACCTCCATCACCGAAGGTTGGTACGACTTCGGGCTGGAGGCCACCGTCATCGAGGGGAAGCACTACGGCCTGCCCATAGCCAGCGATACCACCCTGCTGGCCTACCGCTCTGATTTGTATTCCGCGCCGCCGCTGACCTGGCAAGGGCTGCTGAACTCCTCTCAGGCCTTCCTCTTCCCAGGGGGGGACGAGCGGGCCGGCTTCACCATGGCCCAATACCTGGCACTCGATGGGGAACTCCAAGACAGCGAGGGCCGGACGGCGCTGCAGTCGCCCGCCCTGGGGGAGGTCTTCGCCTTCTATCGCTCCCTTTCATCAGCGGGAATCCTGCCGCCGAGCGTGCTGCAGCAGAGCTCGGCCAACGCCAGCTGGGATATCTACCGCACGGGGGGCGCCGGCAGCACCGTGGCACCGCTGAGCGGCTATATCCATGAGCGAAACCCGGAGACCACCGCCGGGGCGCCCCTGCCCTCCCGAAACGCGGGAATCGCCCTGAGCCAGACATGGTCTTTGGTTCTGGCGGCGGATCGGCCCGAACGCCGCGCGCTGGTGGGGGAGCTCGTCCAGTGGATCACAAACCCCTCCTTTCTGGGGGAATGGACGTACGCTCTGGGCATGGTGCCGCCGAACTCGGCCTCCCTCGCAGCTTGGCCCGAGAACCAGGATCTTGTGGTGGTCTCCCAATTGGTGACCGTGATGCGCGCCGCGCCTTCCGAGCCCATCATCGATGTGGCGGGACCGCCCTTACAGAGCGCCACCAGGGATCTGCTCTTAGAGAGCATTTCGCCTGAGGCTGCCGCTGCTCGAGCGGTAAATGCGGTGAGAGCTTCGGAGTAGAATAGGGCGCGGCGTTTCGGGGAAGGGACCGCGCCGAGCCCAATCCCATACCGGCTTGAGCGCATGGCGCGCCCGTTCGGATGCCATCGCCTCCCAACACGAACTCCCGAAGGGGGTCTCAGGGAAAGTGATCAAGCGCCCCCGATTTGCAGATCACAGAGCCCATCTAGCCGCCATCCGGGGCGCCATCTTGGAGGCCGCCGACCCTGGGGCGGCCGTCTCCCGCCATATCGCCTTCGACGGGGAGGAGCTGCGGCTCGGATCCCACCACCTCACTCTCACCCCTTCGGGGGGGATCTACATTGTGGGATTTGGGAAAGCCGCCGTCGCGATGTGCCGCGCCGCTCTGGAGGCGCTCCCCGGCGAGCGTTTGCGAAGGGGGATCGCCGCCGTGCCGGTGTCCACGGCCGAGGATCCCCCACATCCCCTGGAATACATCCCCGCCGGCCACCCTCTCCCCGATGAGGGCAGCTTGCGCGCCGGGCAGGCGGTTGAAAGACTGCTCCGGGAGCTGAGCCAGGGGGATCTGCTGCTCGTGCTGATCTCAGGCGGCGGTTCTGCCATGCTCAGCTTGCCGCACGCAGGTGTGAGATTGGACGACTTGCGGGGGATCAACGATCTCTTGATCCGCTCCGGGGCCCCCATCGAGGAGATCAATATCGTGCGCCGGGCGATCTCACGCCTCAAGGGCGGCGGGCTGGCTCGGCTCGCCTTCCCCGCCCAGGTGGTCTCGCTCATCATTTCGGACGTGGTGGGGAATGATCTGGCGTCTATCGCCTCCGGCCCGACCGTCCTCGAAACACCTACATCGGGGCAGGCGATCGCGGTGTTGAGAGACCGTGGAATCTGGGATGCGGCTCCCGAGGGGGTTCGGCATGCGCTCCGCCACGAACGCGCGCCCATCGCGCCCGGCCCGCCTCCCATCAATATCCTCGTGGCGACCAATCGGGACGCGATCGACGGCGCGGCTCGCGCAGCCGAAGGTATCGGGTTTCCGCCGCAGGTCTCGACGGACCGCATGCAAGGCGAAGCGCGGCGGGTGGGTCGGGAATTCGGGCTCGCCGTGCGCACCCTTTCCCGTCCGGGATGCCGTATCATGGGTGGCGAGACGACCGTGACCGTCCGGGGCCAGGGCGTCGGCGGCCGCAATCAGGAGTTCGCCTTGGCGGCGGCAGGTGAGATAGCAGGGACAGAGGGCATCGCGGTGATGGCTTTTGCGACCGACGGCCTGGATGGGCCCACCGATGCGGCGGGGGCAATCGTGACCGGCGATACGCTCGCCGCTGCGCGCGAGAAAGGCCTGGATGCGAGGCGGGCGCTGGGGGAAAATGACGCCTATCCCTTGCTGGCTGCGGTCGGATGTCTGATCAAGACCGGCCTCACGGGCACCAATGTGAACGATATATGCATCGGCCTCGCGTATCCATGACACCATTCGCCCTCTATCGGCGAGCGGGCTTACAATTGGGCCCGGCGAATCCCCTGAACCGAAACCCTGGAGGGAGGTAGCATGCCCGTGCACTTCGGCACCGACGGCTGGCGAGGGGTGATCTCTGAAACCTTCACCTTCCACAATCTGCGTCAAGTTACCCAGGCGGTCGCCGATGCAGTCGCTTCTGAGGAATGGCTGAACGGGGCGGACGAGATGCAACCCGACCCGCGGCGCATGGTCGTGGGGTTCGACACGCGGTTCCTGTCAGACCGCTATGCGGTAGAGGCTGCGCGCGTCCTGGCTGCCAACAATTTCACAGTCTCGCTCTCCACTGCCGATCTGCCTACCCCTGCGGTGTCCTACTCGGTGCGCCATCAGGGCGCCATCGCGGGCCTGATGATCACCGCCTCTCACAATGCGCCGCGCTACAACGGGGTGAAGTTGAAAGCCGCCTACGGGGGGTCCGCGCTCCCCGAACAGTGCCGCCGCGTCGAGGTGTACTTGAATGACAACGAAGCTCGGGCGCGCGGGCCGAATATCATGGACTACGATATGGCGCGCGGCGCGGGATTAATCGATCGCCAGAATCTGACCTCCCCCTACTACGAGCATCTGCGCACCATCATCGATCTGGACAAGATTTCCGACAACCCGCCCCGGCTGGTGGTGGATTCCATGTACGGCTCAGGCCGGGGCCAGATCCGCACCATGCTCCAGGGGACCGGGGCAGAGGTATTCGAAGTGCGTTCAGAGATGAATCCGGGCTTCGGGGGCATCCATCCCGAACCCATTCGGAAGTACCTCGGAGCGCTCGCCGGCGCGCTCGCCGCCGGCCACGGCATGTTTGGCCTGGCCACCGATGGTGATGCCGACCGAATCGGGGCCATGGACGGCCGGGGCCGATTTGTGGACCCGCACCAGATCATGGCGCTGGCCGTCGAATACCTGGTCGAGACCCGCCGCTTGACCGGCAAGGTGGTCAAGACTGTCTCCACCACGCGCATGATTGACCGCATGGCGGCAGATAAGGGGCTGCAGGTGGTTGAAACGCCGGTGGGCTTCAATCACATCGCCGATTATATGCTGAACGGTGACGTGCTGATCGGCGGCGAAGAATCCGGAGGTATGTCGTTCAAGGGTCACATCCCAGAGGGCGACGGCGTGCTGATGGGTTTGCTGCTCACCGAGATGGTGGCCGGCTACGGCGTGCCATTGGGCGACCTGGTGGAGGACATGCAGTCGCGCTATGGCCCGGCGCACTACGCGCGCCTCGATCTTCGGCTTTCGCGCCCACTCGCGAAAGGGCGCCTGGTGGCCCAGTTGACCGAGAGCGCTCCCGAGCGCATCGGCGGCGAGCGAGTGGCCCAGGTCAAGGACCTGGACGGTGTGAAATACATCCTGCAGGATGACTCCTGGCTGCTGATCCGGCCCTCCGGGACGGAACCGGTGCTGCGAGTGTACGCGGAATGCCGCGATCCAGCCATGCTTGACTCGCTTTTGAAATATGGAGAGGCGGTTGCCAAAGGGGAAATTTGAATCAAAACAGGGCGGGTCCCGCCACCGCCCTGTCTCAATACTCTAGCTCAGCCCGCTAGGATGTCCGCTCGGGGGTCATCCCGTACTGCGCCCTCGCAGAGCGCGGCTGATCAAGATCACCACTATCAGGATCCCCGCGGCCACCAGCAGCCCGGGCAGACCGACATCCTCCGCGAACCCCGTTTGCGGCAAAGCGGTTGCCGTGGCGCTGGCCGCTGGCGCGCCGGTGGGGCCCTGGGCTTGCGCCGTCGCCTGCGCCTCCGCCGTCGCTGTGAGCAACGCCGAGGTCATTGAGGTCGCTGTCGGCAAGGGGGTAGGTGTATCCGTCGGGGGCGATGTGGATGTGCTCGTCGGCACCGGGGTACCCGTCGCCACGCCCGAGGCCGCCTCGGCCGTTTGCGTCATCCCCTCCGCCACAAGCGTGTTCTGCAGCGCTATCTCTGTGGGCTCCTGCTCCTGGGCTGCCCGCTGCCTGGGCGCGATGATGAAGGCATAGCCCGCCAAACAGATCAAGCTCACGATGAGCAATCCGCCGATGGCAGCCGCGGCGATCACGAAGGTACGGTTGGGGGATTCCTCCTCGTCCATCAACGTATCGTTCAGATCAAAATCGTCTGTCATGTTGGCTTCTCCTCGCTGGTGCAGTCTATGCATGGCTGCACCGAGGTGCTCCATGAATAGCGCCTATGACGCAGTTCATACGATGATTTCAAGATCTACCAGGGGAATCTCCCGCACTCCGATCCCCTGCAACTCCACTTTAGCACACCGGGTGATGATGCCGCTCGGGAAAACCGTCCCATATGGTTGCAATTCTCGGACCAAACCCACGAGCCCCAGGTACGGTTTCCGCAGAGCACGCACCGTGGCTCCTTCCATGAGGGGCACGATCTCTTGTGGAGGCTCGGCCTCTAGACTGACGGGATCGTGGACAATGACCTCCGGGCGATGCCGAGAATAGGGCTGGTGTGGCCGAGCGTCCACGGCGGCCTCTTTGCCAGTGTTCTCCGAGAGGATGTCATAGCTCCTTCCGTCCAGCGGTATCTCCCCAAAGCCCTCCAAGACAATCACCGGGTAGGGCAGACGCCGAACCACGGGAATCAGACCTGCCGATAGGCCGCCGACGATCAACCCTCGGGCCTTCAACTCCGTGGCCTGGTGCAGCGGTGCGGGATGATCGCAGAAACCCGCCACGAGCACCGCCGCGCGCAGATTGATATCAAGCAGGTCAGTCTGCAGCCGGCCGCCGGGTCCTTCGCCCACCAGGTTGAGCGCGCCAAAGCCCTGCCGCCCGTTGCCCCATACGCCTTGCAGCAGCGCGCCGGCGGTCTCTATCGTGACCTGTTGGCTGCCGTCGCTCGACATCACCGTGCCAGCGAAGCCCGCCGGGAGCTGCAACCGCCGACCCCGCTCCTGGATGAGCGCGCGGCCGTCAGCAATATGCACAATTCGACCAGCAGCATGGGCCCGCACCATCCGACGCGCGAGGCCAATCGGCCCGGCGATCACATCCCCGACGTCCAACCGGTCGCCTACCTCGCGCACCAGCACCTCCGGGACGCGATCTCGAGGGATGCCCAATGCGCGCGAGATATCCACTAGAGCGTATCGGTTCCCGACTTCGGCTTCGGCGACCACATCCGATGCCTTCACCCGTTTATTAACCCGCACGGTGATGTTTCCTGGGGCCGGAAGCCGTCGCTCGCGCCGGATGATCGCAGAGGGCGTGACATGCGCGATGGGCAGAATTACACGCATGATCCGGTTTCCGGTCCGGGGGCTGAAGCGGAAGGTCTCCGAAGGTGGATCATTCCCCGCCTCCTACAGCCCAAAGCCATCGGGCGTTCATTTCGCGCCGGCCCCTGGGATCGGAGGGCAGCACCAACGGCCTGCCGCGAGCGTCGATGATCACCCCTACAGCGCCACCGGCCACGCGCAGGGCGCCCTCGTGCCCCTCTCCCCCGAGCCCAACATCAACGGACCGCTCGGGCTTGAGCACCAGCCGCCCTTGTTCCCCATGTGCCAGCGGCAGGACTTCGATGTCGCCGAACGCGACGTCTTTCTCAAGATCTTCCTCGCCCTCCCTCTGCAGAATAACGGTCACGGCTTTGTCCCCCGGGATTCCCCTGCCCTTGGCGCTGACCACCGTTCCGAGGCTGATGAAACTATCCGATCCCAACACCTGCACCGCCAGCATCGGCATGCTGGAAGAGGCCGCGCCGATCGCGGCGGCCAGATGGCGCGGGTCAACGACGAGCGTTGTCACCCCCACAGGCTGCAAAGCGTCCAGCAAAGCCAGGGCAGCGAAACCGGGGCGGGGCGCGGCGCCCAACAGACTGCCGCTGGCAAGAATGGGCTCCAGACGGGGGAGCCCGCCGGTGGATCCGGCCGGCCCCGATGGCCATGACGGGCGCGCCTCCTGAAGCGCATGGCGCAAGATCTCTCGAGCCAGCGCGAATTCGATGTGCAGTTCTACCGGATCCATCGCCACAGAAGCCGGATTGAGCGACTTGTTATAGATCAGGTCCTTGACGTCCTTGGGCGAGGCCTCGACCGGAAGCCAACGCATCACATCAGCGAGAGGGGTGTGGCTCAGGATGCGGTGTGCATTCTCCCCCAAACCGAGATCCGTGCGCACCCGCAGCCGGAGGTCACCGTCGAACGCCGCTGCCACCGTCACCTGACTTGCGCCCAAGTCGATTCCCAAGACGCCCATGTCGGGATCATATACCTTGCTCAGATAGCGAACCACGCGCCCGAAAGCTTCTGATGTCGGGGTGAGGCGCCCCTCCGACCAGCGCCACAGCTCGTCGAAGCCCAGATCATAGGCGCAGCGCAGATCTGAGATTACCCCGGAAAGATGGTAGCGGGCGGCTCCGATATTCTCCTGGTCCAGGCGTGGGCGAAGATTGGGAGCCACAGTCACCATGAACCGATCGCCGAAGCGCTCTCCCAATTCGCCTGCCACCTCCTTGTTGCCCGCATAAACGATGGAGGGTCTCCTGCCGGCGGGAAACAGATCCAGCGCAAGGCGGACGGTCTCCATCGAACGAAGCAGGCCCTGCTTTGCACCGCCGTCCGAGCCGCCAACGATCAAGATAAGGTCAGGCCGGGCATCCAGAATAGCCGCTATCTGTTCCGCCGGCTCCCCCTCCTCCTGCAGGTTCACCTGCGCGCTGATGTCAAGATAGGTGGAATCCGCCAGTCGCCGGGCGCTTTCAATCGAGATCTCCTGGGTGAGGCCGAGCAGCAGCGCATTGATCTTCGGCCCCGCCGATGACGTGGCCACGAAACCGTTCACCCCATCCCCTTGTGCAGTTTCCGGGACGATCAACTGTTCAGTGTCATCCACGAGATGTCGCCCGGTAATGCGTTTCAGGTCATCCATCGCCCGACGGATGCCCTCCCGAGCATCACCTAGCGGCGGTTCCACCGTCGAGGGAGAGGCGCTTGCCGCCACAAGACGATATTTGCCATCCACCACATCGATCAACGTGGCGCGCGTATTCACGCTGCCTACGTCAATCGCCAGCAGGGATCCTGCTTCACGGTTCGCCGCCGTGGGGCCCGCATCACCCACCGAACGCACCTGTGACAACGCCAAACAGAAACTGGATTCGATCCGCGAGGGCGACCACGGCTCCCGCCAGCGCTCCCGCATACATCACGCCGAAGGTGATCACCAAGAAGCCCCGTCCAAGGCCAGCGACGAGTTTCAAGACCAAGGGCCGCTCAGATTCACCTTCTTCGGTTTTCGGGACGGTGAATGTGAAATACAGCAACCCGCTGATCGTCGCGGTCAGCACCACCAGCACATTGAACACGCGCTCGAAGGAAGCTTCACCAGTTCGCGGGGATACGACCCTGGGATCCAAGGTATCGATAGAGGCCATGCCTTGTGGGACGAGTGTCCCTGTGATGGCACCTCCCACCACGATCGCCGCCCCAACACCCACGAGCAGGGCCAAGGAGATATTCCCCACACGCGAGGTGGGCCCTGAAAGCTTGAAAAGCAGAAGGATAAGGAAGAGCCAGGAACCCAGCATACCACCGTTCGCGATCACGCCGATGCCGGACTCAAAGAACGGGGCCAATAGCCGGGGCCAGAGCACGCTGTGCCAGGCAAGGGCTCCCGCATACCCCGCCGCCACCCCGATGAAGACAAATGTCGCCAGCCGGAACAGCGGATTATCACCGAACAAGTAGCTCAGCACCATGATAGTCAGGCACGCGGCGATGAGTGTTTCCATGACGGTACCCAGAGCATCAGACATTTCCGGAAATCCTGCGCCTCAGCTCGACCAGAAACGCCGTCAGCCCATACGCCGTTCCCACCGATAGAGCACCGATCGCAACCCATAGACCGCCGCCGTAGGCATCCCACAGATGGGAAGCCCCCCCCGAACCGCCCAGCACCTGTTCGTAAGACACCGCCGCCGGCAGGCCAGAGAGCAGCGCATCCACCTGCGGCGCTTGCGCCTCGTAGTACGGGCGGACGATCGGGGTGATGCCCATGCTGAGGACCATCACCAGTGGCCTGGTTCCCAATCTCGAGCTGGTTTGTTCCACCCAGTTGCGGGCGCTTTCTGTCCCTGATGTGAGCACGGCCACAGCGGCAAAATCGGAGAGGGAATCCACATCTTTCAGAATGGGTGTATCCCAAGGGGATTCGCCCTGATAGGACCCAGCCGTGCGGAAGCCCCGCAGCGCTGCCAGGCGCGGTGACTGAGCGAACAGCTGCACGCCGCTTTCCCCGCCTGCCAGGTACCCAAGATCGTAATAGCGCTCGCCCCTGATCAGACGATCCGGAACCCCCAGGCTCCCGAGCAAGTGCTCGGCGAGCGCTGGCCCGGTGGGCCGAGTAGAGATTGTGACCACTTGCAGCCCTCGCAGTATCACGTGATCCAAGAACGCCTCTCCCATTCTCTCCATTTCAGGCGCGGCGCTGGGATCGTAGTCGATCACAAAGAGCATAGGCCGATCGTTTGGCATCCCCTCGACAATCGTGATCAACGGCGCCAATTCTTGGGGCCAACGGGTCGGGAATGCGAATAGCCGGCCCTGGTACAGTGTGGGAATCAGAATCGCAAATACCAACAGGGCGCCGATTGCCCAGCGCAGCAAAGGGAGCGGCAGCCGCCGCTTGCCGGCCGCCGGGATTTCCTGGCTCTCCTCCGCGATCATGCGCTGTAGGATCTCTGCCCGGGCGTACTGGCGCTCCGTAATATCCAGCCTTCCCCCGCCGATGGAGGGCTGACGAGGCATGGCCACGATCGGTTCCGCGCTCAACGCTCCCCGCAGTCCGGCCAAGGGACCGCTGGTCTCGATGACCTGGCCTTCTTCGGGCTCCACCTGGGGGGTCGGCCGGATGGTCTCAAGCGGGCGCATCGCCTCGAGCCATGAGGGCAGCTTGGCAGGCTCAAGCCCTTCCGCTCTCTTGCGCTCCGCTTGCAGTTCGCCTTCATCCAGGTCTTGCAGCTCGTTGAGCCACTGCGGGAGCTCGATGGATCCGAGGTCGACGTCCTCGATCTCCTCTTCCGCCGCCCCCTGCTCCTCCTCCGTGATCAAGGCGGGGATGTGCGGCAGCTTCTCCTCGGGCGACGGCTCTTGATCCACCCGCTCCCGCTCCGGCTCGGGGCGGGCTGAATCCGGCCCCGGCGCTTCCGGGGCCTCGCTGGGTGCCAACTCCCCCCCGGCCGGAAAGCTCCCGCTTTCGAAGGGCGGTTGGTATTGGGGAGCCGGCGGCTCGCCAGGGGTCTCTACCGCCCGCGCCTGCCCTCGGCGGTCCTCTTCCGGTGGCGCTTCATCCTTTGGGATGCGCCCTTCCGCGGCCTCGCCTCCCGCGCTGGGAGGCGCCGCGAATGGAGCCGAGACTTCGAATGCTCGCGCCCCTTCGGATTCTAGCGGGGCCTCCGGAGCCCCGGGCGCCAACTCCTCACCGGCAGGACCCCGGAAAGATTCTCGCGCCCCTCCTATCGGCGGAGCAGGGCCCTGCGCCGACGGAGCGGTCGAATCGTCCCGCAGCGGCTCCTCCCACCACTTCTCCTCCTCCGCCTCCGCTTGTGGCATCTCCCGCTCTTCGCGAGCGGTCTCACCTTCCAGCGCCTTCTTCTGCTGCGCCCTGATCCTCGCCAGCCAAGGGGGAATCTCCTGCGCTTCCGCTTCGTCCAATTCATCCGCAAAGGTCTGCAGCCAATCGGGGACCTCCCCAGACCCACCCCCTTCGTCTGTCTGTTCCTCCCCTCCGGCGGCCTCCTCAATGGTTTCCTGCCAACGGCGCCCCGGTTCCTGCGCCGCGTCAGAAGGCGTCCCGAGCTCCGTTTCCGCCCTATCGGGCGCGCCCGCCCCCGCTCCTCCAACCGGCTCCGATCGCACGGGTTCCTCGTCCCTGGCAGGGCCCTTTTCTTCCTGTTCCTGGAAGGACTTCAAGCGATCGAGCAGACTTCCTGTTCCGCCGCGGCGGCGGGGGCCTCTTTCAAGCAACGTGCCCTGATCTTCTTCCGTTTGGGCCTCTTCCTCCGGCTCCTGGCTTTCAGATTCCCCGCCTGCCGCCTGAGAGCGGATGCGGGCCAGCCAATCGGGAACCCCAGGCTCGTCTTGACTTGAGTCCCCGATTCGCCCCTCCGGCCCGCTGTCCATACCCGCCGATGGGCCCAGCGGTACCAGCCGCGCGCCACAGAACTCGCAGACCTCCAACCCCGGGGGGTTGACCTTGCTGCACATCGGGCAGCGGATCCCTTTGGCCGCATCACTCTCCATACGGTCGCTCCGCAGCGAGCAACACCCGCAGACCGGTTGCCACGGCTCCCAAGGCCACTCCGAGCAGCAGTGCGCGCGCGCCGCCCACTGACAGTACTTGAAACACTTCCGCCCGCAGCCACGCGCGCACCTCTCCCAGGATACCGCCGTCCCCCCCTGGCCACGGCGCAGTGAGCAACAGGGCAACCAGCACGGTGGCCACAAACAATAGGCTATCCCACGTTCGGCGGCGCTGGAGGAGGCGGAATCCGGCCACGATCAGCGTGACAGCGAGCAACGCCATGAGGGAGGCTTCGACCGGCATTTGAACGGCGTTGAACAACAACAGCAACACGGCGCTGTCCGGGCCAAGACCGATGCCGAAGATCAGCGTCAGGAGCAGGCAGGCCACCAGAACGGCGCTGTATATCCAGTCTTCGGATTGCAGGCCCACTTTCTTGATATGCACCGAGCTCAGATTCTTCAAACCCAGAAGCAGGGCCCCAGCCGCCAGCACCGTGGTCCACTGGATCAAGAGCAACTGGATCCCTTTCAGGGCATCGACCTCGAAGAAATATCCCAGCAGCACCAGGCCGCCTGCCAGGGCCGCGATCCCGATCCACAGCAGATGGATACCGAATCTCACGAGATGACCCCCAGTGTCTTCAGAATCGTCCCGACAAGAACGGCGAGGATCAGCAGAATGCGGATGCTGTCTTCCGCCCGCAGGCCCGCCCGCTGTGCCCGTTCTCCGCCGAGGTAGGCAGGGGCAGCGTAGAATTCCTCTCCGATCACGGGGTAATCCGAGGTGGCGTAGAGCAACGCCTGAGCAAGCACATCGTCTGTGCCGCCGATCACCGTCCCCCCCTTATGGCGACCGAAGAGCGCCACGAGTGCCGCTTCCTGCCGGAAGCGGCCAAATAACAAATGCGACGAGACATTCTCTGTCTCCACGAGCGAAGGGACCGCCGCCGCATAGGAGAACGGCGTGGCCGCGATCATGCGCCCTTCTTCCTCCTCGGGCATTTCGGCCGATAACCCATTGCTCGAGAGGGCTCGCATGCTGGCCTGCGCCAGCAGCATCAGGGCCCCGTCCGCCGTGCTTGCGATCGTGGGGAGATCGCTCACCCGGGTGAGCGCCACGACTCGGGCAAGCACTGCCAGGCCTGCAAACCCCGGCCCTCCCTCGATCCCGGCCACCGGGCCCGTCCCCAAGGACACGTGGACCCGCTTGCCGGCTTCCACGGATCGTCCGATCGACTCCTTCATCTCCCGAAAAGCGCGAACAGGTCGCTCCGCCAAGGGGAAGCGATCTTCAAGAAAGTAGGCGATTGTGCCGAGGGCGACAAACAGGATCAGAACGGCCAGTCCCAGGGAGCCCGCCGCAGTCATAAAGCCCCTCGATCCCCTTCCAGTTGATCCAGAAAAGCATCCACCACGTTCTCATCCGCCAAAGAGCCGAAAAAATCCATCCAATCTGTGACGGACGAGCCCAGTAACGGCGCGGCCAAGTAGCTCAATTGTGCCACGAGTGGGGAAAGGGGTCTTCCCGCTTCCATGAGAACCATCGCCACATCTTCCAGCCCGTGGGCGGTGATCCACCTGGCTGCTTTTCGCGAGACATAATCTTTTTCGTCCACCTCGCGCAGTATAGCATATCCCCGTTGCCCCAGCCATGCTCCCATCGTCCTGGGGCGTCCATTTCGGGGGCAAGGCCCCCGTAATAGAGAGCCAGGCATCCGGCTGCCCCCACAGCATTCCCCTTTTCCCCTCAATTGGCATGGTATCCCTTGCACCCCCGGCAGGTTTCGTTATCATTCAGAGACCGTATACGACCGGGCGGTTGCAGGTATCCAGCATGAGTCTTGACTTCACCGCGCTGCTCAAAGAACTCGAGGGCATGGGCGAGCACATCGCCCAACAGAAGCAGGCCAGAGAGCGCTTGCTTCCCATCGCGCAGCGGAGCTTAGCGCGCGCCGCCTCGCACGATCCCGCCTTGCTCAGGGCGAAGATTGAGGCGGCGGGGGATCGGTGGCCTGGGGCAGTGCCTGGGGTGGAGGCCATCGATGGGCGCTTTGGGCCGGGTACGTTGCCCCCCTGTCACAGTGTCATCGGCGCGGACGGCTCACAGATCTATCCGGATCGCCACGCCTCAGCGCTCTACTACTTGATCAACATCGGCGGGATACGCATCTCGTATGGCTCTGGCGCGCCGCCCTCCGTGCACAGTCGACCGACGCTGGCCTTCACACCCCAACAGCTCCACCTGCAGGGGGGAGGGCAGGTCGACAATACAATCGTCAACGCCCGCCGGGATGTGGCCGAGATGGGTGAACTCGCTCGTCTTGCCGCCGAATCGGCAGATGGCCCCTCGCTTGCCCTGCTCGACAACGGGCTGCTGTTGTGGCTCCTGCTTCAGATGGGAGGCCAGGTGTACGGCGAGGCAGAGACGCTGCTGGGACAATACTTGTCGGAGTTGGATCGCCTGCGGGAGAGCGGCACGGCGCTGGCAGGCTATGTCGATCGCCCGGCCAGCGGGAATGTGCTCGCGCTGCTGCATCTGAGCCAGCTTGCCTTGGATCGCATTGACGATGCACATCTCAGAGACAATCCCTTCCAAATCCTCACAGATCGGGATCTCTTTGGTTGGCTGCCAACGGGCTGCCGGAGCGCACGATTTGTCAACGCCTCACCGGTGAATCAGCAGTTCAAGGTCGCCGGCCACCAGATGGAATTCTTCTATTTGAACGTCGGCGATCCCGGCGGGATCGTGCGCGTAGAAATCCCGGGATGGGTGGCCGAGCGCCCGCGACTGTTGGAGTTCACGCACGCCGCGATTCTTGCGCAGTGCAAGTCGACCCCGGGCTTCCCTTATGCTTTGGCCAGGGCACACGAACTCGCGGTTGTCACTCAGCCTGAGCGCGAGAGCTTGACCCAGATACTGAACCGCGAGCTGCTTCAACAGGGGATCCTGCCCCAGCCATCAACGAAATCGCTGACAAAACGCTGGATCGGGGCAAAGCGGCGCTATCAGATATAGGTTTCATGGGAGGTGCAAGAGATGCGGGATTCTATCGGGCGCGTGACGCGCTGCAGCACACGTGGGTTCGTCTCCGCCCTGCGCGCGCCGGAGCCCCACCTGCCGGTTTTCGGCTCCTTCTGCACGGCGGAGGCGCAAGGGGGCGCCAGCCACGTCGTGGGCCTGATCTATGACATCAGCATCCAAGATGACGAATTCGCCCGCCAGATGGCCGTGGCGGAAGAAGCAGCCCCGGAGGAGTTGTCGGATTCCCAGGTCAACCGGCAGGTGCCCGTGGAATTCAGCGCTTTGGCAGTGGGCTATAGGCGGGAAGGTGGCTTCGTTCACCGGCTCCCCCCGCAACCCCCGATGACCCTCGCCCCGGTGCTCCCCATGCTCGAAGAGCAGGTCCGTGAATTCACCGAGCGCTTGGATTTCCTGCGCATCGTTGTATCCACCCCGCAGTTGCCAGTCGATGATCTGCTGGTGGCCGCGCTGGAGATCGCCGCCACCGCCCGCCCCAGCAGCGAGCGGCGGGGATTTCTGCTGGAAAGCGGAAAGGCAATCACACGTCTGATCTCCGACGATCTCACCCGACTGGATGGTTTGCTGCGCCGGTTTGGAGAAAGCCCATGGTCATGAGCGAAGAAACCCTTGATTCCGTTTTTGGCCCGCGACCCACGGATATGCCGCTCGGGACGGTGGTCGGCGGGTCCTTATCCGCTGGCCTACGGGTGAAACTTGACCCCCGCTTCGCCGTTGAGCGTTTGGCGGTTGGGCGCTATGTGGTCATCCGCAGCCGCCGGACGGGGAAGCAGTTCTTCGGATTGATCACCGACATCGGGCTCGATTCGACCAATCCCAACTTGGTGCACCGGCCGCCGGCCCAGGACGACAGCTTCAGCGCGACCGTGCTCTCCGGCGAGCTCGCCTACGCCAGCATGCATGTCAGCCCCATGCTCACCCTGGAGACTGACGAGCAGGAGCCGCGGCCTGCCAAGAGCATCCCGGCGCACTTCTCGCCCGTGTATGAGGCCTCCGCGCAGGATGTCGATCGGGTTTTCGGGGCAGAGGACGAGACCCACTTCAACGTGGGCACTCCGCTGGACATGGAGTACGTGCAGGTCAACCTCGATCTGGAGCGTTTCGTGGAGCGTTCCTCGGGGGTGTTCGGCAAGAGCGGCACCGGGAAATCCTTCATCACGCGGACGCTCTTGGCCGGCATCATCCGCTCCGGACAGGCCTCCACGCTGATCTTTGACATGCACAATGACTATGGTTGGGCCATCAAAGACGAGCGCGGGCGCGAATTCAAGGGGCTGCGCCAGCTCTTCACCGACGGGCGGGTCAGCGTGGTTACACTGGATGAGGCCACTTCCATCGCCCGGGGCAGCAAGACGGATCGGGTGCTCCGCATTGGCTATCAAGAGATCGAGCCCGAGGATGTGGAGATGCTCTCCGGCTTGCTCGGCCTCACGGAAGTGCAGACGGGCGCGCTGTATTTCCTGCGCAGGCGCCTGGGGCCGCGCTGGATTGAGAAGCTGCTGGAAGAAGAGGGGATGGAAGAGGAACTGCTTGACCTGGTGGAGAGCGGGCGCATCGTGGGAGGGACATTGGGGGCCATCCAGCGCAAGTTCGAATTCTTCCGCCGCATGGGCTTCCTCGTTCCTGGGGCCGGTGATGATGCGGTGGACGACATCTTCCGGCGCCTTAACATGGGCACCAGCGTTGTGCTGGAGTTCGGCATCTATGGCAACACCCTGGCCGCCTATATGCTGGTCGCCAACTACCTCACCCGCCGCATTCACGCCAGATATGTGGGGGAGAAGAACCGCGCCGCCGGGGGCACGGCCGACGAACCGCGCCCGCTCATGATCGTCATCGAGGAAGCGCACAAGTTCCTCGACCCCTCCATCGCACCCCACACCATCTTTGGCAATATCGCCCGCGAGCTGCGGAAATACAACGTCACTTTGCTGATTGTGGACCAGCGGCCCAGCGGGATCGATGATGAGGTTATGAGCCAGATCGGCACCCGGGTGACCTGCCTGTTGGACAATGAGGCGGACATCCGGGCAGTCTTCTCGGGGGTCAGCGGCGCGGGGGCCCTGCGGGAGGTGCTGGCCCGGCTGGACACCCGCCAGCAGGCGTTGATAATGGGCCACGCGGTCCCCATGCCGGTGGTTGTGCGCAGCCGGGATTACGACGAGGAATTCTACAAATCGATCGCTGGCCTCGGGGGTCAAAGCCGGGAGGAGCGAGCCGACGCCGCCAGCCGGGCGCTGTTCGGGGAATAGGCTCCTGGCCCGGCGCAAGATCCACCGGGGGGCCGTGCCGGAAGGCCAGACAAGCGGATCTGGAAACGCTTCCGTGCCACGCTTCTACCCTGGCGGTCCGAGGACCGACTTTGCGGGCATCCAGCCCATCCCCCATCTGAAGCCGGCAATCCGTGGGTCCTGCCGGTAGGGGCGCCCCGCTGCCCGCCCAGGGGAGATATCAAACGCCCTCGCCGTTCCGGAGCGGTGGGCGGGGGCGCTCTTTGGTTGGGTCGAGTGGTGGCTTTCTAGGCACCTTCATCAGCGTGCGGATCCGGCCTGCGGGCCACGTAATCCTCGACCAGCAGCAGCTGGTCGCCGGCCCGGCGAATCACTCCCACCATCTCGTCCATCGTCGATACTTCCTCGAGCTGCTCCTCGACGAACCAGCGCAGGAACTCCTGCGCGATGTGGTCGTTTTCCTCGATGGCCATATCCATCAGACCGTTGATCTGTTTCGTCACCTGCAGCTCCCAATCCAGCGCCATTTGGGCCGCCTCTATGGCGCTGCCGACGGACCCTGGGGCAGCGGGGATGGCCGGAATCTGCACATCGCCACCGGCATCCAGAATATAGCGTAGGAACCGCATGGCGTGCTCTCGCTCCTCTTCAGACTGGCGGAAGAAGAAGCCCGCCAATTCCGGCAGGTTGTCGTTGTCGAAATAGGAGGCGATCTTCAGGTACTGATTTGAGGCGCCCAACTCACTGCCGATCTGCTCGTTCATGGCTTCGTTCAAGGTCTCACTGATCAACATAGCTCTTCCCTCTCTGAATTCGCGCTGATACGAGATGATCACAACAATATGCTAGCCTCCTTGCACTAGAAGAATGTTAGAAATCTGATCTTAATTATACAATATTCCGGAAAGCGAAAGGGCGCCGAAGGGCAACGCGCATGCCGGGATGCCGCGTCGTGGCTCCCGCCCCCTGTAGGCCGGGTTTGCTACCCGGCACCCCGCCGGCGGAGGATAAGGCGGGCGGCAACGCCGCCATGCCTCGGCCGTGATCGCGCCCGGCACCTCGCTCGCTCCCGGCCCTGTAGGCCGGGTTTGCTACCCGGCACCCCGTCGGCGGAGGATAAGGCGGCCGCCAGAGCCGCCATGCCTCGGCCGTGATCGCGCCCGGCACCTCGCTCGCTCCCGGCCCTGT
>CAYMCO010000007.1:0-31048 GCA_964388955.1 uncultured Anaerolineaceae bacterium | reverse complement strand
CGCTCGCTCCCGGCCCTGTAGGCCGGGTTTGCTACCCGGCACCCCGCCGGCGGAGAAAAGGGCGGCAACGCCGCCATGCTTCAGCCGTGAGGGCACGCAAAAGGCGTCGCACCGGCCGTTGGCGGGGGCTCGAAGATGTCTGTGCCGAGCGCATGGCGTGTGCCATACACATTGTGTATTGCGTATGCGCCGCTATTGGGACGCGCCGATAAAGTCGATCGCGTACTGCGCATCATGGTAGTTGGGATTTACGCCCAATGCAGCCCGAAAATCCCGCAGCGCCCCGGCCGTGTCCCCGAGCCGGTACCTGGCCCAGCCGCGCCACAGCAGGGATTCTTCCGCCTTTGGCGTGCGCGCCAGCGTGGCGTCAGCCAAATGGATCATGTCCTGGAAGCGTCCTTGGTTGAAGTAGGCGATATACGGGCCGAACTGGTACCGAGTGAAGCGCCAGGGAAGCCCCAGCGAGAGCGCATTGTCATAGGCCTCCGCGGCCTGGCCGTAGCGCTCGAAATAGATCAGATTCGTGCCTAGATTGAACCAGGCGAATGCGTTTTGCGGATCCGATTCAATATCCTTTTGCGCGGCCTCCAAGGCTCGCTGGCGGTTGACCTCCGGGTCAAGATCCTCCCCCAGCAGCTCCCGGATGCGCTCCCCCTGCTCTGGCGGATAGATCAGGATATACACTCGGTTGAAGGCCTGCCAGCCTTCATCCAGCTCCCTGTAGGATACCTTCAAATCCGGGCCCAGATAGCTATCTTGGGCGGTGAACTCATCCGAATTGTCGTCGTAGCCCGTGAGCAGCAGATAATGGGCCGTCCAGCCGCCTCCGCTGTCTCCCTCCGCCAGGATGAACCCTTTTTCCACGATCACCGGATAGCCCGCCGCCAGGAAGCGCTTGATGTCCTCGATCTCCCCGCCCACGCGGTAATCCGCCTGCAGCCAGCCGGCCTGGGTGCGGACGTAGTAGATCAGTTCCTCCACGTTCACGTTCTTGTCGCCGCGATCGGGCTTCAGCATGGAGGAAATGGAGTATTGATCCCCCTCCCATCCATAGTAGTGGAGGGTGATCGCAAGGGTGGCGGGCCCGCAGTTGTTCCAATCCTGCTTCTCCCAGGCAGGCGCCGGAAGCTGGACGCCCGCCGGAATCGGTGTCGCTGTGGGCGCCGGCGTGGCGGTGATCTCCACAGTGGGCCTAGGGGTTCGGCTTGGGATCGCCGTCGGCATAATCATCACATGTGGCTCACTGGCGGGGGTGGGCAGGGTGTCGCCAGGGTTCAGCCAGCCGCGCACGATTCCGGCGGCTTTGTCCATGCGCCATTCAAGTTGAAACTTCACAACGGGGATTTGATAGATCAGAACGAGCAGCAGCGCGGCCCCCGCCGCCCCTGCCATGAACCGTGCGAACCACCCAGCGAGCCTGCGCATGAATGCGGATTATATCAATCCTGGCTGGGAACGCACTGTGAACCGGCGTAAGATCCTCAATGCTTCAATCGTCGAATCGAGTAGAATCGCCGCTATGTGAGAGTAAGGGGACACGCTGCCGCCCTCGGGAGGAGAGGCCGTGGGGGATGACCGAATTGTGCTCTTCGGAACCAACTGGTGCGGGCAATCCCGCCGCACGCAGCAGTTCTTCGAACGGCGAAACATCGAGTTCGACTATGTGGATATTGACCAGGACCCTGAAGCCGCCTATCTCGTCCAAGAGATCAACCATGGCTACCGCAGCGTCCCCACGATCCTTTTCCCTGATGGATCCACGCTCACTGAGCCCTCGATATTGCAGCTGGAGGAGAAGCTGGGGTTGGACAGGGAGTAGCTGTGAGCGGAGGTCCACCGGCGGGCAACCAGGCGCTCACCGCTGGCGGCCTTGGCCACGAGCCACCGGGGGCTGCGCTATCCCACACGGGGTGGCCGGGCGACGATATATCCTTTACCCCACCGCGTGAGGGGCAATCTGCCGGGAGACTGAGTGCCTGCCCGCCCCTGCGGTCAAGCCCCCTTGTTCACATACGCGCTCTAACCGGCGGTGAGGGCGAAGTTCTTCACCTTATCCTTTCCGAGGACCGCCACCACCCCCCGCAAGATGCCCTGGCTGTATTCGCTGCCCGGATTGATGCAAATCGTCCTGCCGATCTTGCAGTCTCCCCGAGATTCGTGGATATGGCCGTGCAGGCCCAGCAGGGGTTGATACTTCTCGATGGCGGCCAGCACCGCCGTGCAGCCCACATTGGCCTCCATAATCGATCCACCCACCGTTATCGGCTTCAGGGTGTCATCCAGTTGCGGGGCGACATCCAGAATTGTGTTGTACGGAGGGCAATGCACGTTGAAGATGCAGCTCCGCATGCGTTTCACCCTGGAGCATAGCGCCTCCAGCTTTTCGGCCAGTTCCTCTTCTGGGATGTCCCTCGGACAGTGCCAGGGGGTGATGTTTGCGTAGCCGGCGCTGATCATCTCGTGATCGGCGTCGAGTTCAATGCACTCCCCCTCAGGATTGCGCACCACATCGGATGCGGCCAGGATCTTGTCGATGAACGGCGGATCGTCGTTTCCCGGCGTGATGTAGCACTTGATACCGGTCCCCGTCAGGCGCTCCGCCGCGATCCCCATCCAGTTCTCCAGCGATTCGGCAATCGCCTCTTCGAATATCTCCGCTTTCCTTTGGTCATCCCCTTTGATACGGTTGAATTCTTCCTCATCCATGTGATAGGGATAGAACCCATTGTTCTTGATCCCCCATTCCAGCTTTTCGACGCCCCCTTCGTCACTCTCTTTGATCTCCTTCCTGTCGCCCAGATACTCAGCGACGATGGAGCCGTCATTCCGCCTGACGATGGGGACAACCATCTTGCCAACGATATCCCCGCCCAAGATAATGGCATCCACGCCATAGTGCTTCCCGGCATTGATGAACTTCTTGAAGCAGACTTCTGAACCATGGATGTCCGAAGCGAAGAAGATGCGTAAGTCCGCCATCCATTGCCTCCATGCACAATCCGACCAGAACTATTGTAGCCGTTGATCCCGATATTCCGCTCCGTGCCCCTCCCGCCAGGTCAATCGACTTGTTGGTACCAACGGAGTCTCGTCCCGATTCTCGCTCTGAGCTTCCATTTCATGCTCTTCTCGGCAGCGTTAACGCGCTCGAGCATCCCGGCGATCCTGGCTTCGATGATCGCCCTCTCATCGACGGTGAAGCTCTCGAATTGCGGCAGAGCGTCCCGCAGCTTGACGAGGTTCCCGGTGAAGGTGTGGAAGAACCCCCAGTCGTCGCTCATGATACTCGCGATGTATTCGATATTGATGGTTCGATCTTCCGTCCCGACTTCATGCTCCAGCAGCAACACGGCAGCGTCCTTGAAATCCTTCCGGTTGATCTGCACGATCTGCATCTTCTCGAGCAGCATATCCGCCAACGAGATCGATCGCTTCTCAATGGTTAACCGATTCCGAAATGGAATAGTGTGGCTCATTTCCAGCCGGTCAAAGAAGATATCGATGTGGTTGTGATTGTCCGGATTCTCAAAGATGTATCGATACCCCCCGCCGGTGTAGAGCACGTTCTCATCGACCAGATATCCTTGGTCCTTGAAGAATGCCAAAATCCCATCCCGCTGGTGACTGGAAGCGGCGAAGTCAATGTCGCTGATCCTTCTCTCGAGGGCCTCGAATTTCGAGGCGTTCTTCGGGCACTGCAGCCGGAAAGCAAGCGCGCCGAGCAGGCGGAGTTGAATTCCGTTGTGCTCCGCTTGGTCCTGCAGGCGGATCGCTTCCTCGATAAACTCCCGGTCTTTCGGGTCAGTGAACGAAGCAAACAGCGTCTCCAGGTTCGGCTCCATGTTCCTCCCTTCGGCGGTGCAGCAGCCTCCGCCGCAGAATGAAGTGCACCGCTGAAAGGAGCCAGCCTCGCGATCCGCCTGGTCCCCCCTAGCGTATGTGAGGCTGACCCCTTTCCCACCCGCCTCCGGAGGCCGGCCTAATCCTCCGGAATCTCACTCAGGATCTTTTCAGTATCGATGCCTCTGGCCCTGTTGATTCTCAGCGCGACGAAATACCAGATGAACCCTACCACGTACAACAGCACGAGGTAGACAATCGATGGGACCGTCAGCACGCCCAATTCGGGTCTCCATATGAAGAGGAAGGTGATCACCGCCATCACGAGCAGGGAAATCACCCCAAACACGCTCATCAGGGGGAGGTTTCCAATCTTCCATTGCGCTGGGGAGAGCTCGTATAGGCTCTTCGTCTTCTTGGAGAAGGGAAAGACGATTGCAGAGATGGCGACCACGGCGAAGGTGATCGTCCCCCCTCCAATGAAGGCATTTGCACCGTAGATGGAGAAGATCTGGCCGGGCCATGAGAAGCGCGCCAAGAAGGCGATCGCGATCACGCATGCGACAATGATCGAGACATCCGGAACGTGGCTCGTGCGGTTGACGTGCTTCAGCCCCTTGGGCGCCAGCCCATCAATCGCCCAGGCGAAGAAACAGCGGGAGACCATCGCCAGCGATGGCTGGATATAGAGAAACGTCCATGCCATCAGGCTCAAGCCGATGAACAACTGGACAATTGGGCTCTTCGTCAGCAGCGCCACAAAGAAATAGGCATTATTGACGATGCCCCCATCGAGCTCGGCGAAGTTCGCATAGTACGTGCCAGCCGCACCGAGGAAATTGTAGCCCAGCACCCGAACAAGCAGCGCTCCAACGATCACCAATGAAATTCCGGTGAACAGCAGACTTCCGACCATGGCGCCCGCATGAACCCTTGCGTTGTTGGCATTCTTGATCTCGCCTGATAGATAGGACGACCAGACCGCGAACCCCAGCGGCTGGAATGCGAAGGTCAGCACGTAGAACGTCGGCAAGGAGAGGAAACTCGCGCTGCTGCTTGTGAAGCCGAAGGTGTCGGCCGCGGCTTTCATCATCGCATCGTAGTAGTTCGGGATGTCGGCCGTGCTCAGAGCAAACTTATTGAATAGCGCCATGAACTCCTGGTTGTTGCTGAGCAAGAGGATGATCACCATGACCAACACGCCGAGTAATCCGATGGCAAAAGCGACCGCCATCATGGTGAAGAAGGGCCGGTTGCCCCAGAGGGCAAGCGCTCCCACGATGATGATTGTGATGCCCCCAATGAGCAGCGCCAGGCTGGGCGTAGATACCGCCGCGCTCCCGAAATTGATGAGCGCAGTGTTGTTGAAGAGGTGGCCCAGCAGAGACGCGGTGGTGGCCACCCCCGCCGTGGCGAACTGGTAGGCGGTAAATCCCATCCAGAACATATTCCATATGACCATGCTGAAGTTCACCGCGAAGCCAATGGCGGGGTTCAGGGTACGGCTGTTGAAGACGTAGTCGCCTCCCGAACGGGGCATCGCGGCGGCAAACTGCGTGTACAGGAGAACGTGCGGCAGCAGGAGGACCGTTATGACGAGCAGCGCACCGATCAAGCTGCTGCCCGGAAATAGTGCGATCGCCCACATGAACGAATAGGCGATCCAGAAGAGATTCATCGTGCCGGTGTTTGATAGAAACCCATCCCACCAGGACAACTGCCGTACCATGCCACTGGTGGTCCGTTCGATGACCATCTTCTCGTTGTTCATGATGAATTCATCCTTTCTTGCGGGTAAGGTCACGCGGAGAAGAACTGGGGGATTAGATCATCTCAAAAGAGTCATAGGGATGCCTCCGTGGAATGGCCGCTGGAGATGCATCTTCGCGGATCAGCCGTAGAGGCCGGAGCCGTTCACTTACAGTATAGTTTGCGCCATACGGCAAGTCAACGACGGCAATGGGCGCGTCCGTGTTTTCAAGGCGCACAAGCCAGATTCCCCCGCTGAATGCGGGCCACCAGGCAACGGGTGGTGGCCCCCTGAAAGTGCATCACATGCGCTTCCCGCTCGAGGCAGTGCGCTTGGGTCTGCCATGCGGGGCGGAGGCGCAGCCCCGCCGCCTCCCATGCCGCCTCTCCACCGACTCCCACATCCTTCCACCCCGAATCTTGGATAGGTGCGTGAGGCCGCCCGGGCGGGTAGAATGGGCGCCAATGGCGGAGACAGGCAGACCCCCTGGGGCAATTCGCCGCATGTTCGGCGAGATCGCGCCGCACTACGACCTGCTCAACCGGTTGATGACTTTCGGGCAGGATGTGCGTTGGCGCAAGCGAACAGTGGAGGTCTTGGCCCCGGTGGATGGCGGCTGCTACCTGGACGTAGGGACGGGGACAGGAGATCTGGCGATGGGGATCCGCCGCCAGGCGCCCAAGTCGCACGTCATCGGCCTTGATTTCACCCCCCAGATGCTGCGCATTGCCCAGGGCAGAGCAAGCAGCGGAGGGCCGGCCTGGCTGCTGGCCGATGGCGAGCGGCTGCCCTTCGCCCCCGGGACCTTCGATGGCGCTCTCTCGGGCTTCTTCATCCGCAATGTGGGCCATCTCAGGATTGCCCTTCGAGAGCAGTGCCGGGTGCTCAGGCCCGGAGGCAGAATCGTCGTTCTGGAGAGTTCGCCTCCCGAAGGCGGCCTGACCCGATGGTTCCACCGGCTGCACCTACGGCTCGTCATCCCTCTGCTGGGCCGATTCGCGGCCGGGAATGCCCCCGCATACCGCTACCTTTCAGCGACGACCCGGGAATTCCTGCACCCCGAGGCAGTCTGCGAGGCGTTGCGCGCAGCGGGCTTCGAGGACGCCGGTTTCGAACGAATGACCCTCGGCGCGGTGGCCATCCACTCCGCGCGCAAGCCCGAGGGGAGCTAGCGCCTCGGCCTGTGTGGGGTCAGTCTCCCGATCTCCTGCACATCCACCGGCACCCCCTCGATCTCCGTCGGGATGCGCTCTTGGTCCGCCAGTTGAGAAGTGGGGCGCTTCGCCTGGACCAGCACGATCAGCCCGATCTCATCCGTCAGACGGCCGCCTCGCACCGTGCGCCCCACGCCGACTCCGACCACATTGGGATAGCCCAGCAATCGCTCCTCATACGCCTTTTTCACGGCCCTGGCACGAGCCAGGGAGATGGGCCCTGCGCCGGACTCAGTGCTCTCGCTCATCCGATCGCCACCTCCAAGATCTCCAACACCCGGCCAATCGGATTGAAGACCGTGGACTGCTGGGAACCAGCGAACAACAAACCGACCGCGTCCTTCGAATCCGAAGCAACGAGCACCGAACCCGAGTCGCCCGGCTCCGACATGGGGCCGGTCAGGATCTGATCCTCAAAGAGAGCGCTGCGCCCGCCATAGTCGATGGTCACCGTCGCGTCGAGCACCCGCACCTCACCCGAGGTCAGCCCGGTGGTTCGCCCGGATTTTCTCACGCCCATTCCCAAGGCGGCGGGCACGGTGCCTACCAGGACCCCGATTTCCAGAATCTCATCCCCCACCCAGGCCTCATCGATTGGACGAGCCACGGCCGCGTCAATGAGATTTCGCGCCTGCGTGTTCTCCTGAAAAGCCTGTAGACGATGCCGGGATCCGATCAATCTCGCAATCCAATTGGCGATCGCCGCGACCCGATCGGCCAGGCTGCAGGTCGACGGCGCGCTGCCGAAGTCAATGGGATGAAAGCGTTCCAGAACGCCGATCGTGTCCACGCCCTCCCGCCCCCCGTCCAACGTCCCTGGTTGAACTACCGGGTCCCCGAGATGGGCCTCGTTCATGTTCGCCAGCACATGATTGTTGGAGAGAATCAGCTTGGCCCCGGTGCCGCGGTCCCGCACCGGCGCGCCGAGCGTGCCAGCGGTGATTTGGAAGTGGCCGATACTCACGCCTCCCGGAGCGGGGCGCCAGCGGTCGGCGCGGCTCTGGAAGGCGGTCAACCGCCCGACTTGAATGACATCCGTCGGAACCGAATCGACCTCGGGCGGAACCAATTCGTGCCCCTTCAACGCCACGCGAGGTATTTTTCTCTCCACCAGCGCCAGCACACACAACTCATCCGTCAGCTCCCCTTTGCGCTGCCGGTACCCCGTGCCCACACCCACCACGTTGGGCTTGCTCATGATCGTGGTCACATTCGCGTTCTTCGCCTGGCGGACCTTGGACAGCGCTTTCTCGTTTGCTCCCATACCGTACTCCCATACTTAGCCGGCGCGGATGCGCGGCGCCGGGCGTTCCACTAGATGTTGATCGAGTGGCCCTCTGCGTCATGCGCGGCTTCCTCAAGGGTCTCGCTGAGCGTCGGATGCATGTGCACATTGCGGGCGATTTCGGCCGGGGTGAGCTCCATCATCTGGGAGATCGTAAGCTCCGGGAGCAGTTCAGTCACCTCCGGACCGATCAAGTGCCCGCCCAGGATCTCTCCGTACTTCGCATCTACGACCAGTTTCGTCCAGCCAGCGTAATCCCCGAGGGCGAGCGCCTTGCCGTTGGCCTGGAATGGGAATCGACCGATGGTCACCTCATAGCCCTGCTCTTCCGCTTCCTGCTTCGTCATCCCGAAGGAGGCCACTTGAGGGCGACAGTAGATGCCGCGCGGCATCATCCCGTAATCCAGCTTGACCGTCTCCACACCGCCGATGTTCTCCGCACATACGATGCCCATCGCGCTGGCCACATGCGCCAGCATGGCCTTTCCGGTCACATCGCCGATGGCCCAAAAGCCTTTCGCGTTAGTGGCCAAGCGGGAATCGATTTCCACAAAGCCCCGCGAATCCTGTTCCACGCCGGCGGCCTCCAAGCCCAGGCCTTGGGTGTTCGCCTTGAAACCGATCCCGATCAAGGTTTGATCTGCATCCAGCGTCTCCTGCTCCCCTTCAGCTTCCACGGTGATTTTGACCTTGGTCTTCAAGGCTTCGATTCCGATCACCTTGGTCCCTGTCCGCACCTCGATTCCGCGCCGCTCAAACTGCTTGCGCAGTTCCTTGCTCACCTCGTCGTCTT
This sequence comes from uncultured Anaerolineaceae bacterium, assembly GCA_964388955.1. Classification (GTDB taxonomy): domain Bacteria; phylum Chloroflexota; class Anaerolineae; order Anaerolineales; family E44-bin32; genus CAYMCO01. The sequence continues at coordinate 22,166 of CAYMCO010000007.1, read as the reverse complement.
CCAGCGGGGCGACGCGAGGCAGCATCTCCAGGATCGTGACCGGCACCCCATAGGAGTGCCAGATCGTGGCGAACTCCAGGCCAACCGGCCCCGCGCCCACGATAACCACCGACTTGGGGAGCTTCTCCTGGAGAATGGCCTCCCGATATGTCAGCACACGCTCCCCGTCCACTTCTACGCCGGGGATCATGGCCGGCTTTGCGCCTGTTGCGATAACGATGTCCGGGGCGGAAAGCTCCGTCTCGCCCTCCTCCTCCCGGACGATCACCACCCCCGGGCCAGCGATGCGGCCGTGACCTCGATGCACCGCTATCTTGTTCTTGCGCATCAAGAACTCGACCCCCTTCACCAGACGGCTGGAGACCTGCCGGCTGCGCGACACCGCCTTCCCATAGTCCAGCTTCAGGCCTTCAACCTCAAATCCAAATTCGTCTCCGCGCTCGCGAAGCGTGTGGGCCACCTCTGCGTTCTTGAGCAGGGCTTTCGATGGGATGCAGCCGATGTTCAGGCAAACGCCCCCCATGAATTCCTCCTCGACCACGGCCACTTGCTTTCCCAACTGGGCAGCTCGGATGGCGCACACATACCCCCCGGGGCCCCCGCCAATCACGATGACGTCATATTCCATTTCAGGCCTCCTTGCCACAACCCCGAAGCGTCCCATGCCCCGCCCGCCGGATTACGGTCTGCCTTCGCCGGCCGGCGGTTCCTGCTGCGCCTCGATATCGCTGTTCACCAGAATATAGTCTATTCTAACCGTGTGCGCGGGCAGCAGCCATCTCGTTCTCTCTTCCCCTCCCATAAGTGCCAGGTTTCAAGACCAAGCCTGCAGCCGGTCGATGACCCTGGAGAGAAAGCGATCCGCCATCGCACCATCCATGATTCGGTGGTCGAAACTCAACGAGAGGTAGGCCATTGGCCGGATAGCGATGGACTCATGCGCCTGGCCGTCCGCGTCGGTGGTGGTCATCACGACCACACGTTTCTGGATCGCGCCCACCCCCAGGATGGCGGCTTGGGGCTGGTTGATGATGGGCGTGGCCAGCAGTGAGCCAGCGACCCCGTGATTGGTGATGGTGAACGTCCCCCCGATCACCTCCTCGTGCTCGAGACTCCCTGAACGGGCTCTCGCGGCCAGGTCCTCGACTGCCACCGCCAGCCCGCGCAGTGAGACACGATCCGCATCTCGGATCACGGGCACGATCAACCCCGCCTCTCCCAGGGACACCGCCACCCCGATATTCACCTCAGCGTGCAGATGGATCTCGTCCTCCCGGAGCGAGCTGTTCACGACCGGCACATCCCGCAGAGCGGAAGCCGCCGCCATCACAAAATAGGGTGTGAAGCTCAGCTTGATATTGTCGCGCGCATAGATCGCCTTGTGCGCCGCTCGGTGCGCCACAACCCGCGTCATATCCACTTCCATCACCGTGGTCACGTGCGGGCTGATCTGCTTCGATCGCACCATGTGCGCGGCGATCGTCCTCCGCACCGGATCAAGGGGCACGCGGCCACCCGGCCTCCAATCCTCCCTGGGCTCCGCGGATGGCGCCGCCGCTGCGAGCACCTCTTCCGACGGGCGGAACAGCTCGCCTGCCCCCGGCTGTTCCCATGGCGCCGGCATCACCGCTTCGCGCGTTTCGATATAGGCCAGCACGTCCTTCTTTGTGATGCGGCCGCCTCGTCCGGTGCCCTCGACCTGGGTCAGATCCACTTCATGCTCAGCCGAGATGCGGGCCACCACCGGCGAAATGAAGCCCAGGTCCTGCCTTCCACCCGGAGGGACAGCGCGCCTGCCCCCGGCTTTCACCGCGCTCGGCACCGCGGCCTCCGTAGGCGCCTCGGCCTCCCCGACCCCCACCGCGGGGACCTCTTCGCCGGGCTCCCCCAGCACGGCCAGCAAAGTTCCCGCGCCCACCGTCTCCCCCTCCGCGATGTAGCGTTTCAGCAGGGTGCCGGTCGCGGGCGCCGGAATCTCTGTATCCACCTTGTCGGTGTTGATTTCCACCAAGGCCTCATACTCCTCGACCCGCTCCCCCTCCTCTTTGAGCCACTTGGTGACGGTGCCTTCAACCACAGACTCGCCCAATTGCGGCATGATTACCCGTGTCGCCATCGAGAATCTCCACCTCCATTCCAGCACATGCCAGCGCATCGCGGTCGCTCCCTGCTCGAATGGGGCGCGACGAGCGCTTCATCAACTTCATTTTGGGATCGTCTGTTCGAGCGCAGCATGCCCCGCCTCTGCAACCGCTGGCGAAGAACCTGTCATGATCGTGAACAGAGCATTAGAAAGCCGCCAATTCCCGCATCGCCCCCGCAATCTTTTCGGGGTTTGGCATGAACCATTCCTGCAGCGGGTGGCTGTAGGGGACTGCCGGTATGTCCGGGCCTGCCATGCGTTTCACCGGCGCATCCAGATCCGTGAACGCCTCATCGGCGATGATGGCCGCGATCTCTGCGCCGAATCCCAGCGTCAAGTTGTCTTCATATACGATCAACGCCCTGCCAGTCTTGCGGGCAGACCCCAGAATAGTCTCCTTGTCGAGCGGCGCCAGGGTGCGGATGTCCACCAGTTCGACGTCGATCCCCTCTTGGGCAAGGGTCTCAGCCGCCATCACGCAATAGTGCTGCATCATGCCGTAGGAGAACACGCTCAAGTCGCTCCCCTGGCGCACGACCTTGCACGCCCCCAGCGGGACGAGCACCTCCCCTTCGGGAAGCGCTCCCCGGATCAGCCGGTAGCCCTTCTTGGGTTCGAAGTAAACGACGGGGTTGGGATCACGGATGGCGCTCTTCAGCAGCCCCTTGGCGTCGTATGGGGTCGAGGGAATCACCACCTTCAGCCCGGGTACATGGGCGAACATGGCTTCCACCGATTGCGAGTGATACAGCCCGCCGCCGATGCCGCCCCCGTATGGCGCCCGGATCACCATGGGCACAGTCCATTCCCCGTTGGATCGATAACACATCTTGGCGGCCTCATTCATGATCTGGTTCACTGCCGGGTGAATGAAGTCGGCGAACTGGATCTCGCAGATGGGCCGCATGCCGTACAGCGCCGCCCCGATTCCCACTCCTACGATGGACAGCTCCGCCAGCGGGGTATCGATTACACGCTCCGGGCCATATTTCTCGATCAAGCCCTGCGTCGCCCGGAACACCCCGCCCCTTTCGCCCACGTCCTCTCCCATCAGGAACACGCGCTCGTCGGCCGCCAGTTCCTCATCCATGGCCTGGCGAATACCATCGATCAATGTCGCCTCAGACACGCTCGGCCTCCTCGACGAATACCGGCCCTCCGGCCTCTTCGATCGCAGGGTAGGGCGCCGATTCCCCGGCCCGGATGGCCTCGTCCACTTGCGCCCGAGCCTTATCCTCCAACCGAGCTATCCGCTCATCATCCAGCACGCCGCTCCCCAGAAGATGCTCCCGGTATGTCTTCAACGGATCGCGCGCTTTCATCTTTTCGATTTCCTCCCAGGGCCGATAGCTGCGGTCATCATCATCGGACGAGTGCGGCGTCATCCGCAGGACCTTGGCCTCGATGAGCGTGGGCCCCTCGCCGGCGCGGGCTCGTTCTACCGCCCGGCTCACCTCCGCAAACACAGCTTCCGGGTCCAACCCGTCCACGACCACACCGGGCAGCCCCAGGCCCTTGGCTTTGTCGGCCACATTCTTCACCGCCATCTGTCGGGGCTGCGGCACGGAGATGGCGTAGAAGTTGTTCTCGACCACGAAGATCACCGGCAGTTGGTGCACGGCCGCCCAATTCACCCCCTCATACCACTCCCCCTGGGCGGTGGATCCTTCTCCGGATGTCGTCAGCACGACGGCATCGTCGCCGCGCAGCTTGATCCCCAGGCCGATCCCCGCGGCATGCGTAGTCTGCGTAGCGACCGGGGAGGACTGGCTGACCACATTCGACCTCCGCAAACTCCAGTGATTGGGCATCTGCCGCCCCCCGGAACTGGGGTCATTTCGCTTTCCCATCAATCCAAAGACGAAGTCCTCCGCCGTCATCCCCAGTCCCAGCATCAGCGCCAGATCGCGATAGTAGGGCACAACCCAATCCTTGGCCCGTTCCAAGGCGAACGCCATGCCCACCTGAGCGGCCTCCTGTCCGATACCGGAGATATGGAAGGCGATCTTTCCCTGTCGATGGAGCACCCAGGCGCGTTCGTCGAGCCGCCGGGCGAGCAGCATGATCCAATACATCTCCCTAAGCTTATCCGCTTCCAATCCCACACCAAGCCTCCTCAAACCCAATCCGACCCGCGATCTCCCCAGGGGCAGAGCCAATCCGCCGCCCGGCCGGAGCGGGTCGTTCTTCACCATCTCCCACAGTTCACACCGGGGAGGGCGCGCCTACCCGAGGGAATCTGCGATGATTTCTGCCACGTCTCGGACTGGAATTGCCGTTTCTTCCCCGGCGGCGGCGGAAGCGTCCGATAGCATGATCTTGCAGAAGGGGCATCCCACCGCGAGCGTGGAGGCGCCCGTCGCTTGCGCCTCCCGGTAGCGATTCTCGCTCACCTGCTCACGACCGGACTCCTCCTCCTTCCACATCTGTGCGCCGCCTGCGCCGCAGCAGAAGGATGCTGGCCCACGCCTGGCCATCTCGTGGATGGTTGAGCCGGTGCGCAGCAAGGCCTGCCGCGGCGCGTCAAGGATGCCGTTCATTCGCCCGAGATAGCAGGGGTCGTGGAACGTGATTGGCGCCTCGCCATTCCCGGCCTTTACCTGCAGGCGTCCCCGGTCGACGAGCCACGCGAGAAGCTGGGTGTGATGGACCACTTGATACTCACCACCGAAAGCAGGGTACTCATTGGTCAGGGTATGCAGGCAATGCGGGCAAGTCGTGAAGATCTTCGCGGGAGCGACATCATTCAGAATCTCCACATTGCCGACCGCCAGCTCGTGAAACAGGTATTCATTGCCCGAGCGGCGGGCCGAATCGCCCGTGCACCTCTCACGCGGCCCGAGCACAGCAAAATCCACACCCGCAGACGCCAGGATCTTCGCCAGGGCGCGCGCCGTCTGTCGAGCTTTCGGGTCCGTGGCCGGCGCGCAGCCCACCCACCACAGCCACTCCGCCCCCGGATTCTGATCGACGGTCGGCACCTCCAGCCCCTGTGCCCAGTCGAGCCGCTTCTCCGGCGGGACGTTCCATGGATTCGCGACCCGTTCCATGCCCCGATACGCGGTCTGCAACTGTTCCGGGAAGTCGTTTTCCATGAGCACCAGGTGGCGCCGAATCTCAATAATGTCGTGCATGGGCTCATTCGCCACGGGGCATATCTCCACGCACGCCCCGCAGGCGGTGCACCCCCAGACCGCCTCCTTCGGGATGGCGGATTCCGGCAGGGTCCGATCGGTCGGCTTCCCCCCCGCCAGAGCGGCAGCCCGCTCGTTGATCAGATAGCGCTTGTTGATCTCCATGGCGGCCGGAGAGAGCACTTTCCCGGTTGTATAGGCAGGGCAGGCATCTTGGCACCGGTTGCACATAATGCAGGCATAGGCGTCCATCAGCCAGGCCCAGGAGAGATCCTCGAGCCGCTCCGCGCCGAACTGCTCGACGCTCTCGTCATCGAAATCCAGGGGCTGCAGTTCGCCCAACGAGCGCCTCTCCGGGCGGAGCAGGAAATTCAGCGGCGCCACAATAAGATGGACATGCTTGGAGATCGCGAAGTAGGGGATGAACGCCATGATCAACCCGAGGCTCACCCACCATGCGGCGTGCCTGGCGACGACCAGGCTGGCTGCGCCCCGAGGGGCCCAAAGCCGCGACAGTGCGCTCGCGAAAGGCTGCCACGCGTCGGGACCCCGGAGCGCCAACAAAAAGCTTTCCCCGAAAAAGCGCGCCCCTACGTGGGCTAGGATAAAACCACCCACGATGGCCGAATCCCACCCGATGCGCTGCCGGGCTTTGGGATGCAGCAGCGTCGTATCGCGCACCCGCAGTGAATCCGGCCTTGTGCCAAAGCGGCGCACCAGCAGCACGATCATGCCCGCGAGGGTGACAAGGCTCAGGGTATCGGCCCCCAACCGGTATACATCCCCCGGCAGGCCCGCCCCCAAGAAGTGGAAATCGGGCACAAACCCGGCCAGCACGTCCGCCGCGTTGACCGACAGATAGTAGATGAACCCCCATGCCACAAGGTTGTGGAAAAGACTAGGCCAGAAGCGCGCTTTGAACACCGGGGAGAAGCTGAGCATCTTCCAGAGAACGGCCAGGGCTCGGCGGGGAAGGGTTCGCCAGTCCGGCCGGCCGGTGCCCCGGCCGATGACTCTTACGATCCGCACGCCTGCTCGCCATCCCAGAAATGCAGAGATCAGGGAGGCGAGTGCAAATATGATCTTTTCTGGGGAAGTGAGCACTGCTTCGCTCCAGCAGATCGAGAAATCGCTGTGAGGCCCCCTGGAGGAGCCGGGGGAATTGATGTAGAAAGTTTACCATATCGATCCGCGAACACCGAACTGCCGGGGGGGCGCGGAGGGTGCATTCCATTCCAGGAGGCGGCAAGCTGGACAAGCAGCCACGGCGCACATCTCGATACACCTCACTGGGGAACCTGTCCCGAGGGGACGAGGGCCCACTCGGCACTCGATATGCGCCTCCTCTTGCCAGGGGATCGGAAAAGCCGCATCTCGAGCAGCGCCCAGCTTTGCGAGGCGCGCATGAGAGGTACGCCTTGGAAAGGAGATTATCGCTCAAGGCATTCGAGGATGCAGTTGAGATGCAGGATTACCCCGAAAAGGAACACACCCGGGAGCGACGCCGCCCGCCGGTAGCTTGCGTCAGCATCATCCAATCCCCCTTCCTGAAACGGGCGAGGCGGGGCTGCGCGAAACCCATCGCTATGCCTCAGGCTGAAAGCCCCACCGGACTGCGAAACCAACCCCGTGCAAGACACTGCCGGGTGGGCTTCCGCACAGACCTCTTGACGCAGAAGAGGGCGCCGGAGCGCCCTCTTCTCAGCGGCATGCGCTTCAAGTCGGATTATGCGGCCCGGGCGGCGATCACTCGGTCTCCGGTAACCAGCACTTCCGGATGCTTCGCCAGATATTGGTTGAGCTCCGCGGCCGCCTTCTCGAAGCGCTCAAGGAGAGGCCGATCCCCCTCCTTGTGCCGCCGCATGCCCTGCAACGCACAAGCGGTGCACCCCCGCATGGCACGGTAGCTATCAGTCTCACAGTCCACACAGCCCAAGAAACGAACCATCATCAAGCAGAAGGATAGCCTCTCGGGGTCATCCTCCGGCAAGTTTCTCACCCGGTCGACCAATTCAGTCCACCGCCCCCCGCCTGCGCTTCTCAACCGTGAAATGACATAAGGTGGGAATAGAAGCTCGTTATCCGCGTACATTGCCCCGCCGCCTCCCGTACGTTTGAGCTGAATTACCAATACGGCCGCTGCAGATTATTGTAGACCCCCCATATACGGGGGAGGTGGGTTACTTTAGTACCACTGGTGGGGCATGCCGGAGATTCTGCGCGTCTCGGCGTGGACAAGTGTCCTGGGGCTATGCGCCCCCCGCGGTGTATAGGGAGGGATCGGTGGGGGTTTCACCAGAGGGATCCCACACATGCACCCAGGTCCCCTTGTCGGCGAAATTGAACAGCCAGTGCGCGTCGGCTGGAGTCAAGTTCACGCATCCGCGCGAGGTAGGCGTGCCGAAGCGATCGTGCCAGTATGTCCCATGCAGGGCGCGCGCCTCGTCGAAATAGAGCACCCAGGGGACATCGTCGAGGTTGTAGAAGCTGGGGTCCCCCTGCAGGCCGCCCGTCATCAGGTCCCGCTCCAGGTGGGCCCAGACCTGGAAACTCCCCGGCTTGGTCCACCACCCATCTCGACCCGTGGAGGCCAGGGTGGCGAAGACGAGCTGGCCATCCTGGTAGGCTTCGACGGTCTGCTGATCGAGGTTGACCACGATCCAGCGGGTGGCATCCGCCGCCACGCCCTTGGGCCGGGTCGCATCCGGCCGGATCAGCGCCAGGAACTGCATTTCCACCCATTCGTTCGGCCCGATCTGAACCCAGTCGCCATCTTCCTGATGTCGCGTGTCGTAGACCTGAATCACAGAATATTTCACATAACACGGGCTGTTCTTCACCCCGCTGTCCGGAGCCGACTGCGAGCAGGTCCCGCCTTCGACAATCCAACCGAAGGGGCGATCTGGCGTGCGCCGGAAGGTGAGCCCGTGAAATGTGGGCACATCCACCTCAAGCGTATCGGCGCCGTTTACAAATCCATAGCGAGTCTTGTACGCCGTGCCCTTGCCCTTCTCGACTTTGTTCAGATAGGAATAGTAGACAAATCCGGGCCCGATTTTCTCCTTCGGGTTCGTACCATTGATGGCGGAGGTCGCATTTGGATATAGTTTTGCCGCGGAATCCACCACGCGCACATATTCGTGCGGTATGTATCCCAGGTTGGGGTCAAATCGAGCCAGAGGCAGTGGCCGTTCCGGATACACTCCCGCCCGCGCCAACTCCTCCACCCGCCCGCCCGGGCCTTGTGCCGGGCAGAATTGTGGGAATCGAAGCTGCATCTGTGGGGTGCAGAGGTAGTCCCGACCGTCCTCCCCCTGCGCGCTGTCCAGGCGCGGGCCGCCCGCCCCAGCGGGCAGGGTGAAAGTCGCGCTCAGCGCCAGAATCACCACCGCTTTCCAGAAGCCCTTCAATCCGCCCATCTCCTCTTCGCCTCATTGGATGCGCGTGAACGTATTATATGGCAATCCGCCCACCCCATCGTGATTCATCTGCCGCCGGGTGCGCGCATGTTTCGCGGGGCAACTCTGCTCGAAATCCGGCCTGTAACTGGGATGGCCGCCACTCGACCCCGGCATTGCCCATTGTGGCGACCCACGCCGCCGAGCGTCCGCTCCGAGACCTTGCAGAGCCTCTCCACCCCCCTTCCCCCTCCGGAAGACCGGGGTAAGAGGCCCCAGCAGCATGGGGGAGGGGATGAAGGTGATCGGATGCCTGGCTCTCAGTTGCGAGGGCGTTGCGCCCCAAGGCGGATTTGCATCTTGCCAAGTCGTGGAAAATCCGTGTATGTCAGTATGTCATCTTCAGCTTCCTGCAGGATCTTCGCCGCCTTTGGCCAGCGAGGCTCCGTGACCTTGACGACCTCCGCTAGCTGCTGCCCCGCTGCCTCTCGATCTGGTCGGGCGAAGCTGGTGCGAAGCGCTGAAGCCACCACCGATTTGAGAACGGAAGACGTAGTCGGCGTTAAGGCAACTCAAGCTATTTGCGAGGACATCAATTGGGAAGATGTTGTCGATGCCGCATTTCGGCGGCTCAACGGCGCGGCCTCACATGGGCCCGACGAGATCGCAGATGCCGCTATGGTATCAGATGACAAAGATGTCGTCCTCAAGCTCTTCCAGCCTGTTGTTAAAAATCCAAACCAGCGGAACTTAGAGTGGCTTGCAGCCCATATCCCTCCAGGCTGGGCTGTCCCCCCGCGCGAGGAGGGGCTCGGTTGCCGTGACACAGGCGATCGTCGACCGTTCTGCGTGAAAAAGCAAGAGGGTCCAATGCGGGGGTGCCTCCGCAACCAGACCCAACTGCTGGGCTTTCCCAATACCAGCCGAAACCTACGCGCGCGATGATCTTCGGTTCATCATGCCGCCCGAGACAAGAAAATAGGGCAGCCACTTCGGCTGCCCCGCCAATACGCCTTTCCAGGTCATCCGAACGATGGGATATGGGGGATCAGACTAGTCCTCAGGCTCCTCCTCATCGATCGCGAATTCAATTCCTTCAAGAGCATCCTCCAACTCGGTAGCTTCAATGTCCGCTCTGATCAGCGAGACAGCCTCAGCCAGGACCTTTTCTCCAACAATGTCCATCAATGCCAATCCTAGGGCCTGTGCCTTCGCTCTATCTCCCGCGCCGGCCTGCTTCTCCAGCCCGAACACCTTGTTAACGACCTTATCCTGTTCATCTCGGGATAGGTTCTGCATCAGCGCGAATGCAACAATGGGAAGTTGCTCCCTGGCTTTCCTGAATGAGATGCCATCCATGATACGCCTTGCCGCATCCGCTCTTTCTTCGGCTCTCCGACGGTCCACATCTCTGTCCAAGATGGTAAGAAGCGCATCGAGCATACTGCTGGGCCCTATTGAAACGGACTGATCACCGATATTCAGCACAAAGACTGAACTTCTCAGCAGAATCATGGCCCCGAATCCTGCGGAAAACACCTGTACCCAACGGAGCCGCTCCGCCTCCGCGATGGGATCTATGCCGTATGTAACATCGAACAGTCGCGTAAGCCATAATGCACAACCGGCCGCCAGCATATTGACGAAGATGTACGCAAATGCAGATGGGCCCCTCAGAGCGCGAAAGGGTGCGTCCCGATATCGCGACAATAGTTCCGTGCCGCCAATCAATCCACCCAAGACCAAGACAAGAATAAAGTCGAATAGCATTAGGTCTTCAGGAAGCTAAGCAGAACGAGAACCCTGAACTTCCAGAGTTCTCTTCCCGACGTCGGTCAATTTGACGCTGAGGTCATTTATGTCCCCCTCCCCTCCCCTCCTCCCTATGATCACAACCAAACCTGCTTCTTGCATTCTCTTGATCTTGTCAGTCAGCTCGAGAAAATCATCTCCAGTTACTTGACCGTGGAGATAATCTGAGAACAGCTCATATAATCCCGTCTTGCCACCCCTGTCGGCGAGCAGCCTAAGCAAGTCGAGCTGAATCACCAGCCCTGCCCCCTCCCTCTTCTTCTCAAGCTCTTGGAGATAATAGTCAAAACCGGCTGTACCGGATTGTGAGCTAGGATCTGCCTTGCGCATGCCCTTCTCCTTGCGGCCCCGATTTCACCGAATCTATTCGTGCTCTCCGCTCGTCGAGGTGGTTATGCCTGGAATGAAGAGGGGAACCACGTTGTCATCGCCGATGGACATGATCTTGCGGCCCTTTTGGGACTCTTCATGTGTCCACTCAATGATTGCGAGAGCAGCGCGCACTGCATCTGCCCGAGAACTGAGGCCGCAACTGTCCCTCAGCCTGTCCAGTGCCCGTACCTCACCGGGAGAAAGATCCAATTGAACGCGGATTCTCTGTCTGGCCATATGATCTACTCAACCATGTGAGTATATATTACTCCAGAATGTGAGTATCCTCAAGTCAGATCGCGTGCCAGCACGGCTCCTCTTTACCCTGAGATCGGGAAGCAGGCACATCGGACGGCTACGCAATGCCATTGGATATTCCATGCAGCATGTTTTGATCCCATCGCTGCGACTTCTGCCTCGCAGGTCTCATTCAAATGTTCAACGCCGAGCCTTCTTGACGCCGCGAGAGTGCTGCCGTGCTGATCCTTTCTGCTGTAGCGGCCGTAAGGATAAGTGAGGTGCACTGAGCCCTTGCCCAATCCTTCCACGGCCGCGCAAGCCAAGGGGCAGGAGTCGATTTTACCGCTGAGCCCGAGAATCACGGGCCCGGTGCATCGATCATCGGACAAACACCGGACACAGGCGTTCACTCCCCCGATGCCGTGCGTCAGGATACTAATGCGTTTTCCCAAAACCAATCCGTATCGAAGGAAGGCTCGGCCCGCCCCTTTGACACCAACAAGCCCACAGGCGTTCCCCCCTCCTTGTTCGCCACTCAGGCGCTTGTCGTTGGAGCCGATGGGAGCTCCCGGTGGACTCATGGCCCATCTTGGGTTTGGAAGCCCTTGAGAAAAGAAAGGGGGCCCCCGCCCCCCTTTCTTGTTCCCATCCCTTTGCATGACCCTCTGTTATTTCACCACGGCCTCCAGAAGCCTTTCGGGATCGAACATGCCGTAGGCTACATCGCAAGTGTCCATGGGCAACTCGAAACGATCGTTCCGGTAGGCCTGAATCTGGTTCTGCCCAGCGAGCGTGATAAGTGGCCGGTCATCGGCGAAGATCTTCTGCGCCTGATACATGGGCTCCCACCGGGCTTCCGGGTCCGGGTTGAACCAGTATTCGGACACCAAAGCATCCATCTCTTCGCTGCAATAGCCTGGGTAATTCAACGCGTTGGCTCCCGACTCCGCTGACCAGCAACTGAACCAGAAATCCATTGAGGCGGCGTCGATGTCATGTGTGTCCGAGTTAATCGCCATATCGAAGTCGTGGTCGGAAAGGACGACGGAGATCCATGTTCCGGATTCTTGCGCCTCGATGATCACATCGATTCCCACGGCGCGCAGCCAGTCGGAGATCAGATTGGAGATCGTCAAGGCCGGCGCAAATTCAAGCTCATACAAGAGACGCAACGACAGGGGTTGACCATCCGGTGTCTCCCGAACCCCATCGTTATCTGTGTCCAGATATCCGGCTTCATCCAAAATCTGATTGGCAATCGCGGGGTCGTAGGGTGTGACTTCGAGCTCGGGGTTGAGTTCGATGTCCGTCCTTCCGACCCAGCCGGTGGGCAGCAGTGCGCCATGTCCGAGCAGGGCCACATCCACGATCTGTTGTTTATTGATGGCGTAATCGACGGCTTCTCGCACGGCCGGATCATCGACCGCTGGATTCTTTATCCCGCCTTCATACAGGTTAAAGACCAGCCAGTGAAGGATGCCCGCGTAAGGCACTTTCTCTTCCACGGTGATGTTTGGATCGCTTGCCAAGATGTCATAGCTCTCCGGCGGCATCAGCGGAGTAGTCAGATCGATCTCCCCGGAGATCAGCGCGTTGACGATGGCATCCGCATTGGCGTAGAGCATGAATACGACTCGGTCGATCGGCGGCTTGCCGCGGTAATAGTCATCGCGCGCATCGAAGACGATGTAGCTTCCCGGGACAAATTCGCTGATGACATAGGGGCCGGTGCCGATCGGGGGATAGAACTCGAAGGTATATAGATCTTCCTCCGGCACATCCGCCCAAACGCTGGGCGAAAGCTGGACCCACCACTGCCAATCATAGTCCGGGGAGTTGACGATCGGATCGCCGGTGGTGTAGCTGAGCGTCAGATCGTCGACCACCGTGATATCCTGCAAGTCCCATGTCTCGGCGTACCAATCAGCCAGCGAAGGGGAATTGGCATAGAACTCGAGATTCCATTTGGCGGTCTCAGCGTTGTACGGGGTTCCATCCGAGAAGGTGATCCCGTCGAAGAGCTTGATGGTCCACGTCCGGCCGTCGTCGGAAACATCCCAGGATTCCGCCAACTCCGGGATGGCTCCGCACCCCGACGACAGCGATCCGTGGCCGGTAAGTCCCTCGAGAACATAAGTCTCCTGCCACCATACGCTCACGCAGGTGAAGGGGTTCCAGCAATCCACGTCGCTGAGCACGCCGATCCGCATGGTGACCGGCTCTTCCGCCTCGGGTCCCTCCACCGTGGGGGCCTCCACTTCAGGCGCTTCTGTCGCGGGGGCCTGCGGCAGTTCCACCTCCGGGGTTTCCGTCGTCGCAGGGCCGCAGGCAGATGCCAGTACCGAGAGCGCCAACACAAGGCCCAGTATTGCGGATACGCTCCTCTTTATGCTCATTCGCTTTTGCTCCTTTCCTTTGGTCTTGGGTCCTCCACGGATCGCGGATCGGAAATCCCCGATCTGCCGAGAACAGGAGGGGATGCGTCTACTACCGCAGTCCATCCCCGAGCCAACTCCTGTCGACGATGGAGAATTCATGCGATTGATTTCATATGCCTGCGCTGTCGCCTCCTTCGCATGGGTCATCTAGCTCGGCCATCCGCTACAGCACCCTCGGGCTCTGGTCACATCCCATTGAAGCGTAAATCCCTGGAGCACCTAGGATACTTGAGGTGTCACCAGGAGAGTGCTTCCCCTTTTGCCTAGACCTTCAATGGCCAATCGTCATGACCCCAGTTTCCATCTTCTACGGAATCTCAGCGCTGCTCGCTTGATCACCTCCCTTCTGGTGTGGATCTTCTCCCCTCTCCCAAAGCGGACATCTTCTGACTTGGATTGTCTAGCGACCTAATGCAGCCCTCCCTGGCCTAGTACTTCACAGATACACAGCTCGACTATTCAAGCCCCCAGCCTTATGCAAGGAAGGCCCTCAGTTTGCCGTGACCGGGGAGCGAAGACGTCTCCGCTCTTGGTAGACTCGTAACGAGCCTCCGATATTCATCCTCGGCAATCGCGCGAAAAATCTCTGTCCGGATGGCACCCTCTGAACCGATCGCCATGGCGGGCTTGGCAGCCGTCCCGTCATCGGGACCCTCGGAGATGACAACCGCGTCTTATTGGCCCAGAACGAGGTAAAAGTCTTTCAGCTCTGCCCCCATCGCCTTAGACGCACTCTTGGCTGCATCCAACCGCGCGGCGTTCTCCTTGATATTCTTTACGCCCTGATCGGTGGAGCTTGCCAGACTGATGTAGGCGGGCATCCTCCGGTCTTCTTTCGCGATCCTCTCCGAGCGCCTCCCTCGCGGCGCCATCCCGTGAATTGAGCGGCCCTCCCAGTGGGGAATGGGGCCCAATCCAAGATTACAATATGATCCATCGAATGTCTACAGCAGTCGTCCATCCCGTTTCTTTTCCTTGTTTGACACCCTCCCTGCAACAGAAGAAGACGTGGCGCCATTGTCGCGGTGTTCCTGAATGGTACGGGAGATTATCGAGGATCCGAAAGCCGGGGTGCTGGGACTGCCCGTGGGGGCTTGCGGCTATTCGATCTGCTCTATGTGGCCCTGGATCACCCGTCCGAGTGACATCTTGGTCATGTTATGCGCTCCAGTGCGCGCTGGTTCGCGGAAAGTCGCCATCTCAAAGAAATCCTCGGCCGATACATTTCAAGTGAGGTCAGTCTCTGAGGCCCGATTGGCAAAGAGGATTGGCTTGCTATCCGATCATATTCCCGGTAAAGATAAGAGACCGTACCTCAGAGAGCCAAAGGGGACTTGCTGACGTCCCTCTCCTCGCGCGACCCTGTCTCCCTCTTGGCAGTCACACTCGCCTCTAGCGCAACCTGATGTGCACGGATAATCATTTCAATATCCTCGTCGCTGTGCGCGGCAGATATGAATCCATTGTGGATCCGGGGGATGAACACTCCGTTCAGGCGCAAATACAATTGAAAATCGCGCAGCGCCTCAAAATCCTGGTCCAGCAAATCCCGCGGCTTGGTAACAGGATCGGCTCTCAAATGGGTTTGAAAGATTGAACCCACACCAACAATGACCCCAGGCAAGCCTTTTCGGCGGGCGAACTCATTCACGCGGTCTCGGAGGTATTTGCCCTTGGCAGCCATCTCATCATAGATTTGAGGGTTCTCCATCAAGAAGCTTATCGTGGCGTTGCCCGCGGCCAGGGTCATTGGGTTGCCGCTGAAGGTGCCGGCCGTCATGATGCGCGCCTCCCCCCGGGTGACTTTCTCCATGATCTCTTGTGGGCATCCAACGGCGCCGATGGGAAATCCCCCACCGATGGCTTTTCCATAGGTGGCCAAGTCGGGCACAACCCCGAAATGCTCCTGTCCCCCTCCCAACGCCAGGCGAAAGCCAGTGATCACCTCATCAAACAGCAGAAGGACATCATTTCGCTGGGTGACCTCCCGCAGTTTGACCAAAAAATCCTTATCGGCTGGTATCGATCCCCCACCAAAGACCGGCTCAATCATTACGGCGGCCAATTCGGTTGCATGCTGCTCGATCAACCCAAATGCGCTTTCCGCGTAGGGAAGAACCAGGACGGTTTCCTTCACTGCATCGGGTATCCCAGCCGAATCTGGCACCTGATTTGGGTGGTCAGCCGATCCCATGGCACCCGGGGTCATATTCACGCTCCACATACCATAGTCATGCCAACCGTGATAGCCGCCCTCGAACTTGGCGACGACCTTCTTCCCAGAATATGCTCTCACAATGCGAATAGCCTGCATGGTCGCCTCTGTCCCCGAATTGCAGAGGACCATCATGTCGGCACACGGCACGCACTCGACGAACTTCTCAGCGAATTCCAACTGTTCCTCATGGGGTGCAGCGAAAATCCACCCCCGCTCAATCTGCTCCCGAACGGCCTCGACCACTACCGGAGGCCGATGCCCCAGGACGAGTACACCGTAGCACATACAGCAATCGATGTATTCGTTTCCATCTATGTCCCATATCCTTGAACCTTGTACATGATCGGCGAAAAAAGGATGCGGTTCAAAGCCTCTTACGCCACTCGCCAATCCTCCCGGGAGCACGCGGTTGGATCCCGTAAACCGAGCACCGGATACCGGCGTCCGCGCGCGCAGCTCTTGTAGCAATTCGTCACGACTCTCTGGCTGATTCATTGGTGCCTCCTCTAACCGTCAGCTCCTGCTCGGGCTGGCTCGGTGATCACCTGCGGGCCCTAAATCGGCATTGCTTGTGCGGTTCCCCGTCCTCCGAGTAATCTGGAATCGAATCCATGTTGAAGACGCTATCAATCGGTTTGAGTATCGGCTCTTCCGGAAATGCATGCCCATTCTGGCACTTCCATTGGATGTAGCCAATCCAAATTGCGGCTTCCGCCGTGGGCCATTTGCCATCCGGGTCAAGCTCGGTCCGTGTGCCGTGATCCAGCAATCTGCACAGATCCCCGAAGTGTGATTGGGCTGACGCGCTTTCTTTGAGTTCCGACCGACTCCATTTAAAGACAGATTCCTGTGGTGTAATCCCCGCTCTCATAGTGCCCTCTGCAAACCAAGTGGCGAGATCGTGATTATAGGGACTGACCTAAGCATATGCAATTCTGATAACCAACTGCCCATGTTTGCAACCAGAGGATATGGCAGCTTCTAATACGGGAATTCCCCGCGGCGGTGCTGGCTTTTCGACGGAAATGGGGACAATCTGCATCTATGGATCAAAGCCACCCGTTCAGCCGGGAAGAGAGGTCCCCCCTCTTCCGCCTGCGCCGTCTTGGCGCATCCATCGGCAGCCGCATACGGCGAACACCTACCGCCGATATTCTCCAAGGCCTTCGACGGTGGTCACGATCCCGGCATCGACCTTCGTCATCGGCGTGACGCAGGACAGCACGGCGCTGCCGTTCAGATCGACCGTGCACGTCCCGCGGGCGGCCTGCGGGGCGCAGCCGTTCTTGGCAGAGAGGATGTTCTCGTGCTCGGGCAGGTAGGTCAACAGCGGGGCGTCTGGATCGCCGCTGAATTCCCTTCGCTGGCCATTCAGGGAGAAATGCATAAGAATGCCTCTAGCGCGTGAACGCACTGCCCTTGCCTAACCGCGGAGGCAAGATACCCGCCCACTACACATTGCGTGACCACCAACGGATAAAGTGTAGCACCGCGGAGGGCCACCGTGGCCCAACCAGGATTCTACAGCCAGGAGCTTTGGCTTCCGCTGGCTAGTCCCATGGACCAGCGCCGAACTCCAGGCCGATGCCGGTCAGCTCCTCCTTCACTCGCCGGTAGCAGTCCTGCCAATCCTGGGTCGGCGTGATCGTCTTCAAGTCATAGGCCTGGGCGAAGGGCAACCCACGCTTCGGCTGATCGAAAGTGTCTTGGTACTTGGGAAGCAGTTTGAGGGCCATCTCGTTCGCCCGCTCGCGAGTGGTCCCGCTCTTGGTCGCGGCCACCCCGACCTCACCCTGGAACCCGGCCTCCAGCCCGGTGTGGTGATCGGGTAGATTGCCGCCGGTGCTGCCGACCCCGTGCTGCGTATACCCGCATACCGAGCCGATGATGGCGTGCCCCGCCACCTCATACAGCAGCTCGTCTGTGACCGGCCCCGAAACGGTGAAGGGATCGTCTGTGATCACGATCTTCGTGTTGCGAGCCAGAGCCTGGCCCGCCATGGCAAGCACATACATCCCCCACGGGTCCGAGTTATTCGTCCACTTGATGTGCGTGATGCTGAGATAATGGTAGGTGGCGTAGTATGCGATCACGCCCAAGAGCGTTTCGGCCACGGAGATCACCGCCACGCCGCTCGGCCCTCCGCCGATCCCGCCGGTCAAGGGGGTCATCAGGTTGATGATGTGCGATCCGTAGTTCCTCAGGTGCGGTATGCGAGCCAACTGGTCGTCATCGGTCTTGAGTTCGCACATTTGGGCCACAAGGCGCCCATCGCAGGGCCGTAGGCCGTTGACCGGTTCGCTGGCGGCCATCTTGCCGATGGCGGTCATCCCGGTGGCACAGTCCCCGATATGCATGCCGGGTTTGCCGACCCGACGGACGGCCTCCCGCGCAGTAGCGGAATCGCGCTGCACCGCTTTCACTTCCAGCAGCGTGCCGGCCACGATATCCTGCCCGTTATAGGTCAGGGTGGCGCCCGATTCAATGGCCTGCACATATGGTTCCTGCGCATAGCTGATGAGCATCTGCAGGTAGTTTTCCTCCAGGCAGGCTTGCCCGGCGGGCCCGGTGAGGTTAAGGGGCGGATTCCGATCCTCCACACCGCGATGCACGGCGACCACCATGTCCTTGCCCTCGCCCAACTGCAGGGCGCTGGGCGCCTGGCGCAGCGCGTCCAGGATCTCCTCCCGGCTGAACCGGATCACCCGCTCTGTATCCAGATGATAGGCGCCGACCCCGGCTAGCAGCGTCAGCCCCGCCTCGAACACCCTGTCCGCCATGGCGTCATCCGAAGGGCAGACCAGTTCGGGATCGTAGGTGATCTCGTACTCTTGGACCAACTCCTGGGTGCGACGAGCCAGCAGCAGATCGTATTCTGTTTCGCTCATGTACTTTCCGGCTCTGGAACGCCGGAAGATTTCCTGCAATCGTTCGTTTGCATACATATCAGCCAGCCCTCCGCTCGGCGAGCAGATTGGAGACCAGGTCAACGGCCCCTGCGGCGGTGAAGGAATAGCCATCCGCGCCGATCTCGTCCGCGTACTCCTGGTCGATGGAGCCCCCGCCGACGATATAGAGATAATCATCCCGCAGCCCCAACTCCTCCAGCAGGCCGGCGACATCCCGCGCGCCGGCGCGCGTGATGCTCATCAAGGCGGAGGCCGCGATGATCTCCGCGCCTTCGCGTCGGGCCGCCTCGATGAATTGCTTGGCGGAGGCGTCCTTTCCAACGTCGACCACCTTGTATCCATGCGCCCGAAACAGGCTGGCGACGATGTTCTTGCCGATATCGTGGATATCCCCCTTGACCGTGCCGACGACGATTGTGCCTTCGCTGTGCAGGGATTCGCCCCGCCGGACCAGTTCGCTTTCCACCGCCTCGGACACGGCGGTCCCCGCCACTCCGGCGGCCATTAGCTCAGGCAGAAAAATCTCCATGCGCTCAAACCGATCGCCGATCTCCGTCAAAGTCGGCACAAGCACCTCCTGGATCAGGCTCAGCGGTTCCACGCCAGCATCGAGCCCGCCGCGGGCCGCCTCGACCGCAGCTTGCAGATCGCCCGCCGCCAACGCCGAGCGCAAGGGGCCGGCATACTTCTCAGGCACTGAGCTATGCATTACGTCACTCCTTTCTCCACTTTCGATAGGATATCCCCGCCCTAGATGTTCTTCCCTGCACGAGCTGTCCTTTGCTCCCGGAGATGCTTCCCTAGCGAATTAGATCACTCATAGCAATATGGGCCGACGATACCCACGGACAACCTTCAGAGGATGCGTCATTGACGGTCTCAAACCATCCCGCCGATTATCACCTCAAGACCCGCATCCCCCTGAACGCCCCGAACCACCGCCAGAAGACGTTGGGAACACGCTGGGGCAAACCCAATGCCAGCGCCTAGGATCGGCTTCAAGCTTCCTTGAACCATCCTTGAACGACAGGCGTCATCTCCGCCTCGATGTACTGCGCACCCCCCAATAGCCCCGTTAACCGCAGTTCGAAAAGACGCCAATTTGATTAATTGACCGAACGAATTTCCTGCTCTATACTACAAAAGGTTCCTCACCGTGTCAACTATCGGAGGCGAGCTGGGCGTATTCCGTTTCAGGGGGCAAGCATCGGGTATGCGCCGTGCACGGCACACCTCTCGATGGGCGCCTCGCCGTACTCGGCGCTGCTCAAGGCGCGGCTCGAATGGGCTTGATCCCTTCGGTCGCCCGCCCGGTGTGTACCCCACCCAAGGAAACGGGCGAAGGGGCCAATGGATTGGGAACGGGGCGCAGTGAGCAGGAAACAGGCAGTCGGTCCAACAAAAAGAGGGCAGGGACGGAGATGACCACAGAGACCTATGAACCAGGGTCACCGGAACGGCGCATCCTGGACGCCGCGCTGCAGACCATCGCGGAGGACAAAATCAGCGGCACGCGAATGCGTCGCATTGCCGAGAAGGCGGGCATGAGCCAGGGCAACCTGCACTACTATTTTCCCACGAAGGCACAGCTGTTCTTCGCCTTGTTGGAGGATATGCTCACCAGATTCGTCGAGGACCGCGAGAGCGATCTGCTGAAGGGGGATCTCTCCCCGCTCAAGAAGCTGGAGCTGTTCTTCGACCAGATGCGGTGCATCATCCTGGAGCGCCGGCGCCACATGTATGCCTTCTACGACTTCTGGGTGCAAGGCACCACGAATGATGAAATTCGCGTCGTGATACAGCGGATGTACGCTCGCTGGCGGGAGGACATCCGCCAAGTGGCGCAGGAGGGGGTGAACAAGGGCATCTTTGACGCCTCCGCTGCACAAACCCTGCCCCCCCTGATGGTGTCTTTGATGGAGGGGGCGGCGCTGCAGTACCTGATCGATGGCGAGGCCGTGGATCTCGATGCCTACTTCGGCGCCGCCATGCGGATCATTTCGAGCCTGCGAAGCGGCCCATCGGAGTGAGCGGAACCGTCCCTCCGGCGGGGCCCCCTGTCCACCCGCACCACGCTGGTGCAGCCCGCTAGCAGGGCGACGAGTGGTCTGGAGTTGGCACTAGTGATGCGGGATTCCCATCCAATACTTGCTGCCCGCGTGTGGTCTCCACGTTATCAAGGGCACAGCGCCGAGAAGAACGGGGAGAGTGCACATATACCTGCATCCTGTGCCGGGGGTCTGATTCACGAGTGAACGCGAGGAGGATCCATGCGCGGGCGACAGGGAGTGCATTCCGCCCCCCTCCGAGCGCTATTCCTTCCTCAGGCGAGGGCGCTTTCTGGATATCCGGGCGAGGAGTGCGGGTTGAATCACCTCATCTAGCAACTTGGCCACTGAGCGGCGGGAGGCGGGTTAGAGGCGTGGAGACCGCTGAGGGCCGCCGCTGTTTGGGGAAGCGCAGCTAATCCAGATCGTCGTCCTCAACAGCCTCAGGCAGGGGGAGACCAGGCCAGCTTCCCGGGTTCTGCGGGCGTATTCACTCTCACCATGGTGGAGGATATTGGGCAGTTGCGGGCGCCTACCCTACTATCGACGGTTCTGGAGGGGGATCCGCTCCGGTCTGGTTTCTCAGGCGCAGAACCTGCTGGCTCTTGTACAAAGTGGCTGGAACGGAGCGTAGGTTATGGATAGCCTCTCTTGGCACATCACTCACGTCCAGGATATTCAGAAGGCCGAGGATGCCCGATCAAGCGTGAATGTTCAAGTGCCGCTGCGCTATCCTCTGCCTCTCATGATGAAGCGGTCGGGGATGTCCAGCATACCTCCGAATACCCACAAGGTGTGGCCGAAGATTGATGAGGCGCTGAAGACCTCTATGGACTCACTGGTCCAACATCGTCTCTGTCGGCCCAATCCGTTCTCAGCTTACCGGGTATTCATAAGGAAGGGAGAAAGGCGATCGGGCTTCTAATAACCTGATTGTCGGAAACAATGGTCGGACCGTCGCGACCAGATTGGCAAGCCGCCTCGCGGCATTTGTTGCCATCCAGCTAGAGGGTTAAGAGTTTCGTTGGCACCGCTTTCTACTGGCGGGTCATGGTACAAGGTGCCGCTTCGATGGATCTCATTGCACGAGAAGTGGTTCAATTCTGGCCAGCGGATTCCACCACTTGCGTGGGGAAACCTGGCTATCCACATCGAATTCTGGCACCAGTCGTGCAGCAATATTCCCAGATCCGAACCCCCTTTCACCCTGTCAATATCGACAGCACATACTGGACTGCCCCGCAGCAGCGTCGAACGCACTCATATCTGCAAGCCAAAATCCCGCCTCATATCCTCCTTGAAATCCTGATACATCTCCAGCCACCAGGCTTTCGGCTGCGCCGTCTCCACGTCGTATACCTCTGCATAGGGCTTGCCGATATCCGGATCTGCGAACCTCTCCTCGTAGCGGCCCACCAGCTCGCAGACAATCTCATTCCCCTCCTCGAGAGAAA
>CAYMCO010000006.1:54817-175094 GCA_964388955.1 uncultured Anaerolineaceae bacterium | reverse complement strand
TAGAACGTCTCCTTGCCAAGGAGAAGGTCGTGGGTTCGAATCCCATCGCCCGCTCAGCAGACTCCACTATGCGCCCGCCGTTCCACAGGGCACTGGTGGAGTTTTCAAGAAGTGGCGACGTAGCCAAGTGGTAAGGCAGGGGTCTGCAAAACCCTTATGCGTGGGTTCGAATCCCACCGTCGCCTCCTGACCATGGGCCTTTTGATACTCCGATAGAGGGTCTGCGAAAGGGAAGCAGATCCTCGTACCGCTGGCTCGATTGGGCACCCGGGTCGTGAAGACAAACCATGATCGAGTGAGTTCGGAGACTTGAATCGTTCGCCGCCTCGATTTGCAGAGCGCATCCCGATCGCCTCGCCCTGGTGTTGACCTCGCCCCAACCCATAGTCAACATGCGAACGAGATGGGAAGGCAGGACGCCGTCGGGATGAGATTGCCCCCTGGAGGCGGCATCCTTCAGCGTGTTCCGATGCAAAGAAAGAAACCCTTCGAGGATGGGGAACAGTGAAAGAGATTCGGCTTCATCCCAGAATAATGATACTCGCTGCGTCGATCGCGATTCTGATCGCGGCCTGCTCCTCCAGGCCCCCGCAGAAGACGGAAACCACGGCCACCCCGGAGAATCGGGGATCTACCCCCTCCCCTGCCAGCTCCGCCACCATCCCGGCCACAGAGACACCTGAGGCGACAGCCACACCCTCCCCAGAGCCTACGGTGGCGACGGTGGCACCGACGATGGCCTCGGAGATGATTTCAGAGCAGGACGGGATGGTCCAGATCTACATCCCGGCCGGGGAGTTCACCATGGGTTCGGACGACGAGGATGCGAAAAAGACCGTCGCAGGCGGCGTCGCCTCCCCGGAGGTCCCGGTGAACACCGTGTATCTGGAAGGCTACTGGATCGACAAGTACGAAATCACAAACGCGCAATATCGGCTGTGCGTCGAGCAGGGCCCCTGCATCGCCCCCCTGCTGCCCGACACCTTCATGGGCTTTCCGTATTATGACAACCCAGACTACGCAGATTACCCGGTGATCTACGTCGACTACTACATGGCGCGGGACTACTGCGCATGGGCCGGGCGAAGGCTGCCGACGGAGGCGGAATGGGCCAAGGCCGCCCGCGGGACGGATGGCCGTCGATACACGTGGGGAAACGATCCCGTGACCAGCGACCGGGCGAACTTCTGCGACGTGAACTGCCCAAAGACCCATGCCGACCCGAACTACGATGACGGCTACGCCGAGACCGCTCCGGTGGGCAGTTTCCCCGCCGGGGCCAGCCCCTATGGCGTCATGGATATGGCCGGGAACGTGTGGGAATGGACGAGCACCATCCCCCAGCCCTATCCCTACGATCCGCTGGATGGGCGCGAGGAGCCCGATCTGCGATCCCGCGACGAGGTGGCCTTCGGGGATGGCCCACAGCGGGTATGGCGCGGCGGGACGTGGGCGAACGGGACATGGTGGCTCCGGGCCTCCATCCGCTACCATGCAGTCCCGGGATATTGGCACAATAGCCTGGGCTTCCGCTGCGCGGCATCGGAGTAGGTCCCGCCCTCGGGAGGAGGACCATTCGACAGGGCCGCTCGGTTGCTCGAGGGGGGATGCGCCCGACGCATCTCCCGCAAGAATGGACGCCTCGCCGGGTTCAACCAGGTCGACGACCTCCTGCAGCGGCCCCGTGAGGCTCGGATCCTATCGCAGGATGCGGGCCCGCAGCCATTTCTGCAGTGCGCGCTCGCCGTGCTTTTCCTCTGTGTCCGCCACCAGAACCGGCAGCGAATCCTTCGGGGGCGGCGCCGATTCAGCGCGGCCTCCGGTTAGGCTGTAGATCCCGCCGCCGAAGGCGATCACATATCGGTTTTATCCTCCGGCGGCCGGTGTCATCCTGCCCGATTCGGGCACCGTCGTGCGGTACCAGGCACTGAGGATTCCGGCTCAACACCAACTCCCCGGCAGGCTGCGCATCGTCGCCAATTCGATCCCCATCCTCGATGACATCGGTGGCTGGGCCGCACAACCTGCTTATGCTCGGGGAATTCGTCCTGTCGGAGTATCAGGCGACCGTCGGACCCGAAACGCTGCGCATGCTTCAGCAAATCAGCGCCACAATCGAGTTTCTCGGCTGTGACGGGTTGGCCATCGAGGGAGGCATCGCCAATTAGACGGCTATCGCTTTGCCCAACCTCGATAGTACGGAAAGCAGCGATGTTCAGCTTGATTCGACCACTATCGACGGACTCGGGAGTTCACAGGAGCTGCTGGAGAACCCTGAGATCGAGAAGGCCTAACTGGGCGGATGGGGGCTCGCATCCACCGCTCGATCAGGAGTAGATGCGCGGCACGCGCGGCCCGATCCCACATACGACCTCATAGTTAATGGTGTCCCAACGCCGGGCGATCTCCTCCGCACCGATACGGGCATCGCCCTGTGAACCGATGATTACCACTTCATCTCCCGCACGCGCAACAGGAACCCGGTCGAGAGAGACCATGCATTGATCCATGCATACCCTCCCCACCACCGGCACCTGCACCCCCCTCACCAAGACCTGATTGCCTTCGCGCCGGCGAAAGCCATCCGCATAGCCCACCGGCAAGGTTCCGATACGCTCCTCGGACACGGTGGTGTAGATGTGCCCGTAGCTGATTCCCTTTCCGGGCGGGAGCGTCTTGACCTGTGCGAGCTGCGTCTTCCATGCCAGTGCCGGCCGGAAGGACGCCGGCAGCGGGCACTCGGGCGACGGATGCAGCCCGTAGATGGCTATACCCGCGCGCAACATATCGAAGTGGTGCTCCGGCCCTGTCAAGCTGGCTGCCGAGTTTGCGATATGGACGAGCGGTGGGCGGAGAGAATGGGCCTCCAAGACACTCAACAACTCCAAGAGGAAGCGCCGCTGATGCTCCGTGGGGCTGGGATCCCGTTCATCTGCGCGCGCGTAGTGGCTGAATAGGCCCTCAAAGAGGACGTGGTTCATCCCTGCCAGCTCGCGGGCGAGCGCGAGCGCGCCATCGACCTGGACTCCCAGGCGGCTCATGCCCGTGTCTACTTTGAGGTGCAGTCGGGCGGTACATCCGATGTTGCGGGCGGCCTGCTCCATCGCCTGAATGCCGGCGCGGTCCCACACCGTCATCGAAACGCGCTCCGATATCATCCCTGGAATGGCCTCCGGAGGCGTCATACCCAGGATCAGGATCGGATCATCCAGGCCCGCGCCGCGCAGCTCAAGGGCTTCTTCCGGCCGGGCCACCCCAAGCCAGGTCGCGCCGCCCTCGAGTGCGGCCCGGGCACACCGCACTGCGCCGTGGCCGTAACCGTCCGCCTTGACCACGGCCATTACAATGGCTTCACTGCGCTCCGCGAAGTAGCGAACATTGCGCTCGATGGCCTTGAGATCGACTTCCACCCACGTCGCGTAGCGTTCTACGCTCCTCATGTCGCATAGTATAGACCTGCCGCGCCCCGGCAGGCAATTAAGCCAACCGGCATGGCAGTGCGCGAACTTGGGGGGCGAGGCCCTGCGGGGTGCGCTTGAACCAGGTGCCCTACAGTCCGAGGCCCAGGCATGCACATACCCCCACCGCCTTTGCTCCCCCCAACTTGCCTGGACCGCCCTCCGCGGTGGGCTTGTCGTTGGGGGAGGGGAAGAGTTAGGGACTGCCCCAAGAGAACGTCGTGACGACCAAAGGCCGTAGATGCGCGCGGGGACCGGGGCAGAAAAGAAGGAGAAACCGGCGGTTTCTATACCGCCCGTTCTCTTTTTTCTGCCCCGCATTCTGCGCTCAATTGCCGGATACGACCGCCAATAAGCTTCTCTTGGGACAGCCCCTACGGTTGGCCGTGAGGGGGGAATCGTGTGGGCCGGATCACTCGATGGCGAAATCATCGTCGCCGGAGGGGTCTTCCATGTCGTGTAGGGGCGATTCGCGAACCGCCCCTACGGGTCCTCGGCCGGGCATGAACGCGCCAAGAGAACTGGCAGGCCGCGAGCGCATTTGTAGAGACGCCCCGCCGGGGCGTCTCTACGGCAGTGGGGGGTGGTTGTTCCCCCGGCGGGGGATGCGGGTTGTGTTTGGGGCCGGGCGGCCCGTGCGGACGACGGGGACGGGGTCAGGTCGGGCGATAATACCGGTTCAGAGCCCATTTGACAGGGTTGAGGCGGAAATAGCGCCGCATATGTGCCAGGTCCTCATGCTCGCGGATGATGTGGTCGTGGTGACCGCGCTGCCAGGCGAAGGAGGGGAGGATCTTCGTCACGTTCCGGGTGAGCGCGGGCCTTCATGAGCGGATGACCGCGCCGAGGCTGCCGGGTTTCGGTGAGATCGCAGACGTGATCTCTCTGACTGCATCCTCATGTGGATTGCCGCGTAGAGACGTTGCATGCAACGTCTCTACGATACGATGAGAGATTCCCATCTGAAGGGGGGGTCCGGATCGGGTAGGGGCGATTCGCGAACCGCCCCTACGGGTCCTCGGCCGGGCATGAACGCGCCAAGAGAACTGGCAGGCCGCGAGCGCATTTGTAGAGACGCCCCTTTTGGGACAACCCCACGTTCAATCGGCCCTTCCCCCGCGCGTGACCTTGACTTCTCAATCATCGCAGGCGGCGCGGCGGGAGGGGTTCGCGGTAGGGGGAAGCCGGAAGGCGCCGGCGGCAGGGAAAGCCTCACCGCGGCCGCGAGTCTGCGACATCGGGCCGTGCGGAGATGTTAGGACGACGAAGGGCCGGTGCGGCTTCCATCTTCAAATGCGTCTGCCCCTTGAAATGGAACGCTCCCAATCCGCATCGATCCAATGGGAGCGGGTCGAATGTTGAATGCGGCAGATTGAAAGCTCACCCGGCTTTCAGCTTTCAGCGGTCAGCTATCGCCTCGTCAGCGAGCAACAGAGCCCGATTTCACCTTCCGCAATGCTCGCCAGCTGAGGGCTGATCGCTGAAAGCTGATGGCTGCCACCGTTCGTCGTTGGTCGTTCGTCACCTATCGTTTGTCGTTCGTCGCCCATCGAAAACCCTCCAAATCGCCATGGCTATCGCCCGGGAGACCGCCTTTCCGCTGCGGCGTCATCCCACTCCTTCATCGCGTTCAGCCAGGCCGAAGTGCCTTCCAGCCGGTAGTCCACAGGGGGGTGATAATCCAAAAAGAGGTCGCCATAGACCGCCATCTTCTTAGACCGCTCCCAGCCCTGGAGCCAGACGCAGTCCATCTCGGGCTCGACCTCGCACTTGCCGTTCTGCCGCACCCCCCCGCAGGGTCCGTTGCGCAGGTGCTTCGGGCAGGTCATCGGGCAGGTCATGCCGGTGCCGCGCAAATTGCACATACCGCACATCCGGCAATCGAAAAGCGGGCCCTTGGTGACCCGCTCGCCCACCTCGAATATGCCTTCCAAATATCCGTATCCGACGCCCCGGATCAGCGGTTGGGCGAACCGCAAGACCGCCTCAACGATCTGATACGCGCCTTCCAAGAGTGCGGGATGATTCTGCAACCAGCTTCTCAATAGAGATCTCCTCCGCCTAGCTCCATGGATATGGACTGCTTGAAACAGGATGCAGGCCGCCGGAAGCAAAGCGGGAGAACCGGAATGGCTCAAGCACGGCGCTCGCCCCTCCGAGCAAGACCTGGGCGACTTCCCGGCCCACGCCGATCATCTTATAACCGTGATTGCTGTCGGCGATCACATAGACATTGTCCTTCATGTAATCAAAAACGGGGAAGCTGTCCGCCGAAAACGCGCCGATCCCGCCGGAGGGGGCTCGCCGATAGTTTGAATAACCCCCCTCGAAGCGCGACATACAGTGCGCCAGCCCCGAGGTCCAGTAATCGACGAAGTCCTCATGGACGACACACTCCTGAGACTCGTCACTGAAGGGATATGGATCCACCTGGGCATGCTCCCCGAGCTTCTCCGGCACCGCGCCGCCCTGGACCCCTTCCCTGTCCCGCTTGAAATAAATCCCCCATAGATCCCCCGTGATCATTTCTCCACTGCGATCGGAGTACAGCGGCTCGCTCGAATCCACATGGATGACCGGCGGGTACTCGCCGGAAGCGGTGGTGTATTGCTCAGGCGGGATGCGGATCTCGCCTTCCTGCAGCCGCCAGAAGGTCCACATGGCATGATCTTCGATCACCTTCCCATCAGAGGTATGGATATCGATATGCCCGGGCAGGTCCAGCAGGCCCCAGACATGCTGGATCCAAGGGCCAACGGCGATCACCACTTGTTCGGCGCTGATTTCCCCCTTGTCCGTGCGCACATGTCGCACCGCGCCTCCCCGCATCTCGAACCCCGTCGCCTCGACTCCCTCCAGCACGCGCACGCCTTCGGATTGCGCCAGGCCCAGGAGGCCAAGAACGGAGGGTTTGTTAAAGGCAAATCCGCCTTGTTTCTCATGCAGAACCGCGGTGAGCCCTGGGGCCTGCCAATCCGGAAACATCACCCGCATGTACCCCCCAACCCGCCGCTCGCCGCGTATCAGCGCCGAGCGGTAGCCCTCCCGCTCCTGCCTTGCATAGATGTCCTCCAGATCCGACGCCTGTGCCGGACCCACTGCGGCGAGGTAGCCCACCGGATGATAATGGAGCGCGCTCGCATTCTCCTCCCAGACCTCCACGCTGGCGCGCATCACCCCGCCCATGGCCGGCTGAAAATAGAAGTTTCGCACCACCCCACAGGCGATCCCGGAGGCGCCGGCGCCAGCCCCGGTCTTGTCCAGCACGACGACATCCTCCCCCGACCCCTCACCCCTGGCCTTGAGCAGCTTCGAAAGGTGCCATGCGGTGCTCAGGCCGTGGATGCCGGCCCCGATGATGACAAACCGCTTGCGCTTCGGCAAATCGGACATCGAATACCGCTCCTTTCAGCCGACGGGAGCTTTCCAATCAGACCCGCCTCCCTCCGCGGGCCAGCCCTTGAACCACCGCTCCTCCTCTTCCGAGGCGGCATGACCGCCCAGGCCGGAGACTACCCCGGCCAACTGGCCCCATAGGTACGGACCGAGAGATCTGGCCGTGCCCAGATAGAAGACCGGAAGCCCCGCCTTATCGCAGCGCACGATCGAAGCCCTCACCTTCGCCACACCAGCCTGTGCGATTCGCCGGTCGGAAAAACGGCTATGCGAAAGATCGACTGCGCACAGCTTCATCAGTGCCTCCGCCGCGAGGGCACCGGCGACGAAGATCCCCGCGCGGCCATGGCTGACATCCAGGGTGGAAATCAGGCCGGGGCGTGGGCGAGATTGAATTCCCTCTCGCAGCGCGGCTGCCACTTCCGGGGACGGTGCGATGATCTCAAATTCGTCCGACCTGCGGCGCCCGAAAGCGATCCCCTCCACGATCGCCACATCGCCCACCCGGTCGCATCCCACACTCAAAATCGCCTCGAGCATCTCCGCTGAGTGAGCGCCCCGCACCAGCAGCGAACCCAGATGGCTGGCATCAGCGATGACGGCCGCATCCGACAGCACCCGTTCCATCCCAGCCGGGCTGGCAGCGGCCGCTTCACGCCGGGGCAGGTGCTCCAGCGGAGACTCGCGCCTCAATTCAGATCGTGTTTCCAGCAAGAAGCGCTCCTATGCCCGCAGGCGCTCGCCCGCAGGATCGTAGAAAGGCAGCGCTGCCACCTTTCCGGAGCGCACTTCCCCGCGTGACCGGATTTGAATCCATGTCCCCGGCGCGGCGCTGCCCTCCGGCAGCCAGCACAGCCCAATCACTTTGCCCAGGGTCAAGCTGAAGCGCGCGCTGGTCACCCGACCGATTATCTCCAACCCGATCGGGCCTTGACCGGGTCGCACGACTTGATCCCCCTCCTCCGGAGGAGTATTTCCAGAGGCTTCGAACCCCACAAGGCGATTCCGGGAGGGCGTGGAGCGCAGCCGTCCGAGCGATCGCTTGCCGAAGAAGGTCCTCTTCTCCCACTTCACCGCCCATTCCAAGCCTGCGCCCAGCGGATCGGTCAGGCTATCGGTGTCCTGCCCGACGATGATGTGCCCCTTTTCCAATCGCAGCACCCGCTGCGCCTCCAGGCCGAAAGGCCGGATGCCAAACTCCCGCCCCGCTTCCAACAACGCCTCCCAGACCTGCAGGCCATATCCGCTGGGGACATGCACTTCATAACTCAGTTCTCCCGTGAATCCAAGCCGCAGCAGGATCGCCGGCGCACCCGCCACAAGTCCCTCGCGCACATGCATGTACGGAAACCCCTCGGGCGTGAGATCCACCCCTCTGACGACCTTGGCGAGCGTGCGCCGCGCGCGGGGGCCGGCCAGATTCATGGCGGCATGCAGGTCTGTCACCTGCAGGGCGTGCACCTCCAGGTCCAGGGCGCTCGCCAACCACCACTCGATCCACTCATACACTCGCTCCGACCCCCCGGAGGTGGTGGACATGTAGTACAGATCGTCATCCAGACGGGCGGTGACGCCGTCATCCATCACCACCCCTTCCTCATTTAGCATCACCCCATAGCGAGCCCGACCGACTCTCAGCCCCTGCCAGCGGTTGGTATACAGCTGCTCCAGCAGCGTTGCCGCGTCCGACCCATGCAGCAGGATCTTGCCCAAGGTGCTCACATCGATCAAACCTACCGCTTCTCGCACGGCGCGCGCTTCCCCCTGCGGATCTCCGTAGTCCTCCGGGCGCATCCAGGCGCCAGCCACGATCAGCCTCCCGCCGTTCCCTTCGTGCCAGGAATGCATCGGCGTCAATCTGCGGGGGTTCATGGGCCTGCCGCGCAGCACACCGAGCTTGACCGGGTCCGCAGGGGGCCGCGATGTTGTCCGCACGATCGCTCCCGGCATCTCTCCGCGGCACTCGGCTACAAGCTCCGCCACCAGGCGCGCGCACATCTTGCCCTGGCACGGCCCCATGCCCACCGTGCTGTAGCGCTTGAGCAGCTCCACGCGCTCGTACCCCTCATGCAAGGCGTAGAGGACATCCGCGCGCGTCACATCCTCACACAGACAGACAAACTCGCGCTTGCCAATGCCCCGGGGCTCGCCCGGGGAAGGCGCCGAGGCGCGTCGGCGGAGCCCCTCCCCATTTCCCCCGTCCGTGAAGCCCGCCGTTAGGGTGCCGGGGCTGGATCCGTAGCCCAGCCGCGCCGCAGCGCGCTCCCCCGCCCATCTCCCTTGGGCTTGCGCCGTCTCGGCGTCATGAATGCCCCGGGCGCCTCCCACGACGAATGCCCCGCAGGGCAACCCATGCGGGTCGAAGCGGCCGGTCTTGGCGTCCCACTCGAGCGCCCCTCCCGCTTGCCGCAGCAGACCTTCCAGCGGCTCGAGCGGAGTTGCCAGGATCAACAGGTCGCAATCCACCTGCCGCTCACCGGCGCGCTTCGTGCTGGATAGAATCGCCCCCTGCACGCGCTTTCTCCCCAGTGCCCGGAGGATCCTCGTGCCCGGCAGCACTTCAACCCGCTTGGCCACGGGGTCCCCCGCGGGGCCCAGATCCCCCCTTTCATACCCTTCACCTGCCAGGATCACCTCAGCGCCCGCGGCGGAAAGATCCCCTGCCATCCGGAGGGCATGCGGATTGGCTTTCCAGGCCAGCACCAACGCGCGCCGGCCCGGCCGAACACCGTACAGTCGAAGGAGCCGCTGCGCCGCGCCGCTGAACATGGTCCCGGGCAGGTCATTGTTCTCAAACCCGATCATGCTCTCACGGGCCCCTGCGGCGATCACCACGCTATCAAAGAACACTCTTATCAACTCTCGCCCTCGCACGGCGGCGATGCAGTTTCCCTCGTACCACCCAAAAGCCAGCGCGTCTTTGAGCGCGCGGACTCTCGGCTGCGAAATCGCCTGATCTGCGAGGCGCTCGGCATGCTCCTGCGCCTCACGCCCGCCGATCAGGCCGCCTCGATAGCGCAGATGCCCGCCGAGATCATCCTCTCTCTCCAGCAAAACCACATCCGCGCCGCGCGCCCCAGCGGCCCCGGCCGCCGCCAGGCCGGCCGGCCCAGCTCCAACCACCAGCACTTCACAACGCATATTGCGCTCATCGAAGAGGCGTCCCGGAGGTTCTGGAGGGACTCTCCCCAAGCCGGCTGCCCGCCGCAGCGCCTTCTCATACAGAGGCCACAACCATCGCGGCCGCAGGAACCCTTTATAGTAGAAACCGGGAGGGAGGAACCGGCCAAACCACTGAATGGCGGACATCAGGTCGAAGCCGAGGGAGGGCCACGCATTCTGCGAGCGGACCCGCATCCCCTCCGCCACCCTGCGCTGGCAGGCTCGCACGTTCGGCTCTTCGCCCACTTGGACCATACAATTCGGGCAATCCCCCGACATGCACAGTAGTCCGCGGCGCCGGTGGTATTTGAAGGACCGGCTGAACGTCCCCACGCCGGCTGCAGCCAGGGCGGAGGCGATCGTATCGCCATCGTAGGCCTCATAGCTCTGTCCGTCGAATTGGAAGCTAAAGGCGCGCTCCCGATCGATGGTCTCCGAGCCCGAGGGCGGCACTCGATTTGTCCCGGCCTGGTCTGGCATTTCGGGTTACCTTTCATGCTCCGGGGGCCGCAGGCGTGTCCAGCTCAGCTCTTGCGTGCTCGTGTCCCGCAGGGCGACGAACCACAGCCCGCAGCCCTTCCCGTGATACCACCACTCTTTCAAGGGGCCGTCCGGATTCTCCCTGAAGTACAAATAGCTGACCCATCCCGAATCACCGCCGGGGACGTCCGGGGGTCTCACACGCGCCTCCCCTCCATATCGAAACTCATCGACCCTTCGAGGCCCGCAGTTTGGGCACCTGATCTGATCCATTCTCGTCTCTTAGTGCCCCACCGCCGCCGCGCCTCGCTCCCCGACCAGCGTCATCTCCCCGAAACGGGAGAGGCGGAAGGGGCGCATGAGCGTTGGCGCTTCCCCGGTGGCGATCAATTCGGCCATGCATTTCCCGCTGATGGGCCCGGCCTTGAACCCGTACGTGCCCCAACCGACATCCAGATAGAAGCCTTCCACCTGCGTGGCGCCCATGATCGGGCTGTAATCGGGTGTCATGTCGCATATCCCCGCCCATTGGCGCAGGACGCGCACTTCCGCCAGCGAGGGGATCAGTTCAACTACATGTGCCGCCAGATTCTCCAGGAACGGCAGCCCCGAGCGCATTGAATAGGACTGAAAGGGATCGATCGAGGCGCCCATCACCAGTTCACCCCGATCGCTCTGACTGAGATACACATGCAGCGACCCCGAAACGATGATCACGTGCAAGAAAGGCTTCAGCGGCTCCGTGACGCAGGCCTGCAGCGGATGGGTGGTGACCGGCAATTTGACCCCGGCCATTTCACTCACCAGGCTGCACCAGCCCGCGGTGGCGTTCAGGGCCACGGGGGTGTCGATCCGGCCGCGATTGGTCATCACGCCGGTCACGCGACCATTCTTGACGTCGATGCCCGTCACCTCTGTACCCTGATGGATGTGGGCACCGGCGCGGTTCGCGCTGCGAGCATAGCCCCAAACGACGGCGTCGTGGCGGATGATCCCACCCGGGGGGTGGTACAAGGCGGCCAGGATCGGGTAGCAGGGACGGTCACTCAGGTCCAATTCCGGACACAGGCGCTCGATATCCTTCGGCCAGATCAGACGGCTCTCCACCCCCTGGATCTGGTTGACCTCCGCCCGGCGGCGCATGGTGCGCACCGCTCCCTCGGTGTGAGCCAAGGTGAGGTGGCCGCGCTGGCTGAACAGCAGGTTGAAATCCAGTTCGAGCGCCAGGTTTTCATACAGCCTTAGGCTGGCATCATAGAAGCGCACCCCCTCCGGCGTCAGATAGTTGGATCGGATGATGGTAGTATTCCGCCCGCTTCCGCCGCTGCCCAAGTAGCTCTTTTCCAGCACTGCGACATTCGTCAACCCATGATCGCGCGCCAGGTAGTGCGCCGCAGCCAGGCCGTGGACTCCGCCGCCGATGATGACCACATCGTAGCAATCGCGCAGCTCATGCTCCTCCCACATCCTGGGTGGGCCATCTCGGCTGAGACCCCACCGGAGCAAATCCAACCCCACTATTCTGCCCTGACCTGCTCGGGCGAGGCCGGGCCGAATCCCAATGGATCCATGTCGCTGCCGGCGACCGGGATCGACTCCGCCTGACGCATCGCGAGGCGCCGGATCTCGCGCCGCAGAAAAGCCAGGCGTGTGTCCCGGATAATGGGCGCGGCCTCACGCTGCGCCCTGACCAGGGGCACTTCCACATCCCCTACCACGAGCGCTTCCTCATCGTAGGGCGCCTTGAGCAGGACTTCCCCGCGCGGATCGATGATTTCAGAGCCACCCCAATATTGAAACCGGCCGTGGGAGTCTTCCCGAACTCCTACCCGATTGACGAAGATGGTGAACATCCCAAGCGTGGCGCTGATAGTTCGGTTCAGACGCTCCCAGGTTCTTGGAATATCCAGGTGGGATTTCAGCGCTCCCCGCGCGCTGTTGGCGGGAACGAGCAGGACTTCGGCGCCATCCACAGCCGCGAGATACGGGGCGGGAGTGTGCCACACATCATTGCACAACAGCAGGCAGCTCCGGGCGAACGCCGTGTCGAAGGAGCTCATGTCTTCTCCCGGCGAGTACCATCTGCTCTCGTCGAAAATGGCGTAGTCCACCAGAAACAGCTTCCGGTGCCGGTGCTGCAGACCCCCTTCCGAGAAATATGCTGCGGAATTGTACCGCTTGTAGCGGCGTATCCGCCCTCGCTCGATAAAGCCCGCCACGATATGGATTTCCCGGCTCGCAGCCGCGATCTCCTGCAGTTCATGGGAACCCATCGAGAGCGCGAGACTGGAGCCAACGCCATCCTGGAAGTCGCCGGCGAGGCTGAGTTCGGGAAACACGATCAAATCCGCCCCCGCTTCGATCGCGGCGCGTATGCGATCCAGGTGCGTTTCCAGGTTCCCCCGCAAGTCCCCTGGGGCCGAATTGATCTGCGCAAGCGCGATCCGCATGGCTCAGCTCCCTTCCCGCAGATGGGCCTCCACCCTCGGCAAGAGGATATCGAACCTTCTGCGGATGGCGTCGTCGACGTTGGGATCCAGGCGCTCGGGTAGGTGGGTCCGCAGAATCTCCCGGGCGCGTTGGCGTGCGCGCTCCCTCATCTCCAATCCACCCGAGCGCTCCCAATCCCGGCGGCTGGAGCGATCCGCGGTGTGGGGGTAATAGAAGCCGGTCTCCATCAGATCCATACTCTGCTCGGTTCCAAGATAGTGCCCCTCGCCCCTACACACGCGATCGATCAGTTCCACCGACAAGCTGTCCTCATCCACATCGATGCCTCTCACCATGCGCATCACGCTCCCGTTGATATCGTCGTCGATGACATACTGTTCATAGGCCACGGTGAGCATACTCTCCAGGAAGCCCGCCGAATGGTGGATATAGTTGGATCCGGCCAGTGCAGCCGCGGCGGCTGTGATGCCCTTTTCATAGCCGGCCTGGGCATCCGGCAGTTTGCTGTCCGAAATGGAGCACGAGTTGTAGATCGGAACGCCGTAGAAGTGGGCCATCTGCGCGGCGGCCGCGTTCATCAAGGCGAACTCCGCCGCGCCCCCGACGAAATTGCCGGTGCGCAGATCCGCAACCGAGGGGACATATCCCATCAAGACCCTCGCACCGGGCCGGATCAGATTGCACAAGACGAGTCCGCTCAACTCCTCCGCGTTAATCTGCACCAGCGTGCCGGCCAGCGAGGCAGGTGAGGTCGCTCCGCTTTGGGGTGCGCTGGACGTGGCCACTGGAACATTCTGGCGCACGAGCTCGATGAGCACTTCCACCGTCTCCGGCGCGTAGCGCAGCGGGCTGACCGTCCAGCAAGAGGTGAAGGAGACGATAGGCCGGGCCTCATAGGCCGCCTTGCCCCCCGCAATCATGGAAACCATCTCGATCACCTCCCGCGCCGACTTCACTGAGTAGGCGGAGGTCATCACGTGCTTGGTAGTGTTCGAGACCGCGGCATAGGTCTTGTTGACATCCACGATCTCTTTGGGCACGTCCCGCGCTACCACCGGCCGCAGGTAGAAGTGGATATTGTCCAGCGCATCGACCACGCGGCCTATCTGGGCGATGTCTTCCAGGCGGGATTCGCGCACACGGCCATCGAGATCGAGCACTTTCACCGCTGCGCCTCCGGTGCCCATGTACACTCGGTCGTCTCCGATCCGCATATCGTGCTTGGAATTCCGCCCTGCAAGCACGAACTGCCTGCAGGCGCTCGCCACGGCATCCTCCACCATCGTCTGGGAGATGAACACCCTGTCTGCCCCCGAATCGATCTCCGCGCCGGCAGCCCGGAAGATTTCCCTCGCCTCAGATTCCAGGACCTCGATCCCCGTTCGCCGGAGCACTTCGAGAGAGGCGGCGTGCACGCGTTCGACGTCTACTTCGGATAGCGGCCGGAAAGCGCGCGTGGAAGAACCGCCGGGCGCGACGTTGGGCAGCTCCCGGGGGCCGCGCCGCCTGCCTCGGCGACGGGACCGGCTAGCACTCATAGGAAGCCTCCTTGCTGCCTTCCCCACCCAGAGGCGCACCCGGAATCAATCCGGGGATCGATTGACTTGGTGCATCAGGCTGGCGCCAGGATGGTGGTGCCTGGACACGCATACCACGGGAAGGAGCCCTGTCTGATCAATCTTGATGCGGTGTCCCGGGGAGCATTCGAACACCCGCGTGCATCTCCGCCTCGGACGAGATTAGGACCGCTAATGTCTGATTTAGCCAATTATAGCGCACCCGGGCGCAATAGAAAACCGCCGGCTGGAAAGACGCATGTCGGGATCAATGCCTGGCTCACACGGCCGCGCCGGTCTCGCCCTACTTGTGGGGCGCCGCCGGAAGCGGCTGAAACCAATCGCATCGGCCGATAGCATTGGCGTGGCCCGCTTTCCCTGGGCGAGAAGTCTGTGCGTAGAGACGATACATGCAACGTCTCTACGGAGCGATACGCGCTCGGATCTTGCCGGACGAATACGCGCCGGTCTCCCATCCACCTGCAGGCTTGTCCCGGCATCATAGAGACGCCCCGCCGGGGCGTCTCTACACAGGCCCGCGCTGGATGCAGCCCAATTCGCACAGCCAGGGCCGCGGTTATGACCGCCCAGAAGAAGATCCCACAGCACCCTCCTGTAAAACGCGTAGGGGCGATTCATGAATTGCCCCTAGGGCTTCCGGGGAGCCGTTTCTTGAGGAAGTCGCCCTTCATCGTGACCAATCTAGGTCAGCGGGGCCTTAACCACACACCCGCCCGTGCGGGCAGGTCCGATGTCTCGATCTCGTCTTCAGTGGCGAAGGCGCGCGTCGAACCGACAACCAGGGGCTTCTGAGTTCGAAGCAAGACCCCCAAAATCAGCATTCATATGCTATTGGCTGGGTTGCCAGCCGTCCAGCGGTGTTAGCTGTATCTGCTTCGAAAGATCATAGGCAGTCGACAAGTCGCTGTCGTCGTAGACGAGCACGCGTCCAAGCACGAGCACCGAATTGTTCGGCGAGGAAACCTGTTTCATGCCTTGCGGTACGGTTCCTCTCCAACCCGGCCCCGTAATGAGAAAGTCGCCCGCCTGCGTGCCGGTGGTGCGTTTGCCGACGTAGGCAAAATTGGTGTTTTTCGATGGATCCGTGAACTGCACGCTGTAATAGCGGCCGGACATGTCCGGCACGTGCAGGATTTGCGGTCCTTTGCCGAGGTCTAGCCAGCCGGCCGTAGCGAGCGTGTCGTGGTTCACGCCGGTCGTCATCAGATTTGAATCCGAGGCGGGCGGGTGGAGGGGATCCGCAAAAAGCGCTTGGGGCTCGGTATAGAGCGTGTTGACCGGGATGGGGCCGTCGCCGAACCCTTTCACGAGGATCGCTCTCTTGTACACAGACAGAATCATGCGCGGCCAGAAGTAGATGACAAGGAACCATGCCACTGCTATAGCGGAACCAAATAGGAGTAAATGCTCGTACCTTATCATCGTGCCTCCACAACCGGCGGCACCGTGTAATCGCCGTTGAGAATGGCCGCGCCGGGCAAATACACTCGCAGCCAAAGTCTGAACTTGCCCGAGGGCGCCGGCAGCCAGTTGGATTCAAGACCTGCCGGCGCGGCGTTTTGGACGTAAATGTCGGCCGAGCCGTCGGCGTTCGGCACAAGGCCGGAGCGATCGCTGACGCTGTATCGATTGATCGAATTCGCCACGAAGCGTTCTTTCGCACCAGAGCTGAAGTCAGCCATCGTCAGCGACCAGAATGCATTGTTGGGTGGTAGACCGCCCGGCGGAAAGTGCATCGTGTAGTTGTGCTCTCCGGAGAGCGCGTGACCATCGCCATCTACGTTCGTCCTCCAATACATCGCCTCTTGCGGCGCGTTTATTGGGCCGGGGAATAGTCGAGTGTGCGCGGCTCTCGTTAAAATGCCGTTGCCGGGCATGCCAGCCCCAAAAACGGTAGCCCAGCCATTCATCTTCGTGACCTTGATGCGCGCGACGATTTCAATTGTGACAAGCGCCAGCCCAAAGCCGACGAGGAAACCTTGCACGAGGTCATTACGCACAGTCATTGAATTGGCAAAGAAGAATAGATGCCTGATGATGACATAGCCGCATATCAGGCCGATGAATGCCATCAGAACGGCATATGTTCTATCGCTCATGCTTTCATTCTATCACCGGCTCAGCGCTGTTAGCTGTATCTGCTTTGAAAGATCATAGGCAGTCGACAAGTCGCTGTCGTCGTAGATGAGTACGCGTCCAAGCACGAGCACCGAATTGTTCGGCGGTGATATATGCGTCATCCTGCTCGGCACCTGTCCTTTCCAGGCGGGGCCTGTGATGAGATAGGCGCCCGCCCGCGGCTTCCAGCCCCTCGATCGTCGCCATGCATCGGCGATAGGTGTCGATAGGAGCATCGATGATCTCGTTGATCTGCTCGAGATATTCCATCACGGCCATCCGGTGAAGGTAGACTGCTGCCTCGGCGTGCCTCGCCTTGCCCGATCAAGAGGTCTGCGCGTAGCTACGTTGCATGCAACGTCTCTACGATGCGCGTCGCCCATGGATCCTAGCGGGCGAATATGCGCCTGCCTCCTATTCGCCCCCACCCCTGCCCCGGCACCGTAGAGGCGCCCCGGCGGGGCGTCTCTACACAGGCCCGCACCGGATGGAGCCCATTTCGCACAGCGAGGGCCGCGGTTTCAACCACCCGGGCATAGATCCTTCAGCAGCATCCTATACAACGTGTTGGGGCGATTCATGAATTGCTCCCACGGCTCCCGAGGTGCTGCTGTGGGGGGGCCTGCCAGCGTCAGGGAACGCGGAGGCATGGAGCCCCCGCTCATGAGGGAAGGGGTCCGGTGCCCGGCCAAGGTTGGTGATAGGCGCCCGATAGGGGCCAAGACGCAGCCACAAGGGCTGCCCCCACGGCTGCCGGGGAGGCGCGTTGGACGAAAATGGGGCTTCATCGGGGGCCAGCTCTTTTCAGCCAGCCATAAACCACAGACCCGCCCTTTCGGGCAGGTCCGATGTATCGATCTCGGCTTGAGTGGCGAGGGCGGGAGTCGAACCCACAACCAAGGGCTTATGAGTCCCCTGCTCTTCCATTGAGCTACCTCGCCATGTCCCTCTGCAGGGCCCGAGTCATTGTAAAGGAAATCAACTGCCGGATCAAGGCGCAGATTGACTCTCGCGCCCGCCGGGTGATAAACTGACCGACATAGTCCAAATAGCGGATCCGGCCATTCGCCGAGCCCTTCGTGCAGGGAGACGAGGAAGCCGGCCCGGAGAAGCCTCGACAACCCCGCCGCACGAGCGGAACGGGCCGTCGGCGTCGATACCGGCGGGTACCGCGAACGGGACGCGATCGATCTGGAAGACGAGCCCATGGCGGGCCTGTGACGAACTTCCTACTCCATGCCAGGGACCCACTTGGTTCATGGAAGACAGACGGTGGTGGATGAACGCAACGGCGACCTTGGAGAAATGGCTTGAAGCGGGCTCACCCATCCTCGCGGACGGGGCCATGGGCACGATGCTCCACAACCGGGGGGCGTCGTTGGACACCTGCTTCGACGATCTGAACCGGACCCAGCCCGAGATGGTTGCACAAATCCACCTCGAATATCTCGATGCGGGAGCGCAGATCATCGAGACCAATTCCTTTGGCGCGAACCGGCATAAACTGGCTCTCTATGGCCTGGAAGCGCAGGTGGGGCCGATCAACGCCGCCGCCGCGGCATTGGCCCGCCAGGCCGTCGAAGCGAGCGGGAGGAAGGCCCTGGTCGCCGGCAGCGTTGGGCCACTGGGGGTGCGCCTCGCGCCCTTCGGGCGGGTGGAGCCCGAAGAGGCGTATGACGCGTACCGCGAGCAGATCGAGACCCTGTTGGCGGGAGGCTGCGATCTCATCATCGTGGAGACGCAGAGTGACCTCTCCGAGATCCACCAGGCAGTGCGGGCAGCCAAGGATCTGGCGGGGATCCCGGTAATCGCTTCCGTCACCTTCACGCGCGATGATCGCACCCTGCTGGGGGATACGCCTCAGCGTGCAGCGGCCCTCTTGCGCGAGCTTGGCGCGGACTTCATCGGGGCAAACTGCTCCAGCGGCCCAGCCCAATTGTTGCGGGTGCTGCACCAGATGCGAAGCGCCGCCCCCGAGATGCGGTTCTGCGTCATGCCCAACGCCGGTTGGCCGGAGCAAGTGGGCGGCCGTATCATGTACGCCGCCACGCCGGACTACTTCGGGGAACATGCACGCGCCTACGCCGATGCGGGCGCTTCCATCGTGGGCGGATGCTGCGGCACGACGCCCGAGCATATCGCCGCCATGGGGATCGCCCTGTCGGCCGATGCGGCACCCCGCCTCGCATATGAGCCTCTGGAAATAGAGCGCACCGAGATTTCGGCCCCATCGCAGGGCTCCCAACCCACCGCACTCGCCGAAAGACTGAAGGCAGGCAAGTTCGTGATCTCCGTCGAAATGCATCCCCCGCGCGGCTTCTCCACCCACAAATTGATCGCCAGCGCTCACATGCTTGCGGAGGCCGGCGCAGACGTCATCAGCGTGGCGGACAGCCCCATGGCCCGCATGCGTATGAGCCCGTGGGCGGTATGCGAACTGCTGCAGCAGGAGGTGGGGCTGGAAAGCGTGCTGCATTTCCCCACTCGTGGGCGCAATCTCCTGCGCGTCCAGGGCGATCTGCTGGCCAGCCACGCTATCGGCGTGCGCAACATCTTCGTCGTCATGGGAGATCCGACGGATATTGGCGATTACCCGGAGGCGATGGACGACTATGATCTGGTCCCCTCGGGCCTCATTCGGATGATCAAGCGCCGCTTCAACACGGGGATCGACCATGCGGGCGCGGACATCGGGGAAGCCACTTCCTTTTTCGTCGGCTGCGCCCTGAATCTCTCCCCCCGGGATCCGGAGCGGGAGATGCGCGTGCTGCGCAGGAAGGTCGAGGCTGGGGCCGACTTTATCCTCACCCAACCTGTATACGAGACAGAGCGGGCGCACGAATTCCTCCGCGTATACAAGTCGCGCTATGGCGAATTGGGGGTCCCCATTCTGGCGGGGGTCCTCCCGCTCTGCGGCGCCCGGCATGCCGCCTTTCTGCACAACGAAGTCCCGGGTATTCGCATTTCCCAGGAGATCCAGTCGCAGATGCGGCGGGCGGGGGATGATGCTCCGGAGATCGGTGTGCGCCTGGCGGTTGCGCTGCTGCACGAACTCGCCGGGATTGTCCAGGGCGCGTACATCATCCCCGCCTTCAGCCGTTACGATCTGGCGGCGGATGTCATCGAGGCCCTGGGGGTGCTATCGCCCGGCGGCCTTCACTAATCTTGCTAAGTAGACCTAATTGACCTATAATCTCCGACAATGGCGGAGGGGGGCGAGGAGGATGGCCGCTGATCCCCCCGTGTGACATTCCGTAGGCGATCTTGGCGAGCGGACACGACGGGCTCCACAAGCTTGAAAATCGCTTCCTGCGCAGTGTACGAATACTCCTCCTCATCGAGCCTCACCATCCCCATGGAAGCGCCCTGCCAGTGCCGGACCCGTCGATGGGCACGGAAAGAGGGAAGCACCCAGCCCCGGCTAGTTCGTAGTGCGTATAAACGCGGTGGGTCTCATCTGAGGTAGCGCCGCGTTCGCCTGGAGACCAGACATGGCCATCGAATCAAGCCCGACGGAGAAGCAGCAGGCCAAAGACCAGCCGGCCTGGGACCTGCAGCTCCACCCTCGGCTTCGATCCATGTTGGATCGTGCTCGGGAATCAGAGGCGCAGCTCGATCACCGGGCCGCGGCCGCGGTGTACTCCGAAATGCTCAGCCTGATCCAGGCCAATGACTTGGCCGTCTCCCCCATCCAGGAATATGAGCTTCGCTCTGCAAGATCCAAGTGCTACGAGTATATCGGCGCCCTCAAGGCGGCCATTTCCGACCTGGAGAACATGGAGGGCCTGGCCGAATCGGAGAGCGATCTCGAATTGAAGGTGCGCGCCGCGCTGCGGCGAGCGGATGACCTCGGAAGCATCGGCGATTGGATAAAGGGCTTGGATGTCGCCCGGGACGCATTGGCGGATGCCGAACGCGCCGAAAATGCGGTGCTGGAAGTGGAGTGCCTCGCGAGAAGCGCGCGCTTGGACATCAAGGACCTCTCCGGAGCGCGCGAGCGTCTGGAGCGAGCCCTGGAACTTTCCCATCAGATGGGCAGCCGGCGGGCCGAGGCGATCACACTGCGGGAGATGTCCTGGCTGGCACACACCCAGGGAAAGGTCACCCAGGCGGTGCAATCCGCCCAGCGATGCCTGGAGATCGCCCGCGATTTGGGCGATCGCGACTTTTTGGCCGATGTGCTCTCGGTGGCCGGGGTCGCCGATCCAGACCCGGCCAGCTCGCGGGATCTGCAGCAGGAGAGCCTCGAGCTCTTCAAGGCCCTCGGCGATCAGCGCAACCTCGGCCGCCTGTACAACAACCTGGGGCTGCTCTACGCGGGGTTGGGGCTCAACGAGCTGGGCGCGAACTACACCGAGAACGCGATCCGGATCGCCCGCACCACCGAATCGCGCACCCATCTGGCTTTCTTCCTCGACAGCCTGGGACGCATCTACCTCGACCTGAGCCGGCCCGAGGAGGCCGAACAGGCCTTCAGCGAGGGCCTGGAGGTCTGTCGTGAGATCGGGCACCAGTACCTGGAGGCGGTATACCGATTCGATTTGGGACTGATCGAACTCGAAAGAGGGCAGCCCGAGGGAGCGCGCGACCGCTTCCTGCAGGCGGACGAGATCTTCCGCGCCAACGACTTCATCGTGCACGCGGCTATGAATCGCAGCTGGCTGGGCTCCGCGTACCTCGCGCTCGGTGAGTGGAATAAGGCATACGAGCATACGCTGGAAGCCATCCACCATATGGAGCTGCAGAACATCGGATCGCTCGAGATTCCGCTGCAGACGATCTACTGGAATCATTACCTGGTCCTTAAATCCAATTCAGACCAGGTCGGCTCTCCTGACGACGAGCCGGGGGGCCCTGCCGGGGACCGCAGCAAAGCCATCGAACGGCAGACAAGTCTCGATAGCACTGATCCGCACGCCTGGACGGTGCTGCAGCGGGCGCGCGAGATCACCTTGGACACCAT
The DNA here is from genome assembly GCA_964388955.1 of uncultured Anaerolineaceae bacterium. Lineage (GTDB taxonomy): Bacteria > Chloroflexota > Anaerolineae > Anaerolineales > E44-bin32 > CAYMCO01. Next base: position 153,489 of record CAYMCO010000006.1, on the reverse strand, counting down.
CGCAAGGGTGAGCGACGAGGGCCTGCGGCGGAATTTCCTCAACAAGATCGCCGTCAACCGAGAGATCATCACCGAGTGGACCCGTCAAGCGAAGCTGCGCAAGTATCAATTGGAGAGTGAGGAGCCCCGGCCCGGCAACGCCCAGCAGCAGTTGAAACGCCTGCTGGCCATCGGGGTGCGCATGAACGAGCACCGGGACCCGGAGACGCTGCTCGAGTTCATCATGGATCAGCTCATCGAGCTCAGCGGCGCCGGGCGCGCCGCCATGGTGCTGACCGACGACGCCGGTGCGCGGGCCATCGCCTCCCTTAGAGACTACGAGGCGGAGGAATGGCCGGATCCCCTTGGAGACATGGTGACGATATTGGACAAGGTGGAGCGGTCGGAGCGCCCCCTGCTGAGGCAGGCCGCCGGCCGGGACGATCTGGCCCATGATGCCGAGGACCTCACCCGATCGCTGTCTGTGCTATGCGTCCCCCTGAGTTCCCATGGCCGTCTGATGGGGATGATCTACGCCGACAACCTCGCGATATTCGGACGGTTTGACGAGATCGATATCGACCTGGTGCTGGCCTTCGCCAACCAGGCGGCCGCGGCTATCGAGAACGCTCGTTTGTACCAAAGCCTGGAGGAGCGTGTCGCCGAGCGAACCGCCGAGCTAGAGGCCTCCAACGCCTCCTTGGAGCAGCGCGGGGCGGAACTCACCCTGATCAACAGCATCGGCCAGGCGCTGGCCTCCAAGCTGGACGAGGACGCGATCTTCGAACTCGTCGGCGAGAAAATCCGGGAGATCTTCGACGCTCAGTCCGTATATATCACCACATACGACCCCGAGAGCGACCTGGCAACCTTTCGCTATCTGTATGAGCTCGGCGAACGGCTCGAGGTAGAGCCCTGCAGGCCATACGGCTTCGGTGGGCATGTCCTGAAGACCCAGCAGCCGCTGATGCTCAATGAGGACCTATTGGCGCTGGCGAAAGAGTACGGTTCGTCTCCCGTAGCGGACGGATTGATGTCAAAGTCGTGGTTGGGGGTCCCGCTTCTCATTGGCGACCAGGTCCGGGGCGTGATCTCCCTGCAAAACATCGAGCGGGAACATGCCTTCAGCGAGGGGGACATGAACCTGTTGACGACGCTCGCTTCGAGCATGAGCGTCGCCCTGGAAAATGCCCGCCTCTTCGAAGAGACCAACCGTCTCCTGGCCGAATCCCAGCAGCGCGCTGCTGAATTGGCGTTGATCAACAGCATCGGCGAGGCCCTCGCCTCCAAGCTCGATGAGGATGCGATCTTCGAGCTGGTCGGCGAGAAGATACGGGAGATATTCGACGCGCAGGTCGTACAGGTGGCGACGGTTGACCCGGAGACTGGAACGACTCGCTTCCCGTATCTGTTCGAGAACGGCGAGCGTCTTGACGCAGAAGATTTGGAGGAATCCGAACCTACCGGGTTCAAGCGCGAAATACTGCGCACCGGAAAGCCGCTCATGATCGTTGAGGATATCGACAAGCGCACGGAGGAGCTGGGGGCGTACGTGCTCGTTGGGGAGCCGATCAAATCCTATCTGGGTGTCCCACTCGTCATCGGTGACGAGACGCGGGGCATTATCTCGATCCAGAATATCGATCAAGAGCATGCCTTTGATGAGGCCGATCAGCGGCTTCTCACCACCCTGGCCTCCAGCATGAGCGTGGCCCTGGAGAATGCCCGGCTGTTCAACGAGACCCGCCGGCGGGCCACGGAGATGGCCGCGCTGACGGAAATTGGCAAGCAGGTCTCCTCCAGCCTGGACCTGGAGAACGTGCTTGAGACGATCACCGAGAACGCGCGTCAGGTGCTCATGGCCCAAGCCACCGCCGTGCTGCTGATCGATCCGGAGGAGGGCACCCTGCGCCCGATTTCGGCCACCGGCGACCTGGCGGAGGCGGTCAAGGGTTTCAGCTGGCAGCTTGGCGAGGGAATCATCGGCGGGATCGTAGAGAGCGGAGTCGCAGAGCGTATCGAGGATTCCGCCAAAGACCCGCGCGCCATCCACATCGCCGGCACCGGCGAGGATCTGGAGGGCGAGCGATTGCTGGTTGCGCCGCTGTTTTCCGAAGGGGACGCCATCGGCGCCATGGCCGTCTGGCGCGAAGCTGGGAGCGCGCCCTTCTCTCAGGCGGAGCTGAATTTTCTGGTGGGCCTGTCGCAGCAGGCGGAGATCGCTATCCATAACGCCCGGCTGTTCGAAGAATCCCAGCGCCGGGCGAGTGAGACTGCGGCGTTGAACTCCATCGGCCGTGAGATCTCCGCCACCCTCGACCTGCCCACCGTGCTGGAGCGCATCTCCAACAGCGCCAAGATGCTGCTATCCGCGGACACCAGCGCCGTTTTCATGCTGGAGCCGGATGCCGACAGCCTGCAGGCCATCGCCGCGGTGGGCGACATCGCCGAGCAGGTCAAATTCACCCGTCCCCGGTTGGGGGCGAGCATCATCGGCCATATCGCTGAGAGCGGGGAGGCAGAGGTGATCGACGACACCGCCAACGATCCGCGCGGTTTCCAGATCCCCGGGACGCCCACCAATAACAGCGGGAACAAGCTGATGGCCGCTCCGCTCATCTCCGCCGGCGAGACTCTGGGGGTGATGGCCGTTTGGCGGAATCAGGACCGACCGAGATTCGGCCCCGCTGATCTCGATTTCCTGCAAGGTCTGTCCCGGCAGGCGGCGGTCGCCATCGTCAACGCCCGGTTGTTCCAGGAGATCGAGCGCCAAAAGACCTATTCGGAATCGCTGCTCGAGAACAGCCCGGTCGCGATCATGACCAGGGACGCCGACGGCACGGTGCGCACATGGAACCCGGCTGCCGAGAGTCTCTTTGGCTTTGCCACGGAGGAGGCCATCGGCCGCCGGATCGATGACCTCGTCGCAGGGGAAGATTCGATGCGCCAGGAGGTCACGGATTTTCAGCGGCTCGCCCTGGAGGGAAAGCTCCAGAACGTGGTGACCCAACGGGCGCGCAAGGACGGCAGCCGCGTCGACGTGCAGATCTCTGGGGTGCCCGTCACCATCGACGAGAAGGAGAAGGGCGTGATCGTGATCTATCACGATCTGACCGACCTCCGGGAAGCCGAGGAGGCCATCCGCCGGCAGAACGAATATCTCGCCGCGCTGCACGAGACCAGCCTGGGGCTCGTCAGCCGCCTGGAACTCAAGGATCTGCTGAAAGCACTTGTGCTACGGGCTGGCCATTTGATGGGCACCTCCCATGGATTCATCTACCTGCTTTCACCGGACCAGAACGAAATGCGCGAGGGCTTCGGCGTAGGTCTCTTCGCCGAGCATGATATTCCTGCGGTTCGCCGCGGGGAGGGCCTGGCCGGCCAAGTTTGGGAGGCGGGCGAACCGCTGATCATCGCGGATTATGCCAGCTGGCCCGGCCGCGCCGAGGAACTGGCGAGTGACATCCGCACCATGGCGGGGGTGCCTCTCTTCTCCGGCGGCGAGGTGGCAGGGATCATCGCGCTGGCCTACTCCGCCGCCTCCCACCAGTCATTTTCGGAGGAACAGATCGAACTGCTCAACCGCTTCGCCCAGTTGGGGTCCATCGCCATTGACAACGCGCGTTTGTTCGAGCAGGTGAAGCAGGCCCGGCGGGAGGCGGATGAGGCCAACCAGGCAAAGGGCGCCTTCCTGGCCACCATGAGCCACGAAATTCGCACTCCGATGAACGCGGTGATCGGAATGAGCGGGCTGCTGCTCGACACGGATTTGGACGAAGAACAGCAGGAATACGCGGAGATTATCCGCGGCAGCGGGGACGCCCTGCTCACAATCATCAACGACATCCTGGATTTCTCCAAGATCGAAGCCGGCAAGATGGAGCTCGAGAACCTGCCTTTCGACCTCCGAGCGTGTGTCGAAGAGACCATGGATTTGGTCGCCGCACAAGCGCATGAGAATAACCTGGATCTGGCCTACATCATCGACCCCGATGTGCCCTTCGGGATCAGAGGCGACGTCGCCCGGCTGCGCCAGGTGCTGCTTAACCTGCTCACCAACGCCATCAAGTTCACCCCGGAGGGTGAGGTGGTGCTCAGCGTGCAACCGACGGAGACGGGAACCGGGAAGAGCGCAGCACCGGAGGCACCTGTCGGGCTGCAATTCTCCGTCCGCGATACCGGGATCGGCATTCCGCCGGATCGGATGGACCGCCTGTTCCGATCCTTCAGCCAGGTCGACGCCTCCACCGCCCGGAAATACGGCGGCACGGGTTTGGGTCTGGCGATCAGCAAGCGGCTCAGCGAACTCATGGGCGGAACAATGTGGGCGGAGAGCGAGCCGGGCGAGGGCTCCACTTTCTACTTCACCACCGAAGCCAAGACCGTCGAGCTTCCCGCCGTCGAGCGCAAACACCTGCGCGGGGAGCAACCGGCCTTGGAGAACCGCCGCTTGCTGCTCGTGGACGACAATGAGACCAATCTGCGCATCCTTGAGCTCCAGACCCGCGCTTGGGGCATGACTTCTGAGAAGACAACTCTGGCTTCTGAAGCGTTGGATTGGGTCCGACAGGGAAAGCGTTATGACGCGGTCATCCTGGATATGAGCATGCCTGAGATGGACGGGCTCACCCTCGGGAAGCGGATCCAGGAGCATCGGCCCGCCGAAGAACTGCCGCTGGTGCTGTTCTCCTCTCTGGGCCGCCGTGAGTCGGAGGCCTCCGGAGTTGAGTTCGCCAGCCAGCTATCCAAACCAATCAAGCCCTCACAGCTCTACGATGCGTTGATCGGCATCTTTGCCGAATGGGATCAGGCCAGCAGCCGCCGTCGGGAGGTGCCCAAGCGCACCGTGGACGCCAAGTTGGGACAGGAGCACCCGCTTCGCATCCTGATCGCCGAGGACAACGCGGTCAATCAGAAACTAACGCTGCGCATGCTGGAGAAGATCTCCTACCGGGCGGATGTTGCCGCCAACGGCCTGGAGGCCATCCAATCACTGGAGCGCCAGCGATATGACGTGATCCTGATGGACGTCCAGATGCCCGAGATGGATGGCCTGGAGGCGACGCGCCAGATCGTGAAACGATGGTCTCCGGAAAGCCGCCCAAAGATCATCGCCATGACGGCCAACGCCATGGCCGGCGATCGCGAGAAGTGCCTGAAGGCGGGAATGGATGGATATATCAGCAAACCCGTGCGGATGCACGAACTTTCCAACGCGCTGAGCGAAGTACAACCGGTTGCAGGTTGACCAAGGAGGGCCGCGCACCATGACAGCGAGCGTCATCGACACCCACACTCTCCAGCAGTTGATTGACAGCACGGATCTCGAGTTTGTGAAGGATCTGGCAGCCACATTCTTGGACGACACACCGACGCAAATCCGGGAGATGCGCCAATCCCTGCAGAACCGGGAGATGGAGATCTTCGTGCGGGCCGCCCACTCCCTGAAATCGACGAGCGCTAACTTTGGGGCCCTGGGCCTCTCCGAGCGGGCGAAGGATCTGGAGCACCAGGGCCGGTCCGGGGATTTGGACGGCATCTGGGAGAGACTCGATTCCCTGGTCAAGGAATATGAGCGAGTCGAGGCCGAGTTGAAAGCGCTGTGATATGAGCCAATTGAGACGTCCGATCAACCCTGGTCGCATCCTGATCGTCGACGACAACAAGGTCAACCGCCTCCTGATGGGCCGCGATCTGGAGGGTCAGGGCCACAAGATCGTCTTCGCCGAAGATGGCGCGGCCGCCCTCGCATCCATGGGATCCGAGCCCTTTGATGTGGTGCTGCTGGACATCATGATGCCGGTTCTCGACGGCTACGGCGTGCTAGAGCGCTTGATGTCTGACCCCGAGCTGCGCCACATCCCAGTGATCGTGACCTCCGCCATGGACGAGGTCGAGAGCGTGGTTAAGTGCATCGAAATGGGCGCTGAGGACTACCTGCTCAAGCCGATCAACCCGGTGCTGCTGCGGGCGCGGGTCAACGCCAGTCTGGAAAAGAAGCGGCTGCGGGACGAGCAGCAGGAGCTCATCCGCCGTTTTGCCACCTCCGAGGTCGCTGAGGACCTGCTTTCGAAAGGCTTTCATCTAGGGGGCAAGAGCCTGGAGGCGACGGCCATGTTCTCCGATATCCGGTCCTTCACCTCCATCACCGAGGCACAAACCCCTTCGGACACGATCGAGCTGCTGAACACCTACTATACGTTGATGTTCGACGCCATCAACGGCCACGGCGGGATCGTCAACCAGATGATCGGCGATGGCTTGATGGCCATATTTGGCGCGCCCAATCCCCGCCACGATCACGCCGAACAAGCCGTACTCTCCGCACTGGAGATGGTCGAACTTGTGTCTCTGTTCAACGTCGAACAGGCGGCCCGGGAGAAAGCGGAGATCGAGATCGGCGTGGGCATCGCTTCGGGCCCGGTGATTGCCGGCTATACGGGCACACAGTCTCGGGCCACCTATACCTGCGTGGGGGACACGGTAAACCGCGCCGCCCGCCTGGAATCCATGACCAAGGAGTTCCTGGTTCCCATCCTGATCGACGAGGCCACGCGCGCCGCCTTGAGCGGCGGCATCGAGGTCCACGATCACGGGCCGGTGCAGCTAAGAGGAAAGAGTGAGCAGGTGGAGGTGTTCTCGGTCGTCAGACCGATAGCGCTGAACTGAGCCCGCCTCCTCCACCGGCGGCCGACTTCTCTTCCGAGGAGGCGCCTTCATCAAGACGGCTATGCGCACTGACCTTGGAGAGGGCCTCATCCCCTCCGGATTCTCACGGACAGCTTTGGGCGCGGCGATCAGCACAGCGGCCTCTCCGCGGCTGCGCCGCAGGCCGGCCCTAGTATGGCTATGCGCATTGCCGCGGATGGAACCATCGGAGGCACCCGGGTAGCTGTGACACGGGCAGCCATCGCAGACACCAGCCGCACTTGGCACCCCCAGATCGATGAGGCGCGCCCCGCTCAGCCCCTCCCGGAGCGGCTGGATCTGCGGGTCCGCCGGCGCCGGCGGCTCTCGGGCGGCCGCGTCGCCTGCAGCCAGCGACCGCAGTTCTCATCCTTCCCCATGAGAACATCCGCGGCGTAGATGGTCTTGCGAATCCCTTCGTCGAGCGGGTTGGTGATCGCGGCGGGCATCCCCCCGGCAATCACCATGGCGACGAAGGTGGCGTTCAGAGCATTGCGATCCGAGAGTCCAAATGAGATGTTGCTCGCGCCGCAAACCGTGTTCACCCTCAGCTCCTCCCGGCATCGGCGCACGATCCGCAGCAGACTGGTCCCGGCGTTGGGGATTGCCCCAACAGGCATGGTCAGCGGGTCGATGAGCACATCCTGCCGGCGTATGCCGTGATCCTGGGCCCGTTCCACGATCTTCCTGGCGATCCTGAACCGCTCATCCGGATCCTCCGATATGCCGGTCTCGTCGTTGCAGATGCCGATCACCCCCGCCTCATGTTTCTTGACCAGAGGTAGCACACTCTCCAGCCGCTCCTCCTCGCCCGTCACCGAATTCACCAGAGCTTTCCCATGGTACGCCTCCAACCCGGCTTTCAGCGCCTCCACCACCGAGGAATCGATCGAAAGCGGCACATCGGTGACTGACTGAACTCGCCGGATCGCTTCCCCCAGGATCGCGGGCTCATCCGCCATGGGTATGCCGGCGTTGACATCCAGCATGTGCGCCCCCGCCTCCACCTGCGCCACCGCATCCGCTTCCACCCGGCTGAAGTCCCAAGCGGCCATCTCTCTGGCCAGCGATTGCCGCCCCGTGGGGTTGATGCGCTCGCCAATGATGACAAAAGGATGCGCGGGCCCGATCCGCACCGTCCTCTTCTCTGAGCTGAACGTCGATTCCACCATTCGAATGACCGCCTTCACAATCTAGGTTCGGAATGCAAGAGGGAAAAGCGCCAGAGCGGGGCGAATCAGGCGGCCACTTTGAGCGCCTGTGCCATCGCGCGCAAGTGGTCAGCCGTGCTGCCGCAGCAACCGCCGATGATGCGCGCCCCACCGGCGCGCACAGCAAGGGCGTATTTCGCCATGGAATCCGGCGTTGCCTTGTATACCGGTCGCCCCTGCTCCAACGTAGGGATACCGGCGTTGGCCTTTGCGATGAGCGGAAAACTGCGATCGACGGCGTGCATCTTCTCGATCACGTCCTGGATCTCCTCCACGCCGTTGCCGCAGTTGGCGCCCACAGCCAGCAGACCCAACTCCAGCAGAGAGCGCATGGCCACTTCCGGAGAAACGCCCATCATCGTATGGCCAGCGGTGTCGAAGGTCATGGTCGCTGTGACAGGCATGTCCTCGCGCGCCTGGCGCGCCCCCTCGACGGCGGCCCGAACCTCCTGCAAGTCAGACATCGTTTCGATCCAGAATACGTCCACGCCCCCCTCCGCCAAACCGCTTGCCTGCTCCCGGAAGGCCTCCACCGCCTCCGCGTAGCGCAGCTCTCCCAGCGGCTGAAAGAGCCCACCCGTGGGGCCCATCGAGCCGGCCACAACCACCGCTCGTCCGGCCCCGTCCGCCGCTGAGCGTGCGATTTGCGCCGCGGCGCGGTTGGCCTCGAACGCGCGATCGGAGAGCCCGTCCAAATCCAGGCGGTACCGGTTTCCACCGAAAGAATTGGTGAGGATGATCCGAGAACCCGCGGCGATGTAGCGTTCGTGAACCTTCCTCACCCGATCCGGGTGATCGAAGTTCCAGTGCTCGGGTGCGGAGCCCTGCTCCAATCCCATCGAGAACAACATGGTGCCCATGGCGCCATCCGCCAGGATCGGTTCTTTCGACTTTGTGAGCCATTCTTGCAGCAAGGCCGCCATGTCACACTCCCTCCGCCAGTTCGGCTGGGCCACCGATTCGCCCGCTCTCAGGCCCCCGCTTCCTTCTTCACCTTCAGAAATGCTTCCGCGGTTTCCACCGCATCGGCGGCGTTCTCGCAGTATGCGTCCGCCTCTATTTCTTCGGCGAAGGCATCGTTCAGTGGGGCGCCCCCGACGAGGACGACATACTTGTCCCGCAAGCCGCGTTTCTTCAGCTCCCGGATAACGATCTGCATGTAGGGCATGGTGGTCGTGAGCATAGCGGACATGCCCAAGATATCCGCCTCATGCTCCTCCAGCGAGGCGATAAACTCATCCGCCTGGGTGTTTATCCCCAGATCGAACACCTCGATCCCGGCTCCTTCCCACATCATCGTCACCAGGTTCTTTCCGATATCGTGGATATCGCCCTTCACGGTTCCGATGACGGCTGTCCCTACACTTGGTACGTTCTTCTCCGCGAGCAGCGGCCGCAGGATCGCCATGCCTGCCTTCATCGCTTTGGCCGCCATCAGGACCTCCGGCACGAAGATGATGCCATCCCGGAAGTCCTCCCCCACCACGCGCATGCCCGCCACCAGACCATCGTTCATAATTTCTACGGGCGATATCTCCCGGCGGAGGCACTCATTGACCTCCTCGACGATCTCATCCGCAAACCCGTCGTAGAGGTCATCGTGCATCAGATCATACAGCTCATCCTTGCTCAGGACTTCAAGTTCGATATCTTCAGGCACCTGTGCTCTTCTCCCGTTGCGATGTCTCCCGCTCTGACCCTCCCACCTGGTCCACAGTCGGTTGTTAGCCCCTTCTCCTGCGCCGCCCAGGGCTTCTCACTTTCGGCCGAACCCCCGCCAGGACTCCTTCCAAATGTGGAAAGGGATCGCTCGAGTGGGGAAGTGACATCGCGCCAACAAACCGATCCTGGAAGCGGGGGGTCATGGCCGTCTCCACATAGTTGACGGCCCGCGACTCGCGTTCGGCGACCTCCCTTTGCTCCAAGTTGAGCATTGCGATACGCGCTCCATCGCCAGCGGCATTTCCGATTCCACTGACGCGCCCCAAGTCGCAATCTGGGATCATGCCGATTATCATAGCGTACTTGGGGTCGATGTAATTGCCAAACGCGCCGGCCAGCTTGATCCGGTCCACCTGCTCGACCCCCATCTCCTCCATCAGCAAGCGGGCCCCGGCGTACAGCGCCCCCTTGGCCAACTGGATGGCGCGGATATCGTTCTGGGTGACCACGATCTCTCTGCCTGTGGCGGTTTCTTCTTCCTTTGCCAGAATCAGCTCGATGGTGCGGCCTTTCTTCCGCAGTGCAGATGTCCGGGCGTCTGCGGCGTCGACGAAGCGACCGGTGGAATCGATCCAACCAACCCGCAGCAGCTCCCCAACCACCTCGATGATCCCGGAACCACAGATCCCCGTCGCCTCCAGGGATTCAGTCTCCGCCAAGTCATCGTTCCAGCGCTCGTCTCCCACCACCCGGTAGCGAATCCGCCCGCTGCCCTTGTCAATGCGCACGCGCTCGATAGCGCCGGGCGCGGCGCGCTGGCCATGGGTGATCTGCGCGCCCTCGAAGGCCGGTCCGGTCGGGCTGGAGGCCGAGTACAACTCCTGGCGGTTGCCCAACAGGATTTCTGCGTTGGTGCCGATATCCACAATCAGTGAGATCTGCTCATCCAGCAGGGGCAGCTCGGCCAGCAGCACGCCCACGCAGTCCGCCCCCACGTGCCCGGCGATGCACGGCAGGATGTAGGCCATGGCGCCCTCATGCACAGAGGTCACGCCCAAATCCCGGGCGCGGATATTGATCCCTTCCCGTTGGGCGAGCGCGAAAGGCGCTCCGCCCAATTCCACCGGGTTGATGCCCAACAGCAGGTGATGCATGACCGTGTTTCCCACCAGCGTCAGATCCGTGATCTCATCCGATTGGATGCCCGCCGCCTCGGAGGCCTTTACGGCAAGTTCGTCCAAGCCGCGCAGGATGGCGCGCTGCATGCGCTGCGTGCCCGCCGGCTCGGTCATGGCGTAGGAGACGCGGCTCATCAAATCCTCGCCGAACCGGATTTGGGGGTTCATCATCGCCTCGGTGGCGAGCACCTCCCCGGTCCGCAAATCGCACAGATAGCCAGCCACCGTCGTCGAACCGACGTCCACAGCGAAGCCGTACAGACCCTCGTTGTAGCCGGGCGCCAGTCGAATGACCTCCCGCCCCTCCCAGATGGTGGCCGTCACCGCCCCGCCCTCCTGGCGCAAGATGTCGGGCAGGGAGCGGAGCAGCAAGGGATCAAAACCGAGCTCGGGCAGATCCCACTCCGCTTTTAGGGCCGCGGCCAGCCGCTCCCAGTCGCTCGGTCCACCCAGGGTGGCCGGCTCCACCTCGACGTAGTGCAGCCCCACAGCAGGGTCGACCTCCATGCGCAGGTCGCTCGCTTCCTTGCGGATGACCTGTTTTCGGGCCCGGCTCTCTTCAGGGATGTGTATGAGGACGTCGCCGAGGATGCGCGCGGTGCAGGAGAGTCTGCGTTGTGCGAGATCAATCCCATGCGCGGCGGCGTAGCTGCGCTCCCCATCGTCCGGCGGGCTGAGGTGCGCCTTCCGGCTGTGGATCCCATGCTTTTGGAAGTCCCCAGTCTGGAGTTCAATCTGGCACTTCCCGCAGGTTTGACGCCCGGCGCAGATGGATTCGACATCCACCCCCAATTCGCGCGCCGCCGACAGGACGGTGGTCCCGTCAGGCACATCCCCCTTCGAACCGGAGGGCGTCAGAACGATTCGGTGGGTTTTCGATTCTGGCGTCTTGTCCGCCATCGACCGCCTACCTGCCGGAGGCTGGATTGCAATCGGACTAAGTTTACCCGCCTTGAGAGCGTTCGCGCAATGGGGAATGGGGCGACCGCGCATTTCATTTCGGGGGGTGCGCAACGCCGTTTGCGATGGCACCCAACCTATTCCCCACCGCCATCTTCGGGCCACTCGCCGGCCACAAATGCCTCCAGGATCGGGCGGATCTGCGCCGGATCCCACTTCAGGGCAAGCTCGTTCGTGGGGGTCCAGAAGCGGATGAAGAGATCCTCCTCCAGCTTTCCATAGCGCATATCCGCTTCGTCCAGAGAAAGGATCAGACAGGAGATCTGCGCGATCTGTTCGGGGGACAGATCGGTGAGTAGATCGTTCCGGAAGAACTCGATCAGGTCGGGCACCAGATCGATGATATCGGGGCTGAGGACGCGGTCCCAGATGGCCTGCAGCACCCGAGTCTGCCTCTCCTGGCGTCCGAAATCGCTGTCCATGGCGCGAATCCGCGCATAGGCCAGCGCCGTCGTGGAGTCCAGATAGGCGGGGCCGGCGGGGAAATAGCCGTATTTGGGCTCCTTGGGGAGCGATCTGTCCGTCCGCCCATCCATCGTGTAGGGCACGCTGACGTACACGCCCCCGATCTGGGCCATCATATGCTTGAAGGTCTTCATATTGATTGTGAGGTAGTGCTCCGGCTGCACCCCCAGGTTGTGCTCGATGGTCAGGGCGAGCAGCCCGGCACCGCCGGCCTCGCTTTGGTAATATCCCATGCCCGCTGTGCCCCAAAAGTAGGCCTGATTGAGCTTGCCATGGGTGATGCCGTGCTTCTCGATGCCGGGCACCTCAACCCACATGTCGCGCGGCAGGGAGATCATGCTCATAGAGCGGTGGAGGAAATCCAGCCGCACCAGACGAATCACGTCCCCCATGCCGTATAGATAGCTGTCCGAGCGGCTGTCCGTCCCGATGGCGAGGAGCAGCATGGTCTCGGGACCACCGCAGGCAGGGGCGGGGGTCGGCGTCGAGGTCGGCGTGGAAGGCGGCTCGGTGGGGGTGGCGGTCGCCGTGCTCGTCGGAGGGATGGCCGTGGGCGATGCCGGCGCGGTAGCCGCCGGACTTTGGGGGACAGCCCCTTCTGCGCCGGGATTTGCTTGCAGCGGACCCTGTGCGACACGGGCACAGGAAGCCAGCAGAATACAGCAGATCAAACCGACGCCCAACCGACGGTATGAGGTGGTTCGATGGCCCATACGGTATCCTCCCTCCCGGACCTGCCAACAGTTTCATCCCTCGCCGGCGCCCGGGCAACACCGCCTATGGTCCCACCTTGACCCGGGATGTGATCCACGGCGGGAGAAACGAGGCCATATTATAAGACCTCTCGGAAGACCCCACTTGTGATTCTATGCGATCGGTGCATCTTCCGGCTCCTGTAGCGGGAGCGGCCTGGCAGCGCGATCTGGGGACAAGCGGGAGACTGGGTAGGCCGGGCTTGCACCCGAAACTCGAGGTTGGGTTCCGTCCCGAGGGAAGCATTGTCGTCCCGCTGGAATGAGGATGGGTCACCCCTGAAACCTGCAACGAAGTCGTGTTCTCTACCGCACCACCAGGATCGGCCGGTCCACCTCGGCGATGAGCTTGCGGGCAAGATCATCCAGCAGAATTCGCTGCCAGCCCTCCCCTCGGTGAGCGCCGATAACGACCAAATCATAATCCCCGCTGTTGGCCTCGTCGAGAATCTCATCGACCACAAACCCGTGACGGATCTTGGCTTCGACTTGCGCACCCTTCCCGCGCAGCAATTGGAGATCCTCATGCAGCAGTGCCCCTTCCGGGGAAGGCTCCGCCATGATCTCCTCCGTCGCCGCTCTGAGCTGGTGGCCATCCACCCCAGGCCCCGCGCTGATCTGGGACATCACATGCAGCACGGTGATCTGCTCCTCCCCTTTGAGCAAATTCACCAGTTGAGAGGTGAACCGGCTGAGCACAGGCCGCAGCGGCTCTTCGGCGAGGCTGGGATTCTCCGCCCCGCTGTCACAAACGAGGATCCGCCGCATGGGGCGGGCTATCCCTTTTGCGATAATCACCGGGCAGGGAGCGTGCTCGATAACACGCTCGCTGGTCGCCCCCAGCGCAAACCGGGTCACCAGGCCCCGCTTCTCGCGCTCCCCCATGACGATCAGGTCGACGCCACCCTGCTCCGCTTCGCGCAGGATTTCCTCAGCCGGATGGCCAACTCGGACCCGCATCTTGACATAAGGATTGCCTCGATCGATGATCCTCTTTCCGCCGTCCAGAATCTTCTCTCCCCGAGGCCGTGACTTGTCATGCCGGACAACGGTGAGCAGAGTTGGGGGATCCCCCGAGCCGGCGGCGATCTGACCGCCGAAGCGCAGGGTGAAGTCGGAGTAGGGCGAATCGCTGATCGGAATCAATATGCGCACCTGTGCTCCCTCACATCAGAAGAAGAATAATCGGGCAGGCCAGAATCCCAATCGTGAAGATCAGCAGATTTCGATCACTCTCGGTCAGCCGGGCGACAAAACCCAGGCTCATCCGGACATAGCGGCCATGGAAGAAGATCAGGATCAGGAGCGAAGCCAGCATGATGCTCACCATCTCAACCAGCACGACGGTGAAGGCCGGTGGGTTGTTGAGCAAAACGGCCGCGAAGAGCGTGTCGATGAAGGTCGTGATGTTTGCTCCCATAATATAGGGGATCACGTTTTCTCGCCGGATAAAGCCCCGGTTGCTCAATGGGACCAGGATGCTGAGCGACACGCTTACAGACATGGAAATCAGGGTGACCAGCGCCCCCAGGGCGAACATCACCCACGGGCGATACACAAGTCGCGACATCCGGCCCAGGCGACTCTCGCGCACGGCCACTTTTGGCAGACAGCGATCAAAAAAGCTGAAGCTGAGCATCGCCAGGCCCAGGCCGGCCACGAACAGTGCCCAGCGGGGCATGAGCGCCAGGGAGGTATCCAGGATCGGATCGAGAGCCGCCCCCACCAAGGACTCTATGAGAATGGCGGATCGGAATTGCACGGCGTTCAATATCCCCGCATGCAGCAGAAAGACCCCGATAACCAGCCCGAGAACGTAGGTCGTCCCTGTGACCGTAAGCGAGAGCAGACCCATGCCAAGGCTGCTGGCTTTATCCCGACCCCGCAGTACATAGACCAGGCCAAGCAGCAGCACGATGAAACTGGCGCCCAGCCTGCTGCCAGCGATCATGGTGAACGCCCCCAGCCGATCGATCACGCCCGCGTCGAAGAAGGTCAACGCGGAGGCTGCCACGGGTGAACCGCTCATGATCAGGTAGGCGAAGAGCCAGCCGAAGCCGAGCGTGTTGGCGGCGTTTTCGAGCGAGAGAGCGTGCCGGATTAGTGGGGCAAAGGCTCGCGCCCCCTCCTTCATCATCGCAATCGCCAGGACGAAGAGGAAGAGGCTGACCAAGAACAGGGTCACCTTGCCCCACTGGACGCGCAGCACGAGGGAACCGGGCATTCCCAGCACCTCTCTCCCACGTCTCTTCGGAGCGAGAAGCTCCAACCCGGCCTGGGCATCTGATTGGATGCGCCCCTCTACGGGCTCGCCCATGCTCTAGTCCTCAGCATCGAAAACCGGCAGAATACCGCCCGGTTCGAGCTCCGGCGCGATTTCCGACAGCCAGAATCCCTCGATCAACTCCCGGTATAGCCGCGGCCAGCCTCCCAACTCATCGACGGTAGTGGCTTCAATCACCGGTGGGAACCCCTCATCTGGGGCCGCTGCGGGACGCAGCTGGAATCGCCTCAGTTCCTCGTGTCCTGAAGGGCTGAGCAGGAACTCCATGAAACCTTCCGCCGCCGCCGATTCATTCGGCCTCAGATTGTCGCTCACCGAACAGATGAAGTGCTCCGCGAGTACTGTCCGCGTGGGAAGCACGATTTCCATCGGAACTCCACGAGCGGCTGCCAAACGGGCGTCCTGCTCATATGTGACGAGCGCGTCCCCCGCCCCCAACTCGAACAAAGTCAGCGCGGCGCGCGCCGAAGGCGCGGTCCACCCGACGTTCGCCCAGATGGCTTTGACCTCCTCCCTGGCGACTTGTGGATTTCCGGTCCGTGAGACCGCAGCGCCGTACTCCGCCACCAGCCCCCAGCTCCCCGCCCCGGCGCTGATGGGATCCGGGTGCAGAACGCGCACTCCTTCAGCGCCCAAGTCCGAGAATTCGGCGATCCCCAGGGGGTTGCCCTCGCGGACCACGATCACCATGGGAGTGACCGTGGTCATCGCCTCCTCCACATCGGCATCGATCAGCCGGGCAAGCTTGAGCCATGCGATGTGCTGGCGGTTGCTCAGCAATGCGATATCCGCGGAAGCGCCGAGCAAGATTTGTTCGGCCAGGGTGCCGGACGGCCCGAAAACGCCGCGGAGTTCGATCTCCTGGCCTGTTCGCGTCTCCCAATCGCGCTCGTAAGCCGGGAAGATGGCGCCCGTAAGCACCTCTTGCATCGTGCTGAAGGCATAGATGTTCAACTCCACGTGGGCCCGGCTCCGCGCCAGCCCCTCGCTGGCGAGGAAGTAGCCTATCGCGGCGATGAGTGCCAGACCGAGGGGCCAGAGGAGCCATCTCCACCTGCCGCGTCCTTCGGGGAGCCACCCCCGAGGCAGGGCCCGCTCATCAGCCAATGTCACCTCCGACATAGGCGCGTGTACGCGCATCCTTCGGAGCGGTGAATATGTCTTCCGCCGGGCCGCACTCCACCAGCTTCCCGAGCCAAAGGAAGATCACGTGATCCGCGATGCGGCGAGCCTGTCGCAGCAAA
This sequence comes from uncultured Anaerolineaceae bacterium, assembly GCA_964388955.1. Lineage (GTDB taxonomy): Bacteria > Chloroflexota > Anaerolineae > Anaerolineales > E44-bin32 > CAYMCO01. Next base: position 137,067 of record CAYMCO010000006.1, on the reverse strand, counting down.
TGCGTCACCACTACGATCGTCATCTCCTGCTTGAGAGTCGCCAGTTGGGCTTCTATGCGCTGCGCCGAGATGGGATCCAAAGCGGAAGTCGGCTCATCACACAGCAGCACCTCCGGCTCCACGGCCAGCGCCCGCGCCAGGCAGAGGCGCTGCTGCTGCCCGGTGGAGAGCCGGGATGCTGGAGCACGGAGCCTATCTTTGACCTCCTCCCACAACCCCGCCGCCCGAAGGTTGCGCTCGACGATTTCATCAAGGTGACGGCCGTTCCCCCTGTCCAGCACCGGATCCAGTCCATGGATACGAGGCCCATAGGCCACGTTGTCGTAGATTGACATTGGCAACGGGAAGGGCTTTGGCGCTAACAAACCAATCCGGGTTCGTACCTCGGTGACATCCACACCGGGGGCATAGATGTCGCTTCCATTGAGCAAGACACGGCCCTGCACGCGGACGCCCTCACTCTCGTCCAGCAGCCGGTTGAGGCTCTTGAGGAGCGTGGTCTTCCCACAACCCGACGGGCCGATGATCGCCGTGATGCCGCGGGCGGGGATATCGGCCGTGATGCCCGTGAGGGCCTGATCGCCCCCGTACCATACATTCAGACCCTGAATGCGTAGATCAGGCGGTGGTGAGATCGCCACCTCATCCCAGCGCGCCATCGCCCGCTGTTCTTCCGCTCCAAGTGAGACCTGTCCCATGCCCGCTCCACCTTTCACCGGCGAGGGCGAGAATCCGTCAGCGGATCACGTGCTCGCTCAGGCGTCCTGCCAGGCGGCGTGCAGCCAGACTGAGCCCCAAGACGATGATGGTCAGCACCAGCGCTGAGGCATATGCCCGATCCTGCACAGCCGGAAAGGGCGTTCCGAGCTGAAAGAAGATCGCCAGTGGCAAGGAGGCGGATGGCCCGAAGAGAGAATCCGGCAGCCGGTCTGTGTAGCCAGCGGTGAACAGCACCGACGCTGCATCCCCGATCCCCCGCCCGAATCCCAGCAGCAAAGCGGTCAACAATGCCGGCCCGGTCTGGCGCAGAATCACCTTGAGTGCCGTCTCCAAGCGAGTGGCGCCCAGAGCAAAGGAGGCTTCCTTCAGCGCCGGCGGGGCCATGCCGATGGCCTCGTCCATCCCCCTCGCCAGGATCGGGAGTTCGAGCAGCGCGAGTGCGATGATCCCGCCTAATAGAGAGGCTCGCAACCCAAAGAACAGCATTATGGAAAAGCCGAAGACACCATAGACGATGCTTGGGATCCCCCACAACACATCCAGTGCCAGGCGTGCGATTTCGGCGCGCCGGGTATGCGCGGCGTAAAGCTGCAGATAGAGCGCAATAGGCAAACTTCCGGCCACGGCCAGCGCCGTCGCCCCAGTCGCCAGAAGCAGGGAGCCGACGATGGCGTTGAGAATCCCCCCCTCTTTGCCGAGATAGTATCCACCCTTGGGGGTCTGAGTCAGCATAGCCAGATTGAGGGCCGGGAGTCCCCGCCGGATCACCGTGAGCAGGATGAGCAGCAGGCTGCCCAACACAGCGGCTGTTGAGGTGATCATCAGCACCTTGAAACCGATTTCAATGAGCCTTGCCCGGCTTCGGTTCATTGGATCCTTTCCCCGACCTGCGATGTTTATTCCTCCCGCAGCAATTGGATCAGCACGAGCCGGGCAGCGATATTGAACCCCAGCACGACCACCAGCAGGATCAGGGCCGCACCCAGCAGCGCCGCGTCGTACAGCGGGATGGACATCATCTCTCCGTAGTTGTTTGCGATAAGAGCTGTGAGAGGATAGGCGGCATCGAGAATGGAGCGGGGCACCTGCGGCACATTTCCCACCACCATCAGGACCGCCATGGTCTCACCGAACGCGCGCGAGAAACCCAGCACTACAGCGGCGATCACGCCGGGAATGGCTCGGCGGATCACCACACGATGAATGGTTTGCCAGCGGGTTGCTCCGACCGCCAGGGAGGCCTCTCGCAGGCCTTGGGGAACAGCTCGGATCACATCTTGAGCTACGGCGATGATGACCGGAAACACCATGACCGCCAGCACCAACCCCCCGGCCAGCACACCGTAGCCGGTGGGGTTGTCGGTGCCGAAAAGGGGGAGAAAAGCTAACCTACCGCTCGCCTCAGGGGTGATATGGCGCCCCACGAAGGGCACAATAGCCAGCACTCCCCACACACCATAGACAACCGACGGAATCCCGGCCAAGAGATCGATAAGTGGGTTGACCACAGCCCTCATTCTGACCGGCGCATACTCGGCCAGGAACACCGCGGTCAGCAGGGAAGGCGGCACGGCGATAATCATGGCCGTGGCCGTCACCCAAAGAGTGCCCATGATGAAGGGAAAGAAACCGAACGATCCCTGGATGGGCCGCCACACGGAGGAGAACAGCAGCCCCCCCACAGTGCCGGTGGCAAGCATCAGCCGGGCGCGCTGGAAGAGCGCAAGGGCCATCAGCGGGACCAGCAAAGCCACCGCCAGCGTCAATAGGCCCATCGCGTTCCCCGCAAGCCGATTTCTCGCACGCCGGCTCACCCGGGGACGGATTCTGGGGCCGTTGACCTGCCTTTCAGCCTGCGAGTGCGAAGAACCACTCCGCTGCATACGTCATCCCATTCGACTCGGTCGGGAGCGGCCCGGGGGCCGGCTGCACGGCGGCGAACCGGCGAGCGCGCTTCCCGCTCCGTTCACGACTTCTCATTTCGGCGAAATCCACTCTTGGCGCCGCATCAGCGCAGTTTGTTCAATTCCTCCTGCAGTTTCTCCGCCGAGAGCTGGATGTAGCCGACCTCCCCCACAAACGCCTGGCCATCCGTCAGGACCCATCTCAAGAAGGCCTTCACCAGACCCGTGGGCTGGCCAAGGGTGACCAAGTTGAGATCGCGAGCGGGCGGAGAGGGGTAGAATCCCTCTCTAACGGCCTCCACCGCCTGGTCCTTTGTGTTGTAGATCTCCTCGGGATCAGCACGGCCATCCTGATCGACATCCAGGGGGACCACCCGGACTCCGGCCACCGGTTGGCCCGTGTCCGCATCGAAGGCGTAGTTCAGGTTGTTGAAGCCGATGCCCAGCGGGTCCCGGATGACAGCTTCCAACACCCCGGGATCGCCGTAGACGGCCGTCCCCAACAGGTCCTCTTGAACGCCTCCCAGAAACTCTGCCCACGTGGCGGGCGCTCCCGCCGCGTCGGAACGGGTGAACACATGGATGGAATTCGCCGCGTCAGGACGGCCGACGACCTGCCCCCAGGTCGCAATCTCACCGGTCATGAAGATGCCGACATAGGTCTCCCGGGGCACGCCTGTCTGTTGCAGAGTTGCCCAGATCGGGTTCGCCTCGTTGACCGTGGCAAATACCGCGTCTCTGGTGACCGACAACCAGAAGGCTCCTTTCTCGATTTCCGCGGGATAGATCTGGCGGGAGACCATTCCGATGTCCACGGCGCCAGCAAGCGCATCCGCCATGCCCTTTCCGGCGCCGCCTGCGGAGATATCCAATCTCACTCGCGGATGCAGCAACTGGTATTCCTCCCCCCACCGGATCATCAGGGGATAGAGCGCCCAGGCTCCGGAGACCGTAATGATCCCATCGTATGTGTCCGTTGATACGGATGAGGCCGTATCGCTGCAGCCCCCGGAGGCCAGGACGAGTGCCAGCGCTACGTTGCACGTCGAAACTCGAATTGATCTGCCCAAGGGCCACACTCCATGTCACTTCCGTCGGTGGATGCCTCGAGAACCTCGACCCTACGACCAGCGGCCTTGTGGAGACCACTGGCGCATCGATCATCCACCATCATTCCGGAGGATATGTCTGCTCAGCTATGTCGATTCGGCGCCCCCGCGCCGCGGCCCGGGTTCCGCTCTCGCGGTTGGCGCCCCGCGAGCAGCACGGGGAGTCGTGCGATTTCGATGGCCTTCTCCCCCAAGTCCGGTATCAGATATCCCTTGAGGGCGCGGCAAGCCCCCCCTGCTGCTACAAGCAGGTCGTAGTCCCCCCGCCCCAGCTCTGAGTCTATTGCGACATCCGGGGCGCCCTGGCGTATCTTGAGACTGGCCTCGATGTGCCACCCTTCGAGCTGCGCGGCCACCTTCCTCAGGTGAAGCCCGAGCGTGTTCTTGGTCGAGAGCACGTGACGGATATCGGCTTCCATGCGCCGCAGCCCGGTATACATTCCCGGCACTGGCGGCAGGATCGTCAGGGCTACGACAACGGTTTCGCCCGGTCTCGAGAGACGTCGAATCCATTTGAGCGCATCTAGATCGCTTGCCTCGCACCCCAGCAAATGCAGAATCCGGCATATGGGCCAGCGCGGTTCGTGGACCAGAAGCAGACTGGCCCCACGGCCTCGAACATGCCGGTACAGACTCCTCGGAATGGGCAGCGGCCGCACGCCGGTAGGCGAGGGTGGCGAATACATCAGCAAATCCCATTCCCCATCCCGCAGGGTGGGAAGCCGGTCCCATCGGATTTGGCCGGGTGCCAATTGCAGGGCCCGGACCTGCGCCTGCAGCATTTCCGCGACATGGCTCACGTACGCGTGGAAGGTCGACCCCTTCGGGGTCTCGGGCGAGATAGCAAGAATACGAGGATTAGCCTGGCTCGCGTGTGGCCAGAAACCCTTTATCAATCGATCGATGACCTCTTTGTCTCCCCGCACGATAAACGCGCGATCGCCCAACAGTTCCATGACCATGCCCCGGGCCTCCCGATCATCCGGGTCCGCCATAGCGACAGTCACCCGCCCCCGGGACTCGGCAATCGGAAGCAGGTGAAATCGCCTCGCCACTTCTTGGGGAAAACGGCGCACCAGTTCCTCGTCTGGGGTGACATCGGCAAACCGAATGGTGCGAACCGTTTGCCCTGCACTCTCACGCAACCGGCGCATCTCCCTTTGCGATCACCAATATCAATTGTTTCGATGATAGGGGGTGTTACAGCGTTGTGACGATGCCGTTATATCTTTGGGGAACCAGCGCCATTCAGGGGGGATGCCGGATAAATCGCCGATGAAACGCCACTTCCAACGGGTGCCGAGGGCTAGCTGCCTTTTGTTTCGGAAATGAGGCCGTATCCAATCCCGGGAACCGTCTCGATGAAGGTTGGATGCGATGGATCAAGTTCTATCTTGCTCCGGAGGCGGTGGATGACCTGGCGCACCATATCCCGATCCCCTCCCTCCGGGCCCCATACGTAGTCGATGATCGCGTCGACCGTGAGAACCATGCCTGAGTTGATCAACAGATATTCAAGGAGCCTGGCCTCCAGGGGCGTGAGCGAAATGGCTTCCCCTCCGCGAATCCGCACCTCCCGGCGGCGCTGGTCGAGGGAGAAGTCCCCTCTTTCCCGCACGGCGGGGCTCGGCCGCGATCCGGCCCTGCGCAGCACAGCCTTGGCGCGCGCGACAAGCTGCCGGGGGCTGAATGGCTTGGCTATGTAGTCATCCGCGCCCAGCTCCAGCCCTCGGACGACATCGTCGTCCTCCCCCCTTACCGTGAGCATGATGATGGGCACATCGGAGGCCTCCCGGATGGCTTCACAGACGCTGAATCCGTCCTTTCCGGGGAGATTGATATCCAGGAGCACCAGATCTGGCGCTTCCTCCGACCATCGCCGCAGGGCGGAATTCCCATCGTGGGCGCTCAGCACCTCGTACCCCTCCCGGCGCATGGTGAAGGCGATCACATCTGCGAGCGTGCGATCATCATCAACGATGAGAACTTTCATGTCTCCTCATACACAGGCAACGTGATCCAGAAGACCGCGCCGCCATCCTGGCTCCCGCCCACTCCCACCGATCCTCCAAAGGCTTCCACAATCGTTTTCACCACAGAGAGGCCTAAACCGGCGCCGACCTGGTCGCCGCCTTCCGCTCGATCCAGGTGCGAGAACCGCCGGAAGATGAGCCCCCTATTCTCCGGTGGGATCCCCGGCCCTTGGTCCTCGACGCTCACCCGAACCCAGCCCTCCAGCGCCCGGACCTCAACATAAATCTGCGACCCGTCGGGGGAGTACTTGTAGGCGTTGGAGAACAGATTGACCATCACCTGTATGGCACGGCGGGGATCCACATATACGACCGGCAGGTCCGATGGCAGATCCAGGACCAAATGCTGGCCTCGTTTTGCGAACAGGGGCTGCATCCACTGGGCGGCTTCGCCGATGATCTCAGCCAAGTCCGCCGGGCGAGGATACACCTGAAAATGCCCGGCTTCCATACTGGCGCTCTCCAGCAAGTTGTCGACCAGGGCCTGCAGTCGCAGGGCCCCGATATACAGAGATCCCAGCAGTTCGTGAAGTTCGCTGCTGGTGAGCTCTCCGGCTTGATCGATCAATAGCTCGGCTGAGGCCGCCAGCGCGGAGAGGGGTGTGCGGAATTCGTGGGCGATATTCGCCAAGAAGTTCCCGAGAAGGCGGTGCAAGGCCTCCTCTTCGCTGACGTCCCGGAATACCAAGACCCGCTCCACCTCGCCCGCGCCGGAGGGTGCCAACTCGGCCTCGGTAAAGGCGAGCGTCGCCGTCTCCCCGGAATGCACCTGAAGAGTCAAGCGCACGGTCTGCGGGCGGGCCGCAATCGCCTGGCTGAAACTCCCTCTTCCCTCGGTGAAACGGAACAGTTCGTCGCAGTGGCGGCCCAGGACCTCGCGCTGGTCCCAGCCCGTGATCCGTTCCGCGCCCGGGCTGAAGAAGGTGATCCTGCCCTGGTCGTCGAGGGTCATAATTCCCTCTACGATGGAGCCCACCAAGTCTTCCGACCATGCCTTTTCCCGCCTCAGTTGGGACAGCGTCCGCTGAAGATCCTCGCGTGCTTTTTCCAGGGCGTCCGCGACCAGCGCCAACTCGCGGACCTGCCCATCTACGTGCACGGGACTCTCCAAGTCTCCCTGGCGGAGATTCTCAGCCGCCTTGGTCAAACCGGTCAGGGAACCGCTCAAACGGCGCGAGAGTCGAGTGCCAAGGAACGAGCCAACGGCCGCGATCGCGACGATGCTGAATGCGAAGGACCAGATCAGCGCTTGGCGGGTTTGGGTCATGTCGCTGATGTCCAGTGCCACTTCCGCCTCCACCCCTTTGTCGTAAAGAGGGAATCTGCTGGCGTAGTATGGAACGCTTCCCACCCGGAATTGGTAGCCGGCAGATCCCCCATCCCCCGGGGCCTGCGCGAGTTCGCCGGTTGAAGGAGGTTCTGACCTCGTTGCTGTCGGGAAAGTCGACGCCACCGGCGCCAGGCGCAGATAGATAGTCTGATCCAGGCCGGTCTCGGCCTTCAGCCGTCCGGCGAACGCCTCATCTACCAGACGCCCGACCACCACTCTCCCCAGGTCCGTATCCTGGCTCAGCATTTCACTCCAGGCCACCAGTATGATGGAATCCTCTCCTGTCGTGTACTCCGTCTTTCCCCCTTCGGAGCAAATCCCCCGGGCGAGATCCCGGCCGGTGGATGCCAGGAGCGCCCCATTTGTAGAGCAGACGGCGATCAAATCCAACTCCGCCGCCTGCTGGAGCGCATTCAAATAATCGAGGAGGGAATCAATATTCCCTGCCCCCACCAGATCGCGCAGAGTCGGGCGCTGCGCGGTCAAATTGGCGAGTCCGCGCACCTCCGCTTCGGCGGCGGCATAAAGCGCCTGGGAAGCGGCCAGACCCTGGCCGAGCTGCGCTCTCGCCTGACGTTCAAACTGGCGATTGATCAACCAAAGCGCCGGCGCGCCAATGGCCAGCGCGATCAGGCCAGCAACCAACACGAAGCTGACCACCAACTGGACATTCAGACTGCGGAGATCAACCCGAAGACCGAAAAGGGTTATCATCCCCTGACGCAGCAGCCCCCTTATCTCCATGGGACTCAGTCCTTCATCATCCCGGGTATCCCGGCATCTGCAGGGCCACCCTCATGAGAAACAGCGTGACCACCCAATATGGGCCTCCAAGCGCATCCTGACGGAGGCCAATCCACCCCCGGAAATCGCGACGCCCGTTCGGTGCTCTCGCCCACCTCTCCCTTCCATTATTGCATACCTGGGGTTCACTTATGGAGGCGGGTTGTCATACATCTGTTACGGGTACGTCACGGTGTTTGTGACAGAAACCGCGAAGAATGATTTTGATTCGGCCTCCGGCGAGTGAGAGCGCGTCGTCCCGCCAACCTGTGCGAGCAGACCGGAAGCCAGAGCCGCTATCGAATGAAGGCCATCCTGCCGTCACATCGCCCGCTTGCTAGGCAGCGAGCGCTCCATCACCGAGATTCCGACCAGCCCGAATCCAATGAGAGAGCCTTGGACTCATATGAACATCTGGGCTCCCAGTTTCTGGGGAGCATCTCACATGAGTTCCGCACACCGCTTGCGGCCATCAACGCCTCGGTTGAATTCCTGTTGGAGGAGCTGGATGCCCTCTCTCTGGATGAACTCAGGCAGCTTCTCGCATCCATCCATTTCAGCGTCACCGGCCTGCAGACACTGATCGATAACCTGCTTGAAAGCACCAACATCGAGGCCGGAAGGTTCACGATCCGTACTCAGGTGGTGGATTTGGAGTCCCTCATCCAGGACGCCGTCCAACTGGTGAGGCCGCTACTGAATCGGCGGGGGCAGCAGCTCTCTGTCGACCTGCCACAAGACTGCCTGCGATTGGCGGCGGATGGTCTGCGGCTGCGGCAAGTGGTCGTCAATCTGATCTCAAATGCCAGCAAGTTCGGCCCGGTGGCCCAGAAGATCGAAATCGGCGTCCGCGATGGCCCGCCGGGAATGGTGCGGCTATTCGTCGCCGACCGGGGCCCAGGCGTTCCCCCCAAAGACAGGGGGAAGCTTTTCCACCGCTTTGCCCGCCTGGATACCCCGGACGGCGCACAGTTCGGCATTGGACTCGGCCTATGGGTGGTTCGGACCATCATCGAAGAGCACGGGGGGGAGGTCGGCCTGCGGGCCCGCCCCGGAGGCGGGAGCATTTTCTGGTGCACCATACCCAAAGCGCAGGAGAGCGCGGAATGAAAGCCCTGATCGTCGATGATGACCTCGCCCTGGCGGACGTGGTCTCCTTCACCATGCGGCGAGAGGGGTACCAGATCGTGATGGCCCATGACGGCTTGCGCGCCCTCGAACAGTGGGCGGCGGAAAAGCCCGACATCATCATCCTGGATCTCAACCTGCCGCGGTTGGGCGGGTTGGCGATCTGTCAACGCATCCGCATTGACTCGGAGATTCCCATCATCATATTGAGCGTGCGGGGGGACGAGGAGGACATCGTGCGCGGATTGGCGTTGGGCGCCGATGACTATATCGTCAAACCCTTCAGCCCGAGGCAGCTGGTCGCGCGCGTCGAGGCCGTCCTGCGCCGTGCCTCCGCAGGTCCGGCGACCCCGGGACCCATCACGGCATCCGGGCTGACACTGGACACGGCGCGCGGCGAGGTGCGGAAAGAGAAGGATCGGGCTGTACGCCTCACCCCTCTGGAGTGCCGTCTGCTGGAAATGCTCATGCTAAACGCAGGCAATGTGCTGCCTGCCGATGAGCTCATCGCGCATGTTTGGGGGCCAGAAGGGGGTGATCGCACGATGTTGAAGCAGCTCGTCTATCGTTTGCGACAGAAGATCGAGCCTGACCCGGCACGGCCTCGGCTTCTGACGAACCTGCCAGGAATCGGATATGGCTTCGAGAGGGCGCTGGCGCGCACGGCGGGCGGCTGATGCACTCCCGGACCGCGGCAAACCGGCAAATGCTTGTTACCTGGATGTTACCGCTGAGGAACCAGGCCCGTTACCAGTGTGGCGTAATCTGAGATCAGAGAGGGAAAGAGAGATCGACCAAAAGGAACCGATTGATGAAGAAAGATGGAAGGTTCCGAAGGAGGAAACGATGGCCGAGCTTATTCATCTCATCCGAAAGCTTCGCAACCCAGAAAACAGGCAGGTGCTGGAAGCAATCGAGGAACTGCGCGTGCGCGGACACCTCAGCGACGGTTCGTTGAAGAGCCTTCGGCTTTGTCACGTGCACATGCAGAACGCCGATCTGCTCGGCGCCGACCTTCAAAAGGTCGATTTCCACCAGGCCCACCTGGAATGGGCGGATCTCACCCAGGCCAATTTGCGCGCCGCCAAGCTGAGTCGGTGCAACCTGCAAGGTGCCAACATGAGCGAGGCGAATCTGGAGGGCACGGACCTCTTCAAGGCCAATCTGCAGGATGTGCGCAACCTGACTGCCGAACAATTGCGGGGCGCAAGGCGTCTTTGCTTCGCCACAATGCAGGATGGATCCCTATACGACGGGCGTTATTGCCTGGAGGGTGATCTCGACTTCGCACGCTGGGGCCGTGTCAACGTGGATGACCCCGCCGAGATGGCATACTTCCTTGGCGTTTCCCTGGAGACATTTCTCAAAGGACAGAAGCTGCCGGTCGGCGAGGGATGATGCTGTCTGAAGTCGAGAGTGGGTCGCACGCGGCTAAGCGACCGAGGTTTGCACGGGGCGCATCCGCCGGTCTATCAAGCGCGAACGACAGCGCACCCCCCGCGAGCGCCCCTCTCAAGCCGGCGCAACCTTAAGCCGGGACCGGATGCAGATACGGGAGAGCCGGATGCTATTTCTGACACTCATATTGGGGGCCGGGTTGTGTGCGGTGCAAAGCATGCGCGCAAGACGTATGATCAACGCGGCTCTTTGGCTGGCGGGTGCGAGCGCGCTGCTCTCGGTGGTCTTCTACCTCTCAGGTGGTCGAGAGGTGGCCGTGATCGAACTCAGCGTCGGCGCGGGATTGGTGACCATCCTCTTCGTGTTTGCGATCAACATCGCTGGTGATGCCCCGGCGGGAGACCAATCTATCCCTCCCACGACGGTCATCCTCGGGCTGCCGCTGGCAAACCTGATTCTTCTCGCCTGGTTCCTGAAACCTGCGTCATCCATTGCGCCAGTGGAAACCGCCGAACCGCTGTTCTCGGTCGTAATGTGGCAGGGACGCGGCCTCGATGTGCTGGTTCAAATCGTACTCATCTTCGCCGGGGTCCTGGGATTGATCGGCCTGCTGGCAGAGGCGAAGCCGCCGCTGGAAGGGCCGGCGGCGGATGCTTTTGTGGCCCAGCGCGAGCAGGATCTATGGGCCCTGGAGAAAGCGGCCATGGAGCCGGAGCACGTCGCCGAAAAGGAGCCAGTGCCATGACACTCTCCCCAATTTCGATCGGGCTCTTCGGAGCCATGGGGTTTCTGGCCGTCGGATTCTATGGCTTGCTTGCCGCACGAAACCTCATCCAAATCGTGATCGCACTGCAGATATTGGTGAAGGCAGCATTGCTGGGCCTGGTGATCTCCGGGATGGCCAGCGGGCGGATCAACATCGCTCAGAGCATGGCGATCACCGTGATTGTTGCAGACACGGTTGTCGCCGTGATCGGGATCAGCCTCGCAGTGCAAGTGCGGCGCCAGTTGGGGACTCTGGATATCCGCGAGATCTCACGCCTAAGGGGATGAATCATGATCACCTGGCTGCTCACCACGGTCATCATACTCCCCTGGCTCGGCGCGATCACTGTCTGGGCTGCAGGCAATCGGCGGCCCCGGATCCAGCATGCCCTCGCCTGCCTGTTCTCCATTGCGGCGGCCATCGCCTCGCTGCTCATGCTTGCGAACACGAGCGACCAAATTCCCCTGCGCATCCCTGTGGGCGGCGTCTTTGGCGCTGTCACCTTTGTTCCGGACGGATTGGGCGTCTTCCTCGCCGCCGTAGCGACAGTGGTCGGCTCCCTGGCTGTCGTCTTCTCGGTGGACTACATGCACGGCGAAGAGGAACTCGGGCGGTACTACTCCTTGGTGCTGCTCTTCATCGGTGCAATGGCCGGTCTCGTCCTTTGCGGAAGCCTGCTCTTCATGTTCGTGTTTTGGGAGATCACCGCCTTTTGCTCCTATGCGCTGATCTCTTTCCACAACGACGATCCGAAGGCCGTCGCCGGCGGGATAAAGGCGCTGATCATGACGCAGTTGGGCGGAGTGGGCCTGCTGGGGGGAGCGCTGCTCGCTTATGCCTATTTCGGCGACTATCAGATCAGCACTTTCATCGCATCGGCCGGCGACCTGCCTCCCCAGACGCTCAGCCTGGCCGCATTCGGATTCCTGATCGCAGCCGCCGCGAAATCCGCGCAGGTCCCCTTCCAAACCTGGCTGCCGGACGCGATGGAAGCCCCTACGCCGGTGACGGCGCTCATCCATGCCGCCACCATGGTCAACGCCGGAGTTTATCTGCTGGCGAGGTTCTACCCCGCGTTCAGCGCCGTACCCGGGTGGACCACGGCTGTGATCATCGTCGGGGTGCTCTCGGCGCTGCTGGCGGCCGTGATGGCCGTGGTCGCGGACGATCTGAAGCGCGCCCTGGCGTACTCAACGGTCAGCCAACTCGGCTATATGGTCTATGCGGTGGGGGCCGGGGCCATATTCGCCAGCCAGTATCACCTGCTCAGCCACTCCCTGTTCAAAGCCCTGCTGTTTCTCGGTGCGGGAGCGGTGATCCATGCGGTCGGAACCAGGGATACGAGGCAGATGGGGGGCCTGCGAAGGGAAATGCCTTTCACGCACGCGGCCTTCCTCATCGGGAGCCTCGGCCTCGCCGGTTTGCCGGTTGCGAACGGCTTCTTCAGCAAAGAACTGGTATTGGAGGGTGGACTGGCCCGCGGCCCTCTCTGGGCATACGCCGCTATGCTGATCTGCGCCGGCATCACCGCTCTCTACACTGTGCGCGTGTTGGCCTTGGTGTTCTACGGATATCCACGTTCTGGCAACCCCTTCCAAGATGCGCCTCCGGCCATGCGCGTTTCCTTGAGCGTGCTTTCGGCCGGTACCTTGACCTCCTGGCTGCTCGGGGGCGGATTCTCACGCATCTTGGCCGTCAGTCTTCCCATGCATCATCTAGCGATGCTGACGACAGGGGAAATCGTCTTCGAGATCCTGCTTGCTCCCGCGACCTGGTTGGCCCTGTTGGTCATCTCTCTGGGAATTGTGAGTTGGCGCGCTCGAGCTCGCCTTTCCCCGTTGACCAGGAACTTGAAACCGCTGGCTGAGTTCGCTGGCCGAGGGCTCGGGTTTGAGGAGCTCAATACGCGGGTCATCGAGCTGACAGAGCAAGCTGCCGCCCTGCTGAGATCCACCCAGACGGGCCATCTGTCTTGGAATATCGCCGGTTTGCTGGTCGGTTTGGCCGTGGTTCTTGCCGTCCTGAGCACTGGGGTGTGATATGCAAACACCGTACTTCCTATGGCTCATCGCATTGCCAATCAGCACTTCCCCACTCATTTACCTGGTGGGACGCCTGAGCCGGAGCATGAGGTCTGGCCGGACCAGCCAGGCCTGCTGCCTGGCCGGCTTGCTCATCACGTGGATCCCCTTCGCGCTTTCCACCGGCCAACTGCGGGCGTCGGGGCCACAACTCTGGTCGCTGGGAGACATCTCTTTGTATTTCGACGGTCTGGCCTCGCTGCTGGCAGCCGTCGCGCTGGGCCTCGGGACCATGGTTGTGCTCTATTCGGGCTCTTATATCGGGGACGAGATCGGGCAGGAGAAATTCTATGCCATGCTCGCCGCCATGATAGGGGTCATGATCGGGCTGGGGGCGGCAAACGACCTGTTTGACTTGTGGATTTGGTTCGAAGCCATGGCGGTGTGCTCATATCTCTTGGTCTCCTTCTACCGCGAGCGGCCGGCGTCGCTCGAGGCGGGCATCAAGTACCTCGTGCAAAGTGCCGCTGGGTCTGTATTGGTGCTTGCGGGGATTGGACTAACATTCTCACAGGTCGGCACACTCGAGCTGTCGGAGATCCGGACCAGTGCGGAGGTCTCCTCCGTCACGCTGGCCGCCGGCGCCCTCTTCACAATTGGGTTCGGAGTGAAGGCCGCCCTGGTGCCGCTGCACACCTGGCTGCCCGACGCCCATTCGCAGGCTGCGAGCGGTATCAGTGCCATGCTCTCGGGGGTGGTGATCGAAGCGGGCCTTGTGGCCATGCTGCGGGCGCTGTCCGGCCTATCCGTGTCCTCGATCACCTGGAGCACCCTCTTCTTGGCGTTCGGCGCGCTCAACATGATCGTTGGGAATCTTATGGCCCTGCGCCAGCGCCAGGTGAAGCGATTGCTGGCGTACTCCAGTCTGACCCACATAGGCTACATGCTGGTGGGCATCGGCATTGCCATCTACGCCGGCGACGTCAGCGGAGCGCAGGGCGGCCTGTTCCACCTCTTCAACCATGGCCTGATGAAGGGTCTCGCCTTCTTGGCCGCCGGTGCACTGCTCTACAGCCTGCATATCCGGTGGGGAGACCACGAGCCCTTGACGGTGGATGATCTGGCGGGTGCAGCCCGCCGATATCCGCTGATTGGGATCACACTGAGCTTGGCTCTCCTTGGATTGGGCGGCCTCCCCCCGCTGGCGGGATTTATGTCGAAATGGCAGATCTTCGTGGCCGGATTTCAGTCTGGAAATGCGATGACCCAGGGGCTTGTCATATTCGCCGCATTGAACAGCGTGCTATCGCTGGCATACTACGTCCCCTTGGTCAACGTCGTATACCGGCGAAAGCAATCAAGCATCGTCGCCCGCGGGGGCATGGTGCCCATCGGCATGGAGATCCCCTTGGTGATCCTGGCCGCGGGCGTTGTGCTGATCGGGATTTGGCCAAGCCTGATGAATTGGCTGACCAGCCCCGCTGGCGAGGCACTCATCCGCGCCTTCGGCTAGGGGTTCCAAGAGATGGCTCGACTTTTGACGACGATCGGACGGTGCTGAAAATGGACATTCGCTTGCTGACCCCTCCCCTAGCATTGCTGATCTACGTCCTCCTGGTGGGAATCCTTTCCGGCTTGGGTCGGCTGCTGGCTGGTCCGGCACATGAGACACACGTCCGAGTCAGCACCTACTCCAGTGGAGAAGCCCCCCCCTCTCGGGCCGCTGCACCGGGGTACCGACCTTTCTTCGTGGTTGCGCTGTTCTTCGCCATCGTCCATCTCGGGGTGCTGATGCTTGGCACCAGCAACTTCTCCTTGATCTCGGCGATCTATCTGATCGGTTTGGCCCTGGCGCTGGGAGCCCTGATTTTGGGATGAAGACCCCATATTGAGGAGTAACCTGTGAACTCTAGCAATACAAGAATAAAGACCGCGATCAACAGGATGAAGACATGGGCACTGGTGAACTCCCCCTGGCTCATCCATTTCAACAGTGGGTCCTGCAACGGCTGTGATATCGAGATCCTGGCCACGCTTACCCCGCGCTACGACCTGGAGCGCTTTGGGGTGAAGCTCAAGGGCAGCCCGCGCCACGCCGATGTTCTGGTCTGCACGGGCCCGGTCACGCGCCAGACGAAGGAGCGGCTGATGCGAATCTACGAGCAGATGCATGCGCCCAAGTTCGTCGTCGCCGTCGGCTCTTGCGCCCTATCCGGCGGTGTCTTTCGCGGCTGCTACAACACCCTGGGTGGGATTGATCAGGTCATCCCCGTGAACGTATACGTACCGGGATGCCCTCCACGCCCGGAAGCGATCATCGATGGGGTCATCAAGCTCTTGACCGGCCTGGTGAAGGTCACAGCATCACCTGAGCCTTTGGTCAGGCCGGATGGCCGGCAACGGGAGGTGGCGGACCGATGAGGACGGAGGAGGCGCTCACTATCGCTGCGGAGTTTGCGGAGAACTGGATGTGGGAGACGGAAACCGCTTATCCGGAACCAAACCGCATCGACATCACGCTGAATACACCGCAGGATCTCGTGGCGATCACGGTTGGGCTGCGGGTCAAGCGCCTTGGGCACCTGACCGCCATCACCGGGGTCGACCTGGGAGAGGAAAAGGGCAAACTTGAACTACTGTACCACTTCTGCGTGGGCGCAGCCGTAATCACCCTCCGGGTCCAAGTTCCACGCAAGAACGCGGCCATCCCCAGTCTCTGCGAAATCATCCCCGCTGCGGAGGCTTTTGAACGGGAGTTGAGCGAAATGTTCGGCGTGATAGTGGATGGTTTGAGGAATCCCGAGAGGCTCTACCTTCCCGAGGATTGGCCCTCGGATCAATTCCCCCTCCGGAAGGATTTCGACCCGGCAGAGATCAAGATCCCGGCATGTCCAGGAGCCCCCTGATGGAAACCCGGAGAGAAGCAGCGCAGTTTACGGTGCCCATCGGCCCACAGCATCCGGCGTTGAAGGAACCCGGCCATTTCCGGATCACTGTGGAGGGGGAGATCGTGACAGATGCCTATGTCCGCCTGGGCTACGCCCATCGCGGCATTGAGAAAGCCGCGGAGGCCCGCAATTGGATTCAGAACCTGTATATGTTCGAGCGCGTCTGCGGCATCTGCTCCCACATCCACGCCACCGCTTACTGCCTGGGGGTCGAGCAGTTGGCCCAGGTGGAGGTGCCTCCCAGAGCCCGGGCCATTCGAGTGCTCGTTGCGGAACTCGAGCGCATCCACAGCCACATGCTGTGGCTGGGAGTGGCCGGGCACGAGGCTGGATTTGACAGCTTGTTCATGTACAGCTGGCGGGACCGGGAAACGGTGATGGATGTTCTCGAATATCTGACCGGGAATCGGGTCAACTATTCAGCGAACCTCCTGGGCGGGGTGAAGTGCGACATCGATCGCAAACAAGCCGACAGGATCTATCCCGCGCTGGAAACGCTCCAGGAACGAACCCAGCGCTACCTGGAAATCGTGACGACTGATGCGCTGTTCCTGGCTCGCACGCGCGGCATCGGCGTGATGAACGCGCGTCAGGCGGAGGCGATGGGTGCCGTCGGCCCCACTGCGCGCGCATCCGGGATCCCCAGCGACGTTCGTTCAGATGCCCCCTATGCCGCCTATCCTTCGTTTCCCATCCGTGCTGTCGTAGAGCAGGCCGGCGACCTGGAAGCGCGCTTCGTGGTTCGGTTGAAGGAGCTGTTCGAGAGCTGCCGGGTGATTCGCGAGATCCTGGATCGGCTTCCCAGCGGGGACCTCTGCACCAAGGTCCCCCGCAGAATCAAGGAAGGGGAGACCGTCAGCAGAGTGGAAGCCCCCCGCGGCGAGCTGTTCTACTTCATCAAGAGCAACGGCACAGACAAGCCGGAGCGCATCCGAGTCCGCACCCCAACGATCTGCAACATGATGTCAGTTGTGAAGCTGGCCATCGGGCACCAGTTGGCGGATGTGCCCATGATCCTCGCCGGGATCGACCCCTGCTTCTCCTGCAATGACCGAATGGTGGTGATGCGCCGGGACAGGCAGGATCAAGAGGTCTGGCCCTGGGAAAAGCTTCGACGATACGGGATTGAGTACTATGGACATCATTCGTGATCTGTTTGCCTTGCTGGTCTTCCCCGCCGGGCTCTCGCTGGTAGCGTTCAGCTTGCTCTACGAGTGGCTGGATCGCAAGCTGTTGGCCCGGTTCCAAAACCGGATGGGCCCCAGATGGTTCCAGCCCTTCGCTGACCTCGCCAAACTGCTGGCGAAGGAGGAAGTCATCCCAGAGAGAGCAGACCGGCGTCTGTTCGTCGCGCTTCCCCTTGTAGCCGTTGCGGGCGGTTTGACCGCAGGGATATACGTGCCGATGTTTGGGCTTCCCCCCGCCTACAGCTACCGGGGGGATTTGATTGTCACGGTCTATCTGTTGAGCTTGCTGACCCTGTGCACGGGGCTGGCCGGCTCCAATTCCATCGGCCGCTTCTCGATCGTTGGCGCGACCCGCACGCTGACCCAGCTCTTTTCCTACGAAGCCCCGTTCCTGCTCGCCTTGCTGGGGCCTGCAATCGTCGCTGGCAGCTGGCAGATCAGCGATATTGCCGCATACGCGAGCGGTCGATGGCTGCTGTTCTCGCAGCCAATTGGCTTCCTTGTCGCCATGATCGGCTTGATGGGGAAACTGGAGCTGCCCCCATTCGATGCGCCGGAAGCGGAGACCGAGATCGTCGCGGGCGCGCTGACCGAATACAGCGGTCGTGGGCTGGCCCTCTTCCGACTGGGAAAGAACGTCGAAATGGTCATCGGCCTGACCTTGATCGCGGCCTTCTATCTCGGAGGCTTGGCCAGCGCGTGGCTGTTCCTGCTCAAGACCCTGATCCTGCTGCTCGCCATGGCCGGGGCTCAGGCGCTCCTCGCTCGCCTCCGCATCGATCAGACGGTTGGCGTGTGGTGGCGCTACGGCGCGTTGCTGGTCTTCGCGCAATGGTTCGTCGTCATCGTAGCGAAAGGAATCGTCGCATGAAGCTCGGGACAATGTTGCGCGAGATCATGCCATCCTTGGTCAAGGCCCCTAGCACGGAAAGATATCCCCTGGAGCGGAGGGAATCCCCTGCCCGCCTCAGATCGGCCCTGCACTGGGACCCGGAGCTGTGCACGGGGTGCGGTCTGTGCGCCATGGATTGCCCTTCGGAGGCAATCGAGGTGATCGTGCTCGACCGGGTGGCGAAACGCTTCGTCGTGCGCCTGCATCTGGATCGCTGCGCGTTCTGCGCCCAATGCACGTACTCGTGCCGCCAAGGCGCTTTGGAGATGTCGAATGATGAGTGGGAATTGGCGTCATTGAGGAAAAGGCAGCTCACATTGCTTCGTGGAGCGAAGGAAGATGTCGAGGAAATGCTGGCGGCAGAAGGTCTGTAACTGGATCCGCAGGCGCCCGGGGCATGCCGGCGGTCGCCGCTTGGCGGTGGTCGGCATTGGACACGAACTGCGAGGTGACGATGCCGCGGGCGTATGCGCGGCCCGGGTGCTGGAGCATATTCTCGGGTCCTCTCGCCGCTGCATATGCATCCCTGCTGGATGCGCTCCCGAGAATTGCACCGGCCAACTGCGCCGGTTTGAGCCAGATGCCGTCCTGTTGCTGGATGCCGCCGATATGGGGGAGACGCCGGGCACGATCCGATGGCTCCCCTTGGAGGCGGCGGCCGGAGTCAGCGCTTCGACCCATAGCCTTCCGTTGGGGCTGCTGGCACGGTATCTCACCGATGAGATCGGTTGCGATGTTGGCCTGCTGTGCATCCAGCCCGAGCAAATCCAGATGGACTCCCCGCTCTCTCTGCCAGTGCGGATCGCCATCGCAGACATCTGCTCCACGTTGGCGCGGGAGCTATCGGCGGAAGGACCTGCTGATATCGGAGCGCGGGCGATAAGAGCGCCGGAAGTGTTTGATTCTGCAGCGATTGGATCAGGCAGTGTGCCCAAGAGGTGGCCCCGATGACGCTCAAATTGATGCCCAAACGAGCGCTTTCGCCGTGGATCGACGCCCTGAGTGTGGACCACCAATTGATCGGCCCTAGGCCACGGGCTGGCCATGTGGTGTTCGATCCGTTCTCCGCCATCGACGAGATCGATCTCGGATATAAGCAATCGGCGCTGCCCGCGAAGAAATGGCTCACTCCGACGCATGAGCGCATCTTCCATTTTCGTGGAAACGGAGAAGGCATGGGCCCATACCTCGCCGATGGGCCGATGATCCTGTTTGGCTTGCATACCTGTGATCTCCACGCCATCGGGCTGCTCGATCGGGCCTTCGGAGGGAGATACCCAGACCAGCATTATCTGGCTCGGCGAGAACGGGCCATACTTGTCAGCGTAGAATGCCTGAGCCCTTGTTCTGTACACAGCTTCTGCAAGGATATGGAAACGCTGACCGTGCCCGAGTCCTTCGACCTGCATCTCATCGATCTGGGTGGGGTCTATGCGGTCGAAAGCGGGTCGGAGAAGGGTGATGCCCTGCTGAAACGCAACGGGCTCATCCGGGATGCCTGCGAAGATGAGCTAGGGAGGCTGGGCGTAGTGATGAGCGAGAAGTGGGCTCGCTTTCCACACCGGTTGGATTTCGACCTTGCTGAGCTGCCCAGCCTATTGGCCGTCAGCCGTGACAGCCCAGTCTGGGGAAATTTGGGGGAGAAATGCCTGGGCTGCGGGGCATGCACAGCCGTCTGCCCAACCTGCTATTGTTTCGACATGGTCGATGAGGTCGATTTCACTCTGCAGGCCGGAGAGCGGTGCCGCATCTGGGATTCCTGCCAGCTCGATGGCTTTGCGTCAGTCGCCGGCGGGCATGATTTCCGGGCGCTTCAAGCCGACCGAGTCCGGCACCGCTTCTTCCGCAAGGGAAAATACCTGAGCGAGGCATTTGGAGGAGTTGGATGCGTGGGCTGTGGCCGCTGTGCCCAAGCGTGCCTGGTGCACATCACGCCGATGAAGACCTTCAATGAGCTGTGTCACCGACGCGAGCTTGCATCTCGCCGGGAAGCGCAGGCCCTGACATGACCATTCCCCTCGAGGAAACGCTGGAAAGAACATCGATCTACTTGCCGGCTATGGCGCGCATCCTCGCGATCCGGTCGTTGACTCAGATGGAAAAGCTCTTCACCCTCGAGCTTCCCCAAGGCATGCGCCTCAACCACGACCCGGGCCAATTCGTCGAAGTCTCAATCCTGGGTGTCGGCGAAGCGCCGATCAGCATCTCCTCCTCGCCCGGCCGAAGTGAAGGCTCCTTCGAGCTGTGCATCCGCCGCGTCGGAGACCTCACCAACGCGCTCCACGACCTGGAAGTTGGAGAGCGAATCGGCATTCGGGGCCCCTTCGGGAAAGGCTTCCCTACGCACCGCTTCCACGGCAAGGACATTCTATTCGCTCCGGGAGGATTGGGCCTTGCCCCGCTGCGCTCTCTGATAAATCAGGTGTTGGATGAACGGCACAGCTATGGCCGGGTGATCATCCTGTACGGGGCTCGCTCACCTTCGGAGCTACTGTTCGCGGATGAACTGGCGGCATGGGCGGATCGGGAAGATGTCGAGCTTCATTTGACCGTGGATCGGGCTGGCGCTGGATGGACGGGAAACGTAGGTGTGATCACCACGCTCTTCCCCAAGATTCAAATCCACGCCCGTGACACGATTGCCATAACGGTCGGGCCACCGCTGATGTACCGGTTCGTGCTCGTCGAATTGCTGAGCAAGGGGATACCGGAGGGCAACATCTGGTTCGGCCTCGAGCGGCGAATGAAATGCGGCGTTGGGAAATGCGGGCATTGCCAGATTGGGCATGTCTACACCTGTCAAGACGGACCGTCATTCTGCTACAGAGACATCAAACACCTGGAGGGGGCGCTGTGATGCCGTCTCTAAGCAAGAGAGCAAAGCCAACCCTTGCCTTCTTCGACTTCACCGGGTGCGAAGGATGCCAGCTAACGGTGATCGATACGCTGCAGACGCATGCAGAACTGCTCGATGCCGTTGAGATCGTGAATTTCCGTGAAGCGATGAGCGAGCAATCGGATCAATACCAGATCGCATTTGTCGAAGGATCCTGCACCCGGGAGAGCGATGAGGCGCGCCTGCTTTCCATCCGAGAACGAGCCGGAATACTGGTCACCCTGGGGGCATGCGCACACATCGGCGGGGTGAATGCCATCCGCAGGGGAATGGACATGCGGGAACTTCGGCGAATCGTCTATCGCGATCACGCGGAGGCATTCGAGACGGCCGCTGCGCGGCCCATCGAGGAAATCGTGGAGGTGGATGCCGTCCTCCCAGGATGCCCCATCGATCGGGAGGAGTTTGTGCGCGTGGTCAAGACACTGCTCCAAGGCCGCAGGCCGCAGCTTCCGAGCCGCCCGATATGCATGGAGTGCAAATTGAATGAGATCGCATGCCTCTTCCTGCTCGGTAGAGCTTGTCTTGGACCCGTAACCCGAGCCGGATGCGGCGCGATCTGTCCGTCATTTGGCATGCCTTGTGAGGGCTGCCGTGGTCTGATCCCAAGCCCCAACCTGGCCTCATTGAAGGAGGTGTTCGGCGACCATGAATTCGATGAGCAGTCGTACCGGGAGAAGATGAGGACTTTTCTCGCATATCAACACGCAGAAAGCGGATAGGTGAGCCATGGAGATGTGGAATTCCAGGAACATTAGGCTCGATGTTCGCCATATCACGCGCGTCGAGGGGCATGGGAATATCGTCGTGGATATGCAGGACGGCGTCCTGGAGCAGTGCGACCTGCAGATCGTGGAAGCGCCGCGCTTCTTCGAAGCGATGATGCGTGGGCGGCCCTACGAACATGCCTCACATATCGCTTCCAGGATCTGCGGTATCTGCGCGGTGTCACATGCAACCGCTTCGCTGCGAGCGTGTGAGAACGCGCTTGGCGTCCAGCCCAGCAATCAGACGATCATTCTGCGGCAATTGAACCTATATGGCGAACTGCTCGATAGCCATATCCTGCACATCTACATGCTTGTCGCGCCTGATTTCCTGGGGTTGGGAAGTGTGATCCCCTTGGCCGAAGTCGCGCCCGACATTATGAAGCGGGCCCTGCGCATGAAAAAAGTGGCGGGAGATCTGTGCGCCATCATGTGTGGACGACACACCCATCCGATTGCCATGACGGTGGGCGGCTTCACCCACTTCCCTTCCCCAGGGGAGCTGGAAGGCATCCGCCAGCGCCTGGCGGCCATGAGGGACGATCTGGATGCGACGGTCGCATTATTTGACGGCCTGACGCTGCCATCATTTGAGCGGGAGACGGAATACATCGCCCTCCACCGCGAAGGCGCGTACTGCCTTTGGGACGGATCGATCCAGAGTTCAGACGGCGGGACCTGGGATGCGGAGAGCTATCAAGATGTGACGAACGAGTTCATCGTCCCCCATTCCACCGCGAAGCACGCCCGCAACCACCGCGGTGCGTACATGGTCGGCGCCCTGGCGCGCTTCAACATCAACCATCATGATCTGCATCCACGAGCCAAGGAGGTCGCCGCCGACCTGGGACTGCGACCGATGTGCTGCAACCCGTATTGGATCTCCGTCGCCCAGTTGGTGGAATGCGTGCACAGCGCAGAGAAAGCGATTGAGATTGTCGATCACCTGCTTGCCACCGGCATCGCAGCGGAGGAGCCGGCACCGATTTCGAGGCGCTCAGGGGAGGGAGTCGGCGCGTGTGAAGCGCCCCGGGGGACGCTCTTTCACCATTACCGCATCGATGGAGGAGTCATCTCTCAAGCCAACTGTGTGATCCCCACCGCTCAGAACCTGGGCAACATTGAGGCGGATATGCGCGAGCTGGTTCCCCGAATTCTGGATAGATCACCTGACGACATCAGGCGACGGTTGGAGATGCTTGTGCGGGCATACGACCCGTGCATCTCTTGCTCAGCCCACACGTTGGAGATTTCCTTCGTATGAGTACGGCGGAGGGATCCGCCAAAGGAGGCCGGATGGTCAATGCACATGCCCGCATGCCTGCGGGAGGAGATAGACCGGAGGGTCAAACGGATCTGCGCGAATGCTGGGTCGGTGGACCTGAAGAAATGGGCATGGATTCTTCTGCCTCTGACCGATTCTTGAGCTGGCGAAGGGCCCATGCAGGAAGACACGGGATTTGGAAATACGCCATCGTTTCCGATGGCAGAAAGGAACCAAGATGATGACGAAGATTCTCGTGATTGACGACGATCCCGACACCGTGCTCGCCTGCCGTATGGCACTGGAGAATGCAGGTTATGCGGTCGAGGAAGCAAAAAATGGACGCCAGGGGCTGGAGAAGATCAAGGCGGAACGGCCGGATCTGATCATTCTGGATGTGATGATGGACACGGCGACTGAGGGCTTCCAATTGGCGCTCAAGCTCCGCAATCCGGATCCGACCTCCGACTGGGCGGCATTCAGCGACATTCCCATCCTTATGCTCACCGCCATCCACAGCACAACCCCGCTGCGCTTCGAACCGGACATCGACTACCTGCCGGTGGAGCTGTTCGTGGACAAACCCATCGACCCGGATGATTTGGTCGGCAAGGTGGAATGGGTGCTCAGCGAGGAACAGGAGAGGTGTTGATCCTGCATCCAAACGAGTCCTGAGCGCCCAGGAGGATGAGAGGCCGGTTCGGGCTCCAGCCGCCCCGCAGCGGCAAAACAGGAGTCCTCCTCCAAGCCGATCTTCCTGCTCCGGCTGGAGCCCAACCGGGGAGGGGCTCGTGGGATGCCCGCCATGCGCCCACCACGAGGTAGCATGCGAGAGCTTTCGGGGATGCGCGCTTGGATGTCTCGGCTGTTCGGCGGCCATATGCAGGCCGTTCTGATCGGCTCCTTTTCATTGGTCGCCGGGTTGACGATCGCTCTGAACACCCTGGTAACCCTGCGCGTCATCAACAACTACCTGCGGTCGGCGGAGAGCGAGCGCGTGGCGCGAGATATGGACTTGGCGCTTGCCTTCTATCAGCTCAAGCTGGAGGAGATTGCCGCCATCAGCCACCGCCTAGTGCTGGATCCATGGGTCAAGGAGTACGCGCTCGCGGCGGCTATGGGGGATCAAGACGCCATCCGAATCTTGGACCAGCAGATCACTAACAAGATTGCGGTGCTGGCCCTGGGCGGCACGCACTTCATCGCTGTCCTGGACTCGCAGGGTGAAATCGTCTCCGGCCGAACCCTGGCTCCCAGCGGATCACTCTCTGCACCGGTGACGGATGGCAACTGGGGGGAGCTGCCCATCGTCGCTCATCTTCTGAGCACCGGCAAGGAGCAGTCTGCGACAGAGGTGATCCCCAGCGATTACCTCGGCCAGGTGGGTCTCGCCGGGCAGGCCAGAATACCACTCATCGACACGCCGCTGGCGTATCCAGATCCCTTTGACCCTAGAGAGGGCAGCGCGGGCTTCACCTTGACCAGCGCGTCACCGCTGGTCGCCGATGACGGCAACTTGATGGGCGCGGTGGTCGCGGTATACCTTTTCAACAATGACTTCACGCTAGTCGACCGGATCAAGCAGGTGGCCGGCATCGACACGGTTACCATCTTCTTCGGGGATCTGCGGGTCTCCACCAACGTTATGACCAAAGATGGCCTGCGGGCCGTAGGAACGCGCGTATCACAGGCCGTCTTCGACCGGGTGTTGACGCGGGGAGATGATTATGTCGGCCGAGCCTTCGTGGTCAACGAATGGTTCATCACGCAATACGTCCCGCTGCGGGACCACCTGGGTGATGTAGTGGGGAGCCTGTATGTGGGCGCACGGGTTTCGGCATTCGAAAGCCTGGTCAGCACTTTCAACAGCCGGCAGGCGGTCATCGCGCTGTTGTGCATCGGTCTGGCGGCCGTCATCGCCGTCCCCATCGCGCGAGTGATCACCCGGCCTATTGAATCCATGGTGCGCGCCACCCGCCGCCTGGCCGCCGGGGATATGAACGTGCGGGTTGAGCCGTTCGGGCAGGGTGAGCTCGCGGCGCTGGGCCGATCCTTCAACAGCATGATCGAGACGCTGCAGAAGACTCAGAGCGAACTGCTGCATAAGGAACGTCTGGCGTCCATGGGACAGCTCGCCGCCGGCGTCGCACATGAGATCAACAATCCCCTCGGGACGATCCTGCTCTTCGCGGATGTGATGTATAAAGAGGCCGATCCAGGCGACCCGCGCCGGGAGGACCTCAAGCTAGTCATCGATGAGACCACCCGGTGCAAGAACATCGTGGCCGACCTGCTGAACTTCGCACGGCAGCAGGAAGTGCTGACACAGGAGATCGATATCCACGCTCTGGCGGACCGGGTCATAGAGAACGCCTCCTCAGGTCGCAGATTCGACGGCATACAGGTGGTCCGCCGGTATGGCCCGGAAGTCGGGCACATCCAAGCCGACCCCAATCAGCTACAGCAAGTGTTCGTGAACTTGCTGAACAATGCCGCCGAAGCGATTGATGGGCGGGGTATCATCACCATAAGCACGCGCACCGCGGACGAGTCACACGTCGAAATCAGGGTCGCAGACACTGGATGCGGCATATCACAGGAGAACTTGCGCAAGATCTTCACCCCATTCTTCACCACGAAGGCGTTGGGCAAGGGAACAGGCTTGGGTTTGTCCATCGTTTATGGCATCATCAAGATGCACCGCGGCCAGATCAGTGTGGAAAGCAAGCTCGGGGCGGGAAGCACTTTCACCATCCTGCTGCCGATGGAGTCGCCTCCGTCTCGACGTACATCCTCGTCAGGCGGGGGAAGCGCTATTTCGATCGGAGCGTGAAATGGGACACTCAGCCAGCATCCTGGTGATCGACGACGAGCGGGGGATCCGTGCCGGCTGTAGGCGGGCCCTGGAGCCGGGTGGCCACAATGTTGAGACCGCCAGCACGTTGGAAGAGGGCCGCGCCATCTTGCGCGAGCACCGGATCGACCTGGTGCTGCTCGACATCATGATGCCGGACGGCTCCGGGATGGATTTCCTGACGGCCATTCAGGAGCAGGACCCGGACATCGTGACGGTGGTCATCACCGGCTACGCCACCGTAGAATTGGCGATCACGGCGATCAAGCGCGGCGCCTATGATTTCATCTCCAAACCCTTCACCGCCGACTTGCTCCTCATGACCGCTGATCAGGCTTTGGAGAAACGGCGCCTGACGCTGCAGGCCAAGCGGCTGCAGGCAGTCGAAAAGCGGGCCCAAGAACTGGCGCGCGAGAAGGAGGAAATGGAACGTCTGGATCGTTTCAAGACGACATTCATGCTCACCGTAGCGCATGAGCTGCGCTCCCCCGTCGCCAGCGCACAGAGCCTGATCCGCGCCCTAGTCAAGGGCCTGGCGGGAACGCTCAATGAGAAACAGGGTGACATCATCTCTCGCGTGGAAGCGCAGCTTGAAATGCTGATGGCGCTGATCGACGATCTGCTCGATCTCGCGGCCACGAAGGACACCCTGCCCCAGCCCGCCCTTGAACCCACTTCCCTGGCACCGGTGCTCAAAGATGTCCTGTCTGAATTCGAAGCCCAGGCGGAGGAGAAGGGGATTTCAATCGACCGGGATATCTCGACGGGGGATCTGTGGGTCAAGGCCGATGAAGAGGGTCTGCGAAAAGTGCTTACGAACTTGATCTCCAACGCCATGAAATACACATCTGCCGGTGGCCGGGTTCAAATCTCGGCCTCCGCCGGGGACGGGGAAGTGCGCATTCAGGTCAAGGATACCGGTATCGGCATCCCCGCGAACGCGATACCGATGCTTGGGCGGGAGTTCTTCCGCGCCCCAAATGCCAAAGAGGCCGGCATCCGGGGCACCGGGCTGGGTTTGAGCATCGTCAAAGGCCAATTGAATCGCTTTCAGGGTAGAATGCAGGTTCATAGCGAAGTAGAGCAGGGATCCGAATTCACGGTTCAAATTCCCCTCGCCGAACCAGAAACCGAACGAGCGACTTGATTCACCGACGACACCCCTTGTAGGGGCAGCCCTTGCCGCTGCCCGGTTCTTTTCGCCCTCCCGGGCGCCCACAAGGGGCGCCCCTACGGCAGCCGGGCGGCATTTGGAATGCGCCGCCCATCCACTCAATGATTGACAATGGAAGCGGTAGCGCATAATCTAGCTGCAAATCGGACGCTCTGAACAGCGCGCCTTCTAGGAACACGACAAACCAGAGGAGCCGATCATGACCACATCATCGCAGCCCAGTCAGAAATACCCGCAATCCATCGTCAGCGCTGAAGACCTGGAGATAGCCGCCACTTTGCACCGTTTCGTTGACGAACAAGTGATGCCTCGCCGCCGGGATCTGGAGGGCGGACCGGACCGGGACCCCGCCCTGGCGCATGAGACAATTGAGAACCTGCTTCGAGGGCTGATCAGGCTGGACATACAGCGCGCCTTCTTCCCGGAGCGGATTGGAGGCTTGGGGCTGACCTCCCGCGTGACCAGCTGCGTGGTCTGCGAGGAAATCGCTCGCGGGGATATCGGCCTGGCGACCACCATGACCATCATCCCTTGGGCCTTCGGGCCGGCCATGATGACCGATAATTGGACCGTCTTGGAGAAATTCGGGCGGATGTTCTGCGGCAGCGAGCATCATATGGCCTGCCTCTCCATGACGGAACCGGCGGGAGGCTGCAATATCGAGGACGGGTCCCAAGGCGGGCGCACGATCCGCACGCGTGCCGAGTTGCGAGGGGATATGTGGGTGATCAACGGGGAGAAACTATGGCCGAGCGGGGCCGGGGTGTCCGAAGTCTATGCAACTGTCTGCACCACAAACCCCGAGTTGGGCGACGAAGGCATCGCCATAATCTACGTCCCAAAGGAAGCGGCCGGCCTCAGTTTTGGCGAACCAGAGGAGAAGATGGGGCTGGTCTTCACGGACGTCAACGGGGCCATCTACTATGAAGATGTCCGTGTTCCGAAGGAGTACTGCGCTGGCCAGCCAGGGGGAGAAGGGGCAGCAGTTCTTCGCAACGTCGCCACCGCACGCCTGGAGGACGCAGCCCTTGCAACGGGCGCGGCGCAGGCGGTGTTTGAAATCGTGACGGAATATACGGGAGGGCGATACATTCAAGGGAAACCGGTGCGGGACCGTTCAATGCACGCCGGCCTGCTCGGAGAAATGGCGACAAAGATACAGGTGGCCCGGTCCGACTATCTGGTAACCGCGTCCATGTTCGATCGGCCGGAGGTGTACGGCGAGCCCTATTCGGACCGGCAGATTGCTCGAGCCAGCGCGACCAAAGTCTTTGCCACGGGCATGGCGATCGAGGTCATGCAGCGGGCAATGGAACTCATGGGATCATACGGCTACTCTCCGGAGTATCTGGTAGAGAAGTACCTGCGAGATTTCATGATCATCCGCCTTTGGCTGGGTGGGGCGCAGTTGGGCCTGCTGGACGCGGCCAGGGGACACTACCCCCTCAGCCTATGGTAGGTCATGGGAGCTGAAGACGCCCGCGACGCCCGACGGGAACGAACGGCCTTTGCCCTTATCGGCTGAGGTCGGGCCCGGACGGCGATGATTCAGGCTACCTCCAATCCCATCCATCGGGGATTAGGACCGCCTCCGATTCCCAGGCGACACGGGCCGCCACTGCGCACGAAAGAGATGCCCCCCAGAGCCCCCTGATACGAAGGTCGGGCGAATGGCACCGGAGGCGATCAGTTCAAGACGGAGGTGTAGCGGGTTTCGTGCGGGGTCAGCCGCCCTCACTTCGGCCCGTCGATATGATCGATGCAGAGGCCGGATGGACTCAGGGGAAGGAGATCCACAGAACGATGGATGGCAGCATCCAGTGGAAGAAGTCGACCTCTTTGGATTGGGAAGGAAACCTTGACCTCGTCGCCGCGGATCTCGGCTGGGCGGTGGACGAGATCGACGGCGACAGGCGATTGTTCGGGAGTCGAGACGGCGGCGCCACCTGGGTGGCGGTGCAACTCGCATTCGCCCCCTGAAAGCCCGCGCCGCGAGACGTCAAAGCTCCGGCCTGACAGGACGTTTTCCGAAAGGACAACACACATGCGAGTGGATCGAAACGACTTCGCCATAAGCATCCACCCAATCGTCGGTTTCGCTGCTCTTTTCGTCATTGCTTTGGCAAGCTGTGCCCCGCTGGCCGCGACTCCACCCCCAGATGAGTCGATTGTGGATGCCAGGCTGGGGGCTCTGGAAACCGAGATCGCAGCTCAGGGAACCCAGTTGGCCTCCATGCGGGAGCACGAGTCTTATTTCGCCACCCTGGTCTGGGATCTCGTCGGCCGGGTCCCAACCGCGATTCCGCGCACGATTACGGCGACGCCATTCGAGACTCCCACACCAACACCAACTCCCGAGCCGGGCGCTGAGGCTGGCGGGCGAGAGTATTTCCCTGCACCCGACGGGAAGCGTGTGGCCGTCGTCGAAGATGGAACCCTGCTGTTGGTTTCGGATGCGGAAGGAGAGAGCGAACTGTTCGTGGCCGAGCAAATTGCCGGGGTATCCTGGTTCCCCGACAGCGTGCATATCGCCATGGGCCGGATCATGAACAAGGAAAGCAAGCAAGATATCGAGAGCCAGCTCTGGATCATCGATGCGCGGGATGGTCACGCCGAGTTTATCGGGAATGGTTATGAGCCCGCCGTCTCGCCGGACGGGAGACGAATATCCTTCCTGGCTGGCACCCCCTTTTCCGATGGATGTCGTGTCGGATATGAGCTGGGAATTATGACCCTGGATGAAAATCGCAACCTCGTTCGATCGATCCTGCAGGATGACTTCAACGGACTTCCGAAGACGGACACAAGCGAATGGTTCTACCCGGCGCCAAGCTTCGACATCCCCCTAAGTGGACGATGGCTGGATTCACACCAAGTTGTCGTCGCGTTCCGCTGGTCGTGCAGCCATGGGAGTGACGAAGGTGGGGTTTACTTGCTCGATGCGGAAACCCGACAAGCCGGTCGGATTCTCAATCTGCCTATCCTGGGTGACAATGGGGCCTTCACAGAGGTTGGGCAGCCCGCACCCTTGGGCCTTATCCATATGACCGACACAGCGGCGGGGTGGGGGCTGGGCGGGCCGGCCGGTCGGGCGCAGCATGTTTTTCGCACCCGGGATGGCGGCAGAACATGGCGCGATGTCACTCCACCGTTCTCGGACGAAGCCTCGTCGCCGAGTGGTGTAACGCCAAAGGGCTTCTTCCTCGACAGCCAACATGCCTGGATGGCTTTGGTGCGCTTCACCCCTGACCAGAAGCGGCTTCTACATATCTGGCGCACCTCGGATGGCGGAAACACATGGGCACTGAGTCCGCTGAAATGCGCCAGCGGCTCCTGCCCGCTGCTGCAGCCCATCGGCCTGGTTTTCACCAGTGCCGAGCGCGGTTGGCTCATGCTGGCCATCGACAGCGCCATGAGCCACACATACGTAGAGCTGCACCGAACCTCGGATGGCGGGGCCAGTTGGCAGACCTTGATCGTCCCACCAGGCGATGAAAGCAGCGGCAACCTGCATGTGCACAGCCAAACGGGCATGGCATTCTACGGCCAGGATACCGGCCTGGTCACCTTCAGCCGCGGCCCACAGGAGGCGGTGATCGTCGATTGGACCACCGACGGCGGCGCCACCTGGGAGTCGCAACATCTGCCGGCGCCGGAGGGCTGCCCGAGTCCGGGATGTTTCAATGGTTTGATCTGTCAGTCCTACGATCCTGAAGTACGATCAGTGAATCGGGCGGCCCTGGCCGTTGAATGCCTGTCCGATCCCGCAAATCCCTCTGAGAGCGATAGCTACTTGTACACTACCGAGGATCGGGGAGCGGGGTGGCAGGTATATCCTTTCCCCGGGGGAATTGTCACCTTTATCAACGCGCAAATCGGATGGGCACTCGGAGGAGGGTTCTTCAGGACGGTTGATGGCGGGGTGGCATGGTCGGAAATGGCAGATTTGGGGTGGGCCGATCAGGTCGATTTCGTCACACCTGCGTTGGGCTGGGCGCTGGGGGCCCTGGATGGCGATGGCCGGCTTTCAATCAGCTCGGACGGCGGAACCACCTGGTCGAAGTTGGATGCGCGGATAGTGCCGTAGATAGCCCAGCCACGAATGCCGTGCGGCAGGCTTCGGGCGATGAGGAATCTCCGTCCGCTCGCTTCGCTCGCGGCCAGCAGCAAGCTGCTGAACTCCATATCGGATTCTCGGCCCAGTTCGGGTCCTACTGTCATTCAGAGCCTGGCGCGGAGCGCAAGGGCCAAAGCGCAGGGCGCATCGCGCATTGCGCATGGCCTACCTCTCACCGCTTCTCGCTCATGACTAATCCGTCCCGCTCATCGCAAAGGGGGAGGCCGCCCGCTCGAGCTCGCGCCGGAATTGCCGAGTGTACAAATCGTAGTAGCGACCCTTGGCCCGAATCAGTTCCCGGTGGGACCCCATCTCGACGACCTTCCCCTCCTCAATCACCAGGATTCTGTCCGCGCGCCGGATGGTGGAGAGGCGATGGGCGATAATGAAACTCGTTCGCTCGCGCATCAACTCGTCGATCGCTCGCTGGATCATGGCCTCTGTCAGCGTGTCCACCGAACTGGTGGCCTCATCCATGATGAGTATGTTGGGATCGGCGAGAATCGCTCTCGCCAAGCTGATGAGCTGCTTTTGCCCCACGGAAAGCAGGACACCCCCCTCACCCACCTCTTGGTCGTATCCTCGCTCCAATGAGAGGATGAAATCATGCGCCCCCGCGAGCTTCGCTGCCCGTTCGACGGCCGCATCGCTCGCGTCCAACTGGGCATAGCGGATATTGTCGCCGATGGAGCCGGAGAACAGGTGCGGGTCCTGGAGCACGATGCCGATGCGGGATTGAATCGAGCGGAGCGAGAAATCGACATACGGATCTCCATTGATGCGGATCATCCCTCCCGTGGGCTCATAGAACCTGCTCAGCAGGTTCACAATCGTGGTCTTGCCCCCTCCGGTTGGGCCCACCAGTGCGATGGTCTCGCCCTGACGCACCCGCAGGTTGAAATCCTCAAGCACCGGCACGCCGTCTTGATATGCGAACTCGACATGGTCGAAGGCGATATCCCCCCGAAGGGTACCCGGATCATAGGCTCCGGGCCGGTCGACGATCTCTGGATCCGAATCGATCAGCGAGAAAATCCGCTCAGCGGAGGCGATGGAATGCTGCATTTCAGCGTACACGCGCGCCAGATCCTGCACCGGCCAGAGGATGAACGTAATGTAGCCAATGAAGGCCTGGATCCCTCCTATGCTCATCCCACCGAGCTGAGTCTGCAGCCCTCCATACCAAACGATCCCGCCCATAGCCAGCGCGCTGATCATCTGGACCACAGGGAGGAAGAGTGCGGAAAGCCATGCAGCACGGTAGGATGCGCCGTACATCTTGGTGGCCAAAGATGTGAATTCCACTTGATTCTGGTCCTCGCGAACCAGCGCCTTGGTCACCCGTACGCCAGCGATATTCTCGTTGAACGATCCGGTGATCTTCGAATTCAACTTGCGGGATTGCCGGAATTCCACCAGGATCTTGCGTTTGAATTCGGCCGCCACGACGATCAGCATGGGGATAACGGCCAACACAACCAGCGTGAGACGCCAATTGATATAGAGCATGAAGCCCAGGGCCGTCAGAATGTTGAACGCGGCCCAGGTGATATCCAGCAATCCCCAGGTAAGCAGCAGGGATATGGTCTCCGAGTCGGAGGTCACGCGGGCGATCATCCATCCCACAGGCGTGCGATCGTAGTATGCGAGCGAAAGGTCCTGAAGGTGCTCAAACATCCGGCGCCGCAAGTCGTACTGCACCCGCTCGCCCAACACTCCCGCCAGATAGATGAAAGTGAATACCCCCGCGGCCTGCAGGATCGTGAGGCCTCCGTAGAGGGCGATGATGCGCCGCAGCGCCTGGCGATCCGCGGCGACGATCCCTTCATCGATGATTCGCTTGCTGAGGTAGGTGGAATAGGACTCGAACGTGGAAACCAGCGCCACCGCAATCAGGAATCCCAACACCCAGCGCCAATGCGGCCGTATCTGGACCAGAATACGCAGGATCGTTTCCCGGTTCAGCTGGCTCGCGAACTCCTCCTCCTCGTAGCCGATTTCAACCGCCAATGCTTTCTTTCTCCACTTCCACCCCGATTTGGGCTTGCACTTCGAAAACCTCCCGATACGGTCCAGGCACCTCGATGAGCTCCTCATGGCGCCCCCTCTGGATGATCCTGCCATTCTCGAGCACCAGGATGAGGTCAGCGTTCTTCACGCTCTGAATGCGATGCGCGATGACGAAGGTCGTCCGCCCCTTCATCAAGCGCTGAAGCGCATCCCGGATCAAGACCTCCGTTACGGTATCCACCGAAGAGGTGGAGTCGTCCAGGATCAGGATTCTGGGTCCGCGCAAGAGCGTGCGGGCGATGGCGATGCGCTGTTTCTGGCCGCCAGACAAGGTCACCCCCCGCTCCCCGACCAATGTGTCGTATCCGTTGGGTAACTGCGTGATCACATCGTGGATGGCGGCCGCGCGCGCAGCGGCCTCAATCTCCGATTGAGAGACCTCCCGCAAGGCGCCGTAAGTGATATTCTCCCGGATGCTCTTCGAGAAAAGAAAGGGTTCCTGCTCGACGATGCCGATGTTCTGCCGTAGGAAGCGTTTGGAGTACTGTCTGAGATCCACTCCGTCCAGGGCGATTCGGCCGTTCGTGTATTCGTAGAATCGTGGAAGGAGATGAACCAGGCTTGTCTTGCCGGATCCCGTCGCCCCCAGGAGCGCCACTACCTGGCCCGGTTTGCAGTGAAAAGTTATATCCCGTAGAGCCTTGGCCTGATCGTCCGGATACACAAACTCGACGCGCTCGAACCGGATGTCCCCACGTACGTCCTCCTCGGGCCCGTAGTCCCCCGCATCCAGGCTCTCCCGATCCTCGGAAATCACCGCCAGGATTCGCCCCAGGGATACCATTCCTGTGGACATCTGCACGATCAAACGCCCGAGGTGGCGCATCGGGAAGATCAGCCAGACAAGGATACCGGCGTAGGCAAGGTAGGTGCCCAGCGTAATCTCTCCCTGGATCGCCAGAATGGCGCCATAGTAGTATCCTCCCAAGAGTTGGGCGCCGAGGAGTATGCTGCTGAGGGGCCAAAACAGCGCGTGCAGCGTCATGAAGCGCTTTCCGTGCTCGAACTTGGACCAGTTGTCTCGTTCAAACTTGTCCATCTCATATGCCTGCCGGGCGAACGCTTTGAC
Source organism: uncultured Anaerolineaceae bacterium (assembly GCA_964388955.1). GTDB lineage: Bacteria > Chloroflexota > Anaerolineae > Anaerolineales > E44-bin32 > CAYMCO01. The sequence continues at coordinate 102,637 of CAYMCO010000006.1, read as the reverse complement.
TACACGCACCCCAGTGAGATTCTCCTGGAGCGTGCTCGAGAGGGTCGACTGCTGAGCCTGATACCCCTCATACACATGCGTCGCCCTGCGGAAGAACAGAATCGAGACGCCCAGGATCAGCGGGATGACAGCGATGGAAGCCCACGCCAGCTTGCTCTCGAGCAGAAGCAAAGCGGCGAAGTTGACGGTGAACAGCAGGACAACTCGGCCGACGCCGATGATCTGCTCCGCGAAATAGCGGCGCAGAGCATCAATGTCAGAGGTGGCGCGGGCGATCAAGTCGCCCGTCTTCGATTGGCTGTGATATGAGAAGCTCAAGCGCTGGATGTGGTCGTAGAAGTACGTTCGCAGACGGAATGCGATTCCCTCCGCGGTCCGCGCCGCCAGCCGTCCGCTCACATAGGAGAAGGCGCCCTCCGACACCGCCAACACGACGAAACCCAACGCGAAAATGGGCAGTCGCGCGGACAACCCCGCACTTCCGGCCAGGCCATCGATGAACCGCTTGAGGAGCAGATACGTCCCGGTCTTCATCAGGGCTGCCACGCCCAGGCAGATATTTGCCAGCAGGTAGATCCGCCGGAATCCGGTCATCAGCCGCCAAAGCGCGATCAGGCGGTTCTCACCGCTGATCTCCCCGAGATCGTATTCGCTCGCAATCGTTGATTCACCTGCTCGCATGAGAACCTCAAAAGGGGGCAAACCGCGCTGCAATCAGGGCGCGGACACCAGCCGGACCGAAGCGCCTTCCGCTCAGTGATCTCTCAATGCAGATAAGCTGAAGATTCTACCACGGGAGGGGAAGCGCGGGCCGTGGGGGCACTCAACAGGGGGACAGCCGGAATGAGGCGGCAGGGGAGCGGAGGCGAGCCCCGTTTCGGAGGGTAGAGCCACAGGGCAATCGACTCTCGGCGCGGCCATACCGCTTGACCCCTGCAGCCTCGAACCCTTCGGGCAATGCGCATCCCGTATACTACCGCTCGGCCTGCAGGGGCGCGCGGCTCGCTCTACTCCTCCGACTCCTCCATGGCGACGATATGGTGCTCACTGGGGTGCTCCTCGGCGTCGAATCCGGAGAGGACGAAGATGGCGTTCGTCACCGTGTGACCGGGGTTCCGCCAACGGTGCTTGAGGCGTGAAGCAAAGATCAGGCTGTCCCCCGGCCTGAGCAGGATCACCCTGCCCTCAACTTGATACTCCAATTGTCCCCGCTGGCAGAGCACAAACTCATGCCCGGAGTGCACGACGGGGTGCGGCCCGCTGCTTGCCCCGCTCTCGAGCGTCAATGCGAAAGGCTCCACGCGACCGAGAAACCGCTCGCCCCCCAATCCCTCCCACAGACCCCGCGGGAAGGCGACGCGGGTGCGCGCGTCGAGCTTCATATGCACGACCTGCTCACGAGTCGGGGCGACACGGAACAACGCGGTGATGGGCACATTGAGCGCATCGGCAACTTTATACAAAGTGCTCACTGATGGTGAGGTTTTCCCCCGCTCGATCATGCTAAGGGCGTTGGCCGACAGACCGCTTTCCCTTGCCAGCGCGCGGATGGATAGATCCCGTTCCTCCCGCAGTTGCCGGAGCCGATGGCCCACATCAACCGAGACTGCGTTCTCCTCTGGGAATGTCATGGTGTATTTCCTCGTAGGTGTCTTGGTTCATAGCAGTTCCCTTGCCGGCTTTCTCGCACCCAGCGGCCAGGCGCGAGTCCATGCGGCTTGACGCGCTGCGGCTCCCCGCTGGGGCCAGAAATCCCCTGCTATCACGGTCCGATATTCTGGATGACATTCCAGGCGACTACACGGCTGTTCCGCCACAGTCGATCGCTACGCAGGCGCCCCACGAAATCAAGCCATGAGCGCTCAACTGCGTGCCATTCCGCCTCGGGGATCAACAACCACAGGTGCAGGTCTAGTCCACGGCGGGCCGCCAGCTCTTGGCCAACGAGCAGGGTCCGGCCCAGCTGGTAGTGACGGTAGCAGAGCGGAGGCGCGCCATTGCCCGAGGGACGAGGCCCGAATTCCAGTTGGCGGGTGAAGACGGGGCCCGGCGGCTCCCAATAGCGGCAAACAGGCTCCCGGGCGTCATCCGGGTGCGCTTCAGGGCACCGGCCATGGGAGTATCGGCTGCACCGCCCCAGTGCGCCCGTATACTTGGCCTCCACCGCGATGATGTTTCGCTCCCCGACGAGAAAAAGATCCACCTCCGTCTTGGGGCCGCCCCCATCCACTTGTCGCAGGGCGTCGTCCAACCCGGGCAGCCGATCCCCACCGATATCATAGCCCCAGAAGTAGGCCTCAAGTTGGTCCTCGGGAGGGTCCTTGGCCGGAGGGCCCCAAAGGGGTCGCAGGGAGAGCAGCCGCGACAGTTCAACCCCTTCCCTGGCCAGCGGATAAATCAGGTTCCAGACCAGGGCGCTCTCCGATGTGGGACGGTGGAGGTTTGTGATGATGGTGGCAGGCAGCACTTCGAAGATCTTCTCTTCGCGCCCGACCAGCACACGCCGCGGCAGCGGCGCAGTCGCCTCGGGCCGATCTGCTCGGTTGCCCATCACACGGACCGGTCCGCCTGGCTCACGACCGGGGCAGATTGGCGGCTCACTCCATGGCCTCCACGAGCCTGCCGATGGACTGCAGCAGCGACTGATAGGACTGGGCGAATTTCCGCACCCCCTCCCGTTCCAGCTCCTCCGTCACTTCGCTGAGTGAAATGCCCACCGATTCGAGACTTTCGACCTGGCCCCGGGCTGCTGAAAGGCCTTCTTCGATCTCTCGCCCGAGAGTCCCGTGGTCTTTGAAAGCCACCAAAGTGGCAGGTGGGACGGTATTCACCGTCTGGGAGCCGATCAGATTGTCCACATAATAGGTATCCGGGTATCTCGGGTTCTTCGTGCTTGTCGAGGCCCATAGAGGTCGCTGGGCCCTTGCGCCTTTCGCTTCCAGCGATTTGAAACGTTCGGAGCCGAATACGGCTTTGAACTGGGCATATGCCAGCTTGGCGTTTGCGATGGCGATCTTGCCCATCAGCGATTCCGCCCGCTCCGCGTGCGACCCGCCCCTCTTTCCAACTTCCTGCAGCAGGGCGTCCACTTTTGTGTCCACTCTCGAAACGAAGAATGAGGCCACGGAGGAGACATGGTCTATGCTGTGCCCCACCCTCGCCCTCGTCTCCAAGCCACGCAGGAATGCCTCCATCACCTGAGCATGCCGATCCAGCGCAAATATCAATGTGACATTCACATTGACGCCCTCGGCGATGGCTCGTTCGATGGCCGGGATGCCGGCTCGTGTGGCAGGAATCTTGATCATCACATTGGGCCGGTTGATCCTGGACCAAAGTCGCCGGACATCGACGAGGGTCCCGGAGGTGTCATCCGCCAGCTCGGGATTGACCTCGATGGAGACAAAGCCATCCGCGCCTCCCAGCCGGTCGAAGAGCGGCAGGAATGCATCCGCTGCAGCGCGGATATCCTCGATGGCGATGGCCTCGAAAGCCTGCGCCGGTGCCTTTCCCGCCGTGGCAGCTGCGTCCAGCGAGGGAGCATAGAGATCGCTGCCGGCGATCGCCTTCTGGAAGATCGTGGGATTCGAGGTCACGCCCCTGATGTCCCCCGCCGCGATCATGCTCCCCAGTTCCCCGCTTCTCAGCATATCGCGCTGGATGAAATCCAGCCATAGGGACTGCCCTCGATCATACAGCAATCGAATGCGGTTCACTTTCTTCCCTCCGCTTCCAGGGCCGCCACCTTCTCGAGACGCCGCACATGGCGCGGTTCGCCGCTGAACTCCGCCCGCAGAAAGGCGTCAATCAGTTCCTGGGCCACCGCGGGTCCGATCACCCGCGCGCCCAGAGCAAGAACATTGATGTCGTCATGCTCCACCCCCTGATGCGCGGAATAGGTGTCGTGGCACAGCCCGGCCCGGATCCCCATCATCTTATTGGCGGCAACTGCCGCTCCGACGCCCGAGCCACAGATCAGGATGCCCCTCTCCGCCTCACCTTTCTGAAGCGCCAGGCCGAGCTTCCGCACGAAATCGGGATAGTCCACCGGCTGCGCTGAATTCGTCCCAAGATCGATCGTCTCGTGGCCGCTTTCTTGAACGACGTGCGCGGCCAATTGCTTGAGCGGAAAACCCGCATGGTCGCAGGCGATCGCGATCCTCATCCCCGACCCTCCCCGGCAGCCACTCTCTCGAGGACGCCCATCGCCGCCTCGGCAATGTCCTCCGGGGCGAAGCCTAGATGCTCGAAAATCTCCATGTAGGGGGCAGAAGCGCCGAACCTGTTGAGCCCGATCACCTCACCCTGCTCACCTACCCACCTCCGCCAACCGAGCGGATGGGCCGCTTCCACGGCCAACCGGGCCCGGATGTAGGGGGGCAACACGGCATCTCGATATTCCTGCGGTTGCTGTTCGAACAGCCCCCAACTGGGAAAGGACACCAAGCGGGTGGATATCCCCTTTTCTTCCAGCTCTCGCCCTGCATCGATGATCTTCCAGACCTCCGAGCCGGAGGCCATGAGAATCACCTGCGGATTCCCCGGCCCCAGGTCCCCCAGCACATACGCGCCTTTCAACAGCCCCGCGGCGGAGGCAAATTCGTCCCGGTCCAAGATCGGAAGAGACTGGCGGGTGAGAATCAATCCCGTGGGGCCAGCCACCCTCTCCAGCGCAACCTGCCATGCGAAGCAGGTCTCATTTGCGTCCGCCGGCCGGATGACGAGGTAGTCGGGGATGGCCCGAAGAGAAGCCAGATGCTCCACCGGCTGGTGGGTAGGTCCGTCCTCCCCAAGCCCGATCGAATCGTGAGTCAACACGTGGATGACGCGCCTTCCCATCATGGCGCTCAGCCGGATGGCAGGTCGCATGTAGTCAGTGAAGATCAGGAATGTACCGCCGTAGGGAATCAGCCCCCCATAGAGAGAAATGCCGTTCAGGATGCCGCCCATGATGTGCTCTCGGACACCGAAGTGCAGATAGCGAGCCGCCCGATTCTGGGCATCGAACGCGGGCTCGCCCTTGATATCCGTCTTGTTCGACCCGGTGAGGTCCGCCGATCCGCCGATCAATTCGGGGATGGAGGCCGCCAGCGCATTCAGCACTTTGCCGGAAGCCGCTCGGGTGGCCATCCTCCCCTGTCCAACCCTGAATTCGGGGAGCTTCGCCCACAGGCCGGCCGGCAGGTCGCCTCGCTGTGCGCGCTCGAATTGTTGCGCCAGATCCGGATACGCCTCCCGGTAGCGATTGAACATCTCCTGCCAATCCGCGCGCGCCTGAGCGCCGCGTTCAGCAAACCCTTCGAAATGCTCTCGGATGCCCTTCGGGATGTAAAATCGTGGCTCCAGCGGCCACCCCAGACGACGCTTGGCACCTTGCAGCTCATCCTCACCCGGGGGCTCACCATGGGCCGCAGCCGTGTCCTGCCGGGTAGGAAGCCCATATCCGATATGGGTCCGGACAGCGACCAAGGAGGGCCGCGGGTCCTCCTTCGCGCGCGCCAGCGCCCGGTCCACGGCGGATACATCGTTGCCATCTTGCACATGCTGCACGTGCCAGCCGTAGGCCTCAAACCGCGCGCCGCGATCCTCGGTAAACGTCAGATCGGTGCTGCCGTCGATGGAGATATGGTTGTTGTCATACAGCCAGATCAGGCGGCCCAGCTTCAAGTGTCCAGCCAGCGATCCCGCCTCGTGCGAAATCCCCTCCATCAAATCGCCGTCGGAAGCCAGGGCATAGATGAAATGGTCCACAACCGGAAATCCTTCCCGGTTGTACATTGCGGCCATATGCTCCGCCGCGATTGCCATCCCTACGGAGTTCCCGATCCCTTGGCCCAGTGGTCCGGTGGTTGTTTCGATGCCGGGGGCGTCCCAATACTCCGGATGTCCGGGCGTGCAGCTTCCCCATTGGCGGAAATTCTTGATCTCCGCCAAGGGAAGGTCATAGCCGGTGAGGTGCAGCAGGGAGTAGAGCAGCATGGAGCCATGCCCGGCGGATAGGATGAACCGGTCTCGGTCGGGCCACTTCGGGTGTGCGGGATCAAACTTCAGGTGTCGGGACCAGAGGGCATACGCCATCGCCGCGGCGCCCATCGGCAGTCCAGGATGTCCCGAATTGGCGTGTTGCACCGCGTCTGCGGAAAGGAATCGGATCGTGTTGATGGCGATCTCTTGGGTGTCCTGATCGGGCATTCGGATCTCCCTCGTTGGACAATGTGAAGTCGCCGCCGGAGCACTGAGCGGATTGCCCATCAAGGGGCAACCACCCCAAGTTGAGATGATATCACGAAAGGCGCATGCGGCCAGCCCCGGTGAAGCGCTCAGGTTCCCCCTCGCGCCCGCACAGTGATGCCCGCAAACCATGCACCCAGATCGTGCATGCACTCCACGCCCACTTTGTGACCAACCGGGGCCTCACAGTAGGTCACCTCTGCCCCAGATTGGCGCAGTCGCTTCACATCCCGCCTGGCGCGTTCCACGGGAACCATCTCATCTTGAGAACCGTGTCCCCAATATACCGGCAGACCTTCCACGTTCTTCAGGCCTCCCTCGGGAAGATACCCGGCCAGGGTGGCGACACCGGCTGGGCGAAATCCGCTCCTCGCGATCGCCAGGGCAAGCGCCGCCCCCTGGCTGAAGCCCATCAAGACAAAATCCCTGGCTGGAAGGGAGAATCGCTCCGACAGGTGGACCAGGAGTTCCATCACGGCCACGACTGCACCCTGAAAGTCGGCGAACCCGCCGCCGCCCGGGACCTCCGGCCTAACCCAGGAGAAGCCACCCACTTCTAATGGAAACAACCCCCTTGGCGATGCGATCAACCCTTGGGAAGGGAATGCGCTGGTCAGCAACCACATTACGTCTTCGTCACCGGTCAAGCCGTGGAGCATGATGACCGGCGGTCCCCCCCTTGGGCCAGGGCGCTGCAGCCGGTAGGTGAGCTCCCCGCGTCTGGTTTCCAGCTTGAGTATTTCGGCCATGCATCGCCCAGTCGTGGTTTCCTTCTGACAATTCGGCGGATCGCGTTTCCGCTCCTGCCCTGGGATTTGAGCCGGGCATCCGTTCCGCTGCGTTCCAGGGAATGGCGACCCGCACTACGCAAAGCGGCCGGTTCTAGCGACCCCCCCGCCAGCGTGACACCTGGCGGGCGAAGCGACGCAGCGGCGAGAACTGGGCATGCAGCTCTGGCATTGCGCGCTCCGCAGCCTGAGCCCCGAGCTCGAACAGGCTTCCCATGTCGATATCATCATCCAGCAGATGGATATGGGATACGTCCGGCCGAACGATTACATCCGGCTGGTCGACGAGCAGGCGCAGTTCGGTCAGATTCCTGCCTGTGATTTCCATCGCACGGACAAAGATATGCAGCGCCCGAGCCGGGCGCAGTCGTCCGAGGATCCCCATCATCGGCAGATCGTCCAGCAGATCGGATGTCTGGGCCCTATTCCAGTCTTTCGGCGGCGCAGCAAGCACCACCGCCAAACTCACCCCGCCGAAAAGCTCTCGCAGCGGCCGGACGGGCACCGGGTCAACCACTCCGCCATCCACCAAGCGGCGGCCCGCAATCGACCTCGGCGAGAAGATCCCCGGCAGGGCGATGGTCGCCAGCACCCCGTCGACCAGAGAACCTTCTCGAATTACCATCTCCATTCCGCTGTCGAGGTCCGCCGCCGTCACCGCAAAGGGGATTTGGAGCTCCGAGAACTCCTTGGCCCCAAAATGCTGGCGCAGGTAGGCCTCCACCTGGGACAGGCCGAAGATGCCCGGTCCCTCCGGGCGCGCTCGGATGATACCTTGCTCGGATGCTTCCTTGAGCAATTCTTCGATCTGATCCAGGGGCAAGCCGTGGGCATAGAAAGCCCCGATGAAGCCCCCGATGCTTGTGCCGGTCAGGGCGCGAATTTGAAAGCCCTCTCGCTCCAACACTCTCAGCACGCCAACATGCGCGGCGCCGCGTGTGCCGCCTCCGCCGAGCGCCACGCCGAGCGCATTCATCGCTTCAGGCCCTCCGGCCCTTCGAAGTCGCCAGAAGCGATGTCAATATCCATGAAATGTCGGACGATCGTAAGTGCATCTTGGAGCGGATCCGCTTCGAAGGGAAGAGTGTGATCGGGACGAATCCGTGCGCTCAGCCTGCCAGCCGCCTTCTGCAAGCGCGCCGGGGCACCGGAGCTTTTCTGCTGGAGCCAGCGCAGATTTTCGTACGCGTTCCCCGATGTGCGGGCCCCCTCTTGGGATCGCTTGTGGGGCGCGATCGACCATCCGGCTGCGCGCCGTGCGCAAACCCTGGCCTTGCCCTCATTGCCGGCTCCTCTCGCCTGCAAAGCCGCCGCCAGTTCGCGCCGCACGCGCTCTCTCAGTTCCAGGATGCCCATACGGGAATGCTACCATAGCGAAATCGGGCCGAGGTTGGAATCTCAGCCCGATCAGCTTGCCTCTTGCCTTTGGGTTCGGGCGCTAGCCCAGCTTGTGGCGAGCGCTTTCCACCGCTTCGATCGCCGATCTATTCGCCTTTCCCAATTCAATCCTGCTGCCCAGGCGCTCCTTGCCTCCCCAGACCAGGGTTGGAGGGATGGGAGCCCTTGTCTTTGTTCTTGTCTTTCTCCCCGCCTGGCGGCGATTCGGGCGGCCCGGGCGTCTTCTGTGGGCCTCGCGGGGGTTCCTCGGGGCCCGCTTCCAGCGTCTTTTCCGCGTCCAGCGCCTCCTGCGTCTTCTTCAGTTGGCCGGGAGCAATTTCGCTGGGGCTTTCTCCATTCTGGATCCTTTCGAGAACCTCCTGGCTGTGGGAGGAGCGATCGAGCGCTTTCTCAATTGCCGGCTTGAAATCGGCAGGGGCTTCTTCACGGACGTGCTCAAGCACCAGTATATGATTCTGCAACTTCGATTCGACCTGCACCAGGGGCCCCGGTCCGCCCTCCGTACCCACTTGGGGCGCCAGGGCGGTGATGTCGTCGAGCAAGCGCTCATACTCCAGCACCGTGCGACCGACTTGATCGGTCCTCCCTAGCGCGATCAAGCGCTCGACTTCCGACAGGCGTTCAGTGGCGAATTCGGAGAGCAGCTCCATGTCTCCCTGTGCGGAGAAGGTGAAGAGCAGCCGCCCTTTCTCGAGACCCTGCTTGACGCCGTAGAGTGCATCCCCCGGCAAGGCGCTGCCGGCGGCTTGCGCCACCCCCACGCCGGAGGTCGCCAGGGCGATGGCCACAGCCAGGCTGGCCAACACGTAGGACAGGCGAGGGAACCTCCTCGGCATCCATGCGAGCGTGGCAGGCCTCTCTCGCCGGGTCTCGCGCGCGCGCATCGCCCGCACCACCCGGGCCCGCGAGGCCCTCCGGAAGGCTGCGCTGGGCCCAGGCACGTCGAGTTCCCTCCCCACCTCCATCGCCAAGGAGGCGAGCTGACGCAGCTCCTCATCCCCAAGAGGAGTCGACTCCGGGTCGGCCCGCAGGCGCTCGAGGGCTTCCTCCAGCCCTTTCGCACGATCTCGATCTCGCCTAGACATCAACGCCTTCCATCTTTTCCCGCAAAGCTTTGAGCGCTCGGTAGAGCAGCACTCGCACAGCGCCTTCGCTTCTCTTCAACCACTTCGCCGCCTGGCTTGTCGGCAGCGATAGCAGAACACGCAGCCGAATCACCTCCTGGTAGTCCTCTGACAGCTGGGCCATCGCGGCCGTGATCGCTTCCACTCGCTCCGCGTGCACCAGCAGGTCATCCGGTTCATCCGCGGTAGTATCTTTGATGCGCTCCGGTATCTCCAATTCGTGCTCGTTGCTCGAATCGCGATAGCTGTCGATGATCGCGTTCCGCGCTACTTGATACAGAAAGGCCGAGTAAGGCCGTCCGCGCTCCCGGTAACCCTCCAGGGACTCGAAAGCGCTCAGAAATACCCTTTCGGTGATATCCTCCGCGTCGCGCACATTGGAGACGCGCCCGCGCACATAGCGGAAGATAAGCTCCATGTAGCGCTCATACAACGAGCCGAACGCCGAAGCGTCTCCATCTTTTGCAGCAGCGATCAATTCGGCATCGCTGGGAGTCGGGTCGCTACCTGCATCCATATAAACGGCGTTCTCCGCTGCCTGTTACATCTGGATTCGGCTAAGGATAACATAGTCTTCGGCCAGATTTCCGCCCCCCGATGGTATCATGGTGCCAGTCAACCTTCCATTCTCTTTTGAGAAGAAGTGGCGCGGCGGGAGGTCCGCCGAGGTCGGCCGATCGTTCCATCCGGGATGGCTCCCGGCAACGATGGCGGGCGGAAAGAACCCATCGGCACACGGATCCGAAGGAGATTCCGCTCTCGTGGGCCTGACGCACTGGATCATTCGCCGGTCTCCTCCGGAAGCCGCTTGCCTGGCGAGGGCATCCGAGGCAGTCCGGGCAACAGGAGAAGCAGATGCGATTCGAGGGCAAGATCGCGCTGGTCACCGGCTCTGGCCGCGGAATCGGCCGAGCCATCGCGCTCCGGTTCGCCCGCGAAGGGGCGGATCTGGTGGTCAACTTCTTCCGCAATCGAGAGCCCGCGGAATCGATCGCGGCCGAGATCCGGTCCCTCGGAAGGGCGGTCATGGTGGTGAAGGCGAACATGGGGGAGACGGACGAAATCTACCGGCTCTTCGACCGGATCGAGTCGCAGTTCGGGGGCCTCGACATCCTGGTCTGCAACGCAGCATCGGGTTACAACCGCCCCATCCTGGAGCAGCGCCCGAAGGGCTGGGATTGGACGATGAACATTAACGCTCGCTCGGCGCTCTTCTGCGCCCAGCGGGCCGCCCAGTTGATGGCCCCCCGAGGTGGAGGCCATATTGTGAATATCTCCAGCCCTGGGGCGAGCCGGGTGCTTCCCGAATATGTAGTTGTCGGCGCCAGCAAGGCCGCCCTGGAGGCGGTGACGCGGTATCTGGCCGTCGAATTTGGGCCTCTGGGTATTGTGGTGAACGCGGTTTCCCCGGGCGTCGTCCTCACTGAAGCGCTGGAACACTTCGCCGCCATCCGGGAAGGACAGGGCATCTTCGAGAAGACCGCCTCGGCGTCGCCAGCCGGACGGCTGGTGCTCCCGGAAGACATCGCCGGCCTGGTCGCGTTCCTGTGCACCTCCGAAGCTGAGATGATAAGGGGACAGGTGATCATCATGGACGGCGGCCTGACCCTCCCGCTCAGTGATTTCCCCAATCGTCACGAAGGGGAATCCCAATGAGATCCCACCATGGAGGTCGCGCCCCCGACCGTGGATCAGGCTGAGAAGGATAGCGGCTGGGATCCGTGGAAAACCAAACTCAAGAATTCCTGGCGGGAGGTCTGGTTGGTCTGGAAGGCCCCCCGCAGCGCGCTGGTCACCATGCGCGCATTCGCCTTCTTCACGCCCCGCATCGCCGCGCAAAGATGCAAGCCCTCAATCACCACCGCCACACCGTGGGGTCGGATGGCAGCCTCCAGGAAGTCTGCGATCTGAACGGTCATGCGCTCCTGCACCTGAAGGCGGCGGGCAAATAGATCCACGATGCGCGGGATCTTGGAGAGGCCGATCACTCTTGCACTGGGCAAGTAGGCCACATGCGCGCGACCGATGAAGGGCAGCAGGTGATGCTCACACAGGCTGTAGAATTCGATATCGCGCACCACCACCATCTGGTCATATTCGACATCAAAGAGCGCCTCATTGATCAGATCGTACGGGTCCACCCGGTAGCCGGCCAGCAGCTCATCATACATGCGAGCCACGCGCTCAGGTGTGCGCTCCAGACCCTCTCGATCGACGTCCTCACCGAAGGCGTCCAGTAGAATCCGAATCGCTGTCTCGATCTCTGGCTTGGCAACGCCGACCCCATCCAGAAGTTCGGCCGCAGCTTCAATATCATGCATTACCACCTCCCGATTGGAGCAGGACAATTCGCAACTTCCGGGCCCCACGGCTTTCGCCGGCCGCTACGATCCCAATCCTATCACATCCAGCGGCATCACATCGCACCCTCCCCGCCTCAGGGCGCGCCCCGCATTTTGCGGCGAGCAGGCCCCCTCGCACCGGGTCACTGATGAATCTCGGGCAATGGGCCGAGTCTGCCCGGAAGTGAAGCAGTTGCTTCCCCTTCGGGGGGAGGGATCGTCCCGGCGCCGCCGAGGTGCGGGCTGGCTCGGTCCGGCTCATTCCCGCCTCGCGCCCGCGACCCCCACCCCCTGGCTGCCATATCACCATATAATGTAGGGGGACCGGAATCATGCAAAGGGGAGCGTGGCGTGAAGGAAGACCGAGTATTCATCAAAGACTTGCTGCTGCGCGGCATCATCGGCATCAACGATTGGGAGCGAGAGCAACAGCAGGATATCTTGATCAATGTCGCCATGGCCACTGACACACGAGCCGCAGCGGAAGACGATGACATTGCGGAGGCCGTCAACTACCGCACGGTATCCAAGCAGATCATCGAGCACGTGGGGAGCAGCGCGCGCTACACGGTGGAGGCACTGGCGGCAGATATCGCGAGATTGTGCCTGGAGCACAAAGGCGTGCGATCCGTCAGGGTTCGACTGGAGAAGCCAGGAGCGGTGCGCTTCGCGGGCTCGGTGGGCGTTGAGATAGAGCGCAAACGAGGGGATTTCGAATAGGCGGATCTCCCCATCCCCAAATGGGTGTGGTGAAGATCGAAATGATGAGGGGTCAACCAACACATGATCCATAGAAAGGAACTCAGCGCCTCATTTCGTGATCCCAGCGGCTTCCTCTTTGAAGATCACGGTGTGCTCTGCCGCCAGATCAACCAGCGCTATCGTCGCAATTTCGAACATCTCATGGAATCGGGCCTGTATGCTCGATTGACGGACGAAGGCCTGCTGATCCCGCACCGGGAGAGTGATCGCGAGCCGCTCCGCCCTGCCGATGCGTACCGGGTGGTCGAACCGGAGCAGTTGGGCTTCATCTCCTACCCATACGAGTGGAGCTTCAGCCAGCTCAAGGATGCGGCTCTTGCCACTCTTCAAATCCAACGCCTGGCCCTTGAACACGGGATGAGCCTGAAAGACAGCAGCGCGTACAATATGCAGTTCCACCAAGGAATGCCCATTCTGATCGACAGTCTCTCCTTCGAAATCTATCGGGCGGGAGAGCCGTGGGTCGCCTACCGTCAATTCTGCCAGCATTTTCTGGCCCCCCTGGCGTTGATGTCCCTGCGCGATGTCCGCCTGGGGCAGTTGATGCGCATTTACATCGACGGGCTGCCGCTCAGTCTGGTCTCTGGCCTGCTCCCGTGGCGATCCCGCCTGCGGCCATCGCTGCTGATCCATATTCATCTGCACGCGGGCGCCCAACGGCGTTTCGCCGGCAGGGAGACCCGCCCCCCGGAGACGGGAAGGTCGATGAGCAAGCAGGGGATGCTGGGTCTGGTCGATAGTCTGCGCTCGGCTATTCAGGGGCTGAATTGGGCCGTCGAGGACACCCCCTGGCATGACTATGAGCGCACCCATAATTACTCCCGACGCGCCGTTGAACACAAGGAGCGCCTGGTCAGCGAATTCCTGGAAGTCGACCCCCCTGCCAGTGTTTGGGATCTGGGAGCGAACACCGGCCATTTCAGCCGGATTGCGCGCAGTCTGGGATCGAGCGTGATCGCCCTGGACGCTGACCCTGGGGCGGTAGAGCTCAACTATCTGGAATGCCGACGGTCCGGCGTGAAAGATATCCTGCCGCTGCTCTTCGACCTGACAAATCCAAGCCCGGCCCAAGGGTGGGCGCACCAAGAACGCAAGTCCCTGGTCGACCGCGGCCCTGTCGATGCGATCCTGGCGCTGGCGCTCATCCACCATCTGGCAATCGGCAACAACCTGCCGCTGCCCAATATCGCCTCTTTCTTGGGGAGATTGTGCCGCGATCTGATCATTGAATTCGTGCCCAAGGAGGATCCTCAAGTGCAGAAACTACTCGCCAGTCGTGAGGATATCTTCGATGAGTACTCACGCCAGGGTTTCGAGCACGCTTTCGAGCCCTTCTTCACCATCTTACGGTCCGAGCGGCTGGAGGATTCCGCCCGTTTGCTGTATCTGATGCGCCGGCGTGATTAAGACGCTGGCGTCCACGCCGCCTATTCCTCATGCCCTGCCAGACACCCCGGTGCCTCCTCGAAGATCGGTTCGAATTCAAACCTAGCGCTGTTCTTGGATAGATAAGAGTTGTCGGGAAGCAATGGCAGGTCTGATCCAAAATAACGGTCGAATATCAAACGGAAGATGTTCACCGGGGTGATTGAAGAATAGAGCGCTTGCGCGCCTTCTCCCGGGAGATAGAAGGCGCTCAAATTGGCCAATCGGGCGAAATCGGAACTCATGTTGCGCTTCGGGCCGTGGTCGCCCTGAATGATGATGATCGGCGGCCGACTCGATTTCTCCAGGATTGTCCTCACCACCTCCAGGATCCTGCTGTTGACGTACCGCACCTGATCCGTGTAGCCGCGCGTGTATTCGGGTTTGTCCTCACGCAAGATGTCCGGCTTCAAGGAAAATGTCTCGCGGTGGGTCACATTCTCACCGTTCGGCCCGAACACGAATGGGTCGTGCGGGGCGAGCACATGGGCCATGGTGAACGTGGGCCCAGGAATCTCAGCGACCTGCGGCAGATGGTCCAGTACGTTCAGGATATACTGCCGATGCCGGGAATATGCGTAGTCCAGGAAATAGGGCAACCGCACGGGCAGATCCCCCTCCCAGTCCCGGAATACACGCAGCAGTGTGGTGTCCACCAGCAAGGATTCAAAGGCGTTCAAACCGCGCAGCTTCCACTTCGGCAACGGCTCGAGATCGAAATACCAGTCCGCATCTTCCCACTCGGTAATGGAATAGCCGGTCTCAAAGGAAATCACCTGATAGCCCAGCCGTCGGAGTGTTCTCCGCACCAGGTTATCCTCGGCCAACTGCTCCAACGCTTGTATGCTAGGCTCGTCAGAGCCCCGAAAAATCCCATCGATATAGCTCATGTTAAGGGAGGATCCCAAGGAGAGGGTGGTGATGGCGTAGTTGCTGTGGCTGCAATCTGCGATCTGGAAGCCCAGATCTCGCAACGAGTCAAGAAACTCCGAGTTGTCAAACCCAAAGTGCTTCTCCAGCACATCGGCGCGGCCGTATGCATCCAGGATGATGTAGTAAATATCGGGGTAAGCGCCCCCTGACGCCGGATCCAAATCACCAAAGGCCAACTCTACCTGTGGCGTTTCCGCAGCGACTTGAGAGGCGGTGACTTGGGCGGCGCGGTGCCCGATCTGATGCGAGGCAATTTGATAAATGGGAGTGATCATCAAAGCCAGCGCGATGACGTTCAAGGGGCCCACCAGCACATCGGGATCGTTGATCCGTTTTATTGCCAACCAGGAGCCTGTGACGAGAAGGGCGAGGGCCGCCGGCAGGAGATAGCGGTGTCGCCCCAGTGTGAAGCCGAGCGCATCCCAGCTGCGCAACAGCTCGTATACATGCCCATAGGTGTAGAAGATGATCAGCAGGAGACTGGCAACGAGAGCGGCACGTTGTGGTGCCCTGGTCAACGCGAGGAAGATGACCCAGCAGGCTGCCGCCAGAGCCAAAGCGAAGAGCAATGCCCGGTGCGAAGCGGCCGCGTCCACCTCGGAGATGTTGTTCCCAAGCAGCGCGAGCGTAGGGTCGATCGCCAGCAAAGGCAAGTACCAAGGAAACCGCCGCAGGCGTTGAAGCATCCTTTTCCCTCGGGGCTCATCACGCTCTTCTCGGGCGGGCACGGGCACGCGGCCGGCCAATGAGGAGGTTAGTGCATCGGAAACGTGCCACCGTCGCCGGGAGCGAAGCCACACAGATGGCCGATCCAGAGCATATGTTAGCACCATCTGGCTGCGATTTCGAGCCGAAACCCCCTACAGGCCGACTGGCCGCTGCAGGAGCCATCAACAGCTGCTCGGGGCCGCGCCTTGGCATCCGGGCAGCAGGACAGAATGGGGTCTCTCGCATGGAGCACCAAACCTCGGTAGAATAGTCCGTGAGCATGCGCCCCCTTTGACGGAGGTCGAGCATCTTGGACGCGCACAAGGAGAGCCAGGAGCTGGCGTTTATCTCCATGGGATCGAACATCCAGCCCGAGCGGTATTTGCCCGAGGCGCTGTCCCGTTTGGGGAATCTGGGAGCTCTGCTGCGGATCTCAAGCGTCTACCAGAACCCCGCCTCCGGACCTGTTGAACAAGATGACTTCCTGAATGCCGCCGCGCTCCTCACCGTCGAAATGGGCGCTGGGCAGCTTCGGGCGTCCCTGCGAGCCATCGAGCGCGATCTTGGCCGCCGCAGGGGAAAACCCCCGCCGGGATTGACCGAGGGCGAGGCCAAATACACGCCGCGGACCATCGATCTGGACCTCTCCCTGCTCGGCCAGCAAGTCATCCGTTCGGGGCCCATTCGACTGCCCGATCCTGATATTCTTACCCAGGCGCACGTCGCGATTCCCTTGGCTGAGCTGGCGCCGGATTTCCGTCACCCGGAAACCGGCGAAACCCTCCGGGAAATCGCTCGAAGGCTTTCCGACCGCGCTCAGATGACCCCTCGGCCCGACATCTGGCGCGGGGAGGACCATCTGGCAGCGAATTCGAGCGGGCACTCAAGTTTGAAGGAGTGAAGTCGTGGGCGACGGTGAGGCAAGGGCGGTTATCTGCGGGGCGGGGATCGCGGGTGTATCGGCGGCATACCACCTCTGCGTCCGACATGGATGGCGAAATGTCGTCCTTATCGATCCGCGCCCGCCCCTCTCATTGACCAGCGACAAGTCGACGGAGTGCTACCGGAATTGGTGGCCCGGGCCGGGGGACGGCATGGTTCGCCTCATGAACCGTAGCATCAGTCTCCTGGAAGAGCTCGCGAAAGAGTCCGGAAACATCTTTAATCTGAACCGCCGCGGGTATCTGTTCGCCACTGCGAGGCAAGAGAAGGTGGACGATTTCATCGCCGCGGCGGAGGAAGCTGAAGCCCTTGGCGCCGGTCCGCTTCGCCTGTATCCGGGCGGAAAGGCACAACCCGCCTACCGGCCAAACCTCCGAGATCGATACGATGATTCGCTCTCCGGCGCGGACGTGATCGCTGATCGGCAGCTTCTGAGGCAGCACTTTCCGTATCTGTCGCCTGAAACTGTGGGAGTACTTCACGCCCGACGCGCTGGATGGCTTTCCGCGCAGCAGTTCGGCATGTATCTGCTCCGACAGGCGCAGGCGGGTGGCGCACGCATTCTCACCGCCCATGTGCGGGGGGTGGATCTTCGAGGCGGTGAAGTGGCCGCTGTCAGGATTTCCAATTCGCGCGGAGAGGGAAAGATCCAAACCAGGCGGTTTGTGATCGCGGCGGGCCCGATGCTCAAATCTGTCGGGGAGATGATCGGGCTCCAGCTCCCCGTCTTCAGCGAGCTGCACGCCAAGATCTCATTCTCGGATCACCTGGGGGCTATGCCCCGGAATGCTCCGCTGGTCATTTGGGCCGATCCGCAGAAACTGCCTTGGACCGAGTCGGAACGGCGGTTGCTCGCGGGGTCAAGCGACACCCAGTGGTTATTGGAGGAATTTCCCTCCCAGGTACACGGCCGGCCGGAGGGGCCGGCGGACGGTGCCACAGTTCTGCTGCTGTGGACCTACGACGAGCGACCTGTCGAGCCCACCATCCCGGCCACCTTTGATGACCGCTATTATCCGGAAATCGTGCTGCGGGGCATGAGCACCGCCATGCCGGCATTTCGCCGCTATTTCGAGCGCCTCCCCAAGCCGTTTGTTGATGGTGGATACTACACCAAGACCAAAGAGAATCGCCCGCTGATCGGCCCCCTCCCTGTCCCGGGCGCGTTTGTGATCGGGGCGCTCTCTGGATTTGGCATCATGGCATCCGCCGGAGCCGGAGAACTGCTTGCCGCTCACATGACCCATACGCGGCTGCCGGAATACGCGCATTGGTTCCAGCTAGATCGCTATCAAGACACCGAATACCAAGCGATGTTGGAGAGATGGGATCGCTCCGGCCAGATCTAGGTCTGTAGTGTCGCCGGGCCGGGATGCCTTCAGCTCAGGCGGCTTCAGCGAGCTTTCGTCCTATTCACAGGCTTTCATTTGGGCTCACGTTCGCACGCTAAAGTGGCATGACCCCCGCCCGCAGCCAACCTTCTCGCCATATACTGCCTGTGTCACGATTGCCGCCTGAAAACGACTTGACTGATCGCCGGGAGACCCTCGTCTTCGCGAGATAGGGGGAGTCGAAGTCGGCCCACATAACTTGAAGTCAGTCGGCCTCACGCAGCGCGGAGAGCTCCGCGGCTTGCAGCACGTCTCGCAAATCCCTCCGCGCCGGGGCGTCGAGATCCCGCAGGGGGCCACGCACGGGCCCGCCATAGTATCCCAATATGTCCATCGCGGCCTTCAAACCGGGAATGCCAAGACGGGAAGTGACCGCGCCGTTGACGGCGAGCAAACGAAACTGGATGCGTCGAGCCCCCACGATATCGCCTTCCGCAAAGCGCCGCATCATATCCGCCATCTCCCCCCCGGCGATGTTCGCCAGGGCGCCGATCACTCCAACTGCCCCCAACGCGAGCGCCGCCAGCAGGAAACCGGCAGACCCAGCCAACACCTTGAAGCCCGGGAGGCATTCGTGGACCAGGCGCCCGATCTTCACCAAGTCGCCCCCGCTCTCCTTGATGCCCACAATATTCGGATGTCCACTCAGACGCACGACGGATTCGAGCGGCAGGTCCACGCCTGTGTTGCGGGGGACGTTGTAGAGCATTACTGGAATCGGGGAATGGTCCGCGACGCCCTCATAGTATGCCTCGAGCGTCTCCCCCTCCATGCTGCTCTTGTAGTAGCTGGGCGTCACCACGATAACGGCGTCCGCGCCTGCCCCTGCCATCCGATCCGTGAGTTCACGAGTGCCCCGGAGGGATTGTGTGCCGGCGCCTGCGATCACCAACCGTCCGGCTGACGTTTCTCTCCGCACCGCTTTCACCACGGCCACGCGCTCATCGTGGGTCTGAGATACGAATTCTCCATTCGAGCCGCCAACCACATAGCCTCTCAGCGGTTGCGCGTTCCATCGCTCCAGGTTGGCCGACAGGGCATCAAAGGCGATTTCGCCCCGCGGATCAAAGGGCGTTGGGATAGGGGGAAACACGCCAGACAGTGATAGATCTGCGCTGCCCTCCATACCTATCCCTCCCCAGATTCAAGGTCGCGGTTGTATTCCTCGACGGCCGCTGCGATATGCCCCTTGAGGCGCGAATCTGGCAATGCGTCCACCCCCTGATAGCACTCGTCTCCCAACCATATTTCCAACCCACCATCGTCCGAGGTGCCAAAATCCAGGGTGATGCCTTTGAGATCGGGATCGGAGGCCATCCGGGCCCTCACCATATCTTCGATCACTTCGCTGACCGGCGAGGCGATGCGTTCCTGCGATATTCGTCGCAGACCTCGATCCGCCGGCGGGGACCAGGCCTGACGCTCGGCGCGGCGCCTGCGCAGGGAATACATGCCGGCCAGCAGCAGAACTGCCAGCCCGAAGAAAACCAGCACAATCACGGTGAGCAGTTGCGTATTCATCCCTTGTTCGTCTCCTTGGCCTCTCGCAGCGGAGACCTCATGTCTGGCGGAGGACGGCTCTGGCAGGGGAGCCATCGCTCCGAATCAGGTTAATCGGGAGGCAGATTAGCTCGTACTCCCCAGCGGAAACGTTGCGCAGGTCAAGCCCTTCGATGACCACGATCCCCGCCGCCAGCAGGATGCGGTGTGTGGGCGTGCTGCTGCCGAAGGGGGCCACCGAGAGATAATCCACTCCGACCACGCGCATTCCGTGATCCTTCAGCCACTGGGCGCCGTCGGGTTCGACGGCGACGAAATCTCGATGGAAATCGTGCGCAGGCTCGTCCCAGTAAGCGGAATTCCGGGTCCTGAAGAGCACCCGGCGGGTCGTGGCCGGGATACCCGCCGCATCCAGAGCGGGGGCATCGATTTGATCGACATCCTCCATCTCCACCACACGCGCTTCGCCGATCAGATCCTCCAGCGCCATCTTGTCCACGCCATACATGCCGTCCACATAATGCAGCGGCGCATCCACATGTGTGCCGATATGCACGCCGCACTCGAGCCGGGACACATTCGCATGCGCACCAGCTGCGATACTCTCCACACGTGCCAGTTTGACGGCCGGATCCCCTGGCCACACGGGCATGTCGCTGGAGATCCCAACCGAGATGTCATAGATCGTCATCGCGCTTCCTTCTTTCCCGGATTATATGGGCGAGTCGGGAAGGGAGCAACGGCCCTTAATGCGGGGAGCAAGCAGCAATAAGCGATAAGCCATAAGCGGCGAGCGCGAATAAGGCCGCCCCGCAAAGCACACCCGGGATCTGCCGAGTCCACGCAGGTGGACTTCGCCCTGGGTTGCAGCGACTTCAGTCGCCGGGGATTATGCACGAAAAGATTGCCACGTCGGGCTTCGCCCTCCTCACAATGACAGAGCGCTGACCCGTGCGCTCCGGGTGCTCCCGCCCCCGGGTGATATCCGGCGCCGTGGGAGCCGCAGGTCACGGGGAGGTAGGGGCAAACCGGAGGTCGTAGTCTGATATAGGCTCTCGCCGATCGGCGGTCAGCCATCAGCTACCAACCATCGACAATCGGCGAGCACGAATAGGGGCGCCCGCAAGGCACATCCGGGATCTGCCGAGTCCACGAAGGTGGACTTCGCCCCGGGTTGCAGCGACTTCAGTCGCCGGGGATTATGCACGAAAGGATTGCCACGTCGGGCTTCGCCCTCCTCGCAATGACAGAGCGCTGACCCGTGCGCTCCGGGTGCTCCCGCCCCCGGGTGATATCCGGCGCCGTGGGAGCCGCAGGTCACGGGGAGGTAGGGGCAAACCGGAGGTCGTAGTCTGATATAGGCTCTCGCCGATCGGCGGTCAGCCATCAGCTACCAACCATCGACAATCGGCGAGCACGAATAGGGGCGCCCGCAAGGCACATCCGGGATCTGCCGAGTCCACGAAGGTGGACTTCGCCCCGGGTTGCAGCGACTTCAGTCGCCGGGGATTATGCACGAAAGGATTGCCACGTCGGGCTTCGCCCTCCTCGCAATGACAGAGCGCTGACCCGTGCGCTCCGGGTGCTCCCGCCCCCGGGTGATATCCGGCGCCGTGGGAGCCGCAGGTCACGGGGAGGTAGGGGCAAACCGGAGGTAATAGTTTGAAGGTTGAACGTTCACGCGTTCAAACGTTCCAGCATTTCAGCATCTGGGTCGATCGTCATCGGTCGTTGGTCGTTCTACATCGGTCGTTCGTCGCCCCCGAAATGGGCCATCCCCAACCGTGTCTTGTCCGGCGTCGGGGAGTGGGCTATAATGCCGGCGTATCGGGGCGTAGCGCAGTCCGGCTAGCGCACCTGCATGGGGTGCAGGGGGTCGGCGGTTCAAATCCGCCCGCCCCGACTGAAACAGGGATGGCGCAGCGAAACATGGAGGAGACGGCCCTCGGGCCGTCTTTCTCGTGGGGAAACGGGCGGGCGATATCGGGTCCGCGGCGACCATCCCATCCAAGGGTCGAAGGGGGGCCGGCAACGCGATGGTCGGCCGCTGAGCCATACAGCCGATTGCCTTACGATCCGGGCAGATATTCTTCTCGCAAGATGCCGTAGATTTCCAGATCCATATACCTTCCCCATTTGCGAATATGGCGCCGTAGGCGACCCTCACGCCGCATCCCCGCCTTTTGCATCACACGCCCCGAGGCGGGATTCCGCTTGAAGTGCGAAGCGTACACGCGCGCCAACCCCAGTTCGTTGAATGCGTATTCCAGCACGGCTTGCGCGGCTTCCGTGGCGAAGCCCCGGTTCCAATAGAATTTCCCGATCCAATATCCAAGCTCGGCGCGATTGTGTTGCTTGCTGACCTCTAGTCCGATGGCACCGACGAGTGTCTCAGAATCGCGGGGCACGATGGCGAAGGTAACTCCCTCGAGACGTTCAAAGCGCCCTTCGTGCGTCGCGATCCACTGCTCAGCCTGGCCCTCCGGATAGGGATGGGGGATGTTCAGGGTGTTGGCAGCGATATCCCGATCGCCCGCCAGCACCTGAACAGCCCCCGCGTCTTGCATGCGGAAGGGTCGAAGAATGAGACGCTGGCTATACAGGGTTGGTTGCAGCATGAGTGAGAGCCTCCTTGCGCGGATCGCAGACGTTGTGGGAAAAGGGCCCCCGGATGGAAAACACGACGGCTTGCATTTCGGAGCCGCCGCGGATGCTTGCAGCCATCCATGACACACGCTCTTGATTGTAACTGCTCACGCGAGGATCCCGCGGCCCTTGGGCCGGTCACGGCCGGGCTGCCTTCCGGAGACGGGCCATCGAGCCCGGGCCCTTGATCACTTCCGGTTGCAGGGCACGCCCTTACCGGACAGACCCCGGACCGCAGGCTATGGATTTGCTTCCGGAGAGGTGATCCCGAATTGCGGAAAGAGGCCCACCCGCATACACTTCCACCATCGCGTCCGGAGTGTCGGAAGTTGAAAATCCTCACCCCGCGACTGACCCGGGAGGAAGCCAAAATGCCCGTCCAGCTATTCGTCACCTGTCTTGTCGATAGTCTCTTTCCCGATACAGGGGAAGCCGTCGTGACCGTGTTGGAGCGACTCGGCGAGGAGGTACAGTTCCCCATGGGCCAGACCTGCTGCGGCCAACCTGCGTTCAACGCCGGATACTGGGCGGAATGCCGGAGAATGGCCCTGCATACCATGGACACGCTGGAGTCCACGGAAGGGCCCGTAATCATTCCCTCCGGTTCCTGCGCCGCCATGATCCGGCACGGATATCTCGAGTTGTTCTCGGATGACCTCTCGTCGCTTGCGCGCGCCCGAAATCTGGCGTCTCGCTGCTACGAGTTGAGCGAATACATCGTCGATGTTCTAGGGATCACCGACGTCGGCGCTCGCTTCCAAGGAACCATCGCTTACCACCCGAGTTGCCACCTGACTCGCCTGCTGAAGGTGGAGCGTCAGCCGCTACGGCTCCTGGCTAACGTGCGCGGGGCGCGCGTCGAGCGGCTGACGAAAGATTGTTGCGGATTCGGGGGCGTCTTCGCCGTTGACGAGGCTGCCATCTCGGGGCAGATGCTGGATTACCGCCTGCGGCAGATCGCAGCCACCGAAGCCGAGTGGGTGGTATCCTGCGACGTCAGTTGTCTGACGCATCTCGAGGGCGGGTTGAGGCGGCGGGGGTCAGAGATCCGCTGTGCGCACTTGGCGCAGGTTTTGGTGGGGGATTCAGGAGGACTGCGGTGAGAGCACGATTTCTCCGGCGGGTCGGGCGGGCGTTGGCGGATAGCCAACTGCAACAAAATCTGGAAACGAACGCCGAGCACATGCGGGATGTCTATGCGCATGTGTTCGGCGAAATGGAAGACCTGCAGGAGCAGCGTGACCGCGCCCATGAAATTCGGCTGGATGTGGTGCGCAACTTGGAGAGGACGCTCGATGAGTTCACCGACCGGTTGCGACAAAACGGGTGGCAGGTGCATCGGGCCCAAGACGCCCGAGAGGCTTGCGGTCACGTGATCGACATCGCACGCCGCGCCGGCGCCGATATGGTAGTGAAATCCAAGAGCTTGCTCACCGAGGAAATCGGCTTGAACGAGGCGCTCGAATCGGTTGGCATCCGCCCCGTGGAGACCGACCTCGGAGAGTTCATCGTTCAACTACGGGATGAGACGCCCTCTCATATCATCGCCCCCGCCCTGCACCTCAACCGCCGTCAGGTTGGAGAGACCCTCAGCGGGAAGCTGGGGATGCCACCGAGCGACGATATCGCGACCATGAATGCAGCCGCCCGCAGCACGCTACGCGACTTCTTTTTGAGAGCGCCCGTCGGGATCTCAGGGGTCAATTTCGGCGTTGCAGAGAACGGACTCGTGGGCCTGCTCACCAATGAGGGCAATGGGCGCATGGTGACCACCCTGCCGCCCATCCACATCGCCATCATGGGAGCCGAACGGCTGCTCCGGCGGGCAGAAGAGCTGCCGCTGATGCTATCCCTACTTTCCCGGGGCGGCGCGGGCCAGAAGCTCTCAACCTACCAGAGCCTGATGCGCACCCCACGCCGAGAGGGGGATCCGGATGGCCCCCAAGTACGCCATCTCATTGTGGTCGATAATGGCCGGATGGATCTGAGTCGGGGCGATCTCTCGGAGATCTTGCTCTGCATCCGCTGCGGCGCCTGCTTGGATGTGTGCCCTGTCTACCGGGAGATTGGAGGTCACAGCTACGGGAGCGCCTATTCCGGCCCCATCGGATCTGTGCTCTCCCCGGCCCTCTTCGGCGTTCGGCGCTACGGGCACCTCGCCAAGGCGTCGACATTGTGCGGCGCCTGCTACGACATCTGCCCGGCAAAGATTGACATTCCCACCCTGTTGCTGCGAGTGCGCCACAGGTACGCAGCCCTGGTCGGGCAGCCGCCATGGATGAAGTGGGGCCTGCGCCTGTATGCGCGTTTGATGAGCGGAGCAGGTGGATATCGCCTCGGGAGGCGTCTGGCCGGTTTGGCTATGAGATTGATCCCGAAGAGGGACGGCTGGATCACAAGGCTGCCCGCTCCGTTTGATGCATGGACGAGATACCGCGATTTCCCACCGTTCAGCCCCGCCTTTCGGGATCGTTGGCTCCTGAGGGCCCGGCAAAAGCGGATGAGCACGCTACCACGGCAGGTTGAAGAGGGACAGGAGCCGGCCCGTCATTCCGTGCCGAGGGAGGAAGACTTGATTGCGCGCTTCGAAGCCGAGGTCAGTGCGCTGGGAGCCGAATTCCACCGCTGTGAGGAGGCGGACCTTGGATCCAAGATCGAGCAGGCACTGGCGGATATCGGCGCACGCAGCGTCCTGCACTGGGATAGGGATGCCCATCCCGTCCTTGCGCCGGTCGTGGACCACCTGCGGGAAAAGGGATACGATCTCACAAGCCCGATGATCCCCGAGGGGGATCAAGGCGGTCGATTGGAGACCAACAAGGCGCTTTCACTCGCGCAAGCCGGCCTGACGGGCGCGACAGCCGCCTTCGCCGATACCGGAACATTGGTCCTGAGCAGTGGCTCTGGCCGCCCGGCGTTGGCCTCCCTGCTCCCACCCGTGCATATCGCCGTGTTGCGGGCGGAGGTTGTCCATGCCAGTATGGCGGAATGGATCGCCAAGGAAGGCAAGCACGTGCTGGAAAGCGAGTCGTTTACCCATTTCATCAGCGGCCCGTCCCGCACCGCCGATATTGAGATGACCCTGACCATCGGGGTGCACGGCCCTGGCAGATTGTTCATCTTCTGCGTCGGGGGGCGCTAGGGGCCACCGCGATCCGCGCGCTTTGCGTGCCGGCAGGCCTCGGAGATGAACCTGAGCTCGGCCCCCTGGGTGCATATTCGCTTGGGGTGAGGATCAGCGATCCGCCTCCCGCAGGCGCTCCCCAGATAGCGATTCGAGCACGCCGATCACGCCCGAATTGTCCAGGTCCCGCATTCCCATTTGGAGCATCGCTTCGTACAGTTGTTGGTTCACCGCTGTGGCGGGAAGGGGCATGCCGTATGCCCTGGCTGTGTCGAGCACTATGCCGAGGTCCTTGTGCATCATATAGGATTTGAAACCTGGCCCGCGATTTCCATTGAATAGTTGCTCCGGCTTCACATCCAAGGTCCAGCACTGGGCAGCGCCGCCCTGGATGGCTTCGACCACGCGGCGCGGATCTACCCCGCACTTCTGCGCCAACAGGAGGAGTTCCCCCATGGCAACCATCTGCGCGGCCACCATCACCTGATTACACGCCTTTGCCACTTGGCCGGCGCCGCTATCGCCCACATAGGTGAGGCTTTCACCGATCGCTTCGAAGAGCGGGACGGCGCGTTCGAAGCCTTCCCGCGGTCCCCCGACCATGATCGCCAGAGTTCCGGCCTTGGCACCCACATCTCCGCCTGACACCGGAGCGTCCAGAGAGATGACCTCTTTCTCGGCCAAGGCCTCTGCCACGGCGCGGGCCGTTTCCGGCTTGATGGTGCTGTTGTCAATGTACATCATCCCCGGGTGAGCGCCCTCGACGACCCCCTCCGGTCCCAGGACGACCAATTCGACATCCGCGGAATCGGGCAAGTTGGTGAACACCACATCGCTTTGCTGCGCCACTTCCTTGGGTGACCAGGCCTCCATTGCGCCTTCCCTCACCAGTTCATCCACGGCCTCCCGGCTCCGGTTGTGTACCGTCAGATCGTATCCCGCCTTCATCAAATTGCGGGCGATCGGTTTGCCCATTAATCCGAGACCGATATATCCAACGCGAGGTGCCATTTCAATTGCCTCCATGAATTCCTTGTCGGTCCAGCCTGCCCGAGGTTCCAGCGCTCAGACAGGGTTACAATGACACTGGCGCGGGAGGTGCCCACCGGCACCACCAGGTGAGCCCCCCCACCCGATTCTATGATAACGCATTCACAGGCAGGTGGGCTTTGATGCAATATACTCGCTTGGGAAGGACGGGTCTCAAAGTATCGCGAATCTGCCTCGGCATGATGACCTATGGGACACCTGAATGGCGTGATTGGGTGCTTCCGGAGGACGAGAGCCGGCCATTCATCCGCCGGGCGCTGGAATTGGGGATCAACTTTTTCGACACTGCAGATGCCTACTCGCACGGCGTGAGCGAACAAATCCTGGGGCGGGCCATCCGGGATTTCACCCGCCGCGAGGAGGTCGTCATCGCTACCAAGGTATATTTCCCGTTGGAAGAAGGGCCGAACAGGGGCGGCCTTTCCCGGCT
The DNA here is from genome assembly GCA_964388955.1 of uncultured Anaerolineaceae bacterium. Lineage (GTDB taxonomy): Bacteria > Chloroflexota > Anaerolineae > Anaerolineales > E44-bin32 > CAYMCO01. The sequence continues at coordinate 75,843 of CAYMCO010000006.1, read as the reverse complement.
CCACATCATGCAGGCGATCGACGACTCCTTGCGCCGGCTGGATACGGACTATGTCGACCTGTACCAGATTCACCGCTGGGATGACGATACGCCGATTGAAGAAACCTTGCAGGCGCTCCACGACGTCGTCAAAGCGGGGAAGGCGCGTTATGTTGGCGCCTCCAGCATGTACGCGTGGCAATTCTCCAAGGCGCTGTACACCGCTGACCTGCATTCATGGTCTCGTTTCGTGAGCATGCAGAACCATTACAATCTGGTCTACCGGGAGGAGGAGCGCGAGATGATCCCGCTATGCATCGACCAAGGGATCGGCATTGTCCCTTGGAGCCCTCTCGCAAGAGGCTTCCTGGCAGGCAACCGGCGAGCCGGGGACTGGGGGCCAACGGCCCGGGCCAAGAGCGACGAGTTCTCCCACCACATGTACTATAGGGATGTTGATTTCGAGGTGGTCCAATGCGCAGAGGAAATTGCAGAAGCCCGCGGGGTATCTCCGGCGCAAGTCGCCCTCGCTTGGTTGCTGGGGAAGCCCGGTGTGACGGCCCCCATCATCGGGGCAAGCAAAATGGCGCACCTGGAGCAGGCCGTTGCGGCATTGAAAATTGGGTTGACTCCGTCGGAAATCGATGCCCTGGAAACCGCATATCGGCCGCATCCTGTCCTGGGGCATGGGTGAGCATTCCCCCCGGGGGGGAGGCAAACCAAATCAGGCCCACGGTCAGGGGCATATCGGCCGTCGGCACGGGCTGTTTGTGGCAACCCCATGGCTGATCGACGGGCGCTGTCCGTCAAATGTCCGGTCACCTCTCGGCGTCGAGGTGTCCGAGATCGCGCCTATGCTGTTGGGTCAACCGGCGGCCGGTAGGAAGACCCAAACTGCCCAAAGAGCGATCATGAGCGCCGTGATCAGCAAAACAAGAATCAGCGGGAGCTGTAACTTCGTCAACATCTCTGCCCCCTTCGCGGCGTCTTCTCTCCCTGCTCCTCCTGCAAACCTTCCGCTCCGATCGGTCGCTTGGAGCGTCTGCATATAGATTAACCCCGATTGAGCCTCAAAGGTATGGACAATTGGATGGAAGCACATAGCACGGAAGTCCTATTGACCTGCGTTTTTCTCGAGAGGAAACGCGTTCAACAAGGTTGGGGTCCGCTCACATGAGAGGAAAACTCAAATTGAGCTTGGGTGGGGGATGATGTGAATGCTCAGCATGCGCCTCGCCCGCTGCCGAGGATTCGAGAATCGACCAATCAGATCAGCGCTTCAGCGCTTCCCCTGTCGGCAAGCGCACGGTGAAAACCGTTCCTTGGCCGGAACGGCTGCGCATGCTGACCTCGCCGTTGTGTCGCTCGACGATCGCTCGCGAAAGGGCAAGCCCCAGCCCGCTCCCCGGGATGCCTCTGGCCCCCACCCCGCGATACAGTTCCTCCCATATGTAGGGGGCCTCCTCATCCGGGATCCCCGGGCCCGTGTCCGCGACCTCGATGGAGACAAACGATGATTCCTCGAAGGCGCGCACTTCAATCCGACCCCCCGGCGGCGTGAATTTCAGCGCGTTGTCCAGCAAATTGTAGACGGCGAGAGAAATCAGGTCGTAGTCGCCTGAGACCGCGGGTAGAGGCCATGGGGCACGCGGGATGGAGAGGCTGAGATCCAGATCCTTCGCCCGAGGTAGATCCTGGATCGTCCGGAAGGACCCCTCGAGCAAATCCCCAATGTCCACCGCCGAGCGCTCGAGCGGTACGGTTTCGAGGTCCGAGAGCTTTCGCAGATCAGCCACCAGCTTGCGGAGGCGCTCCACCTGCACCTCCACACTTCCCAGGCTGGCCTCCCGGTCGGACTCGCTCCGGGCGCCGGAGAGATTGGTCAGACCCGCCAAAATGGCCGTGAGCGGGTTCTTGAGTTCATGATCGAGCCGGCCCAGGAACCGCCGCCGGTCCGCCGCCGCCTCCAGGGCGCTATCCAGGCGGATTCGCTCGGCATAGTCGAAGATCAGCAGTCCGGTTCCCGCGAGGACCGTAAGCCCAATTCCCATCAGCACGACAATCGCACTGAGTTCTGCACGCATGTAGACTACGGGGTTCGGAGCGCCCCCGAAAAGGATCCAGGCGCTGATGGCCAGCGAGAGGCCCGCCGGCGCCAGGATCGGCAGCCAGCGCAACTTCACTGCAAGACCTCTACATCGGGGGCAAAGCGGTATCCCTCTCCCGGAACAGTCTCGATGAACTGGGGATTCGTCGCATCATCATCGAGCGCTCGGCGCAGTTCGGCGATGCGGGTGTCCACGGCGCGAGACCCCACCGGATAGTCCCAGCCCCACACTACATCCAGCAGCCGGTCGCGTGTCACCAGTTCATCGGGATGGGTCATCATATACTCCAGCAGGGCGAAGGCCTTGGGCGTCAATGAGATTTCCTGGTCGCGCAGATATGCCCGTCGCGATCGACGGTCCAACTTGAGATCCCGGTAGCGCAGAATCCAGGCCGATGCCAGCGGCGGCCGCCCAGGTCGCGCTCGGCGAAGCACCGCGCGGATGCGAGCCATCAGCTCAAAGGGGTCAAAGGGCTTGTTCAGATAATCATCGGCGCCCTCTTCCAAAGCCATGGCGCGCTCGCTCGATTCCCCTACCTGGGTCAGAAGGATAATGGGCGTCCAATCGCCGCCCGACCTGATTTCCCGGACCGCCTGGCGCCCGTCCATCCTCGGCATGAGCACATCCATGACAATCAGGTCCGGACGAAACGAATGCGCTTTCTCCAGCGCCTCCAGACCGTCTGATGCCACCTGCACTTCGAACCCCGATCGCTTCAGGACGGGCGCGAGGTTGCCGGTGATGGCAATTTCATCATCGACGAGAAGGATCTTCTGTCTCTCGGCCATGGCCACATGCCTCCCGGTACACCGGACACAGATGGGACGGTCGCGGCGCCCACCTGCCGCGGATGGCGGCCACTACTTGCGTCGAACCGGCACCGCCCGGTCCCAGTTTACCTCCAATCTGCGTCTTCGTCCCCGTCGGGGTGCCGCGCGGCGTCCGCCGTGCCCCTCGCATCTCCCGGGGGCCCCTTCGAATCGAAAACACCGCGCGGCGGGGGGTGTGTTCCAACTTGGGGCGCGAGGCCCTCCGCGGCGCGCTTGACCCAGATGCCGTGCAGTTCGAGGCCTAGACATGCACATACTCCCACCGCCTTGGCCCCCTCCCCCAGCTACCCTGGGGCCGTTTTCCCCGGTCCTCCGGACGTTGGGGGAGCGGGAGAGGACCGTTAAGGGTCGGGGGAGGGGATTGGGGTGGGGGTGAAAAGGATCTCCAAAGGCGGAGTCGATCTTCCGCGACGTGGATCACCGCGATGGGCGGTCCAGAAGCTGAGTGGAGGGCGCCCGAGTGACGCGATAGTTTTCGGACATAGCTGCCCCCTGAAATGGAACACACCCTGCGGCAGGAGGCAGGTTGCATGTGGAGTAGATCTGTCCTATATTTCTCTTGATTTGGAGGCCGGTGGCAATGGTGTTGTGTGCCCCGTTGGGGTTGCAAGGAGTGCATTCTTGGAACCGCGCTTTGCCCGGCGTGGCTTTTTTCTGGAGAAGGGGCACATGGGAGAGGGTGCTGGGACAGCCGACACCAGAGGGAACCGAGCGAAACAACGCAGAGCGGGGTGGTAAGGAATGAGCTTCATCCGTAGGACCTATGATCGCGAATACTACGAAAGCATCTTCTATCGGGCGGAGCAGGACTCCCAACGAAACCGGAGCCGCCTGGAGCAGGTTCTTCTGAACAAACAGAGCGGCCAGCTCCTCGAGGTGGGGTGCGGGGCCGGGACCTTCCTACGCATGGCCTGCGAGCACTTTGAGGTAGCGGGCATAGATTCATCCCCCTACGCAATTAGGAACAACTGCGTGCGATCGGAGTCTCGCTTGACTCTCGGCGATATAGAACAATCGAAACTGGAGCCGGAGACATACGACGTTGTCGTGGCATTCAACGTCCTCGAGCACCTGCATCGACCGGCGGCGACCATCCGCAAGATCTTTCGAGCGCTCAGACCCGGCGGGTTCTTCTTCGGTTCTGTGCCCAACAATCGAGGCATCTTGGGCGCTCCCCATGCCGCGTTGACAGACCTGTTGGACCGGACGCACGTATCCAACCTCAAACCCGGCAGGTGGTGGGCGCTGATGCATAGAGCGGGATTCAACGGGATCCGCTTCTTCGGAGAGATGATGCTGGGCCGGAACTATTGCGTGTATCTGAGGAACAAGATTTGGGAGCAGATCGCCTTCAATCTGATGTTCGCCTGTTCGAAGCTATAGACTGGAAAACCATCCCGGCGGGATGGGGGCCGTTGCTCGGAGGCTGGCGGAGGCAGGCGTCAATATCCGCCTGACCTACTTGACCGTCGACTGCCAGTTGGTATTTGGCGTGAATGACTTGGAGGCAGCGCGCAAGGCGCTCTGACAACCACGGCTCGTTTGATGCTTGGCTTCTGGGGGCACATCGCTGGTCACGGACTTTGAGTCTGCGCTACCTTTGCCCTCCCCATGGAGGTCGGATCCGAATGGCTGTGCCCGCCTGGCGGTGGGAGTAGCGGTGCACTCCTGGGCAAAACGGCCCAGAGGTGAGGCCGTAAAGTGTCCGCAGGCGCTTGTGCTTCTGGATTCCTTGTCCCCCATGTTCTCTGAGCGTGAGCTGCAGCCCGTCAAGGGAGTCGGCTGGCGCTCGAAGACAATGGGGCGGTACTATCCGCAGGAAACCGCAGATTGGCTGTGCGCACAGGCCGCCAGACCGGATCGGAAGCTGCTGCTGTCCAAAGCGCTGACCTATCTGACTCCCCCTGATCGGGAAGAAATCATCCGCAGGTGCGGTCGTGGAACTTGAGATACGGGAATACCGCGCCCGGCGCATATTGAACGTCCAAGCGCACGTCGATGGCCCTTGGTTTTGGACCAAGTACAGCGCGCATCCCTATGTCGGGTGTCGCAGCGGCTGCGAGTTCTGCTATTGCCGGGGAGGCCGGTACCTTGGGCGGCGCGATCCGGAAAAGTTCGACACGCTTATCGGGGTCAAGACCAACGCCGCCGACCTCTTGAGAAAGGAGCTCACCGGGCGCACCCCGGATGTCATCGCATGCGGGGATTGGCAACAACCCATAGAGAGCCGATTCCAGATTTCCCGAGGAATGCTCGAGGTGGTCCGCGATCTGTCCTTCCCCCTTTTCATTGTCGAACGCTCACCCCTGCTGGCGCGTGATCTGGATCTGCTGGATGAGATCAACGAGCGGACCTGGGTTGGGGTTGCCTTGAGCATCAGCAATCTTGATCCAGAGCTGAAGCGTGCCTTTGAGCCCCACAGCCCGGGGGTCGCTCGCAGACTTCAAGTGATGTCGCAGCTCGCCGAAGCCGGAATTTTGGTCGGCACTGCGCTGATGCCGGTTATCCCCTTCTTGGGAGATCGCCCCGACCAGTTGGAGGCGGTCATCCGGGCCACAAAAGATCATGGGGGTGAGTTCGCGCTGGCGGGAGGCATGACTATGGCCGGCGCCCAGTCCATGCGCACCCTGGAGGCCGTGACTCGAGTCCGCCCCGCCCTGGAGGAGGAGTGGCGCCACCTGTATCGCTGGCCCCTGGATGGTAAGCCTCAGTACAGCCCTCCCGACGAGTATATCTGCCGCCTCGGCCGGCTCGTGAGGGAGCTGTGTGCAAAGCATGGCATCCGGGACCGCATCCCTCGCTTTGTCCACGCCGGCCCGCTGGCAGCCAACAAGCGCATCGCCGAGGAACTGTTCCTGAGGACATACGATTTCCAGCTTGAGGGCGCGCCTGCATACCTGATCTGGGCCTATCGTAAGGCCGCCTGGACCATCGACGAGCTCCAAGAGCCGGTACAGGATCTGTATCTAGAACGAGGCAGGGAGGGCCTGCTTGCCCTGCCGGCGATTGGAAAGCGAATCGCCAATGAAATCGGTCACTGGCTTGAGACCGGCGGACCAGCGGGGGCCACGAAAGGAATTACGGAAGGGACCTGATGGAAAGGGAATTGAATGCATCCCGATTATGACTTCAACATTAGCGTCGATCGCCGTGGCACCGGATGCTACAAGTGGCGCAAGACTGAACAAGAGGATGTGATCCCATTTGGCGTGGCGGATATGGATTTCCGCTCCCCGCCTGAGGTCCTGCGGGCGTTGCACGACCGGGTCGACCACGGAATCTTCGGCTACAGTATACCGACCGATGCGCTCGTGGAGACGGTCCAAGGAATGCTCTTGGATCAATACGGTTGGCAGGTTCCGGCGGACTGGCTGGTATGGCTGCCCGGGTTGGTACCCGCGCTCAACGCGGCTTGCCGGTCGGTCTGCGGGCCTGGCGAAGCGGCGCTCATGGCCACACCGATATATCCGCCATTTCTGGCGGCGCCGAAGAACATGAAAAGGGAGAGGATCACGGTTCCCATGCAACATGACGCGGGGAGCTGGTCCTTTGATCTGGATCGCATTTCCGGGGCGATCACGGAGGAGACACGACTCTTCATGCTCTGCAATCCACACAATCCGGTCGGCCGGGTCTACGCCGAGAACGAACTCCGGGAACTGGGCCAGCTTTGTCTCTCCCACGACCTGGTGATCTGTTCCGATGAAATCCACTGCGGGCTGGTGCTCGACACGGGCCGGACCCACATGCCCCTGGCAAAGCTCTTCCCTGAGGCGCAAGAGAACATCATCACGTTGATGTCTCCCAGCAAGACGTTCAACCTCGCCGGCATAGGAGTTGGTTTCGCCATCATCCCCGGCGACCAACTGCGTGGATCCTTCACCCGAGCGACCGCCGGATTGGTGCCTTCCGTCGACGCCTTCGGATATGTCGCTTGTGAAGCCGCCTACCGCTACGGGGAGCCCTGGCGGCAGGCGCTGTTGGACTATCTGCGCCAGAATCGTGACCGGGTTGAGGAGGTGATAGAGACCATCCCTGGGCTATCGATGAGCCATGTTGAAGGGACATATCTGGCCTGGATCGACACCCGTGAGATGAATATGGAAAACCCAGGGGAGTTCTTCGAATCCGCGGGGGTTCAGCTCTGGGACGGCGCTGACTTTGCGGGCGAGGGGTTTGTCCGCCTGAACTTCGGGTGCCCGCGTGAGCAATTGAACGCTGGCTTGGAGCGCATGCGGCGGGCGTGCCGATAATCAGAATGGCGTGGAAGCGACGAGACGTGCACTGGCGAGTCTCTCGGGGGATCACGCGGCGGATGTTCCTGCGGCCATTAGCAAGCCAGCAACACGTGGAGGTTTCGCCGCCTCCCCGTTGACTGGATGGAGGCAATCCGGATGAAGCTCATGCAAAGTGCCGCGCGCGCAGAAATCCTCGAGCTTGCCTTCTTTGGCCTCTTCTTCTTGTCTTTCCTTCAGCTTCTGACGGAGTTTGTCTCCGCGATCTACGCCTTCGGATTGCTGGAATTGAGCCTGACCGCGGAGGTCCTGAGCGTTTTGCTGTTGCTCTCTCCCCTGATCTTGCTGGCTTTCAAGCGCCCGCCAAACCGCCTGCTCCTCATCCTGATTGGGGAGGCCGCGCTTCTTTGCCGAGCCCTTCTCCCGCTGATGTCCACGCGCGGTGTCATGTTCGCAGCGGGAGTGGGAACGGGCCTATCCATGATCTTCTTTCCGGGGATGTTGGCCGCGGCATGTGGCACCTCTAGGCCCGGGTTGAGTCGCACGCTCGGACTGGGCCTAGCCTTGAGCGTTACATCCTCCATTTTCCTTCGCGCCCTGGGATCCGGTGTCGACGCCTCCTTGGAACCGCCGCTGTCCATCCTGGGCTGGTTGCTGTCGTCGGCTGCCGGAGCGGCCCTGCTTGTGGTTTCCCGACTCTGGATCTCCCAGACGCGCCTCCGCCCTCGCGTCCAGCACCTTGCCGCCAGAAATGGCTCATGGTTTGCCCTCGCGCCGGCCGGAGTGGGGACGATGAGCATCTTTGGCAGCCTCTACTTCGTCATTGCAGCTCCCAATGTGATTGCGCGGTGGACGGCGACCAGCTATGCAGCGGTGGTCACATTGCTGCTTCTCGGGCTGACCCTCCTGGCGATCGCCTTTGCCGGCAACCGTCCTCTTCTTGCCGGGTTCCGTCAGGGCGCTGTCCTCATCTGGGCCGGCTCATACGCATTGGTGATGGTCGTGACCATCGCTGGCAATCAGGTTGCCTTCCCTGAGGATCCCGCCGCCTATCCTTTCTTCCCACCACCGGCCTCCGATGTTTTGCGGATTCCACTGGTGCTGATGCTCATGCTCACCCCCGTACTCTTCATCTCCTTCATGCTGCTCCTGCGGTCCATCATCCGGCGTTCCCCGACACCGCGCCAACTCGCCATTGGATTCGGGGCTGGAGGGGGCGTCCTGCTGCTGCTCATCTTCGCTCACATTTTCACCACCGTGTACGACTACATCCCGATCGTCGGACCCTTCTTTCGGGACCGATTCTGGCTTGTGCACTTGTTGCTGATGATGGGCGTTCTCCTGCCGCTGACCTCCGTGAAAGAGGCGGATTTCCGAGCCCTGCAAGCCAGCGTGGGAGCGGGAACCCGGAATGCATTCTTGATCTGTATGGTGGCGTTTTCCGCGGCCTCGATCTCTGCGATCTTCCTGCGGGAGGCGACCCCTCCCGCTGCGGGCCCCGCGCCGCAGAGCTTGCGGCTGGTCACGTACAACATCCAGCAGGGGTATGATGCTGCCGGGCAGCGCAACTTCAGCGGCCAACTGGCCCTGCTGCGCAGGCTGGATCCCGATCTCATCGGCCTTCAAGAATCAGATACAAACCGCATCTCGGTGGCCAACGCCGATGTGGTGCGCTATCTCGCAGATGAACTGGATATGTATTCCTACTACGGCCCGAAGACAGTGAACGGGACGTTCGGGATCGCGCTGCTTTCCAGACTGCCCGTTAAGGTTGCTCGAACATTCTACATGTACAGCGAGGGAGAGCAGACCGCATCGATCGAGGCCTACGTTGAGGTCGCGGGTGGGGATCTACAGATCCTGGTGACGCACTTGGGGAACGGCGGACCCCTAGTCCAACAGCAGGCTGTGCTGTCAAGGATCGATCCGGGGGCCCGCACCGTGTTGATGGGGGATTTCAATTTCCGGCCGGGGACCGAGCAGTACAAACTCACCGCCACCAAAGTTCTGGATGCCTGGCGCTTGAAATGGCCGCGCGGCATGGACGACCAGAACTTTCAACCAGACGAGCGAATCGATCATATTTTCGTCTCCTCCGGCACGGTGGTGGACGAAATCCGCTTCATCACGGAGCCCCAGTCTGATCATCCAGCGCTGGTCGCCGATTTGCATTGGTAGCGCTGGCAGCAGCCCCTCCTCTTTCGGCAGCAGTCCACCGGACGTTTCCCCCCAGGATCGCTCTCGCTGATGCCACCGGAACGGATCCTGCTTCAATCCTACTGGAGTGTGGGCGGGCCCGCCCCCTGGGATGTTACACTTAGACCGACATCGGTAGGGATTCACCAGTCGCGATCTCTCTGCCGATGTCCGCTGGGATTTCGAATGAAAGAGCGGCCGGAGGGGGTTATACGGGCACGCCGCTCGCCGCTCCGAGGGCATGATGACACTCGAGCATCCACGTCTGAAACGCGAGCTGAAGACCATGCGGCTCATGATCGAACTCTTCTGCCATGACCACCATGGGCACGCCGATGGCCTTTGCCCCGAATGCGGAGAGCTGCTTGATTATGCGCACGCTCGCCTGGAGACCTGCCCTTTTGGGACAGAGAAGCCGACCTGCGCCAATTGCGCCATCCACTGCTATCGCAAACAGATGCGCCAAGGGGTGCGGGATGTGATGCGCTACTCGGGCCCCCGCATGGCTCCCCGCCACCCCATCCTGAGTCTCCTCCATATGCTTGACGGACGCCGACCTTCGCCAACACCTCATCGGCGGCGCCGGGGCGCCAATCCCAATTCCCGGCGATAGCCAAATGCACACCCGCTCCCTTGGCCATGGTGAAAAGTGAGCGTCAAGTTCGATCGATCCTGGATGCCCACCAGATTGGAGGGTCCCCACTCAACGCCATCCATTCCCCTTCCCCAGGGATCCCGGGCGCCGGGAGAGCGGGGTACAATCTCAGCGGGGATCTATGGACGGCTATCGAGAACGCATCCAGCTGCGCTACGGAAAGCCCGGCCTCGTCGGCGAACTGATGGGGGCGCTGTCGGCAAGAGGCGTGGATCTGGGCCGGCTCACCCCCCGCGACTTGCGAACCTTTGAGGAATACCATCTGCAGGGCCGCCGAGCCACGTTGAGGCTCGCCGAGCTTGTTGGCGGTCATCGTGGGTTGCGAGTGGTTGACCTCGGGTGCGGGCTCGGCGGCCCCGCGCGCACCTTGGCTGGCCAGCGTGGATGGATCGTCGTAGGCCTGGATTTGAGCGAGGCGTTCCTTGCGGCCGCCGCGGCTTTCTCCTCAGCGGTGGGGCTGGCGGGCGAGACGCAGTTCGAATTGGGGGATGCGCAGCACATTCCGCATGCAGCGGATGAGTTTGACCTGGTCTGGATGCAGCACGCTTGCATGAACATCCCCGACAAACCCAGGCTTGTTCGTGAAATCCATCGGGTGCTCAGGCCCGGGGGAGATTTCGCCTTCTACGAGATCTTTGCCCAGCCCGGCGCACATTTGGCCTATCCGCTCCCTTGGGCGGATGACGAGCAGTTGAACTTCCTGATCTCCGCTGCCGAGTTTCGCCGCCATCTTTCGTCAACCGCCTTCCACATCCTACAATGGCAAGATCTCACCTCGGATCTGATCACCTGGGGGCAGGATTCACTGCTACCCAGAAACACGAGGCGCCCCATTTTGCCGGAGCTCAACCTGGTTATTGGCCCCGACTACCCGCTGAGGACCCAAAACCTGTACCGTGCCCTTTGTCGCCAAGATCTGCAAGTCATCCAAGCAGTGGTCAAGTGTGAGGGAACATGAGCGAACATCTGGTGGCTTGGTCATGATCCGGGTTTGGGCCCCAGATGCCCGCCGATAGGCCCCTATCGGGCGCCGGGAAGACACAAGGAGCTTGAGAGTGGAAACACGAGTAAGTGCACTCACCTTCATTGGCCTGACGATCCTGGGGCTGGGCGTGACCCTTCTGATCGTCAACTTGGTCCCTGGCCTGGACTTGACGCAAATCTGGCCCCTGGCCCTATTCATTGTGGCTCTTGCCTTCTGCCTCCCACCCGCTTTCCTGCCAGGCTCACGATCTGCCCTGGCAGCGTTGTTCATTCCGGCTTCCCTCTTTCTCTCACTTGGCGTGATCTTCTCCTACGCGCTGGCCATCGACGATTGGTCGATCTGGGCCTATGCCTGGACACTGCTCCCGGCCGGAGCCGGGCTGGGGCTATTCGCCGCTGCGCGCGTTGGCGGCTGGGGGTGGATGGCTGCCACGGCAGGATTCTGGATCCTGGTTGCCAATCTGGGATTGTTCCTGATCCTGGGGCTGATCCTGGATGCAGATCAGATCGAGCGCATCGCGCCTCTGCTGTTGATCGTGCTGGGTTGCCTGCTGCTCTTGAGAGTGTTCTCCCGGCCCAAGGAGGAGCGGCGAGCCTGAGGCTTTCAGTTCACTCCAACCATCGAGGCGTAGACTCCGCATGCGGGGGCCGGCGCCTGGTCGATCCCATCCCCTGGCCGCGGTCCGCTCGCGAGGGCATCCACCGCTGCCGCCGGCTCAGGGGGCAGCTTTTCGGCGCCCGAAGCACTTGCGCCCCCCTTGTCAATCAACCCCCCCGCCCCGTTGAAGGTGTCGACCCTGTCTCCGTTCCGGTGCGACCCTCGCCCTTTCCGCATGCACCCACGGGGAATCCCCTCCTGCGCGCCTGATAATTAGATATTTATTGGTACTTAGTGGCTAGTAACGAAGGTCTGTATTGTTCGTTCCCTAATATGTGGCGGGGCACCCACCCCGCCTTGGTGTTGCAGCGGGTAATTTGCCGGACGAGGGAGGTTCCCATATATGCCCACGATAGAACAGGCGCTGGACTTCGCGATCGCTGCGATTGACAAAGGTGAGACCCTGATGGGGCGCGACGTGCTGAGTTGGGTTCTGCGGCAAGATCCGGAGAACGCGATCGCGCTGCTGTGGCTACCAGCATGCCTATCGGCGGAGCATCAAAAGGCCGCCTGCTATCGTAAGCTTTCCCAAATCAACACCACCCTGCAAACCTGACTGGGCCGATCAGCCGGATTGGATCCGCCGTTGCGTGTCTGACGCATCCGTAACACCCAATGCCGCACGCAATGGACGATCGCGGCCTGACCCGCCCAACCGACCTTGCGTGGCCGCACCCCTCATCGGCCTGCCTCCGCGATCCTACCGGCCCCCGCGCACGTGCGGCCGATGCCGGGACCAGATCTCAAGGCTTCTTGCCGCCGATCCACTATCCTTGATCCGGGCTTCCAGGGATCGGCTCCAAACTGAGATGCACAACACGCTCACCGACGGGGGACCGTTAGAATCCGGTCACTTCATGGGCAGTATATCAAAACCCCGAGGTCCCTGATCTCACCTGGTCCTAAACCTGCCTTGGATCCGATTATTAGGTGAACAATAGGACCAAAGCACATCTAATCTCTGGCGCATTCTGTTCTAGAATGAGACTCGTCGAATTATCATCTACACGGTTCACCTCACCGGGGTTGAATTCGGGTCCATTGTAAGCCGAAGGGGCGTGTGGTCGAGAGAGCCGAACATGGAAGAAGACATGGTACGATTATCCGCTTACCAAGCCGACGCCATCAGGCTGCTGCTGAGAGACCTGCGGCGTCCCAAGGGATTTCCTCGACGGCTCTGGACCGATTTGCGAGGCGGAAACACCCAACAATTGCCTCGGAAGCGATTGGCGGAGCTCTTGGAAATCAATCCTCGGTTACGGGATGCGCTTGACTTCTGGGATCCCGGAACGGGCGTGGAGCGAAATCCCTTCCGAGTGCGAATGTGAGCGCCCTGCTTCGCCTGCCCTCGCTCTGATCAATCCATCTTCCTGCCTGCTGATCAGGCGCATATTGGCCCGCTCCGTCCTCAGGTGCGTGAGCCTTTCATGTCCACGACTATCCACCGTGCCCGCCGCAGCACCCTTGGCCACCATCCCCCTCGGATTCACTGCATCTGCAGCACCCCCAATTGTCAGTTCACATAATCACACCAGCTTCGCATGTGCATCCGGAGCAAAGGATGATATGCTTGGCCCCGCACCCACGGTCTCCCGGAGCATCTGAGTCGCCTCGACGCGCGGAGCGGGGCTTGATGCAGGAGGGAAGTGTATGGTCAAGCAAATCGGAGCCCCCATGGCCATCCTGGCTACAGTCGCCCTCCTGGCGGCGTGCAATTTTCCGGGCTCCCCTGTGAGGGCGGAAGGTCAGACCGCCACCGCAGCAGCCGTCACTCTGCAGGCCAGAGCAACCGAGGCGGCGCGCTTGACGGCGCCGCCGATCCTGACCGTTCCGGCCCCGACCAGCTTCCCCACTCTGGTCACACCGGCCGCCTCAGACACGCCAACCCCCTCCGTCACGCCACCTCCATCGCCGACAGTCACCCCCGTCCCCTGCAACAAGGCGGAATTCGTCAAGGACGTCAACTATCCAGATGATACCGAGGTGGAGGTTGGAACCACTTTCACGAAGACCTGGCGCCTGAAGAATGCGGGGACATGTCCCTGGACAACCGACTACGACCTGGTCTTCGACAGTGGCGACCGGATGGATGCCCCCTCGGCCCAGCAGTTGAGCGCCGGCATTGTCGATCCGGGGGGGACCCTGGATGTATCCGTGGAGCTCACCGCCCCGGATGACCCCGACACCTATCGCGCCAACTTCAAACTGCGCTCGGGAGATGGGGTGTTGTTCGGTGTGGGAGCCAGCGGCTTGGCAAGCTTTTGGGTGCAGATCGACGCGGTACAGACTACGCTGCCAGATCTGCGCATCGCAAGTCTCAATCTCCAGCCACCAACGCCCACCCAGGGCCAGCAGATCGAGGTCACAGTGGTCATCCGGAACCGGGGGGAGGGTGATGCGGGTGAGTTCAGCGTCGGATGGTGGCCAGACATCGATGGCGATGCGGCCTGCACATGGCTGGTCGATTCGCTCGGTGCCGGCGCCCAAATCACCAAGACATGCGCGTATGACGGTTACCCTGAGAGCCGTTCGAGCATCACCACATTGGCGAAGGCCGATGTCGGCAGCGCTGTCGAAGAAACGAACGAGGATAACAACTCCACAACCCTGAGCATCGAGGTCCTGGCCCCCTGATCTGCACTCCCTTTCATGGCAGGGTTTCGGTGGGAAGGATCCCCCCGGGGTTCTCCCCAGGTGATGCCAGCCATGTACGCGGCCTTGATATGCATTCAGGCTCCAGCGGAAGGGCATTCCCTGCACGCGATTCGGCGCAGATTTGGCTCTCACTTCCGTATACACCACGCCTCTTGGCACCGGCCTCCGTCACCTATCGATCTTGAGAATCGCGCTTTCCCTCGGCATCGACAGTGCATAGACCAGACGTTCTACTCTGCCTTCTACGGCGCGCCCCATGATTCGTCAATACACAATCATCAGGCCGGTCGATTCCCCCCGGCAAAGTAGTCCACCCCGGGCATCGAAATTGCACTCCATTGCCCCACAAACCGGTCGATTTGAGCGTCCAAGACGCAAGGAGGACAGCGCTGTGCTGTATGCGCCCCAAGAGAGATGGAAGCATCGTGCCGGGCTACACCTCATCGCCATCCTGTTTGCTTTACTGGTGATCCTGCTGCTGGCCATCCTGGGCGGGCCCTGGCCGCGCCTATCGACCTCCCCGTGAGCCCCTCCGCAGTGCGGGCGCGCCGCCTTCGGCACCATTCAGACCCTGCAGCATAGGGCGGAGAGGATTTTTCCCTCACTTCGGCGGTGAGGTACCGCCATTTGCCCTCGGCGGCCGCCAGGCGTCACCCGTCGATGGAAATGTGAGACCCTTTCAACCGGCGAGAGTCCGCTTCAACGCGGCACCTAGCTTCTATGCACGAAGACAGGACACGCAAAGAGCGGTATTATTCCCCCGATCTGGGAGGGCGCGCTGCATTGAGGTTCCGACAACCGCTGGATCAGGTCAAGCGAGCATTTGGTGAGTATCCGAGGGATTTTTGGTCTCTGGTGCTGGCCGCATTTATCGACCGCATCGGGTCGACGCTGATCTTTCCATTCTTCACGTTGTATGTGACCGCCAAATTCGAAGTGGGGATGACCCAGGCCGGGATCCTGTTGGCCATCTTCTCTCTATCCGGATTCGTCGGAGGCGTCATCGGGGGCGCCCTGGCGGATCGCTTCGGCCGGCGCGGCATCATCCTATTTGGGTTGATATTCAGTGCCTTGAGCAGCGTCGCCATGGGCTATGTAGAAGAACTCTCGGTATTCTATTCCCTTGCCGTCGTGGTGGGTGTGCTTTCCGACGTGGGCGGCCCTGCGCGGGGTGCCATGGTCGCCGATCTGCTGCCCGAGGAACAACGCGCGGACGGATTCGGCGTCATGCGCGTAGCCGGAAATCTTGCCTGGATCATCGGCCCGAGCATCGGGGGCATTCTGGCGGCGCGTTCCTACCTGCTCCTCTTTATTCTGGATGCCGTTTCCAGTTTGCTCACCGCCGTGGTGATCTATCGGATGGTTCCGGAGACGCTTCCCGAGAGCGCCTCCGACAGGAGCGGTGGATCGCTCCAATCCACCATCGCTGGCTATCAGAATGTAGCTCGAGATCGAGTCTTCGTCATTTTCGTAGCCGTATCGACCCTCATGACGCTGGTGTACGGCCAGATGTATTCCACCTTATCGGTGTATCTTCGGGATGTCCACAGCGTCCCGGCCCAGGCGTTTGGCGCTCTGTTGAGCATGAACGCCGCCACCGTCGTCCTGCTCCAATTCTGGGTCACACGGCGCATCAAAGCCTATCCGCCGCTGATAATGATGATCTGCGGCACTGCGCTCTATTTGGTCGGATTCTCCATGTATGGCTTTGTCGCCGCATACCCCCTTTTCCTCGCCGCTATGCTCCTGATCACCTTCGGCGAAATGATCGTCATCCCGGTTGGCAACGCGCTTGTGGCCAACCTCTCCCCGGAAGATATGCGAGGTCGCTACATGGCCTTCTTCAGCCTTTCTTGGGCGATCCCATCCATGATCGGGCCTTGGGCGGCAGGCTTGGTAATGGACTTTCTGGACCCTCACTGGGTTTGGTATGGGGCCGGATTTATCTCGGCCGTCGCCATGGTCGGATATGCCCTGCTGCACAAGTTGTCCCAAAGTAGGCTCTCCCGGCTGGCGATCCGCCTTCAGGGGACCAGCCCACCTCCCCAGCCCTAGATCATCCGCCTTGCAGCGCTTGCTCCGGGTTCACTGTGCGATCGCGTCTGTCGCCCCCTACGCTTTTTGGAGGCCCTCTTGGGCTTCTCCTCTTGCCGGCCCTCCGCACAAGATGTCGATTGCCCGGAAGCGATTCGTACCGCTAATCACACGCCAGTGAGGTAAACTTGCATGCATAATTGCCGAACCCGTCGCCAGAGGGTTCGGTCGGAGGGAGGTTCTTCGTGCTCCGAAGTGTTGGCATCGCCACGATGGTGGCGCTCTTGCTGCTCTCATCCGCATGCAGCGCGGCCGGTCTAAGCGCAAAGGGGGAAGCCCCCGGCCCGACCCCGACAATCACAGCTGAATTTGCCCAATACGCGGCGGCCGTGGAGGAAGAGAATCCGCTGTTGGATGTGGTCCAGATGGAGCTCCTGCCCGACGGCACGTTCGATCTACACGTTGTCCTGGTGAACCCAGGGACAAGCACGGAGCAAGGCCGCACTGATGCCGAGACGCTCATCAAGAAGACGCTGGAGAGCATATGGCGTGATGCGCGCCGATATACGCCTGAGGCAACCAGCGTCACAGTCAATTTCATCAACCTGATGGATGTGCAGACCTTCGAATACGGCCGGGCCACGGCGGGTACCGTCACCGGCGCCATTTCCGCCGATATGGCCGACGTAGCTGCATTCCTGGATGGAAATCTCTCGCCAGAGGAGGTCGACCAATTCTGGGACAGCGAGGCGATCCGATCGCAAAGCATCGGGGATCCCTATACCGGCATCCCCAACCACCCTCTCCGAGCCACAGAATAGTGAGGGCGGTAGACGGCGGCAATCCTCGGCCGAGCGGCCATCCTCTTCTTCAGCGAATTCGCGGATACGGCCCCGCTGGGATTTGCGTGAGCGGATGAAGGGCCGGATCTTCCTCAGTTCCTGCCAGGAGCCTTCTGCCAGCTCTCCGAAAGCGACCACATAGGCCGCCGCCGTGGTCCGGGCCCGGCCTAATCCCGCTCCACAGTGGACGCGCACTTCCCCCCTCGGACTCGTTCTTGTTCAAGCTCGCACTGTGTCTGATCATGCCCTTTGCTCTCTCGAAATGCCTTCCGGGACCGGTGGCCGCAATAGGGCGAGGCTAGATTCTACCTGCGGCGGCGGAAGCTCGCCCCAAGCCGGGTTCCAACTTCGATGCCCTCCGGCGGGCGGCTCCCGTCATGGTGGCAGTACTCCATCCCGACGGCCAACCCACCCAGTCCGGCCCTATCGGCCCCCTGCAGAGGGACGATGAAGCCCTTTGGACGCTTCCCAAGGGCCACCGCCAGCCGGCAGTGGGCGTAACAAACCTTCTATAGTCCGGTTAATAAATAGTGGAACCGAACACGCAGTAGCGAGATCCCTGGCGGCGGGGGGGGTGGGAATGGCGATCGAACAGATCGCTCGCCGGGCATCGATACGGCGTCCCAACCTACCTCGAGCGGGAGGCGGGCAGCGGATAGGTCGCACTGCGAGCTGACAACCTCCGCGCGTTCAGAGGGGGAGAGGCAGACCCGGCGTGAACACAGGCATTATCATGATTTCGCTCCTGCTCGCCGGGCATTCCTCATTGGCTCGGACTCCCGACGACCCCGGGCTCGGGCCGGAAACCCGCCATCAACTCTCGGCCGATGTGGGCAGTGCGCAGCTCGAGCCGCCGCCTCTCCTGACCAATGGCACGCTGGCGGAGCCAACTCCTCCGATGGAAACATACGCCGCTTGGCCGATCCCGGTGTGGGAATATCGCGAGACCATCCATGAGGCTGCGGACTACTATCAGTTGCCGCCTGAAATCGTGGCCGCCATCATTTGGCGTGAGAGCGGGGGAGATCCATCTTCCGTCAGCAGGGTTGGGGCAATCGGATTGATGGGGATCATGCCCGGATACCACCAGTGCGCCAGCTTCAACCCGGATGCGAACATCTGGTGCGGGGCGGGTATCCTGGCACTGTTCAGGAACAACGCCTACGGGGACCTGCGTGCCGGCCTGGCCGCCTACAACGCGGGGGAAACAGGTCGGGATGAAAACGGAAAAGGTTGGGACTACGCGGGGCTTATCCTGCGCATGGCCAAGGGATTCGGTTATCGCCGCTAGCCATCTCGGAATCCGCCCTGCCTGCCGGATGAGTTGGATCATGCCTCTGCTGAGCGATTGACCGTCTCCGGGGCCCTCGCAGATACCAACCATGCCCCCAGCAGACACAGCACTCCCCCGACGACAAAGGGCAGCAAGAAAGAATACACCGCCAACAGGCCCGCGATCAGCGGTCCGATCGCGATTCCCAATCCGAAGCCCATCGCCAGGATGCTCATCTGCTGGCCCTCGTGGCCGGCCCGGCTCAGGTCGCCGACCAACGCGAATGCCGGCGCCGCAATGGCCGCCGAGGCCACCCCCTGGATGGCGCGCACCCCCGTGAGTTGCAGGGTGCTCGTCACCAACCCCGTGGCAGCGGTGGCGGGTGCCATGACGAGCATACCTACGACGATCAACCCCTTCCGACCCACCCTGTCGGAAAACCGCCCCAGGGGAAGTTGGGTGATCAAGCGGGCGATGGTCAGCGCGCTGAAGGCGACTCCGAAGCCGATCGCTGTTTGCCCCAGACGGGCGTTGAATTCATTCTCCAACGCGCTCATCATCGAGAAAGCGCTCGACATAATGAAGGTCGCCACACCCAGGGCAAAGCGACCCTCGGAGAGAAGGTCGCGATCGAAGAGCGGCCTGCGCCCCCCCTGTGAGGCCTGCGGCACCTCCACGTCGCGGACCCAGATCTGGACCAACAGGAATCCCACCATAATGAGTCCCCCGCCGAGCATGAACGCGGCGTTGAACCCGCTGTGCACCTGCAGGAAGCCTCCCGCCAGAGGACCAATCGCGAAACCCACCATCCGCAGCATGCTGTAGAAGCCCATTGCCCCGCCGCGCGTCGCTTTCTCCGTATCTGCAGCCAGCAGACCAAGAGCGGCCGGCACCGTGATCGCCACTCCAATGCCCTGCACAGCGCGCGCCACCAGCAGATAGGCGAATTGGCTGGCGAATACGTAGGCGATCGTGCTAATCGCCATCACAAACAGACCAGCCTGTATGAAGAGCTTGCGCCGCCCCAGCCGGTCCGAAAGCGCCCCGGTAAAAGGCTGCAGTCCCGTGAACACCAGTCCGTAGAGCGAGATCAGGATTCCAACCAGAATGGACTCGGAAAAGGGGAACCAAGGAGCGGGCAGCTTGGCAACATAAAGCGGGATGATCACGATCAGCATGCTGTTGCCCAGTGCATCTGCAAGGCGGGCCACCGAGAGAGTCAGGACCGTGCGGTTTATCCCCGTGCGGCGAAAGTAGTCCAATGTATCGTCCTTTCCATCAGCGAAGGCTGGGGCGATGATTTTCCGGGGCCCGGTCAAGGATTATAACCCGGTGGAACCTCAACTTGTGCCATTTTCCGGTGGGCTTCCTCCGAGCGCGCCACGGTATCATCCTCCCAGCCACCGATGGGGCATCCGGCGAGCCCATATCCCCCAGCATCCTCGATTCATTCGGGGATCGGTGGCGCTCTCACACCCAAAGGCCCACATTCCGCCATGCGCCTCTGCCCTTCCACAGCGCCGGATTTTCGATATGCGTTGGGGCAACGCTGGGCGCCAGTCTGGGCGGTTAAATGAGAAACCCCCGACCGCTCGGGGGTTTCGGGTTCTCAGGCGCTTTGTGGTCAAACCACAACGATAACTTGAGTGGCCTGCGGCCCTTTTTCCGTCTCCTCTACGGTGAATTCGACCTGCTGGCCCTCCTCTAGGCTGCGGAATCCGCTTCCGAGGATCCCTGAGTAGTGAACGAAGACGTCTTCGCCTTCCTCCCTCTCGATGAAACCATAACCCTTGCTGTTGTTGAACCACTTGACCGTGCCAACTTCACGATCCGACATCCTACCCTTCCTCCTTCTGTAAGATGCTTGTCCTCAGCTGCCTGTCGTTCTTCGGCGGTCGGGTTCGCGGAGGAGGCCGATCAACCTCATCACGTGCTCGAACGGACTTCGCTCGGAGCATGGCATTCGACTACAGATAGAACGGCCACGCATGCTTCAGCGAATTATGATAACAACGTTTTTGGGTTTTGAAAAGGGCCTCCAGATTGCTGCGCCACTGGACCCCGCAGCCCAGTATCCCCACGATTGATGAATGCGGTCGCGCCAATTGCTTCGACGCCTCTCGGGGCGCCGCAGCGAGTGTATCCCGGGATATGCATCGCAAATGAGCTGCCATCGTCGGTTTCCGGCGCGAGAGCCTTGGGGATATCTCTTCCGTCCCCTGTGCGTTAAAGGGCGACGCAGCCCCGGAGAGGGTGGGGCTGCGTCGCCCGCCGCGCCGTGGATCGCAAGATGCGGCTATCGGGCCAACAGTGAGGCCAGTTCGCTCGACATCTCTGTGGGCATTCGACCGAAGTGAATTGCCAGCCCCGTGAGGCGGGCGGCCTCCGCCAGCCGGGCCGGATACATCGGATCGGCGTTTACTCGCGCCGTGCTGCCGAACAGGTTGACGTATTCACCCGCCCGGCCGGTAAGCCGGTCCGCCTCCACCTGCTGGGCTGCCGTCAGGCCGCCCCTCACCCAGGCCGTGCTGCCGAACAGGTTGACGTATTCACCCGCCCGGCCGGTAAGCCGGTCCG